>JADKBB010000042.1 GCA_016715195.1 Candidatus Villigracilis proximus
GTCTGTGTCTGCGTGCAATTGGCCGGCGGTGGCTTTATCGGCGTCATCGATAAATCGCTGCCACGCGCCAATCAATGGATCATACGTCCAGCCTGATTGGTTGAGCAAGGCTACATATACATTGATCTGCTGCACGGGCACACCGCCTGCAGGTGCTTCTTCGGTGAAAAGATTGCTCGTGTAATTAAAGTTATTTGTTGATTTGCGCATGTTGTCATCTGAAATGGCGATCATGCGTTCGAGCGGAAGCATTGAGCCGCCGCCGTCATCTTCATGCGTCACAAACGAGCATTGCGGAATTTTCTCCAACACTTCGGCTGAGGCTGAGGCGTAGATCAAACACGCGTTTTGAAAGAAGCCCGCAATGTCGGCATAAAGCAAACGTCCCGAGCGGACGGGACCAACTTGTGCGATCGGCATTTTAGTGGATTCATTTGGAGTGGGGATCAACTGCTCGGACGGAATCAATCCCGCGTCCAGAAAAAGATTCGTGGATTTTAAATCCGCATCCGCTCGACCTGATAACGGGTCGGCGTCGCTATCGGCATTTTCATCCCCGATATTTTGACTCGTGAAACTGAGCCATGCGGGCAAAATAAATTCAACCGAATATTTCGCGGCGCTGACATTAAATCCATAATAGCCGTTGCTATCGGTGGTCGTGGACTCAATCAGTTGCCCCGCACCATCATACAAGTTGACACAGATTCCGCCGACGCCTTTTTCGTAAGATTCCTGCCGTCCGTTTTTGTTTGTATCAAGCCAGACTTGATTGCCAAGAATATTTGAAGTTTGCGCGAAGACGCCCGTGCGAATTTCACAATCACCCGTGATGGGAATTTCAGGCTGCGGATATTCGCCGTGAAAGACAGAAAGAAAACGCGTAGCGCCTTCGGTGATGTAAAACTCGAAGACCCACGGCGCAAACGAAAGCCCGGCCTGCGGACGTGCGACCGGCGGAAAGTGTGAAATTGAAATTAGCAAAGCGGGGAAGCGCAGTAGTTTTGTCTTCAACAAGCTGGGCGCTGAGCGGGTTGTACCCCGTTGGAAAATCTGTACGGTCAGGGCCGAAAGATACGGGCATGGAGATGGATTGCGGTGTGGGGGAGATGACAGGCGCGAGTGTTTGCGCGGCTGTGACTGTTGCGTTCGATTGTGCTGCGGGTTGAGTTGTTGCTTCGCTTGCTGCATTGCAGCCGAGTAATATGAATAAACCGAGACTCAGGATGAGCGGAATTTTTGCGCTATATTTTTTTGTCAAAATTTGGATACCTCCGATACGTGCTGGAATTATATAAATCCCCCGATTGATTGAAATTACTTTGATCACAGCGAGAAATAAAAATCCCTTTTCATTTGTGGTTGACTAAAAATCCCTCGCGCACACGCTTGTATGTATCTTCCAATGCTTCAGGCAGCACACGTGTTTCGCCGGTTGTAGTTATAAAATTCGTATCGCCAGCCCAGCGCGGCACAATATGAATGTGGACGTGACCCAGCACGCCCGCGCCCGCCGCTTCGCCGATGTTGATTCCCATGTTGAAGGATTCTGTGCGATAGGTCTTTCGCAGGATCGTGGTACAGCGTGAAGCAAGTTCCATCATTTCGGCGCGGGTGTTGGAATCCAATTCTTCGAGATTGGAAACATGCGCGAAGGGGATGACCATCAAATGTCCGCTGGTGTAGGGGAAGCGGTTGAGGATCACATACGCGTTTTTTCCGCGGAAGGCGATCAGGTTTTCGGCACTGTCCGCTTTGGCCTGTGCATTGCAAAATACACAACCGGATTCTTTTTCGTGTTTTTCAATGTATGTCATACGCCAGGGTGACCAGAGATGATTCATAAGGTGAAGTATAAAGGATGAAAGACGAAAGAGGAAAGAATTTTTTTCATTAGACCTCTTGTATAAGTAAAGCGTTGTAAACCCAAAAGTCACCACACCTGCCCTGGCGGGCGGTGCCAGGGAGACACTAAGTCACTAAGTTTTTCCTTTGAGTCTCGCACCGCGCGGCGCAGAGGTGTCGAGACTTTGTCCTGCGGGTTGTGGTTAAAAAAACGGACTTTTGCAAGAGGTCAATTCTCTTTAACTGCTCAATTTAAATTTTAGAGATTGTTTTACCGCAGGCCATTCCAGATTGATAATGGAAAATACAACTGTATCGCGGTAAATCCCATCCGCAGATTTGGAGTGATTTCTGAGCACGCCATCCTGTTTGGCGCCCAATCTGGCAATCGCCGCACGGGATTTGTGATTATGCCAATGTGTGCGGAATTCCACGGCGATTGCATCCAGTTTTTCGAAGGCGTGAGATAACAGTAAATATTTACATTCGGTGTTGACGATTGTCCGTTGATAACTGGCTGAATACCAGGTGTAGCCGATCTCCAGCCGCTGATTGATTTCGTCCACGTTGCAGTAGCGGGTGCTGCCGATAATTTTGCCGGTTGCTTTCTCGCGCACAATAAACGGCATCCAGCCCGCGTTCTCGCGCAAGTCTAAAGCGGACTTGATCGTTGTCTCCGCAGTCTCAGGTGACGGAACCGAGGTAAACCACAATTTCCAAAGTTCACCGTCTTTTACGGCTTCAATGATTCCATCCAGATGTTCCAGAGAAAGCGGCTCCAAAATTACATGTTCCCCTGTAAGTATGACCGGTTCGACCCATCTCTTTTTCATTACACATCCTTTTATGATTTAATATTCAAAACACAAAACAAAACCAGCATACAAACAATTATAGTCAAACCAGTCCTTAATTTCTAATCCCTCATTACTTATTTCTCATTCCATCATCCTTCCCCATTCATCCTTTTTAAGTTATCCTCACCCAAATGCAACCGACCTTATTCTCATCCGTTCATCTCACGGTTTCCCAACTCACATTCCATATTCGCAAGCAATTGGAGAACGACCCAACCTTGCAGGACGTGTGGGTGGAAGGGGAGATTTCGAATCTTTCGCGGCCTGCTTCAGGTCACATTTATTTTACGCTCAAAGATAAGAATGCTTCGCTTAAGTGCATGATGTGGAAACCTGATGCAGCAAAGCTGCGCATCGCTTTACAGGATGGCATGGCCGTCGAAGCGCATGGGCGCATCACAGTTTACGAGCCGCAGGGCACCTATCAACTTGCGGTGAATCTGATTCAGCCCAAAGGCGAAGGCGCGTTGTATCAGGAATTCTTGCGGTTGAAAGCCGCGCTTGAAGCCGAAGGACTTTTTGACCCCGAGCGCAAACGTCCCATCCCCGAATTTCCGCGTGTGGTTGGTATCGTCACCTCGGGCACGGGGGCGGCCTTGCGTGACATGCTCAACACACTCCGCCGCCGGTTGCCGCTGACAAAAGTGATTCTCGCGCCTGCTCCTGTGCAAGGTGTCGATGCTCCGCCCGCACTTGTCAAAGCCTTGCAATCGCTCAATTCTCAAAATCCTGATGTGATCCTGCTGGCACGCGGCGGTGGTTCGATTGAAGATCTGTGGGCTTTCAATGATGAACGTGTTGTGCGTGCCGTTGCGGATTCAAAAGCACCCATCATCTGCGGAGTTGGTCACGAAACTGATTTCACCCTTTCAGATTTCGCCGCGGATTTGCGTGCCCCGACTCCCACCGCCGCCGCTGAACTTGCCACCCGCATCACATTGGATGACTTGTATTCACAGCTTAATTATCAGGCTGCACGCATCACCGACTTAATCTCGGGCCTGCTCGCTGAACAAAAAGCATTGATCTCCGCTTTTGCATCGCGCATGAAATATGTTTCCCCCGAACGGCGCATCCAATCTGACACCCAAACCCTCGATGAACTTTCGCGCCGCGCATATTCTGCGCTGACTCACCGCATCCAATTACAGGCCAGACACGTAGATGGAATATCAAAACGCTTGCAATCCTTGAATCCCGAGGGCATATTGTCCCGTGGATATGCTATCATCACCCGCAAGGAAGATGGCAAAGTCGTGACTCAGGTATCACAAGCACAAGGCGAGATGAAAGTCCGCGTGAGTGACGGCGAGTTTGAAGTGAGAAGAGAACAGTAAAAAGTAAGAAGTAAAAAGTGAGAAGCGGAAAAAATCGTAAATAGTTTGGAGCAATTATGGCAAAGACCTCAAAAACATCCAAAACCTCAGAAACCTTAGAAACCTCAGCCCTAACCTACGAACAAGCCATGACCGAACTCGAAAGCCTTGTCGAAGCACTGGAAGGGGAGCAGAATCCGCTTGAAGATTCGATGAAGCTATTTGAACGGGGACAGTCCCTCGTCATGCATTGTGGCGCTTTACTCGAAGCCGCTCAACTCAAAGTGCAGAAACTGGTCGGAGAGACGATGACCGCCTTCGAGGAAGAATCCGAATGAATCTGGCTGCGATCTTACAAAATAAAGTATTGATTGCCGTGTTGATCGGTTGGCTGTTGGCGCAGGCCTTAAAGATTCCCACTGAATATTTGCGTTCACGCCGTTGGATGTGGGCCATGTTCTTTGCACCGGGCGGAATGCCCTCGTCACATTCGGCGCTGTTGGTCTCAGGAACCATGGCGGTGGGACTGTATCACGGCTTTGATAATCCGCTGTTTGGGATCGCGGTTGCCATCACGATGATCGTTGTCCACGATGCGGCCGGCGTACGCAGACAGGCCGGCATGCACGCCGAGCGCATCAATCTGCTTTTTGAAGAATTATTAAAAGGTCACATGTGGGATGAAAATGAATTAAAGGAAGTCATCGGTCATACACCGCTCGAAGTAGTCGGTGGAATTTTGCTGGGCTTCCTGGTCGCAATCACACAATGGATCGTTTGGCCGTAAACCACAAAGTCACCAAGGCGCAAAGTCTCAAAGATTTCTTAGTGGCTTCGTGCCTTTGAGTCTTGGTGGCTAAATTTCAAAATTGGCAGCTTTCTTTTTTAACTCCGCTTCAATCTTCTCAAAACCCCATTCACCATATATTGCAATTCAGGCACACGCATGAACCACAACGCGGCAAAATAAACGCCGCCGCCGATGATCACACCCACGGGGGTAATGATCCACGGGCTGAATTCCTGACCCAGATAACGCCAGCTAAAAATAGCAAATGACATGGCAAAGACACCCAACGCAGCCGAAACAATTCCGCGCAGGATGAATTTGCCTTCGATGCCGTTCAATCTTTTTTGCATCACAATAAATAACACGATTGCTTCGAGCGCAGTCGCCAATGAATTTGCCAGCGCGAGTCCGCCGTGGGGCATCCAGCCGATGAATTCAAATAATTTAATGAAGGCGATGCTAAACACAATATTGAGTGCCATCGCAACGGTTCCAATAATGACCGGTGTTTTTGTATCATGCTGCGCATAAAAGGCACGTGTCAAAATTTCCATAATTGCGTGGCCGACCATGCCCGCCGCGTACCAGAGCAGAGCCCATGCCACGATTTCCACGGCGCGCGAGTCAAACTCTCCGCGTTGATATAACAATGAAATGAGCGGCCTGCGCAAGAGGATTAACCCCGCGCTTGCGGGCAGCGCCAGCAAAATGACAGAGCGCAGCGTGGCCGCAAGTGAAGAACGCATTTCATCTTTTTGACCAAGCGCATGTTGTGACGAAAAAGTCGGCATGACTGCGATTGCCGCGGACTGTGCGATCACGGCCTGTGCCATCAACATCAGCGAGAAACCATAATATAAACCGGTCACACTTCCGCTGACCATTTGTGATGCCAGCCAGGTATTGACCCAGAAATTTAATTGCACAATTGCCACGCCCAGCAGACGCGGTCCCATCAGGGTGAGTACTTGTCTTACGTTTGAGTCTTTTAATCCGAGTGAGAAGTGAGAAGTAAGAAGTGAGAAGTTTGGAAGTTTTGCAAGTGAGGGAATTTGTACGAGTAGATATAAAGCCGCGCCGATCACCACGCCCCACGCCAGACCAAAAATTCCCATTGAAGGTGCAAGTACGAGCGCGCCGAAAATGATGCCAAGTTGATACAGTGCAGGCGTAAGTGCTGGCACAAGAAAAGTTTGATGCGCATTGAGAATGCCAACGAAAAGTCCGCCCAAACCAAAGAGAACTGTCGAGATCAATTGAATGCGTAACAATGAAATTGTCAGCGTGAAGAGTTGCGGGTCGTTGGAGAGGCCGGGGGCTAACGCGTAGCGCACCACTTGCGGGGCGAAAAATGCAACGAGAAGGGCAAGCAGGCTGAGGGTCAGCGTGACCGCGTTGGCGATCGCGGATGCGAGTCTCCAGGCAGAGGCTTTGTCATCTTTGGCAAGCAATCCGGTAAACGTCGGAATGAAAGCAGAGCCGAGCGCGCCGCCCGCCACCAGTAAAAATAAAGTTTCACTCACACGGTTGGCCGCGAAGAATGCGTCGAGTTCGGGTGATGCGCCAAATGTGCGCGCCACGATCACGCCGCGTATCAAGCCGGTGATCTGCCCGAGAAAAATGGCGATCATCACTGTGCCCGTTGCGCGGGCGATCTGTTTATTTGCATTTGATTCTGTCATAGGGTGGCGGGATTATAATCGCTTCGGGAGATTTTTTTATGAAGAAGACATCAATATACATTCTCGTCCTTTTGATTTTAATGACCGCATGTGGAGTTGCCACGCCGATAGATAGTTCTGCGCCTCAGACCCCGCCGACAACTGACTCTGTTACCCAATCATCTGTTACGCTGACAGAGATTCCACTCGGCGCAGGTTATGGCGTAGACGGCGGTTGGTTTGAGTTGTACTTTACGAATCCCGAAAGTCCGCTGGCATCACAGGAAACCGGCGGACCGGATGGTCCGCTGGCCGAGGCGATTGATTCTGCCCGCCTGTCTGTGGATGTGGCGATTTATAGTTTAAGTTTAAACAGCGTTCGCGATGCGTTAATCCGCGCGCATAAACGCGGCGTGCAGGTGCGCATGGTAATGGAAAGTGACAACCTCGACCGTTCTGACCCGCAGATATTGAAGGAAGCGGGCATTCCCATTTTGGGTGACCGCCGCGAAGGATTGATGCACGATAAATTTGTAGTAATCGATAACTCTGAAGTCTGGCTGGGCTCAATGAATTTTACAGATTCAGGCGGCTATACAGATAACAATAATCTGATGCGCATCCGCTCGGTGAAGATGGCTGAGAATTACACCAAAGAATTTGAAGAGATGTTCACCGATGATATGTTCGGTGCAGATGTAGTTGCAAAGACTCCCAATCCGCGGGTGACGATTGACGGTACGCCGATCGATGTCTATTTTTCACCCGATGATCATGTGCAAGCCAGCTTTCTTGACCTGGTCAATAATGCGCAGGAAAGTATTTATTTCATGGCCTTTTCTTTCACTGCTGATGAGATCGGTGATGCCGTGCGTGCCCGCGCACAAGAAGGTGTGACCGTTGCCGGTGTGATGGAAACAGAACAGGTCAATTCAAATATTGGCACAGAATTTGATCCGTTTCAGCAGGCAAAATTGGATGTTGTGCGCGATGGCAATGAAGGACTAATGCATCATAAGGTCATGATCATTGATGAAAACACTGTCATCCTTGGTTCCTACAATTTCACAAACAGCGCTGAGACAAAAAACGACGAGAACCTGATCGTGATCTATAACGAGGAGATCGCTGCGCAATTTATCGCAGAATTTCAAAGAGTGTACGCCCAGACGAAATAAAGCACCTGAAATTTTTTTCACAAACACGGCTGATTTCAAAATGGATTTGAAGTCAGCCGTAACTTTTTCACCCCCAAGGCGACTATTCAAATGTAATCAAATTCAAATCGATATCAGAGGTGAAAAAATGAAAAAACTTTCCAAAACTCTTGTTCCAATGCTTGTTCTTGCGATGCTTTTGATCAGCGCCTGCAGCGGCGCGGCCGCACCGGCGGAAGTCACAAACGGCAGTAAGGTCGATTCGGCTCTTGTTGATTTTACTGGTGTCATCGAATCCATGAACGGTAACCAGTGGGTGGTGAGCGGTCAGCCCATTACCGTTGACCCGTCCATTGTGCGTGATGGTCCATATAAAATTGGTGACACCATCAAGGTCGAAGCGCAGGTCGCGGAAGACGGCACGATTATCGTCACACGTATCGAAACCCCTGCATCTGGTGATAACTCCAACGATGACAATGGTAATTCCAGCAATTCCAATGATAGCAACAGCAATTCCAGCAATTCCAACGATAACAACGGTA
Source organism: Candidatus Villigracilis proximus (assembly GCA_016715195.1). Taxonomy (GTDB): domain Bacteria; phylum Chloroflexota; class Anaerolineae; order Anaerolineales; family Villigracilaceae; genus Villigracilis; species Villigracilis proximus. The sequence goes on from JADKBB010000042.1 coordinate 8,172, forward strand.
ATGGTGGAAGCAATACCAACAGCGACAATGGTAATGGCGGCAGCAATTCCAACGACGACAATGGTAACGGTGGCAGCAATTCCAACGACGATAACGGCAATGATGACAGCAACTCCAACGACGACAATGGTAATGGTGGCAGCAATTCCAACGACGATAACGGCAATGATGACAGCAATTCCAACGACGACAATGGTAACGGTGACAGCAATTCCAATGACGATAACACTGATGATAACGGCAACGATGACGACAGCAACTCCAATGACGATAACAGCAACGATGATGACAGCAATTCCAGCGATGACAACGGTAACGATGATGATAATTCCAACTCAGGCAGCAATGGAAACGGCGGTTAGCCAATAAACTGCCAACAATACCACTCTGATCAGATCGTAAGCCGCTTTGGTCAGAGTGGTATACTCCGATGAGAGATAAAATTTTTTCAAATCGCTTTCAACCGGGGCTTCCCTTCCTAATGTTTCCCACCAACAACGATAGTTCTGTTCTGTATGGCTTGCGTGATCTTGATCCGCAAGTCATTGGTGCAGTCTATGACCAGTATTTTTCCGAGATATATCGCTATGTACTCTATCGAATTGGCGATCCGACACTTGCTGAGGATATCGCCAGTGATGTTTTTGTCCGTCTGCTTGAATCTGTCCAGAGTGGACGTTCTCCCCAAACGAACTTAAAAGGCTGGTTGATCGGCACTGCATCCCACGCCGTAACAGATCACCTGCGTCGAAAATATCGGCGCCCGGAAGAAGAAATTTCCGAATCGCTGCCCGATCGCGGCCCCAGCATTGCCGCTGAAGTGGATCAACGTGAACAAAATCGACTCGTGAACGACGCGTATGCTCAATTAACTCCCGAACAACAACATGTGCTTGCCCTGCGTTTTGGGCAGGGCTATTCCTTGGAAGAGACCGCAGCTTTTATGAATAAGAATGTTAATGCGGTCAAGGCTCTCCAGTTCCGCGCGCTGGCTGCTTTGCAGCGTGAGGTTGGTGAGGTGGATTATGAATAACTTATATGATGTATTGGAAATATGCCTGCAGGAACTCGAAAACGGTGCGGACCTTGAAACTGTCCTCGCGCGTTATCCTGATCTTGCCGGTGAATTACGCCCGATCTTGAAGGCGTCCATTCAGGCGCGGATGCGAAGTGAATTTGTCTCCACTCCTTCTCCTGATGTCATTCGCCGTGGACGCGCAAAATTATTACAGCACGCCTCAGAAATGCGTGAAGCAAAAGCCGCTCCGCGTAAACGCATGATTCCTGTTTTTCAACGGCTTGCCATTTCTTTTGCTCTAACCGCGTTATTTCTTGCCAGCGGGACGGGACTGGTGAGCGCTTCTTCCTCCGCTTTGCCGGGTGAGAATCTATATCCCATAAAGTTAACCTGGGAAAATTTGCGCCTTTTCTTTACGTTTAACCCTGAATACCGCGAAAACCTTGAACATGCATTTGAGAATGAACGCTTGCATGAAGTGAATGAATTGCTTGTGGAAGGCCTGCACGAGACGATCCAATTCACAGGTATTTATATGGAAGTGAATGGCGTCAAATATGTCTCAGGCGTCCCGATCGTGATCCTGGATACTTCGATCCTGCCTGTGGATCCATTATTGAATGGCATGGCGGTTATTGTCACCGGTCATACCAACGCGCAAAGATTTGTAGAGGTTGAATCCATCGCATTGCTGCCTGCGGGAAGCATTGTCCCAACCGGGGAATCGCCGGTTGAAGTAGGACACGATGACAATAATAATTCCAGCGGCAACGAGAATTTTAATGATAACGATAGCAATGATGTTGAAGTCAATGACAATGTGGATAATGACAGCAATGATACGAACAATAATACGAATAATGACGATAATGTAAATAATGATGGAAACGACAATGGCGATAGTAACAGTAATGACAACGGCGACAGCAATGACGATAGCAATGACAGCGGCGAAGTAATGGCGATAGAACAGCAATGATAACGGGACAGCAATGACGATGTCGATAGCAGCAGTAATGATAACGGCGACAGCAATGACAATGGCGATAGCAATGACAGCGGCGATAGCAATGACAATAATGCTGACAACGATGACGATAGCTCTGGCGGTGGTGGAAATGATGATAATAGCGGTTCAGGCGGCGGAGACAATGACAATAGTGATAGTGACAACAACAATGATGACTAATAAAAATTCTGCGAGAAATTTCTCGCAGAATTTTTATATTCTTAATCATTGCCATTTCGGATAAAATAGATTAAATTAAACCCGTCTAGCACGCACGTTCTAAAAACAGACTTCGGAAACATTTCCGGAGTCTTATCAATCCATAAGCGCTAAAAGACTTCCACAGTCTTAACCTCAGGAGATATTTCATGGCAGACTCAAATTTTTACCTCGGTCGTTTGGTGGATGCAAAAACCGCGAAACCCACAAACACCCCCGTTGAATATGATCCCGCAGACTTAACCACACACGCCGTCGTCACCGGTATGACCGGTTCAGGGAAAACAGGCTTGTGCGTTGCATTGCTTGAAGAAGCTGCATTGCAGAATGTGCCTGCCATTATTATCGATCCCAAAGGCGATCTAACCAACCTGCTTTTGCATTTCCCTAATCTCCTCCCGCAGGATTTCCAACCGTGGATCGATCCTGAAATGGAACGCCGCACCGGCAAATCAATGGAAGAGATCGCAGACGAAGCATCCACAGCCTGGGGCAACGGATTAAAAGAGTGGGGCATTGGTGAAGAACGGTTGCTCGCCTTGCAGAACGCCGCACAATTTGCCATCTATACTCCCGGCTCCGATTCAGGCATCCCCGTCAGTGTACTTTCTTCACTGGCCGCACCTGATCTCGATTGGGAATCCAACCGCGAGGTCCTGCGTGAACGCATCTCCAGCACCGTCACCGCCTTGCTTGGTCTGGTCGGCATGAACGACCTCGACCCGATCCGCTCGCGTGAGCACATCCTGCTTTCCAATATTTTTGAATTCCACTGGAGCGAAGGCAATGACCTCGACCTCACGGAATTAATTCTTCAAACGCAAACCCCGCCCTTCGCCAATCTCGGTGCCTTCCCGGTGGATACCTTCTTCCCACCCAAAGATCGCATGGAACTCGCGATGGTCTTAAATAACATCCTCGCCGCTCCCGCGTTTGAAACCTGGCGCGAAGGCGAATCGCTTGATATCAAAGCCATGCTCTTCACCCCCGAAGGCAAACCGCGTCACAGCATTTTCTACCTCGCGCATCTTTCCGATGGCGAGCGCATGTTCTTCGTCACACTTTTACTCTCCGCCGTCGAAACATGGATGCGCACCCAAACAGGCTCCACCTCGCTGCGCGCCCTGCTCTACATGGACGAAATTTACGGCTATCTTCCCCCAACAGCCGTTCCTCCTTCAAAGGGCCCATTGCTGCGCATGTTAAAACAGGCTCGCGCTTTTGGCCTGGGTCTTTTACTCGCCACCCAAAATCCCGTCGACATGGATTACAAAGCCCTCTCCAACACCGGCACATGGTTCATCGGCAAACTCCAAACCGAGCGCGATAAGAATCGTCTGCTCGACGGCCTCGAAAGCGCCGCCGGCGGCATCCCCCGTGCCGCAATGGACAAACTAATTTCGTCACTTGGCAAGCGCGTCTTCGTTATGCATAACGTCCACGAGAAAATGCCGGTCTTAATGCAAACCCGTTGGACAATGAATTTTCTAGCCGGCCCGATGACCCGAGCGCAGATTCCTGCTCTCAATCAGTTGGTGAACGCTGTGGCAGCGCCTCACACTGCGCCCGCACCTGCTTCTGCTTTCGAGAGCCACTCCCAAGCCTCAGCCTTCTGTGGATGCCCTGCAGCCTGTCACGATTCCATCATCCTCTCAACCTGCAACTTTTCGCGAGGTTCAAAACCTTGCCGCTCAATCAGCCGCTCCTCAACCTGTAACCAATCGTCAATCGTCAACCGTCAATCGTCAATCCGATGGCAGTATGACCAAACCCACCATCCCGGCCGGCATTCGCGAATATTTCCTCCCGCAGAATTACAGCCTGCCCGAAGCCTTCCAATCTGTGCAGCGCTCCATGCCCTCACAAGCCATGATCCAGGGTGTGATCTATCGCCCGTCACTGCTTGCTTCTGCGCAAGTGAGATTACTAGACCGTAAATATGGCGTGGACTCAGAGATCGTCAAATCTGCCCTTGTTGACTCACTGGATCGCCGCGGCATTGTCCGTTGGGACGACTTCGCTTATAGCGGACCGTCGCTTGATAAAGTGGAAACCATGCCGGGCGCCTCTGCGCGTTTCGGAACGATTGATGCGCCATTAAATGACACGAAATTAATGACCGCCCTGCAAAAAGATTTCACCGACTGGATCTTCCGCAACTCTGAAGTGACTGCGCGCGCCAATCTTAAACTAAAAATCTTTGGCGGACCCGATATTACGCAAGCTGAGTTTATGAAAGAGTGTGCCAACGCTGCCAGCGATGCGCGTGATGCGGAAGTCGAAAAGAAAACCGCCGCGATTGAGAAAAAGATCAAATCCATCGAAGACAAACTTTTCCGCGAAGAGCGTGAGTTGCAGCAAGATCAGGCCGACCTGCAAAATCGCAATATTGAAACAGGCCTCAGCGGCGCGGAAGCGGTGGCTGGTATGCTGGGATTTGGCCGCAAGAAAAGCCTCTCCACATCTGTTTCCAAATTCCGCATGGCACAAAACGCCAAAGAGGATGTGCGCGAATCAGAAGAATCCATCGCGCAATATAAAAAAGATCTTGCCGTCCTCGAACGTCAACGTGAAGAAGTTGCGGCTGAGATCAATGATCGCTGGGGCAGTCTGGTTAATGAGATCAGCGAAGTGGCGATTAAGCCCAAGAAGACCGATATTTATGTCAATATTTTTGGTGTTGCCTGGAAGCCGTATTACCTCGTGCAATCCGGCGCTGAGACCATCGAACTGCCTGCTTTCGGCGCAGAGTAAATTTTGCTCCACACGTAAAATAGTGACGACCTCGGGTCGTCACTATTCATTAAAGGACAAATAATCACATGAGCATAATTATTCTTCTATTTGCACTGACAGTTTGGGGCGTTGTACATTCCATCCTTGCTTCTCATTTTGCCAAGGACATGATCTCCCTAAAGCTTGGCAGCGCAGACTATTACCGACTTGCCTATAATGGTTTCGCTGGAATCAGTTTTCTTCCCATTTTGTATTTGATGAGAACGCTGCCCGATCAAAAAGTTTATGAAGTTCCCTCCCCGTGGAATTTAGCCATGTATGGCGGGCAATTGCTCGCGATCATCTTTTTAACAATTGCATTCCTCCAAACAGATTCGCTTTCCTTTATCGGCTTGCGTCAATTATTTGAAAAAGAGAAATCAGGCGACCTCGTCACTCGCGGGCTGTATCGCGTGGTACGTCATCCGTTATATACGTTTAGTCTGCTGTTTATCTGGCTCACATCCACGATGACACAGAATTCGCTCACGGTCTATATCGGTGCGACTCTGTATATTTTGATTGGCACAGTTTTTGAAGAACGCAAACTCCTGCGCGATTTCGGCGAAGCCTATGCTGAATACAAACGTAAGGTCCCCATGCTGATCCCGGGATTTGTGTTTGGAAGAAAATAGCTGAAGGGAGAGAAACTATGGGGACGGTGTGGCAGGCGTCGGTGGGGGAAGAGGCGTTGATTGGGATGTGGGCGTTGCCTGCGGGGTGAGAGTCATGAATCCGTGTTGATAATTTAATTGGTTAACATCCCATTTGCTTTTCATGTAGGTCATGATGAATTGAATCTCCCAATCTGCAAGCGCGGATTTGAAAGCCGGCATGTGGATCGGCTGATCGAGATTGCGGCCTTCTTTGATAAGGTTGAGCAGGTCTGGTTCGGAATATTGCCAGGCGCTGCCGGTTTGATCGAGGGGCGGCGGGAGATGCGAGCCGTCTTCCAGTGGGATTTGCCAGGCGGGGTTGCCTGCCAACTCTGCACCATGACATTGGGCGCAATGATGCTGATACATCCACTCGCCGACTTGCACATACTGCGGGACGAGGGTGACGGCGCAAACTACGGGGGTGTAAGTGGGGCCGGCCAAAATTTGCGCGCTGACCGGTATTTCGTTTTTGATCAGATAGCGCAGGTCTTCGCTCATTTCCAGCGGCGGGGTTCCATGCGGAAATTTCAGGATGTAATAGCCATTGCGGTCGATCAGAATTGTGAACGATGTATGGTCTACTGAATAATTGCCGTTTGCATCGGGTGGATTGATCTTGTATTTTGCGCCAAAGGCGGAGGTCATCAGGTCGATCTCTTCGCGTGTGCCAGTGGCGCCGATGAATCCATCGCGAAATAGCTTGACATAGTTGCCCAGTGATTCGGGGGTGTCGCGTGCTGAATCAACAGAGACGAAAATAACCTGTATCTGCGCGGCTTCTTCAGGAGTTAATTCATTGAGTGCCATCTTGAGATTGGCAAGCGAAAGTGGACAAACATCCGGGCAGGATGTGTACCCAAAATAAAGCAGGACGAGTTTGCCGCGATAATCTTCCAGACGAATGGGGCCTGTGTTTGCGCGTAATACAATTGGCGCGGCTTTCATCGGTTGTTGTAAAACCTCGCCGTTAAATTTGTGTGAGCCAAAAGATAGATAACCCAAAAATACAAATAGGGTAAATAGTAGAATTCCAGCGGGCAGGATGAATAATTTTTTCATGCTTCTCTCCAACACTTGGTGATGAGATGTTTATACCCAAATGTTGTGATTTGGTCTTTGCGCTGGCGCAAACAAAAGACCCCGTTGCAAAACGGGGTCTTAATCTTATATTATGGAACGGTTGAAGCCGTGCTGGGTAAATTGTGCAAATAGGCCCAGATGGCTTTCAACTCATCATCGGAGAAGTTTTTGTAATGTTCCCAGGGCATTTGAGCCGGGTCGAGTTGATGCCCGCCGGGGATGACGCCCGTGCGGATGGCCTGAATGAAATCGGCTTCAGTCCATGTGACCAATACGCCGCTTCCGCAGTTCAAAATGGTTATTCGCTTTTTAACAGCGGTTATAATTTCTCAAAGGAAAAAAACAAATTATGATCTCTATTATTTATGTAAGTACATCTGTCCGCCTCTTAAGTGATGATGAATTGATGGATATTTTAAAAGTTAGCCGCGAGAACAACAGCGTCAGCGATGTCACCGGACTTCTGCTTTACAAAGGCGGAAACTTTATGCAGGTGCTCGAAGGCCCCGAAGATGTTGTGAACGCGTTGTACGAAAAGATCAAAACAGATCCGCGTCACAAGGGCGTTTCCACGATCTCCACCGAACAGATACAGGCGCGGCAATTCCACGCCTGGGAAATGGCATTTCAGAATCTGGATAATCCCGCCATTAAGAATGAGCCCGGATACAGCCAATTCCTGCACGATGAATTCACCGCTGATATTTACCGTAATAACCCCTTACGAGCCTACATCATGCTGCTCACGTTCCGCGATAATATGCGTTGACATCCTTCTCCTTTTTTGCTACACTAGAAGTTGTCAGACAACTCGGCTAACCCTAAAGGCTAAAGCAAAATGACAACCCTTCTCATAAAAAACGCATACATCGTAACCATGGATGACCATCAACGGGAAATTCCCGAGGGTGGTCTCTTTATTCGAAACGGGATCATTGAACGGGTCGGGTTGACCCGTGATCTTCCTCAAACAGCAGATGAAGTCCTTGACCTGAACGGACATATCGTCTTGCCCGGCCTGGTCAATACCCATCATCATTTTTATCAAACGCTCACACGCGCTGTGCCTGCTGCGCAGGATGCAAATCTTTTCAACTGGCTCAAAACTTTATATCCCATTTGGGCGCGCCTCACGCCTGATGATATTTTTATTTCGACTCAGACCGCATTGGCAGAACTGGCCCTTTCGGGATGTACCACCGCATCAGATCATCTCTACCTGTTTCCAAACGGTTCAAAACTGGACGATGAAATTGCTGCGGCCTCCGAGATCGGGGTACGCCTGCAAGCATCGCGCGGCTCAATGAGTCTCGGCGAATCAAAAGGCGGACTCCCGCCCGATTCAGTGGTGGACACCGAAGAGAACATTCTCAAAGATTCACAACGCCTGATCGAAAAATATCACGATGCAAAACCCGGTGCGATGACTCAGATCGTACTCGCACCATGCTCACCTTTCAGCGTCACATCAGATTTGATGAAACAATCTGCAAAACTGGCACGTGAATACGGCGTGCATTTGCATACGCATCTGGCAGAAACTGAAGACGAAGAAAAATTCTGTATGCAGATGTTTGGTCATCGTCCTGTGGGATACATGCAATCAGTGGATTGGGTCGGCAGTGACGTGTGGTTCGCACGCGGTTTGGGTCAACGATGAGGAAATTCAAGTCTTTGCCAAACACGATTGCGGTGTGGCGCATTGTCCCACTTCAAATATGCGGCTGGCTTCAGGTATTGCGCCTATTAAAAAATATCGCGCCGCTGGCGTGAACGTCGGTTTGGGCGTGGATGGTTCTGCATCCAACGATGGCTCGCATCTGCTGGCGGAAGTGCGGCAGGCAATGCTTTTGTCACGCGTCCATGAAGGGATGACGGGGTATTCACTATCAAACGACCCGAATCGAAAATTGATGACCGCGCGCGAAGCCCTGCACCTCGGCACGCGTGGGGGAGCGGCAGTGCTCGGACGCAGGGATATTGGAAGTTTGGAAGTTGGCAAGTGCGCCGACTTCTTTGCAGTCAACTTGAATAAACTGGGTTACACAGGGATGCACGATCCCGTCGCTGCGATTGTCTTTGGACAATCCATGAATGTGGATTACACCGTTGTGAACGGGAAGTTCATTGTGAAGGAAGGTCAACTGGCGACTGTAGATGAAGGTCGTTTGATCGAAAAACATAATAAAGCCGCAAAACGATTGTTAAATGGATGATCAACTATGAATGAATTTCTTGCAATCCCTCTTGTTTCTTTTTTTATATTTAACTGGCCCTTGTATGTGATCGCGTTGTTGTTCGGGGTGATCGGGGTGATGAATCGTCAATGGGGACTTGTACTTCTGAGCGCTGTGCTTATTCTCCCATTTACGTATGTGTTGAATGGGATTTCACCTTTTGCAGGGTTTTCACTGCTTTTGCCGATCTTTCATATCGGTTCTGCGGTGGCAACCAAAGATGATAACGAAACATGGGCATGGGTTTTGCTTGCGCCCACATTTGTAATTCGGATGTGGCTGCTCATGGTTGCCGTCGTAAAAACGATGCCCTAACGGAGAAATTTATGACATCTTCCACGAAACTCACCCGTTCTCTTGTTGATGTAGCCATGGGACGCGCCCACGCCGACCTCGTGATTCGCGGCGGTAAATGGGTTAGCGTGCAATCCGGTGAAATTATCCCTAATACAGATATTGCTGTTGTAAACGGCCATATCGCCTATGTTGGCTCGGATGCCAGTCACACTATTGGCAAAAAGACACAGGTCATCGAAGCCAAAGGACGTTTCCTTGTGCCGGGTTTACTCGATGCGCACATGCATGTTGAATCGGGCATGGTGACCGTCACCGAGTTTGTGCGGGCGGTGGCCGTGCGCGGCACGACCGGCATGTTCATTGATCCGCATGAGATCGCGAATGTCTTTGGCCTCAAGGGTGTGAAGTTGATGGTGGATGAATCCCAGAAGCAACCGATCCATGTTTGGGTGCAGATGCCTTCGTGTGTTCCATCTGCGCCGGGGCTGGAAACTCCCGGTTCTTCGATTGGTCCCAAAGAAGTGACCGAAGCCATGAAATGGAAGGGCATCATCGGCCTCGGCGAAATGATGAACTTCCCCGGCGTTTTCATGAGCGATAAGAAAATGCTTGATGAAATGTCTGCGACACATGCGGCCGGCAAAACCATCGGCGGACATTACGCTTCGCCCGATCTCGGTCTGCCTTTCCATGGATATGTGGCGGGCGGCGCAGAAGATGACCACGAAGGCACGCGCGTGGATGATGCGATCGCGAGAGTACGTCAGGGTATGAAACCCATGCTGCGCTATGGCTCATCGTGGTTTGATGTGGCCGCGCAAGTGAAAGCCATTACTGAGCGCAAGATCGATCCGCGCCGCTTCATTCTTTGCACCGATGATTCTCACGCCGAAACTCTGACTCAGGAAGGTCACATGGATCGCGTGCTGCGTCATGCAATCAGCGAAGGTCTGAACCCGATGACGGCGATTCAAATGATGACGATTAACTCAGCCGAGCATTTCGGCCTGAGCAAAGAGATGGGCATGATCGCACCCGGACGTTGGGCTGATATTGTGCTGGTCAGTGACCTGATGAAATTCAAAGCGGAGATGGTCATTGCGAAGGGACAGGTCATCGCTGAAAATGGCGAATTGCTGGTTGATCTTCCCTCAGTGAAATATCCGAGTTGGGTGACGAAATCTGTCCACTTGAAGAAAGCGCTCAAAGCGCAGGATTTTATCCTTCGGACGAGAGCAGCAAACGGGTCGGAGGTTGATGCGCATGTGATCGGTGTCATTGAAAATCAGGCGCCCACACGTCATCTCAGGCTGAAGGTCAAGGCTGAAAACGGGGAAGTCAAATCTGATCTAAAACGTGACCTTGCAAAGATCGCGCTGGTGGAACGTCACCTTGCAACCGGTAAAGTGACTGTGGGGCTGGTGAATGGTTTTGAGTTTACAAGAAAATGCGCGATCGGTTCAACTGTGGCGCATGATAGTCATCACATGATCGTGGTTGGCACGGATGATGAAAGTATGGCGGTCGCTGCGAACGCGTTGGCAAAATGCGGCGGCGGTCAGGTGGTGGTCATCAATGGGGAAGTGGTTGGGCTAGTGGATCTGCCGATCGCGGGGCTGATGTCTAATGAACGCGCAGATGTTGTGGCGAAGAAAGCTGGAACAGTGCTTGAAGGTTTCAAGGCCTGTGGCTGTGAATTAAATAATCCGAACATGCAATTGAGTTTGCTCGGGCTGGTGGTAATCCCCGAACTGCGTATTTCGGATAAGGGTTTGGTGGATGTAACAAAATTTGGTTTTATTCCTGTATTGGAAGATTGAGGTCACATGGCTAATTTTCCGTTTCAACGTTTGCAAGCCGATCTGGCTGCGCTGATCGCGCGTACGCCTGCGGGTCAACGCCTGCCTTCCGAGCCTGATCTTGCAAAACAATTGGGCGTATCACGTGCCACCTTGCGCGAGGCCATGCGTTCTTTTGAAACGCAGGGATTGATCCGCCGCAGGCAGGGTTCGGGTACTTTCGTAGTTGGCAAAGTGCAGGCCTTGGATAGCGGGCTTGAAGTTCTTGAAAGCCTTGAGACGATGGCAAAACGTTTGGGGCTTGAAGTTTCAGTCAGCGATCTTAATATTGAGTCGATTGTTTCTGATGACGAGTTCTCAACTGCTTTAAGTGTTTCTGTTGGTACACCGCTGACCCGTGTGCGGCGTGTGGTGCGCGCGGATAGTCGTCCTGTTGCCTATCTTGTGGATGTTTTACCCGAGAACATTCTCCACTCAAAAGATATGCCGGATAATTTCCACGGTTCTGTTCTGGACTTTTTGCTGGGTCGCGGC
>JADKBB010000043.1 GCA_016715195.1 Candidatus Villigracilis proximus
AGGTTCCTTTCAATATCTTATTCTTTCGATCGTAGTAGTGGTTATATTTGTGCCAATCGTGATCCTGTTCTCTTTGGCAGTGTCAAGACAACTGGTGAAATGTATTCGCACCCTTACACAATCCCCAACCCTCCACATTAGGAAAATCTGCTGGGATATTGAGCACGCCCGTGTTCTGGGTCATGTTGGAACAGTTTGCTGGTAATGTTTGGGAACTACATTCGGTGTGGTCTTTGTCTGTGGTTTGGCGGCTTTTTGTTTTGCGCGTTTGATTTCCGCCGGCAAAGATTGGCTTTTCAACCTGTTCACTCGGGCCTTATGTTCCCGATCGATGTCGCTATTCTGCCCGTCTATTTTGTGTTGCGGCAAATGAATGAGATGGGCAGAAAAGATCGATAGTCAGTGGGGTGTCATCCTTGTGCAGCTCGCTTTCAGATTTCGGAAACACTATGATTCTGCGCGGTTCTTTGCTGCTGTCCCGGCTGAAGTGCAGGATGCCGCGTATATAGACGGCTGTAATATTTTGATTTCTTCCGGCGCATTCTGCTTCCATTGGCAAAACCTGCGCTTGCAGCCGTTGCCCGCGTTAACAATGATCGTCATTGAACGATCTGCTTGTTCCTCTCGTGATATTGAATAGTGATAAACTCTGGACCCTGCCCCTGGCACCATGCAATTCAAGGTCAATATGGACAGGATTTAGCCCTCGTCTCCGGCATTTGTAGCTCTGTCTGCCATACCAACAATTATTTTCTATATATTTGCGGAGCGACAAAATCGTCTCAGGTCTGACCCGCCGGTGCTGTCAAAGGTTAAAAGATTTTAATGACGAGCCTTTCGTAATCCGAATCTTTCCGGTTGTTATCCCGACCCATCCATTTGCCGGGTTGGAGATGATTATTATGTAGTCACTTCAACCTTTGAATATTTTCCTGGCTTGCCGATCTTTCACAGCCGTGACCTGATTCCACTGGCAGCAAATTGGACATGTATTAGACCGCGCCTCACAACTTGACCTGGACCTGATTCGCCCATCTGGTGGTTTATACGCCCCGACGATTCGTTTTTCGCAAGGCATGTATTACGTCATCAACACCTCGTGGATGGAAAAACAAATCAGGCAACTTCATTGTGACTGCCACAAACCCGGCGGGCCCCTGGTCTGAACCACACTGGTTGGATGATGTCGAAGGATCTGATCCCCCCCCTATTTTGATGAAGATGGAAAAGTTTGGGTAATGGGTACTCGTTTAAAACGAAAAAAACTATTACACAGGTCACACAGAAATATTCCTGAAACAGATCAATCTTCAGGCCATGAAAACGATTGGCAAAGAATATATTCTTTGGGACGGAGCTGTAAAAGGTGCCGTGTGGGCAGAGTCACCCCACATTTACAAAGTAAATGATTACTACTATTTGCTTATTGCTGAAGCAGGGACGGCCCATCATCATGCAGTGACAATTGCCCGCAGTAAAAACATTACCGGCCCCTATGAAGCAAATCGCGGCAATCCAATTTTGACACATCGTCATCTCGGGTTGGATTATCCAATTGTCGGTACAGGCCATGCAGATTTGGTTGAAACACAAAACGGTGAATGGTGGATGGTTCTGCTTGCCATGCGCCCATATGGCGGATATTTTTACAACCTGGGCCGCGAAACATTTTTAGCCCCTGTTCGCTGGGAAGAAGGCTGGCCATTGTTAGTCCTGGCACCGGGCGGGTGGAATTTACATATGCAGCACCTGATCTGCCTGAACATATCTGGGATACTGCAGCCAGATCGCGATGAATTCAACGCTCCTGATCTTGCTTTGCATTGGAATTTTCTACGCACCCCGCGCGAAGAATTCTACAGCCTCAAAGAACGGCATGGCTATTTGCGTTTGAAATTACGTCCTGAAAAACTGTATGAATTGGCAAATCCCAGTTTTGTTGGACGGCGACAACAACATATCCATTTTGTAGCAAAAACAGCGTTTGAGTTCACCCCGCAAAGCGAAACAGAATGCGCTGGCCTGGTGCTTATCCAAAATAATAAATTTAATTTTCAATTTGTTGTAACCCAAAATTCAGATCGCGAGATTCACCTGATTAAATGTGTTGACGGCCTGGAAGAAGTTCTTGCAAAAAAGCCCATCATGGATGGAATGATCTACTTGAAAATAGAAGCTCATGGGCAGGAGTATGGTTTTTATTTCTCACACCAACCTGGTGAATGGCAGACATTAATTGAAAATATCGATGGCCGCATCTTGAGCACACCCATCGCCGGTGGATTTGTCGGCGCTTATATTGCCATGTACGCCAGTAGTAATGGACAAGCCAGCAATAACCATGCTGATTTTGATTGGTTTGAATATATTGGTTTGGAGAGTTAGGAAAAAAAGAAATAAACCAATCCCTCTGGTTGCTTGACATGTCGAACTTGTTCGATTCGCTTGCTAAATAATGCAGTAAAGGTATCGAGTTGGGGATGATACTGAACTTATTTTAAAGGAGTCCTTCATGAGTGTGACAGGCACATCGGAAAAACCTGCGTATCTTGATACATCATTATCCTTCACAGAGCGTGTAAAGGATTTGGTTAAGCTTTTAACGTTGGAGGAAAAAGTAGGGTTGATGAATCATCCGGCACATGGTGTGCCGCGCTTGAATATCCCTGCTTATAACTATTGGAATGAAGCGTTGCATGGAATTGCCCGCAGCGGGCGCGCGACCGTCTTTCCGCAGGCCATTGGCATGGCGGCAACCTGGGACAAGGAATTGATCTTCAAAGTGGCAACTGCCATCAGCGATGAAGGACGCGCGAAATATCATGCCGCGTTGCGCCGCAATGGATATACCGCGCAATATCAGGGATTAACCTTTTGGTCTCCCAACGTGAATATTTTCCGTGACCCTCGCTGGGGGCGCGGACAGGAGACTTGGGGCGAAGACCCATTCCTGACAGGGGAGATGGCAGCTGAATACGTGAAGGGATTACAGGGGAATGATCCCAAATACCTCAAGGCCGCAGCATGTGCCAAACATTACGCTGTTCATTCCGGCCCTGAAAAAGACCGTCACACGTTTAATGCCATAGTAACCAAACGCGAGTTATATGATACGTATCTGCCTGCTTTCAAGAAATTGGTAACAGAAGCAAAAGTTGAATCCGTAATGGGTGCCTACAATCGCACATTGGGCGAAGTCTGTTGTGCCAGCGAACTTCTGCTCGATAATATTCTGCGCGGCGAGTGGGGCTTTGGCGGGCACGTCGTGTCAGATTGTATGGCGCTGTCAGATTTTCATCTCCATCACCAGGTTACGGAAGATGCGGCAGATTCCGCAGCGTTAGCTTTGAAATACGGCTGCGACCTCGGCTGCGATCACGTCTTCAATGAAATTCCTACCGCCATCGAACGTGGCGATACCACCGAAGAGTTGGTAGACCGCGCGCTCGAACGCACACTCGGTACACGCTTCAAGCTTGGCATGTTCGATCCTGATGAAGATGTACCTTTTGCGTCCATTCCAATGGATGTGGTCGCCAATGATGAGCATCGTCAACTTGCATATCGCACAGCAGCCGAATCGCTGGTGTTGCTCAAGAACAAGAATAACATCCTGCCTATCAAACCTTCCACAAAGAAGATCTTTGTCACAGGCCCAACCGCCGCCAGCATGGAAGTTTTGCTCGGCAATTATTATGGCTTCAACAATCAGATGATCACTTTGCTTGAAGGACTCACCGGACGCATCCCCGAAGGCATGGGCATGGAATATACCTCTGGCGCAATGTTGAAGCATGCACGTGAGATCACAAATACATGGGCGCCGCAAATGGCACAATCTGCTGACTTTGCGATTGTCTGCGCGGGCTTCAACTCGTTTCTCGAAGGGGAGGAAGGCGAGTCACTTTTATCTCCGCAAAATGGCGACCGCGAAAGCATTTCACTTCCAGCCAGTCAGGTGGAGTACATCAAAGAACTTTCAATTCACGGCGTGAAGATCGTGCTTGTGCTTACAGGCGGCAGCCCCATTGCATTGGGCGAAGTCGAAGATATGGTCGATGCGATTCTTTTCGTCTGGTACCCCGGTATGGAAGGCGGAAGAGCCGTGGCAGATGTTCTTTTTGGCGATATCTCCCCCGCCGGCAAACTTCCGCTTACTTTCCCCAAATCACTCAAGCAGCTTCCCGCTTTCGATGATTACAGCATGAAAGGCCGCACCTATCGCTACATGACAGAAGAGCCGCTCTATCCCTTCGGCTTTGGCCTAAGCTATACCTGTTTTGAATATTTGGATTTACAACTCGACAAAAAGAATCTTACGCTCGGAGATTCTCTCAACGTAAGCCTGACTCTCCGCAACAACGGCGCATCTGACTCAGCCGAAGTTGCTCAGTTTTACCTGACAGATATCCAAGCCTCAAGCATTGTTCCGCTTCATCACCTGATCGGCTTTGAACGCGTTACACTCAAGGCAGGTGAAAGCCGCAAGATAAAACTCACCATCATCCCGGAAATGATGTCATTTTTTAATGACGATGGCAAACTCACGCTCGAACCTGGTGAATTTCGTTTGGAAGTTGGCGGATGTTCCCCAGCAACCGTG
Source organism: Candidatus Villigracilis proximus (assembly GCA_016715195.1). GTDB lineage: Bacteria > Chloroflexota > Anaerolineae > Anaerolineales > Villigracilaceae > Villigracilis > Villigracilis proximus. The sequence goes on from JADKBB010000043.1 coordinate 4,604, forward strand.
GACAGGAATTAGGCGCTCCAAAACCTGTTACAGCAATATTTGAAATAAAGTAAAAACAAAAAAAAACAAAAGGAGTATCTCATGTCAGACTACACACCCAAACCTGAAAATAAATTCACCTTCGGCCTATGGACCGTAGGCAACGTCGGTCGGGATCCATTCGGAGGCCCCGTACGAGATGCGAAATCACCCGCAGAATTGGTACGCCTGCTCGGCGAAGTCGGTGCGTATGGCGTCAACTTCCACGACAACGATCTCATCCCAATTGACGCCACCCCAGCCGAACGCGACAGCATCCTCAAAGAATTCAAAAAAGCACTTGCAGATACCGGCCTTGTCGTCCCCATGGCAACCACCAATTTGTTTTCCGAGCCCATCTTTAAAGATGGCGCATTTACATCCAATGACCCAAAGGTGCGCGCCTATGCCTTGCAAAAGACCATGAATTCGATTGATCTGGGAGTTGAGTTGGGTGCAGGGATTTACGTCTTCTGGGGCGGACGTGAAGGTACTGAGACCGATGCCACCAAGGATCCCATTACTGCCATCAAACGCTCACGCGAAGCAATGAACTTCCTGTGTGAATATGTAAAGGATCAGAAATACGATCTGAAATTTGCACTCGAAGCCAAGCCCAATGAACCGCGCGGTGACATCTACAATTCCACCACCGGGCACATGCTGGCATTCATCAACACGCTCGATCATCCCGAAATGGTCGGCGTGAATCCTGAAGTGGCGCACGAACACATGGCTGGACTCAATTTTGTCCACGGTGTGGCGCAGGCCATGGAATCAGGCAAGCTCTTCCATATTGACTTGAACGACCAGGCCTTCGGCCGCTACGATCAGGACTTCCGCTTTGGCGCAGTAAACCTCAAGAGCGCATTTTTCCTTGTAAAACTGCTTGAAGATAACAAGTACGACTCAAGTCGTCACTTCGATGCACATGCCTATCGCACCGAAGATTATGAAGGCGTGAAAGACTTTGCCTGCGGTTGTATGCGAACCTATTTGATCCTCAAAGAGAAGGCCGCTCAATGGAACGCCGATCAGGAAATTCAATCTGTTTTGGCTGAGATCAACGCCGATGATGGCTCCATGAATCAATACCTTGGCAAATACTCCGCTGAAAAAGCCAATGCACTCAAAAGCCAGGCATTTGACCGCCCCGCAATTGCCGGACGTGGATTGAAATACGAAAAGCTTGATCAATTGACGGTGGAAGTTTTGTTGGGTGTGAGATAACGTTTCGGATCCAGGTATCAGGTATCAGGTTTTCCTGACACCTGATACCTGATACAGGAGCACCGATGTACTTTCTCGGCATCGACACATCCACAACATCGAGCAAGGCGTTATTGATCAATGATAGCGGCGAAGTGATTGCAGTTGCCTCATCGCCGCACACACTGCAAACACCCAAACCGCTCTGGTCGGAGCAGAATCCACTGGAGTGGTGGGGAGCGGTATCAGCGAGTATCAAGTCTGTTTTGGAAAAAGCAGGTATCAGCGGAGAACGAATCGCGGCTGTCGGGTTGACAGGTCAAATGCATGGGTTGGTTCTGTTGGACGAATCAGGAAATGTACTTCGTCCAGCCATCCTATGGAACGACCAGCGCACGCAGAGTCAGTGTGATGAAATCCATCAAATTATCGGCAGAGAAAAATTTATTCAGATCACTGGCAACGTCGCGTTGACCGGATTCACCGCGCCGAAAATTTTATGGGTCAAAGAAAATGAACCGGAAGTTTACGCGAAGGCAAAACATGTTTTATTACCCAAGGATTACATTCGTTACAAATTGACCGGCGAATACGCGATGGACAAAGCCGATGGCGCGGGCACAGTTTTGTTTGATTTGAAATCGCGCGATTGGTCTGATGAAGTTTTGGCCGCGCTCGATATTCCGCGCGCGTGGATGCCGAAAACTTTTGAAGGCACCGAGTTCACCGGGCATGTCACAGCGGAAGCCGCTTCGCTCACCGGATTGAAAATTGGCACGCCGGTTGCGGCAGGCGGCGGCGACCAAGCGGCGGGCGCGGTTGGCGTGGGCGTGGTGGAACCCGGCATTGTTGGTTTGACCGTTGGTACGAGCGGTGTGGTGTTTGCAACCACGCCATCGGCGTTGATCGAACCTGAAGGAAGACTGCATGCGTTTTGTCACGCGGTGCCGGGCATGTGGCACTTCATGGGCGTGATGCTTTCTGCAGCCGGAAGTTTGCAATGGTATCGCGATACGCTTGCGCCAGACATAAGTTTTGATGAGCTATTAAACGAAGCAGAATCGATTCCTGCTGGAAGTGAAGGATTGCAATTTCTGCCGTATCTTTCCGGCGAACGCACGCCTCATCCCGACCCGTTGGCACGCGGCGCTTTCATCGGGCTGACTCTGCGCCACAGCCGCGCACACATGACACGCGCCGTATTGGAAGGAGTTGCGTTCGGGTTGAAAGATAGTTTTACGTTGATTCAAAATGCGGGATTGGACACGATCACACAAGTCCGTGCTTCGGGAGGTGGAACGAAAGGTGTATTATGGCGGCAGATCCTGGCTTCTGTTTTAGAGGTGGAACTGGTCACCGTCAACACCACGGAAGGCGGGGCTTACGGGGCCGCATTACTGGCGGGTGTTGGAGCAGGTGTCTGGCCGGACGTTGCAAGTGCCTGTAAGGCATGTGTCAAATTAACGGGAAGCACATTGCCAGACCCCAAACAGTTGGATGTATATCGAAAATCATACAAAGTATTTCAAGGACTATACCCCGCATTGAAATCCGCGTTTGGCGATATGCAATAGTGAGGCTTTTTTCAACGTATAAAGAATAAGTTTCTTGCGTAGGGATTATGTTTTCTTTAAGGAAGAAATAAACGAGCGCCCTATGCATAGGGGCGCTCGTTTATTCTTGATAGTTTATTCTCTATGTGGTGGGTATAAAATGGGTGGGGCGGAACTTATGCCTGTAAACATGATTTATGCCGCTTCGGGCTGAGCCGATTGCGGTTGTGAAAGGGAAAATGTGGAGGAGTCAAAAACAGATTTTTTTGGTCTCATTTATAAGATGAGATTTGATATGGAAGACACACCTTGATACCCGGTCGATAATAGCCACTTCCTATGCATGATTTACACATTATCGAGCCTTCACAACAGATTTCCCTTTCATTCATAATCTCCTCGCCACATATGTCGCAATTGACGCGCATGCCGGGGCGGGAGATGATATGTTCGATGGGTGTGTTCAAAAAGACTTCCTGAACAGTCAGCATATCTTCATCCGGCATGATTTGATAGGCCTGCATCTGCGCGAAGTAGTGGCGCGGCTCATCTGTGACGAATGCGCTGGCTCGCTCGCGGATGTCGATTACCGGCGCAACGCGAACGGCTCTACCGGTTTGTGTGTCCACGAAGGTAGCGGCGGCTTTGCCGTAATCTTCCACGCGCAGGGTGCGATGACCGACGGTGCAGTTTGTCGCGGCGGAGAGTCCATCGGCGAAACAGCCGTCTGTTTCGGTGATGACGAGCAGCCGCTTCGAGCCTTGATTCGCTTCCAGTTGCAATGACCCGATGCCTCGGAGGCCGATGCGGACTCCGAGGATCTGGCGCGGGCACAAGTGATTGTGATCACGGGCGGATTTTTCAAGCAATGCAGATAAGTTATTCATTTCATGCTCCTATACAAAGCGGAGAGTTACGGCTGAGTTCGGGACAAAATGCGCATGCCTCCGCCGTAAGGATGATCTGTTCGGCATGACGAAGCGCATTCGAAAGGACATGACCACCAGCCTCCACAGTGCGCCAAAGACCGTCACCGTTACTAGTTCGCGCGTTGTAAATTTCACATTTCTTCTATTCGAGTTTGCGAGCCACCATTTGTACAATGCGTCTTGATTTACTGCGGTGCATCGAATGTGAAGTTCGCTGAGTCTCTTCATAATGGATGATGTTCCAATCCGCGAAGGCATGTTTCAATTCCTGCGGTTCCAAATAGTGATGCGGGTTGCCGTCTGTTTCAGGCGAGTAGGATTCATCCCGTACAAAGGTTTCGAAGAACAACAATCCGCCGCGCTTTATGGATCTGCGATATGTGGATAGGAGCGGACGCGACAGGAAATAAAAATTTAATACAACATCGAATCGATTCGATGGCAGCCACGGATTTTCCAGGTCCATCAGTGCGAAGGAAACGGGCAGCGCCTCTTTCTGGACCTCAGACTGGACGATGCGTAAAGCGGCATTTGACACGTCCAAGGCGATGACCTGCCATCCCTGACGGGCGAGGTGCAATCCGGTGGGTGTTGTGCCGCAGGCAGCATCGAGGACGAGCCCGTTGCGAGGCAAAAGATCTTGATGGGTGGTCAGCAGGTTGCGCGGGTATTGCAGATTTCGCCAGCGCGCTTCTTTCGTGTAGCGGTCATTCCAGATCATTGCATCAGGATGCGACATGGACAAAACCTTCAGCGTGGATTCTGCTTCCCGAAGCAGGAGCAATCTTCCCGTCGAGAATAAGGCGATCTTTTTCCATCAAGATGACCCGTTTTACATAGTGATGGACGAGTTTGAAATCCTGCGTTTGGATGTCGCTATCCTCATAGCCATTGCGATGGGCTAGGCGGCGCTGTTCACCCGTCTGCAGATCTTTGAGACCGATGCTGACCTTTTTGTTATTAATAAAAACGGATGGGGAAACCAGACCGCAGAGGTTCAGTCCGCGCGCGCGGGCACGTCCAACCAGATCCTGGCACCAGAGGGTTTTCCCTGCCCCTCGCAGACCTGTGACCAGCAGCAGCCTGGGTTTATTTTTATTCGGAGAAATCAAACTCGCCAGCAGAGCGCCAGGCGAGTTTTTAGAGAGTTGCATAGCCATTGGCTCCTTTTCAATTCGATCCCGTTTGTCTTCAGGATCTCGGGAGGCATCCCTGTTTCCGGGGAGACCCTTGCCCCCTTGCGGGGACCGTCCGCTTTGCCGTGACTTGCGTGGTAGGCAAAATGGATCGGAGTGTTTTTTTATGAGACGAAATTCGTCTGTTTTTATGATAATGGCAGATGAGTTTTTCTACATCATCATTCCGGGGTATTTTGTCTCTCACCCAAGTGGGTGAGCAGACCTATTTTAGAAAATCCTTCTTGACCTTTTCCATTTCGTCAAGGATGTCCAACTCCGCTTTCAATTCGCTGGAAAGGGAAGTGAAATAGGATTTTACGTTCTTGATGAACTTGCCGATCTCTCGCGCCGAACGCGCCAGGCGTTCCGGTCCGAGGATGATGGCTGCCAGTAAGACGATGACGATCAGTTCGTTGCCGCCGATCCCAAAAATATCCATGTCAACCTCTGCCGACGATCGCGGCTAAAACAATGCTGATAAGGTACAACCCCATCAGCGGCGCCATGACCAAGCCCATGTTGACCGGGTCCACTGTCGGGGTGACAGATGCGGCGACGATCGCCATGATCACGATGGCATAGCGCCATCCGCTCGCGAGTTGTTTCGCCGTGACGAATTTCAACTTCGCCAGGAACATGATGATCATTGGCATTTCAAAGCAGACGCCGATCCAGAACATGAGGCTGGTGACGAATTCAAAATAGTTTTCCGGGCGTACCTGGGTGGTGATGCCCATGAAGCCGGTCAGGAAGGGGATGGCGGTGGGCAGCATCACGAACCAGGTGAATGCGACTCCGCCCGCGAAGAGCAAGGTGGCGAATGGAACCATGACGAGCAGCCAGCCGCGCTCGTTGCGTTTCAACCCCGGCAGGATGAATGCCGTGATCTGATACACGATGACCGGCATCGCAAGCACAAACCCGCCGAGCAGGGAGACCTTCATGAAGATGGCGATATTCTCGGTCAGTTCGATGGAGACGAGCTTTGACATCCCGCCGATGGGCGTAGCAAGGTAGCCAATGACCTGCTCGGAGAATACGAAACTGATGCCGGTGGCGATCATCAATGCCAGGAACGCCTTGAAGACCCGCATCCGCAGTTCGTTGAGGTGATTGAGCAGCGGCGCGGAACCTTCCAGTTGAACGCTGGCTTTTTTATGGGCACGCCCAAATGCGCGAAATACATCGCGCCATTTACGTTTGTCCTTCTTTTCAGCGGTCACATTTGCGGTCACGGAAAACGCCTATCCTTTTTTCTCGCTGGCGTCGGAGGGTTCTTCATTGCCTTTCAGCCCATTGCGGAAGTTGTTCATGCCCTTGCCCAGTTCGCCTGCGATCTTGCTGATGCGTCCCACGCCGAACAATAGGACGAGGATGACGAGGATGATGATCAATTCTGTGGTTCCAAGATGAAACATGTTATTTCTCCTTATATATCTTTTGAAAGACGGAATGTCTGTGGTGTGGTGATATCCACTTTGAGCTCGCGCAAGACCGGTTCGTCATTGCGCGCTTCGATCACATGACTGGCGATCCCAACATCGACGTTGAGCTTTTTCAAGCTGCTGATCTGGTTGACGTGGAATTCCAGGCTGTTTTGTTCTTCACTGAGGACGTACTCGCGATAGCCTGCCTTGTCGAACACTTGCTTCACGGCGGGAATATCCTCACCGAAGACCTTGGCGGTCTTGAGGAAGTAATCGCGCTGTGAAAAATGGATGCGTGCAGGCAGGCGCTGTCCGCCGTTTTGTTTGTAAAGCTGACCGGTATGTTTGTTCTCCAATGAGCAATAATGCACGCCAAGCTTCAATCCCTTTTCGAGCGCAAAATCGACCAGATCCAGGCAAACCAATTCACTGCCCGCGATGGGAAGTCCGCCTGCATACCAGTAGTCGTACAGCACGCGGAACGGTCGCGCCTTGACCTTGTATCCCTTCTCGCGATAGGCTTCGATATTATTCAACGGGAAGCAGAACTCCAACAGGTTGACACCAAAGATGCCCAACTCTTCAAGACGCAGCAGAACATCCTTCATCTCTTCCAGCGTGTTCGGCAGGACGGGCATCTCTACCATCACGCTCGGGATGTACTCGCGCGCGAGGGCGATGCGATCATAGGTGTGCATCTGTCCCTTGGCGAGATCGTGCATGCGGATGCTGAAACGGATTTCCTTCAAGCCGGACTTTTGCAATTCTTCCAATGTCGTGCGGTCAATATGATCGCCGCTGGTGTAAAGACGCGTGTGCGAAGCGGGATACAGTTCGCGCGCGTGCTCGAAGAAGCGATAGGTCTCTTCTTTGTGCAGGAGCGGCTCGCCTCCGGTCAACGCGATGTGCCCAAGCGCAGATTTCGATGTGTGGGTCTCGTCAAGTTCCGCGACCACGTCACGGGTGTGTTCGCGGAAGTATTCGTAATTTTCCTGGTTGGGGTTGAAGCAATAAAAACAATCGCGATGACATTTCAACGAAATGAAAAATGTCGAACTGTTCGTGCCGGTCTGACAGGCGACACAGGAAGGCGAGATGCGATTGGTGTAAATGCTCTTGTCGCCGTTGCGGATGGTTGCGCTCTTCTTCCGCAGCGCTTCGGTCTTTTCCGCCACGAGCGCGGTCGTATCTTCACTATCGACCTCGAGTCCCATTGCTTTTACCCGATCCATAAAATCCTGATAGATCTGCACGTAGATATTTGCATACTCGCGCAGTGCCGGGTTTTTGATTTCGAGCAGGCTGGATCTTGTTACATCTACGATCATGAGCGGGATTCTCGTAATACTTTCTTCGGCATCATCGAGCCGAATGGATGAGCGCGGCGATACTCGCACAGCGGACATAACTTCATGCCATCACGTGCCGCCATTAATGACTTGCATCGGTCACACCGGACTAGGGAACCTGATTCGACGACCTGAGCTTCTTTCACGCCGAAAACTTCTTCAAAGATCGGCGCATGGTTTAGTGAAATTGCATCCGGCAGGCAGACATGCTCGCAAAGATCGCAGCCGATGCAGTTCTGCGCCGAGAATGTCAGGCGGTAGGTCATCGCTTCGTCGTTCTTTTCGAAGCGCAGTGCCTCGGTGGGGCAGGCTCGTCCACATGTGCCGCAGGCAGTGCAGGCTTGTGAGATGGTGAGCGTGGCGAAGTTTAATTCATTCAAGCCAGCACTCGAATCTAATTCAGGTAAGTGTGAAACCGCAGAAAGTAATCTCAATCTGTCGCGTCCCGGCTGGCGTTTGGATGCGGTGACACCGTTCTCCATCGCGCGCGCTAATGCCACTTGACCCTGCTTCGCCATCATGCGGAATAGGTCACGGCGCGAAAGCGGTGGATTCTTCGCGCCCCACAGCGGACGTTCCACAGGCGTTTCGATCTCGTCTACGCAGATGATGGAGATGTCTTTTTCATTTGCCGATAAAAAACGTGTCGCTTTTTTGGTTTGCAGATGAAGCTGCGAGTGAAGCGAATGCCACTTACAGTCCGAGCAACTGTCAGCGCGGAGGGTGATGCGTTTTATTCCCAATGCTGAGAGTGCCAGCAAAGCGCCAGTTCCCAAGCCCGCGAGGCATCCGTGAATTTGAATCCCGATGGATTCTGAACCGACGCCGCTTTCGGGGTGCGGGTGAAGTCCGCAGAGAAGTTCAACGGTCTGATCTTCGATGTGCGTAGCGGAAGTCAATAAATCAGCCACATCGTCATCCGCGTGAAATGCGCCGACTGGACAGACAGGCAAACACGCGAGGCAGGATTCGCATTTTTCCGAGTCAAGTGACGGCGGCTTGCCGATGACGATGGCTTGAACGGGACAAATCTCAAAACACGCCGCGCAATCCGAATGCTGGTCCTGCGCGTGCAGGCAGCGTTTCGGATCCAAAGTTATCTGGGAACGGTCGATGGAAGCGAACCGTTCGGCGGCGTTCAATAAACTCACAGCGTGACCTCTTTTGGCATTTTGATCTCAAGCGTTTCGGCAATGGCGAGCAATGCGCCGTGCGTGAGATGCGCGATACCGCGGTAGAAATCGGTGGCGGCATGCTGCTTGACGAGCTTTGCCCAAGCTGGTCCCCAGCGCAGAAGATGCTCGGAGAGAAATTCGCGCTGGGCTTGCAGGATATCGTTTAATTTATTTTCGTCATTCAGTTCGATGGCTTGTAATGCCAGTGAAGCCAGATGCGCGATGAACAGCATTTCGAGTCCGATATGGTCATCGGGTTCCTTGTTGATGCGTTCCGCCTGCAAACCGAAACGCGCGTACCATTCGCGGACTTGCAGGGTCTGTTCCTGGAATACCATCCTTTCGCGATTGTAATAAACCGATTCCCAGGGGGGTGTGCGGTGGACATCCAGCCCAATGAACAGGCGGGTGTAATCGAGCTTCAGTTCTGCAAACTCTGTTTCTAAGATGCCGTTCGTTTGAGCCGTGCTCCATTGTTGAAGAATTTCGAAGCCGCGGATGATTTCGGGTTGCTCGGCGCCAAAAGGGATTTCGGAAAAAATTTTTTCGAATACCAATCCTTCGAGCCATTTGGCATCCGGTTCGTTGTAGAGCACCTTACCCAATAATCTCAACAATAAATTTTCACCCACCAGAGTCGTTGTCAGATCGTCAGTGACTACAGCTTCATATTTCATATGTGTCTCCAAATATTAATTGTGTGGTTTTTTAAAGCCGTATTTCCATGATGAGTATATTACTCCGATTAACAATGCCACAATAGCAATCGGTACTAAGATATAGGTTACAAATGTAATCACTTGGGCAATGTTTATTCCTAATCGGGCGAACCAGTCGCGAATCCGGGATCCCAGGGAAGGCTCCCAGGTGTTTTGAAGGGGAGAAATCGGATCGGGGTGCAACGCCGCAAACACCGTTTCATCGTATGGTACGGGGATCGGCTGGAACGATTCAGACAGCGCAGCCATTTGTCCGCTGCCCAATGCGACTTCATATCCATCGTCGGTTCGGAGGGTGGCTTCACCTTCAGACAGGTAGATCCAGCCGCCTTGCAGGGGCGAAAATTCCACAGCAAACGTGCCACTCTTCAACGTAATTTGGATACCGGCAACGGATACATTCAAAGATTCTTCAACTTCATTGTTTCCCCATATCCAGCCTTTCTTCAATGTGATGTTGCCGTTATCTTCTTCAAAATCCGTTTCTGAAGGGAGGATGACCCTACCGTTGCCCCAGGGTTGAATGTGTGTGTCTGGACGCAGGACTAGGGCAAAATTTTGCGAACTGGATGCGGGTGCCACTTTTGCCTGACTATAGTATCCGGGAACATCAGCGATCACTGTGGTTTTTGATGAGTCCCAGCCGGACAGCGTGTATGTTCCGCTCAGCGGGTTCAATTGCGTGGTTGTTTCCGAGTTGGATGTGACCCATCCAAAAGGCAGAAAGTTTCCATCCTCGTCCTGAATGATTCCCGAGATGGCAGACGTGGTCGATTTATCCAACTTGATACTAATGGAGGCTTCTGCTTCTTTTGTCAGATCCACCTGGATCGCTTCCGCTTTATAGCCGAATCTGTCAAGCGCCGGGTCGACGAAAACTCGATATTCGCCGCCTGGCAGCCGGTCAAAGTTGAACGCATTGTTTTCAATGGCTGCTTTTTGATATGCGCCATCCGGCAGGTGAACAGCCCAAATATCCAGCGCTTCGGAAAGTTCCGCGCCGCTGATTTTCCCGCTGATCTGACCGCTCATTTTCTTTACATAAATTGTGACCCGATCATGGCGGGTGGCTCCGGCAGGCAGTTCCAGAAAAACAGGCTGCACACTTTCGTAGAGATACCCGCCCAGCATGGCAGGTGGGATTGTGATCTTGTAGCTGGTTGGGAACTGAGATAGCGATTCCAAAGAGAGACTGGCAACCCCATCCGCGCCGCTGATCTGGCTTGAATATCGGTTGCGCCATTCGTACAGGATGGTCGTGGCGTGAATTGGCAAGTCAGCGATGGGGTCGCCGCTTTCCTCGTCCACAACCTGAATTTCCACCAATGCGTTTCCACTGGTATCGACAGTGACCCAGCGCTCATCGGTAGCTTTTTGTCCATCGGACAAAGCTGCTGTAATCACAAAATGGACTTCGCCAATTGGAAAAAATATCTGGCTTTCAAAATCCTCATGACAAAGGGAGCAATCCGGGTCTGCCGCCTTGGCTCCAGCCACGATGGTAGCGCCAGCGGGATTAATAGCTGCTTTGAAAGTAAAGTTGCCGTCCTGATCTGGCTGTGTGAATAACTCTCCAACCAATTCCCTATCAGACCATATTTCCATTTGTACGGTAACGTCCGTTTTGTCGCCCGGATAAAATACATGCCCTTTGACAAAGACCGGCGACATATTAATTCCGTTGGAATACAGGATTTCCCCATTGGTTGGATAGTTGATATGGACGGCTATATTTTCCGAGGAAATCGGAACCCCGATTGAGTGGGTTGGGAAGGAAAACGAAATATTCGAAATTGCCTGTGACGAACGCGGAAAGGAAACACACCAATTCATACTTATTCCGCTGGGATGACACGTTTCGCAACTGACCTGAATGACCCTGGGCGGCGCGTTGAATCCGCGCGGGTGGTGACAGTCGCGGCAGTCACTCGAAGTTGGCGGCTGGGGAACGGCTGGTATTTCCTGGTCGAGCTGCCATAATCGGGCAGTATTGTCGCTTGAGGTGGAAGCTAACACGTTTCCATCGGGGGAGAATGCAACATCGTAAACAAAATCAGTATGCCCGACCAAGGTGCGCATCAGACTGCCGTCAGTCGTATTCCACAATTTGACCGTGGTATCCACGGAACCGGTCGCCAAAATGGTTCCATTCGGTGAGAAGTCGAGTCCAAGTATGCTGGATTGATGACCGGAGAGGACAAAATCCATCTGCCCAGATTCCACGTCCCAAATCCGCGCAGTGGCATCGAACGCACCGGAAGCCAGTTTTTTACCGTTCGGCGAGAATCCCAGGCTTCGCACCCAATCCTTGTGACCAGTCAATGTTTTTATTGTGGTCCCATCCGAAACTCGGATGAGTAGGATACTTGAATCTTGTAAACCCACTGCCAGATTTTGGGCATCGGGTGAAAGCGCCACGACCCTGGGTCCGGTTAGGTTATCGATCGTTAATTTCAACGACCCATCGTTCATATTCCATATGTTGAGTACATTATCGTCACCAACGGTGACCAGTGTCTTTCCGTCGCGTGATATCGCAATGCTTCGCACCCAGTCAGTATGTTTTTTTTTAATTACCCACAGGGAAGTACCTTCTGGCAACTGCCATGATTGAATTGTGCCATCGAAAATACCGGCAACAATGGTGCCCCCGTCGGGGGAATATGCTACACTGCGAGCCCAATGTTCGGTCTCTATAAAACCTTCACGAGATAATGAATTTGAATTAAATAGATAAACCCCTGAAGACCCGCCGATTGCCACCTGTTTACCGTTTTGGGAAAATGAGATCGCGACCCCATGTTCATAGCCGCTGGAAGAAAGGTCGATAATTTGAACAGAATTTTCTGAATAGAAATTTTGTGATAATCCGGTGACTGGTAATCCAAAAAGAAATAACCCGCCCAGTAATACAAACTGTATGACACCTTTAATGGACATGATCAGCCTATTCAGCATGTGGGGCGGGATTGCCCGCCCCACATGGTATTTCATGCGTCTGGAGTTACAACCCGATCCGTACGTGGGTTGCGTAGAAGATAAAGCGCCCCATCACTTCGCCAGTCAGGATCAGGATCAAAGCACTGAAAACCAGCGTGGACAAGGTGCCTTCCTTCCCAAGGATGGAGGCATTGCGATAAATGTAAGTAGCCAGAATCCCTGCTCCCACGAAGACGAAGATGAGCCGCAAGGCAAATATGACGCCAAAGGTGCCCACCATCATCTCCAGACTTTGCATGGCTTCAACTCCCTGCGAAGGCAGGTAGGCCATGTAGAGCGGAGTAACAAGGAATTCAACACCCAGCAGGGCGATGGAGGCAATTGCAAGCCCCTGTAAAGCCTTGCGCAACATTTCCAGCTGCTGTTCATCTTTCTTGTCGCCTTTGTTGAGGAGGGCATTGTTGACGATCAATGCCGCAGCGATGGTCGCCACGCCAAGCAGCAGGGCGGTCACAAGGAAGCTCACCGGGGTGGCAAGGGTGTTCCAAGCGGGCTGGGTGCGGATCATGTACACCATACCCATGCCATACACCTGGACGAGCCCGAGCAAGCCAGTGATCCAGCCGATGACGGTCCGCAGCACGTTGTTGCCGATCTTGCGCCACTGCATAAGGGCATATACGCCGACGAGAATTACGAAAACCACGGCGATGACCACTTCCCGGCTAAGCCAAGATGTGCCAAGGTTGGGGACGGCTTTTGCAATGTTCAGCGGGTTTCCAAGATGCAGCAGCGATGAAAGCAGGGCCAATCCCATGATCGGAAAGATGATATAGAGCGGGCCATTGGTAAATCGGTCAGCTTGGTCCACGCCAGCCATGCGAACGGCGAAGGCACGGACGATCAATAGAACCAGCAGAGAGCCAGCCGCGATTTGTCCAAGGATTGTAAAGATGAGCAGAGCCCATTCACGAGTATCCATAATGTTTCTCCTATCAATCGATGTTCAAAACCTGCCCACCGCCAGACTGTGAAGTTCTGGTGTCCTTGTGGGGGGTGTAAACTATCGCTGGATGGGTCAGGGACGGGTCAGGCATTGGAGCCGGATCATTCAGTTCGCCATGCTTGGCTTTCAATTCTTCGATATCACCAAATTCCAGCGCGCGGTATGGACAGGCATCCACACAAGCCGGGTTCTGTCCTTGTGCTTGGAGTTCGACACAAAAATCGCACTTAGTCATCACTTTGGCTTCTTCGTTGAACTGCGGCGCGCCGTACGGGCAAGCCCATGAGCAGTAGCGGCAGCCAATGCATTTGTCCGGGTCGATCAAGACGATCCCATCGTCACGTTTGCTGATCGCAGAAGCCGGGCACACTTCCATACAGATCGGCTTTTCGCAGTGCATACAAGCGGTCGAGACGAAGTAATGGAACACACCGCTGGGGACCATCTGATCGCCGTCTGCGACCCATTCCCCGCCGCCGTATTCATATACACGGCGCCAGCGGACACCCAAAGGTAGCTCCTTGCGATCTTTGCAGGCGATTTCGCAGGCTTTACAGCCTGAGCAATCTGCCAGGTTTACATAAAAACCAAGTTGTTTAGCCATGTTAGATCTCCTTTTAGGCCTTCTCAACCTGCACCAGGTTGGTATGTTGCGGGTTGCCCTTGGCAAAAGGTGTAGGGTGGTACTTGGTCAGGGTGTTGATGCAACCACGGATATCAACACCGTTCTCATCGGGGGTGAACCAGGCACCTTGCGGCAAACTGGTTACGCCAGGGCGAAGGCGGTTCGTGACATAAGCGGGGACCCGAACTTCACCGCGATCGTTGAAGACCTTGACCATATCGCCATTTTTGATTCCGCGGGCTTCAGCGTCCAGCGTGTTCATCCACAAAGACTGGATGTGCGCTTCGCGCAAGGCTGCCACATTATCAAAGGTGGAATGAGAGCGCTGGACGGAGTGATGCCCACCCATCAAGAGCGGGTATTTCTCGCGCAGCGGATCACTGACACCTTCCCATTCGGGAATATACAGTGGGATGGCCGGGATCTCTTCGGGGTTGTTCATTGCAGCCATGGTGGGGGAATAGATCTCGATTTTTCCGGTTGGGGTCTTGAGCGGATTGGCAATCGGATCTTCCACGAATGCCTTACCTGCAATAATTCCGCCGCCGCCAACTTTTTTGTAATAGCCGATTTCTTTGAATTCTTCGTAGGTCGGGAAATCTTCGTTGTTTTCACGGGCAACTGCCACGATATCGCGCAGCCAGGATTCGCGTGTTTCATGTCCTTCACGGAATTCAACACCAAGTCCGAGGCGATCTGCCAATTGCTCCGCCACCCAGAGCACATCCTTGGCTTCGTACAACGGTTCGATCAACTGATGGTTGAACAGAACAAAGTTCGATCTGCCTTCAGAGTTGCCGCCGGTGATGTTTTCGGCTTCGAAATGGGTGGTATCAGGCAGGAGGATGTCTGCCATCTTGGCGCTGTGGGTCATGACCACATCAGACACAACGATGAACTCAAGCTTGCTTTCGTCTTGCAGCATCTTCACGGTGCCGTTGATGTCCGAGTGCTGGTTGGTGATGCAGTTACCCGCCCAGTTCCACATGAACTTCATATCGGCGGTCATTTTTTCTGCACCCTTAATGAGGTCACGGGGTCCAGATGTCATCTCGTGACCGCGTTCGATGAAATCGGGCCACATGTAGACTGAAATCTTGGTCTTGATGGGATTTTCGCCAGCTGGGAAACCTCCAATGCTGATGTTGGTGCCGCCGGTCGGGCGGGTGCCATTTCCACCACCGGATATACCAAAGTTTCCGGTCATTGCGGCAAGGATCGGCAAAGCGCGTACCGGTTGTTCGCCGTAAGCGCGTCGCTGCATACCCCAACCCTGGAACATTGCGCATGGTTTGGTGCCGGCAATCTCACGAGCCAATTTAACGATCCGCTCAGCGGGGATGCCAGTAATGGGTGCTGCCCATTCCGGGGTCTTGGGTGTTTTGTCGTAGCCACGTCCCATAAGATAAGCCATGTAGGATGAGTTGCGAGGCGTACCTTCGGGCAGTGTGTCCTCATCAAAGCCGACCGAGTAGGTCGCCATGAATTCCTTGTCGTACGTTCCGTCCTTGACCATTACATAAGCCAGGGCGGCGATCAAGGCACAGTCTGTACCGGGGTTGATCGGAACCCAATCCGCTTCGGTGGCGATGGCGGTGTCATTGTAAACAGGGTCGATGACAATGAACTTCGCTCCGGCTTCCTTTGCCTTCAGGCAGTGGTAACCAATGCCTTTTCCGCCCGTTCTGGTAACCACGGGATTATCAGACCATAGGACGATCAGCTTGGAATTGAGAAGGTCGTCAGAAGAGTTACTACCGCCGGCAGTAATAAAAGGCAGTGCGGCGGAATAGCAGGCGGTGCTGTAGGTTCCGTAGAAACTTACATATCCACCAAACAAATGCATCACACGCGCGATCGGTCCAACGCCATTGTAGGTATTGTCGACCCCGCCCGCGATCTGGCCTGTGGCGTAATTATAGTAAATCGCCTCATTGCCGTATTTTTCCTTGACTTCCTGCAATTTGGTGGCAACCGTATCAAGAGCTTCTTCCCATGAAATGCGCTCAAATTTGCCTTCGCCGCGCTTGCCGACCCGCTTCATGGGGTACTTTAAGCGTTCTGGTGAATAAACGCGCCATTTCTGTGAACGACCGCGCAGGCAGGGAATCGCCTTCATTCGATCAAAGGTGTCTTCAGGGTCCTGGTCAGGCAGCATGCGTACCACGGTGCCGTCTTTGACCTCAGCCCAGAGAATACAACGGCTGCCACAGTTGTGATAGCAGCTTGTCGTAAAAATCTGGCTATCGCTTGCAGCAGCGGCTTTTTCGACTGTTTTCAGTCCGAAATCCAGACCACCTGCCAGTGCCGCAGTTCCACCGAGGGCAGCGCTCCATTTAAGGAAGCTGCGCCGTGAAATCACGGTATCGGTCAGGGTTTTAGTGAGGAAATCCTTTTTAGTCATTATTCCTCCAGTTAGGAAACATTTGTGTAATGAGATGTGCTTCGCAGAGCATGAATTTTGTGGGCGATCGAATATTTTTGGGCTAATTGCATGGACACTCTCCTAATCATGAAAATTCACGGCTGCTTCAGCCGGGTTTGTGTATTTATTCACGATTAGAGTAACATCCAGCCCGGTACAATTCATCGCCAATTGGAGTACTCTTCACTCATCCTTTCGGGTGAGATAATAATTAGTTTCCGGTTTGGGAGCTTTCTTCGGAATGTAAGCCCCAGGGGTTATTTTCGTAGTGACAACGCTTGCAATCCACTTGATATTGAAGGTTGTGGGAATAAAAGGGGGTGACTGTATTTTTATCAAACCAGGAACTGCTCCAGGAGACCCAGACACTGCCATCCTGCAGCGGTCCAACTTGTAGACCTTCCGCGTCATGGCAGGCTGTACAGGTAACGTTTGTATGCTGTGCTCCGTGGATCGAGAATGGACCTTCGGCGACTTGAGTAGCCATGGAATGACAGCCTGAACCATTGCACAACGTATCCGTGCCGTTGGTATGGTCGCTGATCGGCGTGGCTGGAACCTGCAATGATGCTTTCTCGATTTGTTTATGGCAGTCTAGACATGCAGCCCCTGTGCTGTGGTGGTCGTGACATTCCAGGCAGGTAAAGTTTTTATGGGCGGTTTCGGCATGGTCATATCCTTCATGACAATTACTGCACAGGTCGCTGTAATTATTGACAGACTCATATTGCCCGCTGTTCTGATTCAGCCAGACGACCTCGTTTGTCATAATCCCATTCTCTGTACGATGACAGACATCGCAATGGACCTCATTTCCCTTTTGCCCGTGCGGGCTTTGTCCCCATATATTTTCAATATCCGACAAATAGCGTAGATCCGGGGTCTGGGAGGGGAGGGGGACTGTCGGAGTTGGCTGCGGTGTAGGAGCTTGCGCCGTTAGGGTTGCGGTATTTTTATCCATACCATTACAACCGGTCAAAAGAACAATAAGGAGACCGATCAATATTGGTTTCCTGGTGAATATGTGTGTCATTTTCGATGTTTACTTCCTTTTCGGGAATTCTATATTCAGCCCTTGTCCGGCAAGGACAAAGAGAAGCCAAAAACCGACAATAGGCTGAATATATTCTTTGATTGTGGTGGGAGATCAACTATCGCGCGGTGAGACCAATCCATGCTTGACAGCATAGGTGGCGGCTTGCGTGCGGTTATCAAGCTGTAGCTTTTCCAAAATATTCTTGATATGACTCTTAACGGTGTTGACAGAGATCATCAGTTTGTCCGCGATTTCCTGGTTGCTGGCCCCGCTGGCGACCAGACGCAGCACGAGCAGTTCCCGTTCGGTCAGGGATTGTTCGCCTTTATCTTCATCTGCCATGCGGTTCGCAACGCTCTTGAGCAGTTTCGATGCCATGGTGCGTGTCATCGCTGTTTCACCGTTGGTCACTCCG
The DNA here is from genome assembly GCA_016715195.1 of Candidatus Villigracilis proximus. GTDB lineage: Bacteria > Chloroflexota > Anaerolineae > Anaerolineales > Villigracilaceae > Villigracilis > Villigracilis proximus. Next base: position 22,608 of record JADKBB010000043.1, read on the forward strand.
TGCAAAAGGTCGAATAGTTCGTTCGCGTCCAGGCTCTTCAATAAATACCCGGCTACGCCGAGTTGTGCCGCTTCATACAGGTGACCGTCCCGTTCTGAGGAGGTCAACATGACCACTGCAATTTGAGGGAACCGGCGATGGATCTCCTTTGCAGCCTGGAGACCATCCAGTTTCGGCATGTAGATATCCATCAGGATCACGTCAGGATGTAATTTCTCCGCCAATTGGATGGCTTCCTCGCCCGTCTCTGCCTCTCCGATGACTTCGACCAGGTCTTCACGGGTCTTCATCAAGCCGATCAACCCCTGGCGGAATAATTTATGGTCGTCTGCTATTAAAACTTTGATTGTCATTCTTTCACCATTTGGTTTTTATAATCCCACACGGATATGTGTGGCGTAAAACAGGAAGCGTCCGATGATCTCTCCCACGAGTATCAACAGACAGGAAAGATATACCGGCGACATCAAACCCTGCGGAGTGGTTTGCAGCCTGTACATCCTCACAACAGAAACTGCAAGTGATATGGATGCATAGACGAGAATGACCATCCGCATTACGAATAATGGCAGGTAAAGCTCTACAAGCAGACTCAGGCTTGTGCGGGCGGTCAAGTCTCCCTGAGCAAGGAGACGGATCTGGATGAACGTGATCGCTATATTCAAGGCGACCAGCGCAACCGTAAGAATGGTCAATCCCCCCATTGAATTGCGAAGCACCTGGGTCCTCAGTTCCACGTCATTCTCTTTCTTGATCTCTGAAAATTTCAAATCCAACACCATCAGACAGGCAATTGCCATGATGCCCAAAAGAAGAGTCGTTGTGTAAAATGACAGGACGACTGTGGGGGAATTCCATGCCACCTGGGTTGGGATCAGATAAATGCGAGCCATGCAATAGATAAGGACGGAGCCAAACATGATCGCCAGCCAGCCCAGCCCGGTGATCAAGCTGCGGCAGTGGGTTTGAAAATAGGTTAGATACAGCACGCTCATCGTCGACATAAAGAACAGCAGCGAGAAAACGATCTCCCGACTAAGCCATGAAGATTTGAAATTCAACACCGCCAGATAAGAGTGAAACGGTTTGCTTAAATGGAAATGCGCGCCGCCCATGGCGACCACTGCCGTGAAGGCAATAACCAATATCGGATTGCTGATGATGCGGTCGATCTCCTGTACGCTGAATTTCGACCCAGCCAGATAGCGGATCAGCCATAGAATGGCAAACGCGCCAACTGCCAATTGCATCAGGATCGTGTAAACAGGTAAAGCCCATTCGCGGACGTTCATGCCAGTTCTCTCGTTTCAAAATATAAGGTTCTCAATGGAGCACCACGCTTTGCTTTTGTAATCTCTCCGGCTGGAGGCAGGGTAGCAAACACTCGATACTCGTACCTTTCCCATTGCCAGACTTGATGTTCAACTGCCCGCCCACGCTTTCTGCCCGCTCTCGCATCGTTTGCAAGCCGAAGTTGCGCTTCGTGCCTGCAGCCCGGAAGCCAATTCCATCATCCATGACCTGCATGTGGATATGATCGCCTCCCCCATGATTTTCCTTCCTGATCGACACTTTTACCTCTAGAGCCTGGGCGTGCTTTCGGATATTCGTCAATGCCTCCTGCAAAATGCAAACAAGCTGAACCTCAGCGACAGAGGAAAGATTCAAATCGCCTTCCACCTGGAAAGCGAACTTGGTCTTAATACCCATTTGAATGCCGAACTCGGTCAGATATTCTTCCGCAGCAGCATCCAATCCCTTTTCCTGCGCAAGCGTTGTCCGCAGACTCAAAATGTTCTCGCGTACATCTGCATGCGCGGTCTGAATTGCCTGCCGCATCTGCGTCAGTTCATCTTGTAGTTTTTCGACCTTGCCCTGTTTCAATAGTGAGCCAAGTGTTTGGGTTTGCAGGTTCAAATATCCTAGTACTTGCGCCAGACCATCATGCATTTCGCGCGCAATGCGCCCGCGTTCCTGAACGATGGATAATGATTGAAGTTGGGATGTCATCAATCCGTGCTGGATGGCGATCGTGACCTGGTCTGCCATACTCTCAAGCCAGATCATGTCCGTTTCAGAGAACGGATCGTCTTCAAAGCGCGCGATCCACAGTGCGCCAATATTCGTGTTTTCCAGTTTCAAGGGGACGATGACTGCGGCTCTCGCCAGTTCGTTTGTGAAAAAACAAATGCCATCGAACATCTCGACTGCTTCGCTACCTTGTGAAAGATAGGAGTTCGAGCTTCGCATCACATCCTGGATGAGAGGATTGGTGACGGCTACGGAGACATTCGCCACCAGATGGATACTCCTGCTGTTCGAATAGCATTTTAATTCGAGGCTTGAATTTTCCTGATTTTGGATCGCCACGCCGACGAAACTTGTCCGTAGCAATTGGTGGACGGTATCCACAATGTAGACGAGGATATCATCCACGTGTTCGAGTTCGGCAATGCGGCGGCTGATGTTGATCAGCGCATTCGTCCAGTTCTCAGTGGTCTGACGCGCAAGGATCTGAGCCTCGAACGCCTCCCACTGGGCGCGGTCACGATCCTCTTGCAATGCGCGCACCTGACGTTTGCGAATAGCTTCGAAGACATCCAACGCTTTCACAACGAAATAGGTGACGATCACTGCGGAGAGCAAGCGCCAGATCTCGATCGGGATCCCTGTGGTGTCGAGGACGCTTTGATAGTCCAGCCAGGCAGTCAGACCATATTGTTCGCTGACTTCAATGCTCTCTCCGCTGAAAGCGTTATGGATCACACGGTCATAGTTGTAATAAGAAGCAGGTCCATAGGGCGCGGCTGGGACGATCAACCCCATCACCACAGCTTCAAAGAGGAATGCCAGCCCTGCTCCAAGCATCAAATTGGAAACATCATAAAGACCCAACTTCCGCTGTGCGTACCATTGACGCAGAAACCCGATACCAGCGAGGAAACTGCCCGGCATATAAAGCAGGTAGCGGGTCCAGATTTCGATCGGGATCTCGATGGGGGAAGGCGTGATGAACGTCGTCACCGCATATGTGATGACGAACGCAATCGGGACGATCAATATCCCAGGGATGAAGATGCTCCAAGCGGGGAGAGGGTTTAGGTTATTGAGCATTCCCCAGCCAAATCTTAACAGCAGTAATCCAGTCAGGAGGTGGACGATGATGCGAACAATGCTCAAGATGCTTGATATCTCAGCGAGTGTGCCACTGGTCAGGAACATATCGACCCAACCGGCGACGCCTCCAACAATGCCAAAAGAAGCCAGCCACGGCAGCTCCTTTTTTAGTGGAAAATCTCCCTCTCGCCTTAACTGCAAATACGCGGCAAGCCCCAGACCTTCAAACGCCAAGCCATAAAAGAAATAGAGAAGAATCACGATTTTTGCTTTGAGCGGGCATGACCTTGTTTTGTGATTTTTTTCTCAATCATTATAGCGTTTTTTTCCCCGAATAACAATTGAACAAAATCCCAATTTAGTTAATTTTTGTCATATGCGCTTTTTAGATGCCAATGATGGTATTTGCTTCCCAGTTGCGATCTGATTCTCTATTTCACCCAACCTATCACCGCTAAGTTTTTCATTGTCCTCGCGTGGGATATTGATGTGGATGTCAATTTGGTCAAGCAGGGATCGTGAGTCGTTTGATCGGAGTCCCTTGACAACCTGTGGATGAAAACATAAAATAGTTTCAATACTTAACTATTAATAAAATTATATATATTGGAAGGTTTCGATGACCCCATCCGATCGATTAAGAGAGCAAGCCCTGGACGGTTTTTGGGAAACTGTCCCGTCCCTTTGGAATTTCGTCCGCTCCTATATTCGCGTTACAGCGACGAGCAATTTCGACGTCACAGTCGAACAATTCCATGTTTTGCGTTTCGTGCGCAAAGGCATGTCCATCAGCGAATTGGCGACCGCCAAGAACATCAGCCGTCCGGCGATCAGCCAGGCAGTGGATGCTCTCGTGAAAAAAGGACTGTTAACACGCACACAAAGCCTGAACGACCGCCGCTATGTGGAATTGACCCTGACCAGCGAGGGTAACGCGTTATTGGATTCCGTATTCAAGGAAACACGCCAATGGATGAAAGAACGAATGAAAAAACTCTCCGCGACCGAATTGGAAACCATTGCAAGGGCGATGGACGCCATGAAGAAAATGCTTGACTAGTCGATATTTATGTCCCAGATCAAAAAACTTCTCTATTTTATTGAACCGTATTGGCGGCGCAGTCTCGTGTCGCTCCTTTTGCTGATCTCCGTTGTCGTCATGGACCTGACCCTGCCGCGCCTGATCCAACGTGTGATCGATCAGGGGATCAACGGCGGGAATATGCAGGTGGTCATTACCACCACCATTTGGATGCTCGTCATCTCGGTACTGCAGACCCTGTTTGCGCTGGCAAACAATCTGTTTTCGATTCAAGTGGGGGAGAGTGTTATCGGGACGCGTGCGCCCCTGCTGATGATCGGCAGCATCATCCTGATGTTCGTCACCGACAGCCGGCTGGCTTTGATGATCCTGCCGGTCCTGTTAGCCACCTCGATCGTCATCATCTTTTTCGTCTCGCGCATGGGACCGTTATTCATGACCATCCAAAAGAAATTGGATAAGCTGAACACGGTCTTGCAGGAAAACATTGCCGGGGTACGCTTGGTCAAATCCTTTGTGCGCGAGGAGCATGAGGGCAGCCGCTTTGCGGTCGTCAACGAAGACTATGCCGATCGCAATACCCATGTCATGCGCTTCATGGCAACGCTTTCGCCTGCGATGAGTGTCTTCGTTAACCTTGGCATGGTGATCGTCATTTGGGCAGGCGGTATTCAGTCGGTGCAAGGGGATGTCTCCGTAGGACAGATCGTAGCTTTCATCAATTACCTGCACACCACCATGGGTCCGCTGGGCATCATGGTCATGCTGGCAAATGTTGTTGCCGCGGCAAGCGCATCAGCGGAACGCATCAATGAAGTGCTGGAGACCGTCCCTGAAGTGCAGGATGTGCCCGAGCCGCAGAAGCTGCCTGAAGGGCGCGCGAAGCGGATCCGCTTTGAGGGAGTAGACTTTCACTATAACGGGACCAATGACGGGCTGGTATTGAACCGCGTGGACTTCGTCGCAGAGCCCGGACAGACGGTCGCCATTCTCGGTGCGACCGGCGCAGGCAAATCATCCATCGTCAATTTGGTACCGCGTTTTTATGATGTGACATCTGGAAAAATCACCTGGAATGGTGTGGACGTGCGCGATGTGCGCCAAAGCGATCTGCTGCTGGATGTAGGCATCGTGCCGCAGGAGACGATCCTGTTCTCTGGCTCGGTACGTGACAACATCAGTTATGGCAGACCCAGCGCAAGTGAAGAGGAAGTGATCGCTGCCGCACAGGCGGCACAGGCGCATGATTTCATTATGAACCTGCCGAACGGATACGACACGCGCGTGGAAGAACGCGGTGTCAATCTTTCAGGCGGACAAAAACAACGCCTCGCCATCGCCCGCGCCTTGTTACTACGCCCCGCGGTTTTGATCCTCGATGACAGCACCAGTTCCGTGGACGTGGAAACTGAAACCAAGATTCAGGATGCCATGAAATCGTGGCTACAGGACAGCACAAGTTTTGTTGTGGCGCAGCGCATCAGTACGGTGTTGCACGCCGATAAGATCCTGGTGGTGGACGAAGGCAAAATTGTGGCGCAGGGCACGCACAGTGAGTTGATGCGAACCAGTGCGGTCTATCAGGAAATCTATGATTCGCAATTGGGCGACGGCGTGAAGTTGGAGGCGGCATGAGCAACCAAACTCCCCCCGCCCGCTCGAACATGCAAACCATCCGTGCCGCGATGGGTCGCGGACCGATGCAGCCCGGGCGCATTGAGAAAGCCGGCAACCCGAACCGCGCCTTGTCGCGCCTGGTGCAGTATCTCAGCCCGTATACATTCACGCTGGCGTTGGTGCTGGTCTTTGTGCTCGTTTATATTTCGCTCGGCTTGCTCGAACCCTATTTGATCGGGCGCGCCATCGACCAGTATATTTCCGCCAAAAAGCTCGATGGTCTGCAGTCATTGGCGCTTCTGCTTTTGGCCGCTTATCTTTTCGACAATGCCTTTCAAGCCGCATCCAGTTGGCTGATGGCACGCATCTCACAGGATGCGCTGCGCCGTCTGCGCCGCGACCTCTTCGAACATCTTCAAAAATTAACTGTCGCCTTCTTCGATCAGCACACCGCCGGAGAGCTGATGAGCCGTCTCACGAACGATATTGACGCCATCAATCAAGCTGTGTCGCAAAACGTGGTCTCGCTTGTGGCAAGCGTGCTTTCCTCGTGGGCATTGTGATCGCCATGTTCCTGCTCAACCCGTGGCTGGCGATTGCCGCCTTGCTCGTGGTGCCGATCATGTTCTGGTTCACAAACTTCATCGCCCGCTATACCCGCAAAGGATTCCGCGATCTGCAAAAAGAACTTGGCGAGATCAACGGCATCATGGAAGAATCCATTAGCGGTCAGCGCGTGGTCAAGGCGTTTCGTCGCAGCGAGTCTTCCATTGAACGCTTCCGTGCCAGCAATCAAAAGGTGTATGCCGCAGGTGTGTACGCCAACACGTACGCGCTCATGCTCATGCCGCTCACCAATGTGCTTGGTAATTTCTTCGTTATCGTTCTGGTCGGTCTTGGTGGGTATCTGGCTCTGCAAGGTCTGGCGACGGTGGGGATGATCGCGACCTTCATCGCTTATGCCCAGAATTTCATCTCGCCCCTGCGCCAACTGGCAAACATGTACAACTCCATTCAAGCGGCGCTAGCGGGAGCGGAACGAGTCTTCGAAGTGATCGACATGCCGTCAGAAGTAGACACCGCATCAGACTCCCCCTTGCCTGTTCCTGTTAAAGGAGAAGTCCACTTCACTGACGTCTCTTTCGGCTATCACCCCGATCAGCTCATCATCAAGAACATGACCCTCGAAGCCAAAGCCGGGGCAGACGATTGCGTTGGTGGGTCCCACGGGTGCAGGCAAAACCACCATTATCAATCTGCTGACCCGCTTCTACGAAGTCAACTCCGGCAGCATCACCATCGATGGGCGTGACATCGGTGAGATCTCCAAGGATGATCTGCGTCAAAAACTTGGTATTGTACTGCAGGACACCTTCCTATTCGCCGACACCGTCATGGAAAATATCCGCTACGGGCGGCTCGACGCCACCGACGAAGAATGCATCGAAGCCGCCAAACTGGCAGATGCTGACCATTTCATCCAACAAATGTCGCAGGGATATCAAACCAAACTTTCAGAACGCGCCAGCAACCTCAGCCAGGGACAACGCCAATTGCTCTCCATCACCCGCGCTGTTCTTGCTGATCCAAGCATCCTCATCCTCGATGAAGCCACCTCCAGCGTGGACACGCGCACCGAGGCGAGGATCCAAAAAGCCCTGCTGCGCCTGATGCAGGGACGTACCAGTTTTGTCATCGCCCACCGCCTGTCCACCATCCGTGATGCGGACCGGATCATCGTCATTCGTGATGGCGAGATCATTGAGCAAGGTACCCATCAGCAGTTGCTGGAGGCGAAGGGTTTCTTCCATCACTTGTATTTGAGCCAGTTCAAGGGGCTCGCCATATAATAGGAACTGCTGGTTATAATCCCACAATTCATCCCCTCTCCCACTGCATTAGATCAGACCATTGACAAGCTCAATAACCAAGAAGCGAAATTAGAGGGATACTAGAAAATTTACAGACAGGTGTCGCAGAATTGAAATAAGTCGCTTCTCAAAATGAAGAGGAGCGACAAGAACCGCGAAATAAATTTTGAGAAGCGTTAAAATCCTGGATCAGATGCAGGCTTAACGAACCTTAGTCCTGCGGCATAGTCCAAGCAGGTCTAAATTTATACCCGTAAACATGATTTATGCCGCGCTGGGGTAATTAGCATAACGCTATAGCTTTAACATTAACGCAGACTACCATTTGATAGTCTGCGTTTTGTTTGTTTCTTTGGGGCAACTTAACTACCCTGTGGCTGATTGACTGTCAGTATGCGGAGCTTGCTCAAACTTGTGTATATTATATGATTGCCCTGGCATGACAACTTTGGCGTTTCGCTTGTCTGAGAAACTGACAAATTGTTGGACGTTAGCCTTATAATGACTTTATGCCCAAGGCAGTTTTAGCCACGAAGCTTTACATTCCCTCATCTCGGCCCAACGTTGTTGTTCGCTCCCGTCTGATCGAGCGGCTAAACGAGGGACTTTCTTTCTCACATAAACTCATCATTATCTCTGCGTCTGCTGGCTTCGGCAAAACCACATTGGTCAGCGAATGGATCGCTGGGTGCGAGAGACCGACCGCCTGGATATCATTGGATGAAGGGGATAATGATCTAATACGTTTTCTGACATACATCATCGCTGCTTTGCAGACGATTGTGCCAAATATTGGAGAAGGTGTATTGGGTACGCTCCATGCTTTACAAGTTCAACCGTCATCCATCGAATCACTTCTGACAACTCTGATTAATGAAGTAGACACCACCTCCGACGACTTCATCCTCGTCCTTGATGATTACCATATGCTGGACTCCAAATCGGTGGATCAAGCGATTAACTTTCTCATAGAACACCAGCCGCAACATATGCATTTGGTGATCGCCACTCGTGAAGACCCACCGCTGCCTCTGGCTCGTCTGCGCGTTCGTAATCAACTCACTGAATTACGCGCTGTTGATCTGCGTTTTACTACATCCGAAGCCGCGGACTTTCTCAATCGTGTGATGGGATTAAATCTTTCGGCAGAAGATATTGCTGCGCTCGAAGCCCGGACCGAAGGCTGGGTCGCTGGTCTGCAACTGGCCGCACTCTCCATGCAGGGACACGCTGCGCAAGATACGGCTGGCTTTATCCGATCTTTTACCGGCGCCCATCATTTCGTGCTGGATTATCTGCTCGAAGAAGTATTGCACCAACAACCTGAAAATATTCAAGCTTTTCTATTACAGACATCCATTCTCAATCGCTTGTGTGGTCCTCTTTGCGATGCGGTATTACTCGATTCCAATCTTTCCGGACAGGAAACACTGGAATCTTTAGAACGCGCCAATTTGTTTATCGTTGCTCTTGATAACGAACGCCATTGGTATCGCTATCATCATCTCTTTGGGGATCTGCTCCGTCAGCGGCAGGGACAAAACCTGAAGCCAGAAGAGATTACCAGATATCACGTCCGCGCCAGTGAATGGTATGAACAAAATGGTGAAGAGGCTGAAGCATTTCAACATGCCATCGCGGCTAAAGATTTCAACCGCGCGGCTGGACTGGCTGAAAAATTCTGGGAGGGCATGAATCAAAGCTTTCAGTCGGCTGTCTGGCTTGGGTGGGTGAAGCAGCTACCAGAGAGTCTGATCCGCTCTCATCCTGTGTTGTGTGTGCAGATCGCCTGGGCATTCATGGATGTGGGTGATGTAGAGTCCAGCGAGTCTCATTTGCGGGATGCTGAGTTGTGTCTTGAAGGTTCATCCGCTGAGATAAAGTTTATGGATGAAAAAGAGATTCAAACATTGCCAGCCAGAATTGCTTTTGCCCGCGCTTACAATGCACAGACTCAGCTCGATTTTTCCGCTACGATCAAGTATGCGGAGATGGCGATCAGGCTCGCTCCCGAAGGAGACCAATTCATACGCGCTGGAGCTGCAGCGATATTGGGCGGCTCCTATTGGGCAAACGGTGATTTGGATGCGGCGTGCAAATCCATGAGTGATTGGATCGACAGTTCATTGAAGGCCGGCAATTTTATTTTTTCGATTGCCAGCGAAGCAGGCAAGGCGGAGATCCTTACGGCGCAGGGACATCTGCGCGAAGCGTTGCGGACCTATGAACAGTCGTTGCAGCTTGCTGCATCACACGGCAGTGAAGTGAATCAGATCACAGCCCATCACCATTTGGGACTGGCATTACTGCATCATGAAATGGGGAATGATAAATCTGCCGCACAATATTTTCATCAAAGCACAGAGTTGGGACGGCAATCAACCCTCGTGGATTTTCCGTATCGCAAGAGTCTTGCTCAAGCCCGGCTGAAAGAATTTGAGGGTGACCTGGATGCCGCGCTGGAGTTCCTTGATGAAGCCAGCCGCTTGTATATCAACACACCCATTCCCAATACTCGTCCTGTTGAAGCGCTGAAGGCCTGCATATATCTCAAGCAGGGACAATTATCCAAGGCGCAAGATTGGGTGCGCGAATGTGGAATTAAAGTTAATGATGAACTCAGTTATTTACGTGAGTTCGAACACATCACATTGGCGCGGGTGCTGATTGCTGAATATCAAAGCACTGCATCAGAAACGAAGATTCAAGATGCGTTAATATTGTTATCACGCCTTTTGCAAACAGCCGAAAATGCAAAACGAATGGGCAGCACGATTGAGATCCTCATGGTACAGGCATTCGCTTTCCACGCGCATGGAGAATCATCTCAAGCACTCGAATCCTTGAAGCGTGCGTTAACTCTGGCGGAACCAGAAGGCTACTTCCGCTTTTTCGTGAATGAAGGCAAGTCAATGGCAAAGTTACTGACAGCGTTAAGTCATTCACATGTAGATGAAAGACTCGAGAGTTACATCCAAAAATTACTGAGTGCCTTCGGCAAAACAAAACCTGAGCCTGTCAACGCGCAGCCGCTGATCGACCCGTTGAGCGAGCGTGAGTTGGAAGTATTGCGCCTCGTTGCCGATGGACTTTCAAATGATGAGATCGGCCAGAAACTTTTTCTGGCAGTGAGCACGGTCAAGGGGCATAATCTGCGCATCTTTGGCAAGTTGCAGGCAAAAAGCCGCACCGAAGCCATAGTGCGCGCCCGCGAGCTGGGCTTGTTGCCGTAGGTCCCCTAAACAATACTTCAAACAATACTTTTGTATCTAAACGGCAATCGTCATTGCCGTTATATTTTACGCACGTTGATTCAAAAGGTGAAAGCAATGGCAGTGAAGTATCAAATCAGGATCGAAGGACATTTGGGCAGTCAATGGGCAGACTGGTTTGACGGTTTTTCAATCACCCTCGAAGCGGATGGAAAAACGCTTCTTTCTGGACCTGTGCCTGATCAGCCGGCCCTATACGGACTGCTACGCAAAGTGAGAGATCTGGGCCTGCCCCTCGTCTCAGTCAATCAAGTTCATTCAATCAAAGGAGAAAATATCATGGCAGTTAATACATACAGAACGACGGCAAAAGTAGTGGGCGCGCTATACATTTTAGGGTTTGTTGTGGGCATTGCGGGATCAGTGCTTGGTACACCTGGTCAGCTTGACACAGTCTCTGCCAGGAGCATGATGATCGCAATCGGTGCATTGCTTTGGGTGATCGCCGCTGCTGGTGATACTGCTCACGGAGTGATGATGTTCCCGATCCTGAAGCAAAACAACGAACGCATCGCACTTGGTTACTTCGGCGCGAGAATCGTTGAAGCTGCTGTTATCGCCATTTCGGCTTTGTTCATCCTGCTTCAAATTCCGCTGGGTGTCGAGTTTTTGAAAGCAAGCACTTCTGAAATCCCTTATCTTCAATTCTTGAGCGTTTTGTTCGTACAGTCACAGGCTTATTCCTATCAGATCGGCATGATCGCTTTAGGGATGGCTGGCTTGACACTTTGCTACGGATTTTATCGGGCAAAGTTGGTGCCGCAGCTTTTCGTCGTTTGGGGTTTCATTGGATATGTGAGCTTTCTGCTCGGATCCATGCTTGAAGTCCTAGGCTTCAATTTACAACTGCTCCACACACTTCCGGGCGGCTTATGGGAAATGTCCATTGGCGTGTGGTTGATCGCCAAGGGATTCAATTCAGCTGCGTTTGTTTCTGAGTCTGCAAAATAAAGCAAAGTTGTACGGGCGACCCGTCAATATCGTTGAATACCCTTGACGTTATGGGCAGGTCGCCCCTACATAAATTAAAAGGAAAAATAATGACTGCATATAAAAGTTCAATCCAAATGACCGCCAGAATTGCCGCGATCTTAACCCTTCTTATCGTAGTGCTTGCGCCATTCAGCATGCTGTACATCCCCACAACACTGGTTGTGCCCGACGATGCGGCAATGACAGCCAATAACATCATGGCTTCCCAAGGTTTGTTCCGCGCTGGCATGGTCAGCGACTCAATTGTCTTTTTGATCGAGATCGTGTTGACTGTGCTCCTCTATGTTTTAGTCAAGCCAGTGGACAAAACTCTTTCTCTGGCGGCCGCGTTTTCCCGTCTGGCGATGACCGTTATTCAGGGAATCAATTTACTCAACCATTTTATTGTTTTACTGCTCTTAAGTGGTGCAAGTTATTTGACCGTATTTGCACCAGATCAATTGCAGGCACTCGTGCTGCTGTTTCTCAATGCACATGAATCGGTAACCCTGATTTGGGGGTTGTTTTTTGGACTGCATCTTTTGGTCTTTGGTTATCTGGTTTACAAGTCAGGCTACCTTCCTAAGTTTTTGGGCATCATCTTGTTTGTTGTAGCTTTGTGTTATTTCATTCAAGACTTTGGAAATATACTTTTCCCCCAATACAAGGCGCTCTTCACCTCGATCGGTTCTCTTGCGTTTCTTGAAATTGTATTTCCCTTGTGGCTTTTGATTAAGGGAGTCAACGTTGAACAATGGGAGAAACGCATTGCTGAGTCTGCATAAGCATGGCGAGATAAAGGTGACTTATGTCAATTAATCCATTCCTAAATTCTGAGTGCCAGTTACGTAATGGGTGGTGGATTCTCATATTTTTTCTTGTACTTGCTGCATTACTTGTGCCAACTTTAATAGTCGCGCAGCAAAACTCAATGGATGTTTCCATTGGATTGCAAGCCGTTATCATCGTGGTCGCTTCATTTATTTGTCAATTACTGCGGCGCAAATCAATGAGTGAACTGTTGGGAGAATTTAATATGCGCTGGCTCAAGGAACTTGGTCTGGGCGGCTTAATTGGTTCCGCGCTGATGATTGTCCCCGCACTCATCCTGTGGATATTTGGCTGGGTCCATTGGGAGTGGAATCCCGCTGGTGTCTCAACCTTACTGTCAACTGTGCTGCTCTTTGCAGGAGTTGCGGCAGCGGAAGAATTGTTGTTCCGGGGATTCGTTTTCCAGCGTCTTATTGCCGGTCTTGGCCAGTGGCCGGCCCAATTAATTCTGGCAGCTTATTTTCTGCTTACGCATTTGAATAACCCCGGCATGACAGGTGATGTTAAAGTTTTAGCGAGTATTAATATTTTTATCGCCTCGCTCGTGTTTGGGTTGGCTTTCATCCGTACCCAAAGCCTTGCCATGCCGCTGGGTCTGCATTTTATGGCAAATTTTATACAAGGGGGTGTGCTTGGCTTTGGCGTGAGTGGCACAGATCAATCGGGATTACTGAAGCCCATCTTTAGTGACGTTCCAAACTGGCTGACCGGTGGTCAATTTGGATTGGAAGCCAGCGTGTTCGGTTTGGTTTGTGTTGTGACCGTATGGATACTATTTCAGAGATGGGATGTGGCAAAGGCATATTGATTTGTAAATGATCACTCCATCATGATCTTCGGACAACTGCGATGGTGCGATGATAGGCTCCTGCCGACAGATTGAGTTGACTCATGCACCGCGCGATGTCGCCGCCCGCATCAGACTCTGGCCTTTGTGGAAATTCATAGCGATCCATTCCGCCTTAATTCGGATTACATCCGCCCCTGAAAATTAGCTACTTGTTAGTAGTATTGAAAACTGGCAGAATGCTAAAATCACACGAGGTTAATCATCTGCCATGAAGCGCATACTCTGGCTTTTTTTGTTGTAATTTTCGGGTTTTCTATTTCGCCTCATATGGATGGACTCGCCGCACCATCGACAGGTGCGGCTTTTGATATTGACCTGAACGTTGCGACCGGCAGCATTATCCAATTCGAACATCTCAACATTGAAGACGGACTCTCTCAAAACGCCGGGCTGGAAGACAGCCGTGGCTACCTGTGGATCGGCACACAGGATGGACTGAACCGTTATGATGGGTATGGGTTCAAGATTTACAAACACGATCCCGATGACCCCAATTCGATTAGCTATAACAGCATCCTTTCGATGGGGGAGGACAAAAACGGTTCACTCTGGATCGGGACTTGGGGCGGTGGACTGAACCGTTATAACCCTGCGACCGAAACCTTCACCCGCTACCTGCCCGACCCCGAAGACCCGGCAAGCCTCAGCAATGGAACGATCATTTCCATCAAAGGCGATTCAATATGGAGCATGGGAGACCAATGAACCGATTTGTATCGGTCAATGACCTATCCATCTGACCAGTGCAAGACTCTCTCAACGACGGGGAGTCTTTTTGTTTATCTAGTGTATCATGATGGCAAAAGACACTAAAAAGGAGTTGTAATGAAAATCATTCTAAATATTCTGATTGCCACTCTTGTAATGCTGCTTTGTCTGCCAGTGGTTTTATTGCCATTGACAACCTCCGTCCCCGCGTGGAGCTGGATACTGCTCGCCCTTGCCGATGTGGTGTTAATCGTCGTTCTATTCCGCATCACTCCCATTCGACGCGGCATCACCATTGGGCTTTCTGGTATGACTCTTGTTTCCATCCTCGCAATCATCGCTTCACAAGTCTTCGCGGCTACACCACTCATTACGGATGCAAATGGCGAACCGCTTCCAAACTCTATCGCCACACTCGAAAAAGTGAACCTGAATGGAAGCGAGCAGTGGATCACCATCCGCGGGCAGGATATGAATAATCCGATTCTGTTGAATCTTGGCATGGGCGGTCCCGGCGGAGGTGGATTTGCAACCCGTTCCCTTTTTGAGCCGTTGGAAAAAGATTTCGTTGTGGTAAGTTGGGATGAGCCCGGCACGGGTAAGTCCTACAATGCGGTTCCCTTTTCCACACTGAACAAGAAACGTTTCGTCGAAGACGCCCATGCGCTGACCTTGTATCTGCGCGAACGATTCAATCAGGAAAAAATTTATGTCTATGGCGTTTCGTGGACAAGCATTCTGGGCGTTTGGCTGGTTCAGGAATACCCGGAACTATATTATGCCTACATCGGCAACGGGCAGATGGTCAACGTCATCAGGGACGATGTTATGGGCTACGAATTGGCGCTCAACTACTCGGTCGAACGGGGCGATGCGAAAATGGTGGAGACTCTCCAGCGTAATGGTCCACCTCCTTATACGGGCGAAGATATGTTGGATAAGTATGTCACCTATTTGGATGTGTTGAACGATTATATGCACTCTCCACACTATACAGTCATCGTTCCAATTGTTCCATTCGTTGCGCCGGAGTATGGGCTGGTTGACAAGATCAACCATACGCGCGGACTGATCCAATCCTTTGAAGTGGTATATCCACAATTGCAGGATGTCGATTTCACAACACAAGCCGCAAAGCTGGATGTGCCCGTCTACATTTTTGTGGGACGTGATGACGTGAATGCCATGTCGTCGCTGGTGGAGGAATATTTCAACATTCTCGAAGCGCCGCACAAAGAATTGATCTGGCTGAATGGCGGGCACGGATTGGATGGAAGTAACCTCGGGCAGTTCGTGGATGTGATGATCAACAAGGTGCTGGCAGAGACCTATCCAAACAAATGAATTACAAGGAGAAAAACTTCCTCGGTAAAAAGATACATACACAATGCATCATGCAAAAGACGATGGTCGATCGACCCATCCATTTGGATAGTAAAGACTCCCTTATTCGATTAGGAGGAGTTCCTTCCAACTATCCAGGTGGCTAGTATCATCGAATCAGTGACCATTTAGAATAAAATGCAACCTCTCTACCCCTTGTCTCGTAAACAAACTGCCATTCTGAAATCACTGAATTATTGGAGACCATTATGCAACTTACGATCAACAAGCTCGGCAAAGAATACAAACGCGGATTTTGGGGACTCAAAGATTTTTCCCTTGAAATTAAACCTGGCATTTTAGGATTGCTCGGCCCGAACGGCGCGGGCAAATCCACATTCATGCGCATGCTCGCCACCATCACCAAACCCACAGACGGAACGATCACATGGAACGGCGTGGACGTTGTGAAAAGCCCCGACACATTGCGTGACGTGCTCGGATATCTTCCGCAGGATTTCGGCGTGTACCCAAACCTCAACGCCGTTGAATTCCTCGAATACATGGCCGCCATCAAAGGACTCGACGCCGCATCCGCAAAGAAACGCATTGACGAACTTCTGCAACTTGTGAATCTTGTGGAAGCCGCGAAACGTCCGCTGGGTGGATATTCAGGCGGCATGAAGCAGCGCGTGGGAATCGCGCAGGCCCTGCTCAACGATCCGCAATTGCTCATCGTAGATGAACCCACTGTCGGCCTCGATCCCGAAGAACGAGTCCGCTTCAGGAATCTGCTCTCAGATTTATCGGGAGAAAGAATCGTGATCCTTTCCACGCACATTGTTTCAGATGTGGAAGCGACCGCCACGCATATTGCGCTCGTCAACAAAGGTCAACTCTTGCGCGAGGACGCGCCTGAAAATCTGCTCAAAGAACTTGAAAATAAAGTTTGGGAGTGGACAGTCCAAAGCGACGACCTGCCTGCGCTCAAACAAAAGCACATCGTCAGCGGAACCATCCGCAGAAGCGACGGCGTTCAAGTGCGCGTGGTCAGCGCGGAGAAACCCGAAGCACAGGCAGAGAATGCCTCGCCAAATCTTGAAGACGCATATCTCTATTTCATCGGCGGTAAACAATGAAATCAGCGCGCGTCATCTATCATTTAGCCCGCGCCGATTTTTTGGAACGTGTGCGCCGTTATAGTTTTCTCGTCATGCTTGGGCTGGCGGCATTGCTCGGTTATCAAACCGCCATTGGCAATGTGCGCTTGCAGCTTGGCGATTATCGCGGCGAGTTCAACTCCGCATGGGTCGGCGGCATGATGTCGATCATCGCGACCTTCTTCATTGGCTGGTTCGGTTTCTATCTCGTCAAAGGCTCCGTCGCACGTGACCGCGAAACAGGCGTCGGGCAGATCATGGCCACCACGCCCATGACCCGTCCGCTGTACACGCTCGGCAAATGGATCAGCAACTTCGCCGTCTTAATGCTGATGGTCGTCATCCTCGCCATCTTCGGCATCGTCATTCAACTGCTCAGCGGCGAAAGCACACAAGTAAACATCAGCGCATACCTGCTGCCATTTGTCTTCATCGTCATGCCGCTCATGGCGCTCGTCGCCGCGGTGGCCGTGCTCTTTGAAGCCATCCCATTTTTATCGGGCGGCTTCGGCAACATCGTTTATTTTTTCGGCTTCATCATGATGCTCCCGCTCATCATGGAGCAGGATTTCATCAACACCTACCCAGCCATCGAACCGATGGGTCTCGCCCTGCTCAAAGCCGACATGACCGAAGAAGTTCTCAAAGTCTTTCCCGATTACGACAACAGCTTCATGCTCGGCGGCATGGACACGCCCATCATCGGCACCTTCACCTGGACAGGCATCGAATGGACTCCCGCCATCATCGCCACCCGCTTCGCCTTCATCGGCCTCGCCATTCTTTTGACATTGCTCGCCGCGATCTTCTTCGATAGATTCGATCCCTCGCGCGCAAAACCCAAGAGGATAAAAAGCACCGCCTCAGACTCTGCGCCCGCGCCTGTTTCAACATCTCAAGCATTACCCACGCCCCGTCTGACTCCTCTCAACGCCGCCGCGAATGGATTCAGTTTCTCAAGAGTCCTCGTTGCTGAATTAAAACTGCTGCTCAAAGGTCAACGCTGGTGGTGGTACATCGCCGCCGCAGGACTCATCATCGCCTGCTTCGCGAATCCATCTGCGACCACGCGTGAGATCGTTCTGCCAATGGCATGGATCTGGCCCATCTTAATTTGGTCAGCCATCGGCAACCGTGAAATTCACAACAACGTCCAGCAGTTGACCTTCTCCTCCGCATCCCCGCTCATGCGTCAACTCCCCGCGCAATGGATCGCAGGCTTCATCGTCACGCTCATCATGGCAAGCGGCGCAGCGTTGAGATTTACAATTGACGGTGACACTGTCGGCCTACTGGCATTGTTCTCAGCTGCGTTCTTCATTCCATCCCTTGCCCTCGCCTCAGGCGTGTGGAGCGGAACCAGCAAACTCTTTGAAATTCTGTACATGGTCATCTGGTATCTTGGCCCGCTCAACAAAGTCCCCGGGCTGGATTTCATCGGCTCGCACAGCAACGGGTATCCGCAGATGTTCATCCCCTTTTCAATTGTATTGATCGCCTTTGCCGTCTTTGGAAGGTCACGGCAGTTGAGAAATTAATCAAAATAAAGAGCTTGGTGGTCCGGCCAAGTTACATTCAATACATCACAAGCATTGTCCCACGATGACCTTCGGACGATATTGCAGCGACCCTGCTAGTGGCGGTGGCTGATCTCATCACCTCCTGCCAAATCCGCAATCGTGCGGGATAACTTGAGGATACGATGATATGCCTTCCAGCAAGCTCTTCTGTGCGGATTAGAAATGTAGATAGGCAATAAGACGAGGCTTTGGGACTGGAAACTGTCGGTTATTGCAAAAAGTGGAGAGAGCGTTTACGGGAATATTTTAACGAAAACACCCCTATACATGGGGTGTTTTCGTTTTTCTTGATAGTTTATTCTCTATATTATGGGTGCAAATCGGGAAGGCCGGAATTTATACCCGTATACATGATTTATGCCGCATTGGGATGATTGCAGTTGTCTTGTATATGCTTTTACCTTCATCCGCATGATTTCGCTGTTTTATCCAATATTTGAGCATACCATATCTCCCCCAAGTGGCGGAGGCCATCCTTCCCCTGTTGATGGATGCGGCGGCGGAAGGTTCGTTGTAAGATGAATTCATGGTTGGTGATCTGGCTAAGATCTAGAGTCGCGGAAATGTTTAAGTTCATATATTTTATGATGGAGGTTAAAGTTGACGAATTTGTAGTCAGCCCAAAGAATGGCCATATCACTCATGTAGTGATGCGCGAAGGGCGCCTGTGGGGAAAGAAGGATGTGATCATTCCAATTTCGGCGATGGGTGAGACTCGCGAAGATACCGTGTTCCTGAAACTTGATAAGCATCAGATCGAGGCACTGCCGACTTTCCCGGTAAACAGGCGCTGGGCTTAAAGTTGAGAGTCGGGTAGTGACCTTCCCGAATATGTAGACAGGTCAAATAATAAATTACAAAAAATTCGTAGTGATGGAGAAAATTATGTTAACACAACTGACTCGTAATTGGTGGGTAGTGGCATTGCGCGGTGTGGTCGCGATTCTATATGGCGTGCTCGCGTTGGTGTGGCCCAGATTGACAATTGAAATCCTGGTTCTATTTTTTGGCGCATATATGTTTGTGGATGGGGTATTTGCGATTATCGCCGCATTTACCAATCGTTCCGGTTATGACCGTTGGTGGGTTCTTTTGCTGGAAGGACTGGTTGGCATTGCCCTTGGGAGTATTACCTTTTTACGTCCTGGCTTGACAGCCTTCGCATTGCTCTACCTCATTGCATTTTGGGCGATGATGACAGGAGTATTGGAAATTGTTGCGGCAATCCGATTACGCAAGGAAATTCAAGGCGAATGGATGCTCGCACTTAGCGGCGTGATATCGTTTATTCTTGGAATACTATTGCTGCTTTTCCCTGCCGCTGGTGTATTGACCGTTGCCTGGATGATCGGCTGGTACGCAATTCTCTTTGGCGCAATGTTGCTCGGCTTGGGCTGGCGATTGCACCAGTACGACACACATCATAAAGTAACAGCGCCTGCAACCTAGCGCGATCAAATAGATTTGGCATGGGACGGACATTTTTCAGGATTGTCCGTCTTCTCATAAAAAGTTTATAGGAATTTTGTAATGAACACATTGAATCGTAATGATAGTCTTTCGTATCCAATAGCAAAAAGGCGTTAACACGCCTTTGATGCGTCAGGTCTATATTTGGATGAGTCTGGGTATGTTGCTCACCGCTATCGCAGCTTATGTCACTGTCAACACAGCATTGATTAATCTTGCTGCAAATCCCATTGTATTGTTGGTTGCAGTTGTCGCTGAGTTTGGTTTGGTGTTGGGTATCAGTTTTGGCTTCAACAAAATTTCTTCAGGTACAGCGGGGGGGGGGCGCGGGGGCCGGGGTGGGCGGGGGGGTGGCTGTAGGCTGGGTTCTGATTTTTCAGCTTTAACTGCGTAGCCCGGCCGTATGGCAGCAGAAATGAGCACGCAAGGGGATGGAGTAGCAAAATCAGGAATCTTCGGCGCGCTGAAACTCTATCTTGATTTCATCAATATGTTCCTCTTCATGCTGCGTCTCACAGGCCGCCGCCGTTAAGATGATGACTGATTTACCCACTATTAGCAAGTTCGTCTGTGGTTTCCCTTGATAGAGATAAAACCTGATAATTGACAGAAGGAGCACAACCATGAATGATAACCACCTGGGGTTTACCTGTAAAACATGCGGCGATCATGGTTTGACCGTTGCTCACGCTTGGGATCCCGGCTGGAGTCGATAGTGAAAACTGGCAGGAATGGGGGACCACTTGAAGCCGATCATCACTGGCATTACGATTTCAAGGAAAAGATAGGGATAACAGATGACGATACCCAGGTTGAACGGAGAGACTTTGGCGAATTTATAGAAAGCGACTCTGATTCTGAACCTGAAGAATATGAAATTATTAATCAGGAAAGCGATTTGGAAAGCGACGAGTATTATGTGAATTGCGCCGCTTGTGATTGCGAGATCGAATTCGGCTGGGCAGAAATTGATCGAGGCGGAGACATATTTCCTGCGGAATGTTCCGATTTCATTCCCGAAAAATATTGGCCGGAACCCAGATATGTGAATTCCTGGCAACAGAAAGACTGGCTTCTAAAGAGAGTTGAAAAATGATTAACACTTCTGAAAACAGAACAGTAGTCGAGATCCATGGCTGCGTCGTATGTGCCAAACTCTATAATATTCTTGTTGTATATACTCCAGAAGGAAAATTGCTGGATTGCACAGTGACCAGCCCCGGCGGTCATATTGTTCCAGATGAAAGTCGCCCGTTGGTTGTCTGCGATAGCCACACAAAAGTTGAAATTGAATCTGCAACTAACAGAAGGCAGTCTTCAAGGGGTAAAGAATTAGGTCATGAACAAGAAGATGATTGAGAAGGTACACAGTGGACTTTAAAGATTACTATGAAATCTTAGGCGTACAGCCGAACGTCGATAAGAAAGTTATCCAACAAACTTTCCGTCAGTTGGCACGCAAGCATCATCCTGACGTAAACCCGGGCAATAAAGATGCCGAAGAAAAATTTAAGACGATTAATGAAGCATACCAGGTTCTATCGGATGTGAAACAGCGCAAGAAATATGATGAACTTCGTGCGCAATATCAGCAATGGCAGAAAACAGGTGGTCAGCAGCAACAAGATTTCGACTGGCAAAACTGGTCAACTCAACCTGACAAAGGAACGCGCACTCAATATGCCAACGCCGAAGACTTGGAAGACCTCTTCGGAAACGCTTCGCCTTATTCTGATTTCTTCTCGAATATCTTTGGTGGCAAAGCCAATAGCGGACGAAGTGCTCCGATCAGTCCGCGCCGTGGGCGGGATGTGGAGTATGAAGTTGATCTGACGCTGGAAGAGGCATTTCATGGTGCAGATCGTTCTCTGGAAATCGACGGACGTCGCATCAAAGCCGGTATCCCAGTGGGTGTGCGCACAGGATCACGAGTTCGCCTCGCTGATCAGGCAGAGCAAGGTCAGAATGGCGGTCCGGCTGGTGACCTGTATTTGATCATCAAGATTCTGCCGAATGCCATCTTCGAGCGTGAAGGGGATGACTTGCACATGGATGTGCCACTTGATATCTTCACTGCGATTTCAGGCGGAGAAGTTCGCATCCCCACGTTGGAGAAGCCGCTCACTCTTACGATACCACCCCGTACCAATGCCAACCAAAGTTTCCGTATACGCGGCAAAGGTATGCCCCGCCTCGGTGATGCGAAGACTCGCGGCGATCTATTTGCCCGCATTACATTGGTGCTTCCTGATGCGTTAACCGATCAGGAAGTCAACAGCATCAGTATGTTGGCCTCCGCCCGGCAAAAACAAGTTCCATCCAATGAGGTCAAATTATGATTCCTGAAAACTCTCCTCCAAAAAAATATTGGTATGGTTTATATGAAGGATATGAGTCGCGGAGTCAGCACCGTTTGCAAAAAGATTTGGGCGTTGACGAGGCTGCAGCAGAGATGATTCTGCATTTGCGCAGCCAGGTTGTTGAATTACAGACTCGTCTACGTCAGATGGAAACTGAATTAATTGAACGGCAGACCAGCCAGCAGTTACGTCTGACTCGTTATCGTGAAGTCTACTACGAAGCGACCTGGATGGAACTGGAAATTAAGGAATGATATTACGGAGAATGATATGAACCTCGATAAGTACACACAAAAATCTCAGGAAGCCTTACTCGCTGCCCAGCGCCTTGCGCAAGATTATCAGCATCAGGTTGTAGAACCCATTCATTTACTTCTGGCGCTTGTTCAACAAGAGGATGGGATCGTACGAGCGATCATCACCAAAGCCTCGGGTGGGACTCAAGCCATCCAACAAGAACTGACTAATGAGCTAGAGAAAAAGCCAAAAGTTCAAGGTGTTAATCTTGATGTCAGCTTATCGAGTCAAACCGGGGAGGTTCTTTCTGCTGCCGAACGCTATGCCAAAGGTATGCAAGATGATTATGTCTCTACAGAGCATATCCTTCTGGCTTTGTCGGATAGTAATGAAAGCAAACGCCTGATTCAGTTTGGACTGACCAAGGATGCGATCCTTTCCGCCTTGAAACAGGTGCGTGGTTCCCAGCGTGTCACCTCGCAGAATCCCGAAGGGACTTTTCAATCGCTGGAAAAATATGGACGCGACCTGACCGCGATGGCGCGTCAAGGCAAGCTTGATCCAGTCATCGGGCGTGACGAAGAGATTCGCCGCACGATCCAGATTTTGTCCCGCCGCACCAAGAATAACCCCGCGCTGATCGGTGAACCTGGCGTTGGAAAAACCGCCATCGTTGAAGGATTGGCACAACGTATTATTAATGGCGATGTCCCCGAAGGTCTCAAACACAAACGCCTTGTCCAGTTGGATATGGGCGCTTTGGTGGCAGGCGCAAAATATCGCGGCGAATTTGAAGAACGTTTGAAGGCTGTCTTGAAAGAGATCACAGAGTCTGATGGGGAGATCATTTTGTTTCTGGATGAAATGCACACGGTGGTTGGTGCGGGCGCGGCGGAAGGTGCGATGGATGCCAGTAACATGCTTAAGCCGATGTTGGCGCGCGGCGAGTTACATCTAATCGGTGCGACCACGCTTGATGAGTATCACAAACATATTGAGAAAGATCCTGCATTGGAACGCCGCTTCCAACCAGTCATCGTGGAAGAGCCATCTGTGGAAGATACGGTCAGCATTCTGCGCGGACTTAAGGAACGCTACGAAGTCCATCACGGTGTGCGGATCACAGACGCTGCGGTTCTTGCCGCGGCGACGCTTTCACAGCGTTACATCAGCGACCGTTTCCTACCCGACAAAGCCATCGATCTGATTGACGAAGCTGCTGCACGGTTGCGCACTGAGATCGATTCCAAGCCTCAGGCGTTGGACATGGTTGACCGTCAGGTGATGCAACTGGAGATCGAACGTCAGGCGCTGAAGAAAGAAAAGGATAAGGCTTCAAAAGAGCGTCTTGGAAACATCGAAAAAGAACTGGCAAACTTGAAGGAAGAGTCACACGAACTTCAGGCGCGCTGGCAGACCGAGAAACAAGCCATCGCCGAACTGCGCACGACCAAAGAGAAGATCGAGCAGACGCGTCAGGAGATTGAACGCTCTGAACGACAATCAGACCTCGAAAAGGTTGCCCGCTTGCGTTATGGGACTCTGCCAGAGTTGGAAAAGAAAATGACCGAGGGGGAACGCCATATGAAGCAACTGCAATCTCAGGGAGGTACTTTATTAAAAGAAGAAGTAGATGCCGAAGAGATCGCCCAGATCGTATCGCGTTGGACGCACATTCCGATTTCGAAACTACTCGAAGGTGAGACTCAGAAACTCCTGCATATGGAAGATCGGCTGCGTGAAAGAGTCGTCGGGCAGGAGGATGCTCTGCGAGCGGTCTCGAATGCGCTTCGCCGGGCGAAGGCTGGTCTGCAAGATTCAAATCGTCCGCTTGGATCATTTATTTTTCTAGGGCCTACTGGCGTTGGCAAGACCGAACTGGCGCGCGCACTGGCTGAATTCATGTTTGACGATGAGCATGCCATGATCCGCATTGACATGAGCGAATATCAGGAGAAGCACACAGTCAGCCGTTTGATCGGCGCGCCGCCCGGATATATTGGCTATGAAGAAGGCGGGCAATTGACCGAGTTGGTTCGACGCCGTCCGTATAGCGTGGTGCTCTTCGATGAAATCGAGAAGGCTCACCCGGATGTATTCAATGTTTTATTGCAATTGTTGGATGATGGCCGCTTGACGGATGGACAGGGTCGCACTGTGGATTTCCGTAACACATTGGTTATCATGACCTCCAATCTTGGCGGAGAGTTATGGATGGGCGGAAAGGCGGCTAATGTAACGCGGGATACGATAACAAAAGTTTTACAGGCACATTTCAAGCCTGAATTCCTGAACCGCATTGATGAGATCATCATCTTCCATTCACTCAGCCGCGAAGATTTGGTGCATGTGGTGGAGATTCAACTGCGGCATGTGTCCACGCTGTTGGCGGAGCGCGGCTATCGGCTGGAGATCAGTCCGCTGGCACGCGCCTATCTGGCGGAGGTTGGCTACGACGCCGATTATGGCGCACGTCCGCTCAAACGGGCGATCCAGCGTGAGTTGCAGGACCCGCTCGCAGTTAAGATTCTGAGCGGTGACTTCCATGAAGGGGAGACCATCCACGTAGAAAGTCGAAATGGGAAGTTGGAGTTCACTGTGAAAGCCGCAAAAAACTATTAAACACAAAGGTCACCAAGGAAAAGCATTTCTTTTTTTACTCACCTGCACTGCACCAAACGCAGTGCGGTGCAAGTGTCGTGTCCTTTGTGTTTGAAGATCTTTATAAGGAGACTCATGCAAACAACAATTGACCAAATTCCCGCTTCGGGAGCATTACCTGAAAATTATCAAGAAGTCCTGTCCTGGAAGTTGACAGGAAAGCCCATGCGAGTGATTGCATTGAATGTCGTTGGGGTAATCTTTTTTTTCATCTTTGGGATGATTTTTTCCAGCATAGCTTTTAGGCTGGGAAAAATGCCATCGGTTGGTAACTTTAGAGTAGGGCTGGTTGAAATCAGCCTGGTTATTGCCGGGATTTTAATTACATCGATTTTGCATGAATTGACTCATGGTTTGGCTATTCTGGCAATAGGATTCAAAGTGCGTCATACCCAACAAGACGCCGAAAGCAGACTATTGAAATCGGAGAATCTTCAATTTGATATTTCGAATGGGAATGACGATTCTTATTGTAAGTGTTACCAGCCTGTATTTTCCTCTTAATCGAAAACTTACTGGCGGCTTTAACTTATCCACTCGGTTTGATAGCTGGATCCCACTCTGGCCCGTGTGGGTGGTTCCTTATCTGCTATGCCTGCCTGTCTGGATTGCTGGCTTAATATGGGCAGTATTGAAAATGGATGAAGGGCTATTTCGTTCTTTCGCTAGTGCGTGTTTGTTTGTCCAAGTTTCGGCAATGTTGTCTTTCTACTTCTTTCCAACATACGTCAAACGTCCGATCTTAAACAATGGCAACTGGGCAACGCAGGTTTTGAAAATGGTTTATCGAAACGATGGGGATTACAACGCTTTCCCCAGCGGACATGTCTACCAGACAGCCTTGATCTGTCTGTTCTATAACCAGTTGTATCCCAACCATTCTGGAGTTTGGATTGGTATTGTGGTCATCGTTGCACTTTCAACGCTGTTTACCCATCAACATTACCTGGTTGATCCGCTTGGTGGATTGGCGATTGCCTGGCTCGGATACCGGCTCGGATTGTATTTGTTTTTATAAACAGCATGACTATGATGAAGTTGAATGATACACACAGGAAAGGAATAATATGAAATGTTTGGCTGTTCTTACGAGTGGAGGCGATGCTCCCGGCATGAATGCTGCTATTCGATCCGTCGTGCGTGTTGGTATTGATAAAGGCTGGCAAGTAATGGGAGTCCGTCATGGCTATACCGGACTCATCACCAATGACGTCATTTCGCTGGGTGCCCGCGATGTAAGTGGCATTATCCAGCAAGGTGGAACCATGCTGGGCAGTGCCCGTTGTCCTGAGTTCAAGACTGAAGATGGGCGACTGAAAGCCCTGCGCGTTTTGAACGAGCACAAGATCGAGGGATTAG
>JADKBB010000044.1 GCA_016715195.1 Candidatus Villigracilis proximus
AACACTCCAAATATTATTTCGAGACCGCCGACGTCGAACGCGTCCGCGCCATGTACGACCTCTTCTCCGCCGAAGCCGACGCCTGCCTCGCACACGCGCCAGCGCTCATCGTCCCCGCGCACGACTACGTCCTCAAATGCTCGCACTGCTTCAATATTTTAGATACACGCGGCGCGATTTCTGTCGCCGAACGTCAAGCCTTCTTTAGACGCATCCGCGAATTAGCCAAAGGGGTGGCGGTGAGCTATGGCGAACAGCGCAAATCTTTGGAATATCCGTTGCTCAAAAATACAGAAGGCGGAAAGCCGAAGGCAGCGGCTCTTGACCTTTCTGCCTTCCGCAATCAGCCTTCTGCCTTCCTCTTGGAAATCGGCGTCGAAGAACTCCCAGCCTCTGATGTGGATTCCGCCTACGCGGCAGTTTCCACCCGTGTGCCGACTCTGCTCAAGGAATTGAATCTCACCCACGGCGACATTCGCTTCTTCACAACCCCGCGCAGGATCGTTGTTTCTATTGACTCTCTCTCCACGAAGCAGCCAGACCGCGAAGACCTCGTCAAAGGTCCGCCCGCTGATAAAGCCTTCGACAAAGACGGCAAGCCCACGCAAGCCGCGCTTGGTTTCGCCAAGAAAAATAATCTCGACCCTGCCACACTCGAAGCCCGCGAGATCGACGGCGGAAAATACGTCGCCGCCGTCGTCAAACAAAAGGGACGCCCCACCCCCGAAGTCCTCATGGATGCGTTGCCCAAATTAGTCGAAAGCATCAAGTTCGAAAAGTCCATGCGCTGGAACGACTCAGCATTGCCTTCTCCCGTCCCATCCGCTGGTACGTTGCCCTGCTCGGTGACATGGTCATCCCGTTTGAATATGCTGGCGTGGCATCTGGAAATATTTCTCGTGGCTTACGCCCCTACGGCTCGCCCGACATCACCATCCCATCCGCTGATAAATATTTTGACGTGATCCGCGAAGCAGGCATCCTGCTCGATAAAGAAGAACGCAAAGCCTCCATCGTCGAACAGGTCAACCAAGCCGCAGCCCTGCTCGGCGGACAAGCCATCATCGAAGAAGGCTTGCTCAACGAAGTCACCAACCTAATCGAAATGCCCACCGCAGTCATGGGCGGATTCAATGAAGAATTTCTGGCTTTGCCGAGAGATGTACTAATTTCGGTCATGAAGAAACATCAGAGATACTTTCCTGTCGTAAGGGCGACCCTTGTGGTCGCCCAGGGTGATGAGAAAGCCCAAGGGCAGGGACAAGCCCTGCCCCTACTTCCGAACTTTATCGCCATCCGCAACGGCGACGACATTCATATTGATACAGTAAGAGAAGGGAATGAGCATGTATTGGGCGCGCGCTTTGCCGATGCAAATTTCTTCGTTCGTGAAGATGTCAAACTCAAACTCGAAGAATATCGTCCCAAACTTTCTTCATTAACCTTCCATACCAAACTCGGCTCCATGTTGGATAAATCCAACCGCATGTTAAAGCTCGGTGCAGAGATCGGCGGCCTGCTGGGTTTCAAAGACATGCTGATCATCAAGACTCTGGCGCGCGCCGTTTACCTCTCGAAGGCTGATCTGGTCACGCAGATGGTGACAGAGATGACTTCCCTGCAGGGCATCATCGGCGGGGAGTACGCATTGCGAAGCGGCGAAGCGCCTGAAGTGGCAGCCGCCATTGCAGAGCAATATCAAGCCGTTCCGCAGAGTAAACCGGGCATGGCGCTTGCTCTCACCGATCGGCTCGATTCACTCGTCGGCTTGTTCGCCGCAGGACTCGCTCCCACAGGTGCAAAAGATCCGTTCGGATTACGCCGCGCGGCGATTGGTGTTGTCCAGCCGTTGATCGAGTATGACATTGATTTTGATCTGTCAGAAGCCGTAAAGAAATCTGTGAAGACGCAGCCGATCCCTGTCAGCGAGGAAGCACAAAAGCAGATTCTCGAATTCATTGCGGGACGTTTGAAGGTCGTGCTTGGTGACATGGATTTCAAACACGATATTATTGAAGCCGTGCTTGCTGCGCAATCCACTAACCCGGCGGGAACGGTTCGGGCGGTGAAGCAGCTGTCCGCTTGGGTGGGACGCGAAGACTGGTCATCCATTTTGGACGGCTTTGCCCGCTGCGTCCGCATTATCCGCTCCGCGAATTTAGACGACAAACCATTGACTATTGACGACGGAAAATTCGTCGAAAAAGAAGAACGCGATTTGCATGCAGCGATTCAATCGTCCGCTGTCAATCGTCCGTCGTCAGTTGACGAATTCCTTGAGATCGTCACCAAACTTATCCCGTCCATCACTGCTTTCTTTGATAAGGTGCTGGTCATGGCCGAGGATGAAAAGGTGAAAGAGAATCGGCTTGGTTTGCTGCAAAAGATCGCATCGCTTTCAAGCGGCATCGCAGACTTAAGCAAGCTCGAAGGTTTTAACTCGAAATAAATTCTTTCACCGCAGAGACGCGGAGTAGACAGAGAAAAACTCTGCGAACTCTGTGTCTCTGCGGTTTTATTTTCCCGATTCTTCAAATGCGTCTATAATTCAAGCACCCAATTATGTCCACCATTGATGAAGTTAAATCCAGGATCGATATTGTAGACCTTGTTTCCGAGGCCGGTGTGAAACTGCGCCACGCGGGCAAGAACTACACCGGATTCTGTCCCTTTCATGATAACAAGCACACGCCGGCTTTTGTGGTCTGGCCTGAGTCGGGGACATGGCGCTGCTTTGGTCAATGTAATGAAGGCGGTGACATTTTCAAGTTCGTGATGAAGCGCGATGGACTTGATTTCAAGGAAGCGCTAAATAAACTGGCTGACCGCGCGGGGGTGAAGGTTGAGTCGTTTGTCACTGAAAAGCCGGAAGTTAAAGAAGCGCATGAACATTTACGTGTGCTGCTTGAAGATGCGATCATTTACTATCGCACGCATTTATTCAACAATAAAGAGATATTAACTTACCTGCGCGAGAAGCGTGGATTAAGCGACTCAACCATCGAAACCTTCGGGCTGGGATATGCTCCGCACGGCTACGATAATCTGTTGAAGCAATTCATCCCCAAGGGGTATTCCGAGCAGGAGATGATCGAAGTTGGTTTGCTGACAGATCGTGAAGACGGCAAACGCTACGATAAATTCCGCAACCGCATCATGATTCGCATCAGTGATGAAAGCGGAAAAATGGCTGGCTTAGGCGCGCGTATTGTTGACCCGAATGATATTCCCAAATTTTTGAATTCACCCGAGACGCCGATCTTTAGCAAGGGACGTATTCTCTATGGACTCGATCGCGCGCGCAAGCCGATCCGCGCGGCTGATCAGGCTGTGATCGTCGAAGGTTATCTGGATGTGATCGCCCTGCATCAAGCCGGCTATGAGAATGTGGTCTCGCCGATGGGCACCGCGTTGACAGAAGACCAGCTGCGTTTGTTAAAGCGTTCCACGCGGCGGATTGTCCTCGCGCTTGATCCTGATGCTGCTGGACAAAAAGCCGTGCTGCGCGGACTCGATGCGGCGCGCTCGGCGATGGATCGTGAAGGCGAATTGGGCTTCGATGCGCGTGGATTATTACGCAACGAAGCACGCTTACAAGCCGACCTGCGGGTCGCATCCATGCCGGATGATCTTGATCCCGATGAGATCGTAGCGCGTGATAAAGATGAATGGGCACGCCTGATCGAGAACGCCAAGCCGATCGTTACACATGTCATGGAAGCGCTGGCGGCCGGGCAAAATCTTAATGATGCGAAAGTAAAGAATCAAATTGCGGCACAGGTGCTTCCTTTAATTGAAGACCTGCCCAGTCCCATGGAACGTGACACCTACCGTCAGGCGTTGTCGCGAATGCTGAAGGTGGATGAACGCGCATTGACGGGCACGCAGGTTCAGGGTCCGGTGGTGAGGCGCAAGCCGCGGGTGACCGCTCAAACCAAAAAGGCTGAGTCTCCGGTTGTGGCGCTCAATCCGACTCTGATGATCGAATCCTATTGCCTTGGTGTTTTATTACGGCGCCCTGAATTTTTATATAGTCTGGATCGCAAGCTGCAAGAGTTTGGTTTGAGTGCGCTGGCCGCGGATGACTTCGAGTATACTGACCATCAGTTGGTGTTCGGTATTGTTCGTTCGGCGGTGGAGCAGGATGAACGCGAACATCGTCATTATGTCGTCAGTCATCTATCTGCGCTGGGGAGTGATGTCTCGAAAGACCTGCTCGCGCAAATAGAAAACGCTGAGCTCGTGGAAGATAAGGTGCTCGAAGAATTGTTACTGCGATTGATCGATCTGCGCCGCATGAATGCAATGACAAATATGAACCAACTGCGTTTTTTGCAGGAGGATGATCAACAGCAAAATGGTACGAATAAAAAAATGTATCAGGAACAAACCATACAGGTTACAAAACTGATCCATGGTTTGGATCAGGCAAAAAAGAAAATGGCATTAAAGCGGCAGGCGTAATGATTACCAGACCTCGGAGATATTCCTGAAGATCCCATCGTTTGGGTCACTCAAAAAGATTCTGGATTTTTTGAAACATTGCCATCAGGGAAAAGGAAGCCAATGCCCGCAAAAGTAAAACCAACAACCAAAGCTACAGCCAAGCCGGATAAAAAAACGCTGCCTTCCGCGCATATCCCAAAAATGGACGAGCCTGATTTTTTGGCCGATCCTGTTTTGGAGGCGTTGGTTGAAGACAACGGGATCTCTCTGGATCTTATGGCAGATGAAACCGTTGAACCGGATGAAGCCCTGCTCGCACAGCAGGAAGATGATATTGATGAAATCCTTCCGCTGCGTTCACAGGAATTGGCAATTGAACTTTCTGAAGACCCGGTGCGTTTATATCTGCGTGAGATCGGCCTGGTCAAATTACTTGATTCCGATAGTGAGTTTCGTCTTGCCACACTGAGCGAGGCAGACCGCTTCATTGCAA
The DNA here is from genome assembly GCA_016715195.1 of Candidatus Villigracilis proximus. Taxonomy (GTDB): domain Bacteria; phylum Chloroflexota; class Anaerolineae; order Anaerolineales; family Villigracilaceae; genus Villigracilis; species Villigracilis proximus. Next base: position 4,940 of record JADKBB010000044.1, read on the forward strand.
CTCTGCGCAAGCTGAGTCAACGCAAAGGGGTTTCGCTTTCCTCCTCCATTTATCATTCCCTGATCTCCGAGATGCTCACTTCGTGGGATCGCCTGATCGAAGATACCGAACGGCTTAATCATGAGCTTCCCAATCTGGCATTGATGGTCGCCGAGTCGCAGTCTTTGCACACGGGCTGGCAATTTGACTCTCCATCTTATTTCCGCGCTTATTTGGATAACGGCCATTGGGGCGTTGACCATCTTTGGGATAATCTTGCCCGACATGCCTACGCGGTCTTTCTCAGCCTGTACCTGCTCCCGTTTAAATATGCTGAGTGGCTGCTGACGCATGTCCGCGATCAGTACTCCTTCCCCGCCCAACGCACTCTCTACCGCAACCTGCCTTCCGACGAAGAACTGCTCAACGAAATGGACTTGATCCACGTCCGCGCGGTGGAAGGCAATCAGGCGTTGATCAATGCAAATTTGCGTTTGGTGGTCAGTGTTGCCAAACGTTATCTCGGGCGCGGCATGTCACTGCTGGATCTGATCCAGGAAGGCAATATGGGATTGCTGCGCGCGGTGGGGAAGTTCGATCCGCGCCGTGGATTTAAATTCAGCACCTATGCCACCTGGTGGATTCGCCAATCGATCAATCGTTCGATTGCAGAACAGGCACGCACTATTCGTATTCCCGTTCATTTATTTGAATCCATTTCACGTATCCTGCGCGCGCAAAGGCATCTGACTCAAGTGTTGGGTAGAGACCCAAGCCACGCAGAGTTGGCCGTGGAAGTCGGTTATCTTTCGGCTGCTGATGTGCAGGTTATTTTGCACGCACATGCCGAGAATCAAGTGGTTAGTCCGGAATTGCAGCAACGCCTTGATACCGCCACACAAAAGGTGAATCGTGTGCTTCGTTCGGCTGAGGAGCCTGTCTCCCTTGAAGGTCCGGTGGGGGACGAGGATTCCAGTACGCTGGGTGATTTCATTGAAGATGAAGAAGCGCCGTCTCCGATCGATGCGGCAGCACGTGAAATGCTGCGCGAGCAAATGCAGCACGCACTCGCTTCACTATCCGATCGTGAAAGGGAAGTACTTGAATTGCGCTTCGGTCTGCGTGATGGGCGGGAACACACACTGGAAGAAGTGAGCCGTTACTTCGACGTGACGCGCGAGCGCATCCGTCAAATAGAAGCGAAGGCACTGCGTAAGTTGCGACATCCCACACGCAGCCGCGACCTGCGAGATTATTTAGGGGATTAACTGAAATTTCAAAAGAAGGAAAGTTGTCGAGACAGCTTTCCTTCTTTATTTTTAAAGTGTGTGTTTGAAGGCGGGAAAAAATAAGGAAAGGTCAAAAAAGTACTTAATGTATTCAATATGACTAATATCATCAATTTTGTGAAATGTAACACTTTCTCTAGTTACTAAAAGTCTCTTATGATATACTTCGCCGAACGTGCCAGATTTCACGCACTGATTTCACACACCAAGAGGTGTTTTTATGTTGTTGGAATATATTGCCATTGCAGTGATGATCGCGGTAGCGACGCTGATTGCGTTTATCGCGATAGGGTTGGGGGAATTGTTTGGTCCACGTAAAAGTTCAGATGCAAAATCCATGCCCTATGAATCCGGCATGAATCCATACGGCGAAGGGACGCGGCGCATGCCGGTCCGCTTCTATTTAATTGCCGTGTTGTTTATTCTCTTTGACATTGAAGTTGTGTTCTTTTTACCCTGGGCGATTGCGTTTCGCAAGCTGGGCATTTTTGGTTTGCTTGAAATGGTCGTCTTTATTGGTATCTTATTGATCGGGTATGTGTATGCCTGGAAAAAAGGAGCGTTGGAATGGGAGTAGAGCAAAAACTTGGAAATATGGGTGTGGTTACCACCACCCTTGAAGGTGTTGTAAACTGGTCGCGTACGAATGCCATGTGGCCGATGCTGTTTGGTCTGGCTTGTTGTGCGATCGAGATGATGTCTGCGCAATCTTCAAGCTATGACATGAGCCGCTTCGGCATGGAACTCATGCGTGCCAGTCCGCGCCAATCTGACCTGATGATCGTGGCTGGACGTGTCTCAAAGAAAATGGGTCCCGTCCTTCGTCGTTTGTACGATCAAATGCCTGAACCAAAATGGGTGATCGCCATGGGCGATTGTGCATCCTGCGGCGGCGTTTTCAATAACTATGCCATTTATCAAGGCGTGGACGAGATCGTTCCCGTTGATGTATATGTAGCGGGCTGCCCGCCGCGTCCTGAAGCTTTGATCCACGGGGTAATGACCATTCACGAAAAGGTCAAAGGCGAATCATTCAAGCAATATGCTGAGAAGTATAAATAAAATACGGAAGACCTGACAATTGTCAGGTCTTTAGGAAATATTTATGGATAAAAAACTCGAACCCATTGTAAAAGCGGCGCAGGAAAAATTCAGCGCGACGTATGAGGAATTTCGTGATGAAGTGCATCTGTTCGTGAAACCCGAACAGATCATTGAAGCACTGGTGCTCATGCGTGATGAACATAATTTTGAATTGCTCTCTGCGTTAACAGCCACCGATTACTGGCCTCAGGAAACGCCGCGCTTTCACGTGATCTATCAATTAACATCGCTCGCCAAAAATCTCTCAGTGCAGATCAGAGTCCCGATAAACGGGAGCAGTCCGAAGGTCCCGACTGCCACGGGTGTGTTTGGTTCGGCCAATTGGCGTGAGCGTGAACTCCTCGATATGTTCGGCATCGAGGTCGAAGGTCATCCTGATCCGCGCCGTATTTTGATGCCCGAAGAAACCGAAGGCCATCCGCTTCGAAAAGATTTCCCGCTGGGTTACGAGGAACCGCAATTTACATTTAATTTTGATGATATCGATCTGCGAAAATTGTACGCAAAGGAATAGTCATGACCCAGATTGAAGAAGTCGGTTTGGAAAAATTTAAACATCTTGTTTCAGAGCGTGCGCTGACCGGCGAAACCATGCTCTTGAACATGGGCCCGCAGCATCCGTCCACGCATGGCGTGCTGCGCCTGCTGCTTGAGTTGGACGGCGAGATCGTTGTCAACTGCATTCCCGATATTGGTTATTTGCATACGGGAATTGAAAAGAACATGGAAGCCAAGACCTACCAAAAGGCTGAAGTGATGACCGACCGCCTCGACTATATGAATACGATGGGAAATAATCTCGCGTATGTGATGGCCGTTGAAAAATTGGTCGATCTGGATGTGCCCGTCCGCGCTCAAGGCCTGCGCGTGATCCTGACCGAACTGCAGCGCATCGCTTCGCATTTGGTCTGGCTCGGCACTTCAGGCCTCGACCTCGCGGCCATGTCCATGTTCCTGTATTGTTTCCGCGAACGCGAACAGATCCTTGATATCTTTGAGCTGGTCTCAGGCCAGCGCATGATGACCACCTACTTCCGCCCGGGCGGCGTTTGGCGCGATGTGCCCGTGGAATTTGAAAAAGCCGTGCGCGACTTCATCAAGATCTTCCCGAAACGCATTGATGAATACGAAGCCTTGTTGACGAAGAACCCGCTCTTCCTGGACCGTATGCTGGGTCTTGGAATTTTAGATTCAGCCACCGCCTTATCATACGGCGTCACCGGCCCCACACTCCGCGCTTCAGGTGTCGACTGGGACTTGCGCAAGGTGCGCCCTTATTGCGGTTATGAACAATATGATTTCAATGTGCCGGTATTAACGGAAGGCGATACATATGCGCGTTATCTGGTGCGCATTCAGGAATTGCGTGAGTCATTGAAGATCGTTGAACAGGCTTTGAATAAATTGCCGCTTGGCCCGGTGCGTTCGGACAATCGCAAGTTCGTCCCGCCGCCCCGTTCAGAGATCGGTGTCAGCATGGAATCCCTCATCCATCACTTCAAGTTGTGGACAGAAGGTTTCCCTGCGCCGAAGGCCTCCATTTACAGCGCAGTTGAATCTCCGCGCGGTGAACTGGCGTTGATGCTCGAAGGCGATGGCGGACCCAAGCCGTTGCGCGTGCATTTACGCACTCCCTCTTTTGATAATTTGGGCGTGCTTCCACAGATCGTTAAGGGACATTTGGTGGCTGATCTGGTTGCCATCCTTGCTTCCATTGATATTGTCCTCGGAGATATTGACAGATGAGCCTCGAAAAAAAATATCAAAAGGAAATAAAACAGATCCTGGCGAAGTATCCGCCTGAGCAGAAACGCTCGGCTGTGATGCCGATTTTGTATCTTGCGCAGCGCGAAGAAGGATATGTCAATAAAGCCGCGATGCAGGATATTGCAAAATTGCTTGATATTACTGAAACCGAAGTCGCCTCGATCATTGGCTTCTATTCACTTTATCACGATGAAAAAGCCGGCAAGTATCGCATGCAGGTCTGCAACGATCTGCCTTGTGCCTTGCGCGGTGCGGATGAATTTCTCAATAACCTGTGCGGAAATTTGGGAATTAAAGTTGGAGAGACCACAGCTGACGGTCTCGTAACTCTCGAAGCTGTTACCTGTCTCGCCGCCTGTGACAAAGCCCCCATGTTCCAGACACAAGGGCCGGATGGCATCAAATATCACGAAAACATGACAATCGATAAAACGCTGGAATTGATCGAAGCATTGAAGCGCGCTGAAGGGGAGGTGAAATAATGGCACACGTTCTATTACGTCACCGTGATGTCCCCGACATCAACAAACTTGAAGTGTATAAAAAGAACGGCGGCTTTGACGCCTTCAAAAAAGCTGTAACCAAAATGCAGCCCGCCGAAGTGACCGATGTGGTCAAAAACTCCAATCTGCGCGGCCGTGGCGGCGCGGCTTCCCGACTGGCATGAAGTGGTCCTTCATTGATAACAAGAACTGGCCGCATTATGTAGTTGCCAATGCTGATGAATCTGAACCCGGCACTTTCAAAGACCGCGAGATCATGGAAAGCAATCCCTTCCAGTTTTTGGAAGGACTCGCCCTTGCCAGTTATGCAGTCGGCGCGACTGTGGCTTACATTTATTTGCGCGGCGAGTTCTGGCAGGTAGCCGCCTTCCTTGATGAAAAGATCGCTGAAATGGAAAAAGCTGGTTATCTTGGTGATAACCTGTTTGGCAAAGATTATTCCCTGAAAATTTTTACACATCTTGGCGCAGGCGCTTATATCTGCGGCGAAGAAACTGCTCTGCTTGAATCCCTCGAAGGCAAACGCGGACAGCCCCGTGTACGTCCGCCGTTCCCGCCTTCGTTTGGTTTATATGGCAAGCCCACCATCATCAATAATGTGGAAACATTTACAAACGTGCCAATGATCCTCGCCAATGGCGCGGACTGGTACAAATCCATGGGGACTCAGGATAGCGCGGGCGTGAAGATCTTTTCACTCTCCGGCCGTGTCCGCAAACCTGGAAATTATGAGCTGCCCTTCGGCACCACCTTCCGCCAGTTGATCTATGAACACGGCGGCGGAATTCAGGAAGGACGCCCGGTTAAGGCGATCATGGCTGCGGGTGCTTCCTCCTCCATTATTGTTGTGGACGATAAAGTGCTCGATACCCCGATGGATTATGCAACTGTCCGCACGATCGGCGCGGACCTTGGGTCTGCATCTGTGATCGTGTTGGACGATACGGTTGATATTGATTGGGTGGTGAACAAGACCATTCATTTCTTCAAACATGAATCCTGCGGCAAGTGTACGCCCTGCCGTGAAGGCAATTATTGGATGAAGAATCTCACAACGCGTATTCATTCCGGCGACGGTTCAAAAGCGGATGTTGATCTGCTTTTGAATGTGGCAAAACAAATGCAGGGCAAGTGCCTGTGCGCGCTGGGTGAATTCTCAACGATGGCAGTGGTTACCGGTATTGAAAGATTCCCGCAAGATTTCAAAAAAGTAGTAAAGGCTTAACGGAGCACGCATGACGAAACAAGTCACGGTTTCAATTAATGGAATTAGTGTAACTGTCCCAGATGGAACACTGGTGGCCGATGCCGCCAAGATGGCAGGGATTGATATTCCTGTTTTCTGTCATCATCCCAAACTCGAACCTGCCGGCATGTGCCGCATGTGCCTGGTGGAAATCGGACGGCCGATGCTCGACCGCGCCACGGGTCAGGTTGTGATGGAAAACGGTCAGCCCAAGATCCAGTTCATGCCCAAACTTGAAACGGCTTGTACCAATCGCGTTTCAGAAGGCATGGTCGTAATGACCACATCTGATAAAGCAGTGGACGGTCAGAAGGGCACAGTTGAATTTCTGCTCACCTCGCATCCTTTGGATTGTCCGGTTTGTGATAAAGGCGGTGAATGTCCGCTTCAGAATTTGACAATGGCTTTTGGCCCCGGTCAGAGCCGCTTTATTTATGATGAAAAATTACACTTTGAAAAACAGGTTCCGCTCGGTGAGTTGATCTGGCTGGACCGCGAACGCTGTATTCAATGTGCGCGCTGTATCCGCTTTCAGGATGAAGTTGCGGGCGAAGCTGTTCTCGGTTTCGATGAGCGCGGACGCTCAACGCAGATCATATCTTTGTCTGAACCGGGATTTGATTCTGTTTTCTCAGGCAACACCACCGATATTTGCCCCGTCGGCGCATTGACCACTGCAGACTTCCGCTTTGGCGCGCGTCCATGGGAATTAAAAGCAGAAGCTTCCATTTGTACGCAGTGCCCGGTCGGATGCAACACCACACTTAACACGCGCCGCGAAGCCAAGTCGGCTGGCGATATTGTTGTCAAGCGTGTCATGCCGCGCCAGAATGAAGAAGTGAATGAGATCTGGCTGTGCGATAAAGGCCGCTTTGCCTATCATTACACTGAAAGCAAGAAACGCCTGACTAGACCGCTTGTCCGCAAGGATGATAAATTGGCGCGCGCTTCATGGGATGCAGCGACCAAACTCGCCGCAGAAAATTTTGTAAAATATAAGAAGGATTTCGTTATTTTGGCCTCAGGCCGATTGGCGAATGAAGATCTCTTCAATCTCAAGTCACTCGCAGATCATGCAGGCGGTACTGCGATCATGTACTCAGACATGGGCGGCGGTGATATTACCGCGCTGGTGGGTGTGGGGCAGGGAACAAATATTGGCAAGATGGGCAAGGGTGATGCCATTCTCGTGGTCGCTTCGGATTTGTATCAGGAATCTCCCATTTGGTGGCTGCGTGTGAAACAGGCCGCTGACCGCGGCGCGACGTTGATCGTGGCAAATCCGCGCGAAACCAAACTCGATAAATTTGCGAAGTTCGTCATCCGCTATGCGTACGGCGATGAAGTAAAAACGATCAATGATCTGAGCAAAAAGAGCAAGATCGCTGATGAATTTGCAAAGGCGAAGAATGCGATTGTATTCTTTGGCAACGATGGACTCGGCTTGAACGGTTCATCCGGTCTCGCATCTGCGTGTGCCGCACTTTTGAAAGAAACCGATCACATCGGCAAACCGAACAACGGTTTGGTGGGTGTCTGGCAGAGAGTCAACGATCAGGGTGCGTGGGAGGTTGGTTTCCAGCCTGAGCCTGATCTGGAGAAAGCGCTTAAAGGTAAGGCGGTTTATATCGTCGGTGCTGACCCGGTGGGAGATGACCCCGCTTTAGCAAAGGCGCTCAAAGGCGCGAAGTTCGTGGCGGTGCAGGATATTCTTGAAACCGCAACTACCGAGATCGCGGATGTGGTCTTCCCCGCCCAGGCGTATACGGAACGTGAGGGAACCTTTACTTCCGGTGAACGCCGTGTACAGCGCTTCTATGCGGCTGTGCCGGTGAAGGGCGATGCGAAACCCGATTTTGCGATCACTTCACAAGTTGCAAAACAGATGGGAGTCATTCTTGAGGGTTCGTCTGTTTCTGTAGTGTTTGATATTCTGGCAAACTCACTTGATGCGTTTACAGATATTAGTTATGAAAAGCTCGCTGAAGTGCATGGTCAGTGGCCGATCGTGGGCCGTGGTGACTTGTATTACGGCGGCACAACTTATGAGAATACGCAGGGTTTGGGTGTACAACTCGCCCCGGCTGCCCAGTCTGGGAAAACAGTATCCATCCCAAAGTTTAGAAAAGAAGCGGCTCTTCGTCCAAAAGAAAAAGAGTTGATGGCCGTTCCGGTTAATAAATTGTATGACCGTGGTGTGACCGTTAATCCGGCTCAATTGCTTGAAGGACGAATCGGTGAAGCGACTGTGACTCTGCATCCCTCGGCTGCGAAGAATTTGGGTGTGGCCGAAGGTGCGCGCGTGAAGATCAGTTTTGAAGGCGTGAATGCCGAAGTGATTGTGAAGTTGGACGATACGATCTCGGCCGGTGTGGCGCTGGTTCCGCGTAGTATGGGCATTGCGATCCATGAACCTGTGGCGGCGCGTGTCTTGAGCCTGGTCGAAGGGAAGGTGAAGTAATGGATTGGACTTTCTGGCTTGAATGGGTAATTAAAGGTTTTGTGTTGTGCCTGATCCTGTTGACGGGTTTTGCGTATCTGACTTTATATGAACGCCGTGCGCTGGCACGTATGCAAGTGCGCGTCGGACCGAACCGCGCCGGATATCAGGGTTTGCTGCAACCGATCGCGGATGCGGTGAAGTTGATCTTCAAGGAAGAACTGACTCCCGCCCGCGTTTATAAAGTGGTATTTGTACTGGCGCCCGTGTTGACCGTGGTGCCTTCACTTGTACTTGCTGCAGTCGTGCCGCTGGGCACATCGTTCAATTTGTTTGGCCGTGTGATTACCCTGTATGTCGCAGACTTGAATGTCGGTGTTTTGTATTTGACATCCATCGCTTCGATTGCGGTATACGGGATTACGCTGGCGGGCTGGTCTAGCAATAACAAGTACGCCATGCTGGGCGGCATCCGCGCTTCGGCACAAATGATCTCGTATGAACTTTCACTTGGCTTGTGCTTTGCGATTGCGATCGTGATGGGCAACTCCATGAATCTGGTGGACATTGTCAACGCGCAAAGTGGAATGTGGTTTGCAGTGATCCAGCCTGTGGGCGCGTTGATCTTTTTGATCGTGACACTGGCTGAGGTCAATCGTGCGCCGTTCGATATGCCGGAAGCCGAACAGGAATTGACCGCCGGTTTCCACTCGGAATATTCAGGCATGAAATTCGCGCTGTTCTTCATGGCTGAATATCAGAAGATGATCGTAATTTGTATGATCGCCGCAACCTTGTTTTTCGGCGGTTATCGTGAGTTTTGGTTCTTGAAGGATTTTGCGGGCGGCATCCTTAGTGTGGATCGTTTCTGGTTCCTTGGCCCGATCTATTTGCTGTTGAAAGTGATCGTCCTGTTGTTCTTCATGATCTGGATCCGTGCCACATGGCCGCGCATCCGCTATGACCGTTTGATGTCATTCGGTTGGAAGGTTCTTCTGCCGCTTTCGCTGGTGGTGCTCTTCATTACTGCCGCCGGTATTTTGCTGGCGCAGGAATTAAATAATCAAATTTATTTCTATAGCATCCCCGTTCTTTCTATTATTAGTGCAATGGTTGCGGTGGCGCTTATTTATCGTGACTTGAGGAGAAAATCCAATGGGCGTATTTGATCCCGTTATTGAGCTTGGGCGCGGTCTCGGTGAAACGCTCCGCTCCTTCTTTTTTGAGAAGACCGTCACTTATCAATATCCTGAACAGAAGCGTACGGTTAGTCCGCGCTTCCGTGGACGCCATGTCTTGAAGCGCTACGACAATGGGCTTGAGAAATGCATCGGATGTTCACTCTGCGCGGCAGCCTGCCCGGCGGATGCGATCTTCGTGGAATCCTCTGAAAATACGGATGAAAAGCGCTTCTCTCCCGGACAGCGATTTGCTTCCACCTACGAGATCAATATGCTGCGCTGTATCTATTGCGGCTTTTGCGAAGATGCCTGCCCGACAGAGGCGATCGTCCTCGGCGATAACTACGAACTCTCATTTACTGACCGGCGTCAGGCGATCTATACAAAAGACTCATTGCTTGAGCCTGTCAAAACCGCAGAAATGCTCACGCCGCGCAAAGTGGAAGCAGGCGTGTATACACGTTCGGTACCTGAAATGCAAAACCCGACTGATTAGTAACTGGTAACTACCATTTACCCATTACGCAAAAGGTATCTATGACCTCTGAATTAATTGTTTTCCTCGTTCTTTCCCTTGTTGCCATTTCCAGCGCATTTGGCATGTTGTTCAGCCGCAATGCAGTGTATTCAGCGTTGTTCCTCGTGTTGAACTTTGTGACGGTGGCCGTCTTCTATCTGATGCTTGGTGCGCCATTCATTGCCATGTCGCAGATCACGGTATACGCGGGCGCGATCATGGTGCTGTTCCTCTTCGTCATCATGCTGCTCGGCGCGGAAAGCCTTGTCCCTCTGCCTCAGGCCATGCCGTGGCAGAGACCGCTGGCTTTCATTTTGGCAGCCATTCTTGCCGTGGAATCAGTTTATCTGATCTTTGCGCGTTCGCGGTTAAACACGGTCATTACTGCGCCCGATGCTGCAACGAATTCAATGGAAGGCTTGCGGGATATGGCGATGATCCTTTTCGATCAATTCCTTCTGCCGTTTGAGATCACTTCCATTTTGTTATTGGTCGCGATGGTGGGTGCGATCGTACTTACAAATCGCGAAAAGGTAGGGCATAAATAATGGTTCCTGTAGATTATTACGTCATCCTTTCGGCCATTTTGTTTACCCTCGGCGCGTTGGGTGTATTGATCCGCCGCAATCCTTTGATCATTTTCATGTCGATCGAGTTGATGCTCAATGCGGGTAATCTGGCATTTGTGGCCTTTGGCCGTTCCTACGAAGTAGCCGGCGGACAGCCCTTCTACACCGGACAGATCTTTGTATTTTTCGTCATCGCAGTCGCTGCCGCCGAAGTGGCCGTGGGACTCGCCTTGATCGTTGAAATTTTTAAGACCAAGAAGAACATCAATGTTGATGAGATGAATTCTCTTAAAGGATAAGTCGATATTCGATACTCGAATTTCGAATACCCAATAGCGAGTATCGAATTGCGGAGAAATTTATGCACTTAAGCGAAACAGTAGTTGGCGGATTTTTCTTTTTAGCCCCGTGGCTGGTCTTTGCGCCCTTAACCGGCTTGCTGATCAATTTGATCTTCAGCAAACAGTTTAAGTTCAGCGAGAACATGGTCGGCACGGTGGCAAGCCTGGCATCGGGAGCGGCGTTTGTCGTTTCGGTGCTGTTGGCGTATTCAGTCTCGATCAATCATGGTGAAGTCGTGCGCTGGCGTTTGGCGGAATGGATCCACATCGGCACCCTCAGCCTCGATTGGACTTTCCGAATCGACTCGCTCTCGACCACCATGATGCTGGTCGTTTCGGGCGTGGGCACGCTGATCCACATCTATGCCATCGGATACATGCACGAGGATGTGCGCTTCAAGCACGAAGAGGGACGCTTTACCCGCTTCTTCCTCTTCCTCAACCTGTTCATTGCAGCCATGATGATTCTCGTCTCAGGCGACTCATACATGATGCTCTTCGTCGGCTGGGAAGGCGTGGGACTTTGCTCCTTCCTGCTGATCGGCTTCTGGTATGAGATGGACACACTTGGACGGCCATCCTGGGCAAATTCCAATGCGGCCAAGAAAGCCTTCATCACAAACCGCGTCGGCGACTTTGGTTTCCTGATCGCAGGTTTCCTGATGTTCTGGTATCTCGGTTCCTTCCAGTTCGATGAGGTGTTCGAGGCCGCCAAAACAGCTCCCCCAGGAATCATTGTCGCGATCACCCTTTTTATGTTGGTGGGTGTGGCTGGTAAATCAGCGCAGATTCCGCTCTACATCTGGTTGCCAGATGCGATGGCCGGCCCGACACCAGTCTCGGCTTTGATCCATGCCGCCACAATGGTGACCGCAGGCGTTTACCTGATTACACGTTCTGCTGAAATTTATACGCTTGTACCGCAGGCGCAATATATTGTTGCAATGGTCGGCGCAGGGACAGCACTCTTCGCTGCGACGATTGCAGTCGGTCAATACGATATTAAGAAAGTTTTGGCCTACTCCACCATTTCCCAACTCGGCTTCATGGTTGCCGCAGTCGGTATGGGCGCGTACACCGCAGGCATGTTCCATCTCATTACACATGCCTTCTTCAAGGCCTTGTTATTCCTTTCGGCTGGTTCTGTCATCCTCGGGCTTGAGCGCGGACATCATCACGCGGCTCATCATGCCGCGCATGACGATCATGGAAAAGGAAAAAGAAAGAAGGAAAAAAAGACGATCATGGTCATGGCGATGAACATGGTGAAGTATTCGACCCGGGCGATATGCGCAACATGGGCGGACTTCGCAAGACCATGCCCGTCACCTTCTGGCTCTACATGATCGGCACGCTTGCGCTCGCTGGTATCGTTCCGTTCGCAGGCTTCTGGTCTAAGGATGAAATTCTGCTTGATGCCAGTCTGCATTACCCAAGTGTCTACGGCCAGTTAACGCTCGCTGCATTCCTAACTGCCTTCTATATGGGACGTCAGGTGTGGATGGTCTTCTTCGGTACACCGCGACACGAAGCTGCGGCGCACGCCGAAGAAAGCCCCAAAGTGATAACCGTGCCGCTTATGGTCCTCGCAGCTTTATCGGTCCTGGGTGGTGCGTTGAATCTGCCCTTCGAAGGCTTCCACAATCTCGGTCATTGGCTGGGATATACCCTCGGCGAAGTCGAATCCCTTCCGCTTGATTTGCCGGTCGCGGGCATTTCCACAGCCCTTGCGCTCGCTGCTATTTTTATTTCATGGCTTATCTACGGACGCAATCCGCTCAAGTCCGGCCAGATCGATCCGCTCAAAAAGCCGCTTGGATTTATCTTCACCGGCATGGAAAACAAATGGTTTGTGGATGAAGGATATTTCGCCGTCATCATCAATCCATTCAAGCAGTTATCCAAATTCCTTGCGGATGTGATCGACTGGCGCTTCTGGCATGACTTTGTACATGATACGGTTATTCTGGGAACTTACAACTGGCTGAGTGAAGTCGCGTTGACCAAGTATGCCGACCAAAAAGGTATTGACGCTTTCGCAAACTGGCTCGGCACAGCAACTCAATGGGTTTCAGGAATCATGCGCAAGGTCCAGAACGGATTCGTGCGTTCATATGCGCTCTCTGTCATGTTGGGCGTCGTGTTGATTTTAGGATATCTTATTTTTAAATAGTCAAAGGTCCAAAGTCAAAAGTCAGACCTCGACCTTTGACCTTCGACGATCTTGCACTTGAGGATAGAACATGGAATTTCTTTTGCAACCTCTTACTCTTCTGACCTTCTTCCCGCTCGTGGGCGTGCTTGTACTTCTCTTTATGAAGTCCGAAGCGAAGACCGCCATTCGCTGGGTCGCAATGGTTACCACCCTGATCACGTTTGGTATTTCACTTTGGGTGCTCGCGCAATTCAAAGCATCCAATCCTGATCTTCAATTGGAAGCCAAATACCCGTGGATCAATGTCGCCGGCTGGAACATCTACTATTATCTTGCGGTAGATGGCTTGAGCATTCTGCTTGTTTTGCTCACCGCCTTCCTGACACCGATCTCCATCCTCTCCACGTGGACAGCCGTGGAAGACCGCGTCAAGGACTTCATGATCTTCTTCCTGCTTTTGGAAGTGGGCATGATGGGCGTTTTCCTCGCGCAGGACCTTTTCATGTTCTACATCTTCTGGGAATTCACCCTCGTGCCGATGTACTTCCTGATCGGCCTGTGGGGCGGACCACGCCGCATTTATGCCGCGGTCAAGTTTTTCCTTTACACAATGGCTGGCTCCATTTTGATGTTGGTTGCAATTCTCTTCCTCGGCGTCAAGACGGGTACATTCAACGTTCCTGATATGCTCGCCGCATTACCAGGGCTTTATTCATCAGGCATGATCAACCCACAGACACAAATGCTTTTGTTTGTGGCCTTTGCGGCTGCCTTTGCCATCAAAGTTCCAATGTGGCCTTTACATTCGTGGCTGCCCGATGCCCACGTGGAAGCGCCAACTGCAGGTTCTGTGATTTTGGCTGGCGTTCTGCTCAAGATGGGTACCTACGGCTTCCTGCGCTTCAACATTCAACTCTTCCCGAATGCCACCATCGAAGCCGCCCCGTGGATCGCGCTTCTCGCGACCATCGGCATCATTTATGGTGCGGCAGTTTCATACGCCCAGTCTGATGTGAAAAAACTGGTTGCGTATTCATCCGTCAGTCACCTTGGATTTGTCATGCTCGGTATGTTCGCGCTCAATGCTGAAGGTGTGTCTGGTGCGATTTTGCAAATGATCAATCACGGGTTAAGCACCGGCGCGTTGTTCCTTCTCATCGGTATGGTCTACGAACAGACTCATACACGCGAGATCAAAGTCTACGGCGGCCTGTGGAAAGTCATGCCGATCTTCGGCACGGTCATGTTGATCTCCTCACTTTCTTCGATGGGTCTGCCTGGCTTGAACGGCTTTGTCGGCGAATTTACCATCTTGCTTGGCGCGTTCGGCTCAAAGGCGATTGGCAGTCCTTGGTACGCGGGTATCTCCGCCATCGGTGTCATCATGGCGGCGGTTTATATTCTCTACATGTTCCAGAAAATGTTCCTCGGCCCTGCCGGTGAGATCACGAAACATCACGAACTAAAAGACCTCAACTGGCGCGAAATTCTCACTGTTGCCCCCTTGTTGATCTTCATGTTCTGGATCGGTCTCTATCCCGCCCCGTTCTTCAACTTGATAGCTCCTGCTGTTGAGAAACTTTTATCCGCGTTACCTTTATAGTAAGACCGTTGACCGTAGACCAAAGACCGTCGACCAGTTTTGTTAACTGTTCACTGTCCACTGTCCACCGTCTGCCGTCAAGATTTTCGGAGCGTTCATGACGCAAACTGATTTTTACGCTAATTTTTACTCCATCATTCCATTGACAGTCCTTGTCGCATGGGCGAGCATACTTCTGCTCGTAGACCTCTTCATCCCGAAGGGACGCAAGGGCATCACCGCTTTCCTCGCGGCGCTTGGCCTGGCCGCCACCCTGAGTTTTATCATCTGGCAAACGCTGGTGGGTGTTGAGCGCACAGGCTTCAATGGCATGGTGACTCTCGATGGCTTTTCCCTGTTCGTCAACGCGCTGGTCATTATCAGTGGTTTACTCGGCATTGCCCTCGCCTATGGCTATCTCAAACGCATGAAGCTTGAGCGCGGCGAATATTACGTGCTCATGCTCTTCAGCATTACCGGCATGATGTTGATGGCGCAAGCCTCAGACCTCATCATCGTCTTCCTCGCGCTTGAATTACTGTCCATCCCGTTGTATGTGCTGGCGGCCTTCGCCCGTCCCAATTTGCAGTCTGAAGAAGCCGGCGTCAAATACTTCCTGCTCGGCGCATTCGCCACCGGATTTATCGTCTACGGCACCGCCCTGATCTTCGGCGCGACCGGAACCACATCTCTGAGCGGAATCTTCTTCGCCGCTTCGCACGAAACCCCAAGCCTGCTCCTAACCATCGGGGCTGCTCTGCTCCTCGTCGGCTTTGGCTTCAAGGTTGCGGCTGTTCCCTTCCACATGTGGACTCCAGACGTGTACCAGGGCTCTCCAACAGCTGTGACGGCATTCATGTCCTCTGGTGCGAAGATCGCTGGCTTTGCGGCTTTACTACGCGTTTTCGCCACTGCATTCCCCGCCCTCTCCGCTGACCTGACCGGCGTCCTCTGGGTGCTTGCCGCCCTGACCATGGTGGTTGGTAATCTCACCGCCATTTCGCAAACAAACATCAAACGCTTGTTGGCATATTCCAGCATTGCGCACGCGGGCTATATCCTGATGGCCTTTGTGCCTTATGGCAATAAAGAAGTTTTGCCGATCTCAATTGCCGCCGGTTTGTTCTATCTCGTTTCCTACGTTGTGACCAACTTCGGCACATGGGGTGTCGTGATCGCACTTGAAAAAGCCGAAGGCAAGGGACTTGAGATCGCAGATTATGCCGGCCTCGCGAAGAAATGCCCCGCCCTCGCCGCCGCCATGACCGTCTTCATGCTCTCCTTCATTGGCTTCCCGCCCACATTGGGCATGGTCGGCAAGTTCTATCTTTTCCGTGCTGTCATCGCCGGCGGATATCCCGGCCTCGCCATCATCGGCGTGGTCACCTCGCTGGTCTCAGCCTATTACTATCTGCGTATTGTCGTCAACATGTATATGCGCGAAGGTGACCCCACCATCGAACGCGAAATGTGGCTGGACTTCACAACCATGTCCACCGCGATTGCCACAGTGGTGTTGAGTTTCGTTCCACAGTGGTTGTTCCTGTTGGCAAGTACTGCAGTGTTGAGGTTATTCTAAAAATATAATCAATAAGTGAATGATTATTTGCGGGACGGCGTTTTTGCCGTCCCGCTTTTTATTGTGTGTGGACATTACCTTTATGAAATACAAATAGACCCTTCAGAAGGGGTTGCGGCTGGGGGAGGTAATTAAGTGTTTTATTAGAGAATATTCTAGTATATTGACAGCCTGTAAGTAAGATGTAAAATAGAGACAATATATGGACAAAACCTGTTCAAAATATTGTCAAAAATGCTATATCTTATAAATGGAGAAAAAAATGAAACGCTTTTCAATGTTCACAATGTTAATGGTAGTCACCTCACTCATTCTGGCCGCTTGTGCGCCCGCGGCCACCCCTGCTCCTACCGCTACACAGGCTCCTGAGCCCACTGCAACCCCTGAGCCGATGCTCAAGGACATCGTCGATACGGCTGTTGCAGATGGCCGCTTTACAACGCTTGTAGCGGCTGTAGGAGCCGCCGAATTGGTTGATACGCTCAAAGGCGAAGGCCCGTTCACTGTTTTTGCCCCCACCGATGATGCATTCGCCGCTTTGCCCGCTGGCACAGTTGACGAATTGCTCAAGCCTGAAAATAAGCAGCAATTGACCGACATTCTGCTTTACCATGTGGTTTCTGGCAAGGTGATGGCCGCCGATGTGACCGCTCTGACCAGCGCCACCACCGTGCTTGGCAAGGATGTGGCCATAAAGGTTGATATGGGCAATGTTTACATCAACGAAGCAAAAGTAATCATCACTGATATCGAGACCTCCAATGGTGTGATCCACGTAATCGATGCAGTTCTTCTTCCGCCTGCCGAGGATGCTGCGATGGAAACAAACACTATCGTTGATATTGCAGTAGCTGACGGACGCTTCACAACCCTCGTGGCTGCTCTTGGCGCTGCCGAACTGGTCGAAACTTTGAGTGGTGAAGGTCCCTTCACAGTTTTTGCCCCCACTGACGATGCTTTCGCTGCATTGCCCGCTGGCACCTTAGACAGTCTGCTTCTGCCCGAAAACAAACAGCAATTGACAGATATTTTGCTCTACCATGTAGTCTCTGGCAAGGTCATGGCTGCGGACGTGGTTACTCTTACCAGCGCCACAACAGTTCTCGGCAAGGATGTTACCATCACCGTCAAGGATGGCAATGTCTTCCTGAACGATACCGTACAAGTCATCATCACAGATATTGAAGCCTCGAATGGTGTAATTCATGTAATTGACGCGGTACTCCTCCCGCCTCAGTAAACATCTCACTCCTCCTAGACTGAAGTATAAGAAGAAAGGACAGGCAATTTGCCTGTCCTTTTGATTCTGATATTTGTGCTGTGCCCCAGGCAGAATAAGATGGGGGTAAAATCCTCCCATGAAAAAAGACACCATTAAAGGCCGTGCAATTTATGTGCTTATTCTGATCGTGCTCTTAAACGTGATCTACCCCATTACAAGCAATGGGAATGTCACAGCATTGATTATTTATCAAATCTTGTACGCGGGATTATTTGTGGCGGGAATCTTCATTGCCAGTGACAGCCGTGCCCACCTGATATGGTCTGCCAGTATCGCGGTTGTCTGGCTGGTTGTTGCAATTTTATACGCGCTTGACCCGGCCAGTTTCTGGAAAACCCAGATGACATATTTTATTCTCTTGATATTTCATATCACCATTATCTGGGTCTTGATGAGATTTATTTTTACATCTGAATCTGTCAACGCGGATGTGATCTACGCCGCCGCTGCCGTGTATTTCCTGCTCTCGTTTCTATTCGTCCCCATTTATGGCATGTTGGAAGTGGCTGCCCCCGGTTCTTTTATCGATAACACCCTCGGCACAGCGGTTTCATGGCAACAACTTGTTTATTTCAGCCTAATCACGCTCAGCACTGCGGGCTATGGCGATGTGCTCCCTGCCAGTCAGTGGGCGCGGATGCTGGCCGGACTTGAAGTGACCATCGGTGTACTTTATGTTGCCATCTTAATGGCGCGGCTGGTTAGTATGTACGAGATACACCGAAAGCCGCAGTAAACTTATTGACATGGACTTTCTTTGCGGTATAATACCGTCCGCGTGTATGGCCGACTAGCTCAATTGGCAGAGCAAATGACTCTTAATCATTTGGTTCTGGGTTCGAGTCCCAGGTCGGTCACACAAGTAAAACAGCCCGTTGATTGGGCTGTTTTTTGTTTTAATTCTTGCGGCCTGGGGGCTGGTGTGTACACATTCTGGGGTATTCGTGTTTGTGGCGGAAATCTGATCAGGCCGGCAAAGAATCACCATGAGCAAGGGTAAAGAAAAATGTTGCTCCTTTTCCTGTTTCGCTCTCCACCCAGATCCTGCCGCCGTGGACTTCGATAATTCGTTTTACAAGAGCCAGCCCAATGCCGGTGCCGTCTGACTTGGAGTCGAGTTTGTTGAAGAGGCCAAAGATGCGCTCGTGGTATTGGGCATGAATGCCGATGCCGTTGTCTTTGATAAAGAATATGAGCCGGCCATCCTCTTCGCCGCTTTGACCGATCTCAATGGATGGGGCAGGTTGATCTCCCATATATTTGGCGGCATTGTCGATCAGGTTTTGCAGGACTTCTATCAGTCGCTGACGATCTCCATAAATGGCTGGCAGGTTTGGCTGAGTCTGAACCGTTACTCTTCGCGCTTCAAGTTGTCCGTGGACAATTTCCAGAGCTTCGCGTGTCAGCTCTTCAAAAGGAACCGTTTCCAACGGGTTTACGATACGTCCGATGCGCGAGAGTTCGAGCAGTTCCTTGAGTAGTAAATGCATTTTGTCCACCGCATCTTGAATGCGCTGAATATCTGTTAATACCCGATCTGAATTGCCTGAGACCATATCCACTTTTAGATAACCGAGGAAGCCGTTGATCGTGACCAGTGGTGATTTTAGATCATGTGAGATGGTGTAGGTAAAGCGTTCCAGTTCGGTGTTTTTTGATTCAAGTTCCTTGATGAGTTTCTCGCGGGTGGATAATTCGCTTTGAAGTTCGGTGAACAAGCGCGCGTTTTCCAATGCGATCGCGACCTGATTCGCAAAGGTAACGACCAGTTCGGCGTGATGCTGGTTAAATTGATCCTTCTCTTTGCCGTCAAGTGCGACCAGGCCTGTGATCTTTCCATGCGTTCTTAACGGGATGGCCAGCCATGAGTTGACATAGGTATGCGGCGCGTCTTTAAAATCTGCGAGTTCCTGCTGGACGTTGTTGTTTAGTATATAGGGGACATCTCCCTTGAGGATTGGCAGGGCGGAGTTTGTTTCATCGTCAATGAACTCGATGTTCGCATCTTCAATCATGGCTGGCAGGTTGCGGCCGGTGATGAATTTCTGTCTGCCGTTTTCCCATTTCCATACGGAGGCGCTGTCGTAGGGGATGACGCGTTTGATCTGATCGAGAATGTGTTGAATGATCTCGGAGAATTCAAATGTGCCTACGATGGTGGCGAAACTTTCGCGCATGGTTTCAGACTCTGCGTTTCTAACGGCAAGCTCGTGGATCAGTTGTTCGCGTTCGATCTCCGCCTGTTTACGTTTGGTAATATCCCGTTGAATGCCAAAAAAGCCGGTGATGTATCTTTGTTCATCGTAAAGACACACATATTCGCCCTCAAACCAGGCGGGTGTGCCGTCGTTCTTGCGTTCATACGTTTCTATATGTAAATTGCCTTTGTCAAACAATTGCCGGCGCAGTTGAAGCCCCTGTTGTGGGTCATGTGCAAAAACGTCACTGGAGGTTAGGCTGGTAAATTTTTCGCGGGTCATGCCATATTGATTGAGCATGGCATTGTTTACTTCGGTGTAATGCTGGTTTGTAAAAATATGGTGCAGGGTTTTTTCCTTGTCAATCGTATCGTCCCATTTTTGGGGTTTATCGAACATGCTGAAGAAAAAACCATCCAATGACTGATTGAAAAAGGCTTGAAGCCGCGCTTCACTTTCATGCAGGGCGTTTTCAGATTGTTTGCGTTCGGTGATGTCACGCACATTTGCGACCATGATTTTCTCGTCACCATAATCCAACATGCGCGCGCTGATCTCTGTCGGGAATGTTGTGCCATCTTTTCGGCAGTAAACGGACTCAAAGATGAGATCGCCTTTCTCGCGTACGAGAGCGACTCTTTCCTTCCATGTATTGATGTCTGTGATGTGCTGGGCGATATCCACCACACCAAGCTGGATCAATTCCTCCCGGCTGTACCCAAGTTTTTTGCAGGCGGTTTCGTTAAAATCAATGTAACGACTGGTTTGCGGGTCGATCAAAAAAATGGCGTCGTTGGATTCATTTAATACATTTCTGAATTGGAGCAAAGCCTCCTCGGCGCGGCTGCGATCTGCCTCCATGTTTTTGCGGACGGAAATATCCTCAACGGATCCTTCGTAATATTGGATGTTTCCTTCCTTATCGCGGATGATCTGAATGTTCGCAGAGACCCATATTTTGGATTTGTCCTTGCGATAGTCAAGCGATTCAAAGGCGATGACCTTTTCGTTTTCAGTGAGATAACGCTGGAGCGCGTTTCTGTGATCTGGGTTGACATAGAGCTGCGTGGAAATATTGGTCACATTTTGGATCATGTCTTTGGGAGAGTCGTAGCCATACATGCGCGCCATGGAAGGGTTGACATTCAGGAAATGCCCGTCGGTTGTGCTTTGAAAAATCCCATTAATGGAATTCTCGACAATGTGACGGTATTTTTCCTCGGCCTTCCTTAAGTTTTCCTGACGGTCTTTTTCAACCTGATTGCGAAACCATATGGATACCAATACCAGCACCGCGCTCATCATCAGGGTTGAAGCGGGACCAATGATCGATTCGATCTCCAGAAAAATTCCCGGCACAATGATAGGCATCGAGAGAATCACGATAATTTCGATCAGCGCAAAAATGGCGGTGGTACGCATGGACAATAAAATTCCGCCAAGAATAAGACCGGGGATCAAATAATAAAGAGTCAGTTCCGGATGTACCGATCCCCCTGTGATAATGTTTGTGAATATCACGATTGGAAACATGATCAGGGTTAGAAAAGCTGCAGTATGGTAAAAGCGCGCCCGGTTTAACAGGTATGCACCGACCAGAAAAATGTACCCATACCAGGGTGGTGTGTAGCCCGGGACTATGGTGTAATACACTCCATCCACTCCCAGAAAAACAAAAATCAATGGCAGCAAAAAGATATTAAGCAGCCGTGATTTATGGCGCAGTGCGATATCCACAATTTTTGGAGATGGTTCGATCAATATCCTTTGTATGGCCTCAGCCAGATTTCGCATTCCTGCTCCTTATTAAACACTTTCGCAGCCTCATATTTTTAATACGTCTACTCGTTGGATGATTATATCCCCATGTGTTTATAAAAAAAACAGGAGCCACCACAGAGGTCACTCCTGTTTTTTTTTCATCCTGTCAGGCAGCCTGAGTTATGAAATCCAAACGTTGACCTGCTCCTTAATCACCCAATCTCCGTTTTTCTTTTCCATCAAATAGTAAAATCCAGCGCCCATCAGAGGCCCTGCTACGCTGCCAACGTAGACCACAGCTTGATCCAGCGTACTGTTGAATCCGACACGCGAGAAGATGATATAGCCGTGCGTGCCTTGATATTTCTCACTTAGAAGTTCACCCCAATTAGGCTGGCTCGTAATTTCATAGAGATCATCCGCAGTGACAAGTGTGTATTCTGTGCCAAGCTCCATATCCGGTGAAAGCAGGGTAGGCTGCGCGTTACGGTCGAGGTAACTATCCAGAGTTTCCTGAGAGATGTTTTTCAAGCCGGATTTTATATATTCAATAGACTGTTCGGGATCATCTTTTGAAATATTCGTATTGGTTTCCTGCATGATAAGAACAGGACCATCACCTGCAAAAAAAGCATAAATCGCCTGCTCCTCCCTTTCAATATCTGCGGCTGAGGGAACAGATTTAGGGGTCATGAAGGAACAGGCAATAAAATTCAGCGCAAGCAATACAAGCGGTGTTCTTTTAAGAAATTTGTTTAACATGGTTTCATTCTCCTTTCTTCAAAGACAAACTGCACGAGGTATTTGTTCCGCTGCTTTATAGGATATTGGTACTGTGTTTACGTTTTACTTTACCTGCACTGTAAATGTCAGAGTCTGTTCCGGGGTGTCTGTATTGGCCGGCGGAAAATAGCCGATGGTAAAGACCGCTTCTCCCGTCCCAACTGCCTGAAACATGAATATATCCATCCCGCCGCCGCCCACGATTCCTTCGGGACTTGTACTTTGATATAACGTACCCGTGGTGACAAAGACCTTCGGGTCCCAATCATTCATCACCTGCCAATGATAGCCAGTAGACGGGTTGGATGGAACCGCGATATAAAATTCGCTGCCGTTTGAGATTTCAAGCGGAACAGCCGGGTCGGTTAGGGTATATTGATTGGCGGGCGGCGAAACAATCGGCGTGGAAGCCTGTCCTGTACAGGCGCTGACCAAAAGCAAAATAGAGGGAAGTATGGAATTAAGCAATATTTTTTTCATGTTTAAGTTATCTCCAGATATGAAACGTTTGAAAACGGGGAAAGTTCCCCACAAGAAAAAAGAGCAGGGGGCAGCCCTGCTCTTACAATCATATATTCTCTGGTAAAGCAATACAAGCTGTCGAGATCAGATTCTGAATTCCAGGGTTTTTGCGGGTGTCCCCGCTGAAAATTGCAGGTATTCGATGATGCTGGATGGAGGCAGAACAAATGCAAGCCAGCCTCTTAATCGCATCCCGGGGTTGAGCGTGCGCTGCATACCCAGATATATCTTTTCTTTTTTATACAAGTGCGGATGTGAGAAATCCTTGACGGCTTCATAGGTGTAGCCTGTTTTGTCAAAGACGATCCATTGGTCGTGACGGTATTTCAAAGGGTCGGGGGTTTGGTTCTCGTATTCAACCTCAATAAAAAGCACAGAGTCTTTCTCCGCTTTTTCCACTGAAAATTTATGCAGGAAGACATCATACGCCGCGACTTTGATCCACTGTTGCGGCTTGTTGGCGTAGGTGACCGTTGGGGAAAGCTGCTCGCGTTCAGTTTCGTTCATCTGCCCGATCTTTTGGTCGAGCAGGTATTTATTTCCGCAATGTTCGCAGAGGATGTTTCGGCTTTCGCCGTCTGCTTGCAGGCTGGCGCCGCAGGTTGGGCATTGGAGGTTGAACAGGTTTGGCATGGAAATGATTCCGTGTAGAAAAATGCGATTATAAAAAGGGCGGGACGCTTTGCAGCCCCGCCCAATATCTTATCTCTTCAACTGACGATATTTCACACGATGCGGCTGTAGGTCTTTGCCGAATTTTTCCATCATCATTTCTTCGTAATCAGACCAGTTGCCGATGTACATCTTGGCAATTGAATCGCCTTCGAAGGCGATGATGTGGGTGCAGATGCGATCAAGGAACCAGCGGTCATGGCTGACGACGACGGCCACGCCTGCGTATTCTTCAATCGATTCTTCCAATGCGCGCAGGGTGTTCACATCCAGGTCATTGGTCGGTTCATCGAGCAGTAATACATTCGCGCCTTCGGTAAGTGTCTTGGCGAAATGCACGCGGTTGCGTTCACCACCGGAGAGCACGCCCACTTTCTTCTGTTGATCTGCGCCTGCGAAGTTGAACGAGGAACAATATCCACGTGCGTTGACTTTGCGTTTGCCGAGTTCCAAAAAGTCCGCGCCGCCTGAGATCTCTTCGTAGACAGTTTTCTCAGGGTCGAGGGTGCGGGTTTGATCGGCGTATGCTAACTTCACAGTTTCGCCAATTTTGATCGTGCCGCTGTCGGGTTTTTCTTTGCCCGTGATCATGCGCAGCAACGTGGTTTTACCCGCGCCGTTGGGACCAATGATCCCGACGATACTGCCCGGGAGAATGGAAGCAGAAAACCCGTCGAGGATGAGGCGGTCGTCATAAGATTTGCTGACGTTCTCAAATTCAAAGACAACGTCACCGAGGCGCGGACCGGGCGGGATGTAAATCTCCAGATCTTCGCGGCGCTTCTCGGCTTCCTGTCCGAGCAGTTGTTCATAGGAAGTAACACGCGCCTTGCCTTTCGATTGACGCGCCTTGGGCGACATGCGGATCCATTCGAGTTCGCGCATGAGAGTCTTCTGGCGCTGACTTTCGGCCTTCTCTTCCTTCGCGAGTCTGTTTTCTTTTTGTTCGAGCCACGAAGAATAATTGCCCTTCCACGGAATTCCATAGCCGCGATCGAGTTCAAGGATCCAGCCGGCCACGTTATCGAGGAAGTAACGATCATGCGTGACGGCGATGACCGTGCCTTTGTATTCGCGCAGATGATGTTCGAGCCACGCCACTGATTCGGCGTCGAGGTGATTGGTGGGTTCGTCGAGCAGGAGAATGTCTGGTTCGCTGAGCAGTAAGCGGGTCAGCGCGACGCGGCGCTTTTCTCCACCGGATAAGATATTGATCGGCGCATCCGAGGGCGGACAGCGCAAAGCGTCCATTGCCACTTCGAGATGCGAATCAAGATTCCAGGCGTCGTGCTTGTCGAGTTGTTCCTGCAATTTGGATTGCTCGGCGACCAGCGCATCGAAATCTGCATCGGGTTCGGCGAACTTGGCGTTGACTTCATCGAAGCGCGCGAGCATTTCGACGATGGGAGCGACCGCCTCTTTCACAACCTCGATGACTGTTTTTGTTTCATCGAGTTTTGGTTCCTGTTCGAGAAACCCGACCGAGTAGCCTTTCGCCGCAGAAATTTCGCCGATGTAGTCATGGTCGATGCCGGCCATAATGCGCAGCAGCGTGGATTTGCCCGCGCCGTTCAGACCGAGCACGCCGATCTTGGCGCCGTAATAAAACCCGAGCGAAATATCGCGCAGGATCATTTTGTTGCTGGATGGGATGAGACGTCCCACTTTGCTCATGGAGTAGATTACAAGAGATTCGTTTGCCATAGTATTTTCCAGTTGGTGAGTGTTATTTGATAATTGGTGAATAGTCGGGGCGTATTGTATCAGATGGAACGGGGAATGATGAATGCAGAATGATGAATTTTTTTCATCAGATGTAGATGGGATTCCTCGCTTCATTCTTAACTGTGAGTTGACCTCTTTTCCAGCGGACATGATCCACGC
>JADKBB010000045.1 GCA_016715195.1 Candidatus Villigracilis proximus
AACGCACAAAGTATAATCATCGCATCATGCCCACCCCTGAAACCATCCTCAAATCCACATTTGGATACGACACCTTCAAACCATTACAGCGCGAGATCATCAACAACGTGCAGGCGCGGCGCGACACGCTGGTCATCATGGCCACCGGCGGCGGCAAGTCACTCACCTATCAGGTGCCCGCCCTCATCTTCAGCGGATTAACCGTCGTCGTCTCGCCCTTGATCGCGCTCATGAAAGATCAGGTCGAGCAGCTCCGCGCATTGGGCGTGCCGGCGCTCTTCATTAACAGTTCGCTTTCACCCGAAGAATATCAGGGGAATATGGACGCTGTCAGACGCGGCGAAATTAAATTACTTTATGTGGCGCCTGAGACATTACTGACTCCCAGGATTTTTTCGCTTCTTTCCTCCCTGAAACTTGATCTGCTTGCGATCGACGAAGCCCACTGCATCTCAGAGTGGGGCCACGACTTCCGCCCCGAGTATCGTCAGCTGGCCGAAGTGCGCAAGAAATTTCCCTCCGCTGTTTGCATGGCATTGACAGCCACCGCCACCCCAAGAGTCCGCGCGGATATTATGTCCACGCTCGGGTTTTCGCAGGCCAATGAGTTTCAATCTTCTTTTAATAGAGAGAACCTCTTTATTGAAGTCAGACCCAAGCGTGAAGGCGTGGCGCAGACTTTGCGCTTCCTTGAAAATTTCAAAGACCAATCGGGCATCATCTACTGTTTCTCACGCCGCCAGGTGGACGAACTTTCCGACGCCATCGCCCGCCATGGATTCTCTGTCCGCCCGTATCATGCGGGGCTGGAAGATTCAGAACGCAGAAGGAATCAGGAAGCCTTCATCCGTGATGATGTGCAAATCATCGTGGCGACCATCGCCTTTGGCATGGGCATCAACAAACCCAACGTGCGCTTCGTGATCCACTTTGATCTGCCGAAGAATATCGAAAGTTATTATCAGGAGATCGGCCGCGCCGGGCGTGACGGTCTGCCTTCGCATTGTTTATTGTTATATACCTACGCCGATGTTAATAAGATCAGATATTTCATCGATCAAAAAGATGACCCCGAACGCAGCACATCCATGCAGCATTTGGATGCGATGACGCGTTACGCCGAGGGCAGCATGTGCCGGCGCAAACCGTTGCTGGCCTATTTCGGCGAGACCTTTGTCAACGAGAATTGCGGCGCCTGCGACAACTGCGGAACCGAACAAACCACACAAGTAGACATCACCATTCCTGCCCAGAAATTTTTATCATGCGTCAAACGCAGCGGAGAAAGATTCGGCGCGGCGCATGTGGTTGATATTTTATTGGGTTCAAAGAATGAGAAGATCGAGAAATATAATCATCACGAATTATCCACTTATGGCATCGGCAAGGAATTAACCAAGTCACAATGGATGCATATCTCACGTCAACTCGTGGAGCGCGGATTATTGGAACAGGAACCTGCCTATCGCGTTTTGTCGGTCACTGCCAAAGGGTTGGAAATGCTCAAATCACGGGAGCAGGTAAAAGGTCAGATTAATGAAGCGCAGAAGAAGGAACGTGGAGCGCGAGTCAAATCATCCGAATTTGAATATGACCGGTCGCTGTTCAGTCAACTTCGAAATAAAAGAAAAGAATTCGCAGATGAAGCCGGTCTGCCGCCGTATGTGATCTTCTCTGATAAAACGCTGGTCGAGATGGCGGGATATTTTCCGCAGTCGCAGGAAAGTTTATTAAATATCAGCGGCGTGGGCAAGGTGAAATTTGAAAGATACGGCGCGGCCTTTCTGGCGATCATCAAGGAATATTGCCGCTCGAACAAGATCGATGAAAAATATAAAGCGCCCGCGCGCGAAGCGGATAAGGATGCCGGGCGGCGCTATATCACCGTGGGCGAAGCCTACAACGCGGGCGAGAGCATTCAGAGTTTAATGAAGCGCTACGCGGTGACCGCCGATACAATTTTGAATCATCTGGCGCGTTTTATTCTGGCGGGCAATCCGCTGCGCTCGGCTGAAGATCTGATCGCGCTTTCGAATCTTTCACCCGATCAACAAATGGCGGTCTTCAAGGCCTTCGATACGATGGGCTCGGATGCGTTGAAACCCGTTTACGAAAAATTTAACAATACGATCAGTTATGATGAATTGAGAATTTTGCGCCTGTGTTATTTATGCGAGGAAAGATAATCTGAAAATGGGATTTAAAATAAGTACACGCCAGAATTATCTGACGTGTACCCAAAACCCCTTGTGTATCAGTATTCCCCTCAGAACCACCGACACGGCGAATTAGAAAAATAAATTATTCAGTCATCATACGAATAAACAAGGAAACAATATTCGGGTCAAGATGTGTCCCTGAATTTTCGCGGATGTACTCAAGCGCGGCAGCCTGCGACCAGGCGCGGCGATATGGACGATCAGAAGTCAGCGCGTCGTAGACATCGGCGAAAGCAAAGAGACGCGCGGCGAGTGGAATACCTTCCCCCGCCAGCCCATTGGGATATCCACTGCCGTCCCATTTTTCGTGATGCGAACGGGGAATCGGCAAAGCGGGGATAAGATAGGAAATCGGTTTTAAGATCTCAACCGCGATCAGGGGATGACGCCGCATAATCACCCATTCTTCATCAGTCAACGGGCCGGGTTTGAATAAAATTCCATCGGGCATGGCGACCTTACCAATGTCGTGCAAAATGGCTCCGCGCCGAATGTGCGTCAATTCTGAATCCGGGATATTCATGCGCTGTGCCAGGCGCAGGGTTAGATCGGTGACACGCCGGGTGTGATGTTCTGTTTCCTTGTCGCGCAGATCAAGCGCACGCGACCAGCCTTCAATGGTCTTGTCGTAAGCCAGAGTCAACTCGTCATTGGTGTACTGCAAATTCTTAAACATCATGGCGCTGTCTATGGCGATGGCAGCCTGCCCCGCCAGCGTATGAAGGAAATTCGTCCAATGCTGATCGGCAGAGAGGGTGGAGCGGTGAAATATTTCGAGTACGCCTAATACCTCTCCCTTCGCGATCAGGGGAATGGCGTAATATTCCATAAAATTTTCCCTGCCAAAGAATGGCGAACGCAGCAGATCTGTCTTGCGGGTCTTTAAGTTGGGAACATGAACAACTCTGCGTTTTTGCACAGCCTGTCCGGCAAGCCCTTCGCCGATCTGCAGCTGGGTATGTTGCAAAGCCGCCGTCCAAAACCCGGCGCCTGCGGCAAACTCAAGGCGTTGATTCTGCAGATTGAGCAGAAGCACCGATGCCGCGTCAACGGCCAAATGGTTTCGGGTGTAATCCAGGATCATGGATAAAGTCTGCGTCAGGTCTATGCCTGAGGTGATGGCAAGGTCAATTGAGCGCAGGGCGGCCATTTGATCGAGCTGAATTTTTATTTTTTCTTCAGACTGTTTATATTTTGTAATATCCCGTATGAAAACGATCACCTGCCGGTTTACGCTTGGAATCAGGCGGGATTCGTACCAATTTTTTCCACTGATGGTTGCAATGGGAGAACTCCACTTGAGCCGCCGTATTTTTTGCGCGAAGATCGCTCAGTCCGTCAACGATCTGGCGGCCCGCTTCAAACGGAAGCAGATCTTGAATTTTTCGATGTATATTTTTTTGCGGAGAAATATTCAATTGCAGCACATCACCCGATTTCTGTTCAAGGATGGTTCCCTCTTCATCAACTACGAACATGAAATCACCATAGGCCTGGAATACGGCTTCCAGTCCCTGGTTGGCATTGGGCAGGTTTTGCAAAGGCAACTCGGTGATCATTACACATCAACTGGAATATTCCCGGTGGTGAATGGAAATATTCATTCTCTTCTCAATTTTTTAATATCCTAATACGTGATCAACAGCGAACGGTTGATCTGTTTCGCCAGATCAGAAAGAGACTTGGCGCGAATGGTGACGATCAGATCCTGTTCATTTTTGCTGAGCGCGAAGGTTTGTCCCATATAACCTTTTTGCAGGGCAGTGGACGGGTCTTGCAGCAGCATATTACAAAATTGCTGGTTGACAATCGCGGCTGCAAAAACCTGGCTTAGTCCGGAGGAAACTTTTGGCTTTGAAGTAAATTTTGCAGGTAATGAATTTTGATAGTTTGTTAATGGGGCAATCATACAGAAACACCTCTATTTATATTTGCAAATCGCTTTGTAATTTGCGCAGATGGTGCCGGTCTGGCAAGCAGCCAAAATACACCGAGAGCGATAAAAACGTCACCCAAACTAAATGCCACTTGATACGGGAACCCTGCCGGGGGGAGGAAGCGATCCGCCAGCCATTCGAAGCGGGTATCCTGTGGGTGAAGGAGAATGTCTTTTACACCGAAGCGGCTTCCAGTTGAGACATTCCGCAAAATATCTTCTGAAACCAGCCGGCTCGCAGTCTGCGGGCTGATCGGCATGAAACCATTGTTGGCTGTCATCACTGTCAGATTAAGCGCAAGGCCGCAAAGCAGAATAGACATGCCCAACCTGCGCCGGTTAATCCAGACGAATACCAGCAGCATGATGTGCGAGGCGAGCAGGAAGCCGGCGGCCAGCCAGTCGGGGAAGAGCTTGCGGGTGATCGGCAGATAGATCACCATGAACTGCGGCAGAAAGGCAACAGAAACCAGCCAAAGGTGGTGAAGATCAGGCGCCTGATAGGGTTGTTTGTGCCAATGCGCCCAGCCTGCGCCCGCCAATAAACCGGCGGCAATCGCCAGTAATAAAATCACCTACCCAAACCAACGCCGCCGCCATCGGCCGGGGCGCCAATACCGAGAACGAGCATCGCCAGAGAGACGATCACAAGAACCAATTGCACATGCTGACGGTCGATTTTCTGAGCGGAAACAGCGAGAAGGTTGAGTTTGTTTTTCATGGCAGGCATCCTTTTTTGAGTTGAGACAATTTATTGTCAAAAGGATACGATTGGCCAGGCTTCAAAACAGGCTTCAAACATTGCAAAAATCAGCCTTTTGAGGGCTGATTTTTGGGCAATTTGGATTTTGGTGGACTCAAAACTGGAAAATAGACGATTTCCCCCCGGTTTTTTCTTAACTTTTCGCGATCAATCGACGGTATAGCTGTTCGGTGTCATTCGAGGGGGGCAATCCCAGCTGACGGTTTAGGGCGTCTACGCAGGCCTGGTAGGTGCGGATGATGGACGCACGGTCTCCCATACGATCATAGATCAGCATGGATAGGGCATACGCCGCTTCAAATGCAATGTCATACTCCAGCGCGCGCTGACAGGCGGCAAGCGCCTCTTCGGGCTGGGCTTGTTTTAATAATAATTCCGAAAGAGTCAGAAGCGCAGTCAGATAGACCTGACTTAACCGGTCACGTTCAAGCATGGCCCAACCGGCATAGATGTCGTCTAAAAATGGGCCGATGACAAGGGCAACGGCCTGTTTGTAAAGCGCGATCTGCTCTTCAATCTCATTGGTTAATTTAGCGCGCGCCAGAAATGATTCAAAGGCTTCCACATCATATTCAAAATCCAGGGCGCGATTAAAACCATAGAAAACATCTTCATAGGTAACAACCTCCTGCCCCACTGCCCGCCGCAAACGATAGATGTCGTTCTTAAATCTCAATTTTATTTTTTGAGGGTCATCAATTTCAGGCCAGAGGGTATCCCCAACCTGTTCCCGGGTCAGCGGTTTTTGACTGGTCAGGAAATAAAAGAACAGGTCGCGGACTGATTGGGTTTGCCAATCCTTCAGAGTCAACAACTTTCCGCCAACGCTGATGGATGATTTTCCAAAAGCGCGGATGATCAAATGGGGATTGGGGATTTGAACAACATGCGACATGCGATGCAAATTCCGTCTGATGGCCGGCATTTTTGCAGCTACGCGGCTGGCACGCATCAGCAGGTCACCTGCCATGCGTCCGGCTTCGGCATCTTTTTGCAGGCCGTTCAGCCAGGAGCGTGCTTGATGCGCTGTCACCAGAATACCGTGTGCAATTTGTCCGCGGCCGCCAAAAACATTAGCCATGATCTTTCTAACTGCCATGTCATCCTTTGTTTGATGGCGGGCAGCCATTAAC
Source organism: Candidatus Villigracilis proximus (assembly GCA_016715195.1). Lineage (GTDB taxonomy): Bacteria > Chloroflexota > Anaerolineae > Anaerolineales > Villigracilaceae > Villigracilis > Villigracilis proximus. Next base: position 6,052 of record JADKBB010000045.1, read on the forward strand.
CAGATACGGCTGGAATCACATTCCATTCTGCGTCCATCTTCCAGGAAACAACGTTCGGCTTCTTCCAATTCATGGATCGACTGAGATGCATCTCCATCTGCCAGTGACAGGCGCCCGAGAACAAAGTTTAATAATCCCTTCTCATATAACGAATCGCCTGATCGAACCTGCGCGATCAACTCACGGGCTTCTGTGATTCTTTTTTGCAGCAGCATCAAAACAGACTGCGCCATCGCCAGATAAAAAAGGAGGAAACGATCATCCATCTCGCGTACGATCTCTTCAGCGTGACGATAGTTAAGTTGAGCAACGTTAAAATCCTCCAGCTCAGTGGATAAGTCTCCCAGCCCAATCGCGATCAACGCTTCCATGCGGGCATATCCACTGCGCCGGGCACAGACCAGCCCTTCTTCAAAAGCCAGCGCGGCTTTCTCATATTCTCCTTGAATGTGGCGCAAAACCCCCAAATTATTTAACAAATTGGCCTGCCAGGAAAGATTCCCTTCCTTCCGCCAAATTTGAAGCGCCTTTTCATTGGCAACCCCCGACTCTGCGTAACTGCCAATTGCCTGATAGACCATGCCGGTCTCCATTAATAGAACCGGTATATTGGCCGTCCTATTCAAGCGGACATAAAGATTTAAAGAGGATTCAAAAAAATTAAGCGACTGACGCGCCTGCCCCAGACGATATAAAGCGAGACCTTTAACCCGCAGCGCCTCGGCATAATATAGTTGATGGTCATCATCCGCTTCAACCAATTGGATCACTTCATCTGCATCACGAAGTGACGCATCATAGTCCCCTAAAAAACGATGCGCAGTTGCGCGCCGCAACAACGTTAAGATCAGGCCGGTCTGCTCATTGATCTGCCGAAAGGATTGTTCAGCTTGGGTGAGTAGATTTAATCCCTCGCGCAAATTGCCTTTCATATAGGCGATCACACCGCGGATCGAAAGCAAGCCGGGGCGATTTCTCAACAGTGAGGGAGGCAGGTCATTTAACCAGGATTCAACAGTAAGAAGCGCGCCTTGCAGCATGGAGGTGGAAGCCCGCTCGATCATCTGCGCGATGACCTCGTTATCATTTAGCTTTTTATAAACATGATGCGCTTTTTCCCATTCGCCAAGGTCTTCGTAGGCATGTCCCAAACGGGAGAAAATGAGTTGAACTTCTTCAGGATGCAACTGCTCAAAACGCGTCCGCAAAAAATCACGAAAGAGATGATGATAACGCAGCCACCTTCCATCCACGCCGACCGGCAGGACAAAAAGATTGCCCTGCACAACCACACTGATCCAATTTTGCCAATTCTGCGGCTCTGGATATAAAGGAGCAAGAACAGCCTGACAAAGAGATGCATCAAATTCTTCCAGAATGGAAGTGCGCAAAAGAAAATCCTGAATGGCAGGAGGCTGACGATCAAGCACCTGCTGACCTAGAAATTCGAACAAACCAACGCCGGTCGTCGCCGCAGATTTCATCAGATTTCCACCAATGGTGGAGAACTGCAAACCGGTGATCCAGCCCTCGGTCTTTTCAAGCATTTTTTGCGCTTCATCATGCGAAATACGCACATTGTTATTCTGCGCGAGCAAGGCTTGTATCTCATCCACATGAAAAGCGAGGTCTGAAAAACTCAATCCGCTGACTTGTTCACGCGCCACCATTAATGGCAGATCTGAGAGACTCGTGAGAATGCGCGAAGAGATGATCACATGACAGTTCACATCCACAAGTTGAACAAATCGATTTAGGAAGGTTTGAATCGACAGAACATCATCCACGAGATGAAAGTCATCCAGCACCAGAAAAAAATGTTCATGAACCTGTTCGTATATTTCATTAACCAGCGTGACCAGCATTCGCTCCATATCATCCTGCCCAAGCGAGGTCAAACTGCCAAGCATCGAAATGGACTGTCCGCCGAATTCAGGAAAACGCTCTGCCAGAGCCGCGATCAAATATGCGATAAAGCGCTGCGGCTCACGATCCAATTCATCAAGAGCCAGCCAGCAGCAGGGCAGTTCACTTTGAGTTACAAAATCGATCAGGAGGGATGTCTTTCCATATCCGGCAGGCGCAGAAACCAGAGTCAACTTTTTATCAAGCGACTCATAAAGAACATCCTGCAGCCGCTTGCGCGTGAGCACTTCCGCCCGGCGGCGTGGAGGAATGATCTTGGTTTTGCTAATGGGAATGAATGACATAAAATTATCTTATCTTAATTAATAAAAAAAATTCAAAGGGAGTTACATTTTTATTTTATCCGGTTAAACAAATTTTAAGCATCCCATTAACTTCATCCACGAACATGCGTGCTATAATCGCATTCAAACGTTTTCACGTTATCCATTTAACCATCCATGTCATTCGCCCACTTACACGTCCACACCGAATACTCTTTACTTGACGGCTTCTCGAATATCAAGAAGCTGATCAAACGCGTTAAAGAGTTGAACATGGAACACGTCGCCATCACCGACCACGGCACGATGTTCGGGGTGATCGATTTTTACAAAGCCGCCAAAGCGGAGAATATCAAGCCGATCATCGGACTCGAAGCCTATATGGCCGCGCGCACGATGAAGGACAAGGATTCAAAACTCGATCGTTCGTCCTCGCACCTGCTCCTGCTTGCTGAGAATGAAACTGGCTATAAGAATCTTTTGAAGATCGCCTCCGCTGCGCAAATGGAAGGCTTCTATTATTATCCGCGCATTGACCATGAATTCCTCGCCGCCCATGCCGAAGGGTTGATCGCCACCTCGGGCTGTATGTCTGCGGAAATTCCGCGCTCGTTGTTAAATGAAAAACCTGAAGAAGCCGTCAAAAAATGGGACTGGTATTCCGAAGTCTTTGGCCGTGATAATTTCTTTGTGGAATTGCAGCAGCACAATATTAAAGAGATCACCGATCTAAATAAACAACTGCTCAGTTTGGGTGCGCGCTATGACGCAAGATTTATCGCCACCAACGATGTGCATTATGTAAATCAAGCGGATGCGCGTTTGCAGGATATTCTGCTCGCGATCCAGACCAACTCACAGCTTAATGATCCCGACCGTATGAAGATGAGCGATGACTCTTATTATCTGCGCTCGCCTTTGGAGATGAATAAACTCTTCTCGGAAGTCCCCGATGCATTAAGCAACACCCTGCTGATCGCCGAACGCTGCAACGTGGACCTGGGATTCAAAGGCTATCACCTGCCCGAGTTCACAGTCCCTGAAGGATACACACCGGAGACTTATCTGCGTGCGCTGTGTCAGGCCGGGGCGAAGATAAAATTCAAGGAAGATGCGACCAGCCAAAAGGTCCAGGAAAGACTCGATTACGAATTGAGCGTCGTCCACACCATGGGATTCGATGCCTACTTCCTGATCGTCTGGGACTTGTGTACCTTCGCCCGTGAGCATGAGATTTGGTACAACGCGCGCGGTTCGGCGGCGGGTTCGATCATCGCTTACACACTCGATATTACGCGGGTTGATCCGCTGGCGCACGACCTGATCTTTGAACGCTTCCTAAATCCGGGCCGTGTTTCCATGCCCGATATTGATCTCGACTTCCGCGATGACCGCCGCTCTGAAATGCTGGAATACACGGCGCGTAAATACGGCGATGATAAAGTAGCGCAGATCATCACCTTCGGCACGATGGGATCGAAAGCCGCCCTGCGTGATGTGGCGCGTGTGATGGAAATTCCGCTGCCCGAAATTGACAAGGTCGCAAAACTTGTGCCTTTCGTTTCAGGCCGCGCAACCACCATGAAAGACGCAATGGAAATTGTGGATTTCAAAAAGATCTACGATACCCAGCCGCACCTGCGCGAAGTGATCGATATCGCCGCGCGCATGGAAGGCACAGTCCGCAACGCGGGCACACACGCGGCGGGCGTGGTCATCTCAGATAAACCGATCATGGATTATCTGCCGCTGCACCGCCCAACTTCCAACTCAGAAGAAACGCCGATCAAATCAGTGACCCAGTTTGAAATGGGTATTCTTGATTCACTCGGCATGTTAAAAGTGGACTTCCTCGGGCTGATCACATTAACCGTCATGGCCCGCGCCTGTGACATGATCTTCAAACGTCACGGCATTAAATTTGACCTGAACAATATTCCCATTGATGATCCCAAGTCATTTAAGTTAATGGGCGATGGAAACACGGCTGGCGTCTTCCAGGTGGAAGGGGGCGGAATGACGCGCTGGCTCGTGCAGATGAAGCCCAAGAATCTCGATAACATCATCGCGATGGTCGCGCTGTATCGCCCGGGACCGATGGCCTTCATCCCTGATTACATCTCGCGTATGCACGGCGAATCAGAAGTGGAATATCGTCACCCCGCGATGGAACCGATCTTCAAAGACACCTTCGGCATTCCTGTTTATCAGGAACAACTGATGCGCGCCGCCGTTGAACTCGCAGGTTACACGCCTTCTGAGTCAGATGAATTGCGCAAGGCGATCTCCAAAAAGAAAAAAGAAGACATCGACAAACACCGCGCCAAGTTCGTCAAAGGCGCCGTTGAAAAAGGCATGGAGCAATCCACCGCCGACGCGATCTACATGGATTGGGAAGAGTTCGCGGTATGGATTTAATAAATCTCACGCCGCAGATTATGGCGTCATCGCCGTACAAACCGCGTACTTAAAATCAACCTATCCCGCCGAGTATATGGCGGCGCTGCTTTCTGCGAATGCGGGCATCACTGAAAAGATCGCCTTCTATGTCGCGGATTCACGCAACATGGACGTGCCCGTTCTCCCGCCGGATGTCAACGCATCCACCTGGGATTTCAGCATCGAGGATGTAGTCCCTTCGACAGGCTCAGGGCAGGCTAAACCATCCATCCGCTTCGGATTGGGCGCGATCAAAAACGTCAGCCAGGGCGCAGTGGAAACCATTATGGAAGCGCGTGCCGAAGGTCAGTTCACCGACCTTAACGATTTCGCCCGCCGCGCCGATCTGCGTGCAGTTGGCAAACGCTCGCTTGAATGTCTCATCAAAGTTGGCGCGCTCGATCAATTCGGCAATCGCGCATCCATGCTCGCCTCGCTTGACCGCATCGTCGCCATCAGCAGCAATCACTTCCGCGCCGCTGACGCCGGGCAAATGAGTCTCTTCGGCGCATCAACCGGCATCATCGAAGAAATCCATTTACCCGAAGTCAAGAACGTGGACAAACGCGAAATGCTCAATTGGGAGCGCGAACTCGTCGGCCTGTACATCACCGATCATCCGCTCAACGAATATCAAGCCATCCTCGCGCAGATCGTCAGCTATTTTTCGGGTCAGCTTTCCGAAGCCATGCACGAAGAAAAAGTCCGCGTGGCCGGGCTGATCACTGTTGTCCGCCCGTACACCACCAAAACCGGCAAAGCCATGGGCTTCGTCACCATCGAAGATATTCAAGGCACCATCGAACTCGTCATGTTCCCAAAGACCTGGACCAAGTTCATGGACAAAATGATGGTCGGTCAGATCATCATCGTCGAAGGCAAAGTGGATAACGCCAATCCGCCGGCCAAGATTCTGGTGGATGAAATTAAGACGGAAATTTCAGTGACGACTGCCGCAGCGGATGAAGTCATCGCTGATAACACACCGCCCCCGCCGGCCACCCCGCTTCATTACAAATCGACGTCTGCTCCTGCCCAAAAAGCGACTCAGCAACCAAAGCAGACTCCACCTACAAAACCCGCCGCCAGTGAGTCTGTCAACAAACCGAAAATCTCTGAACCCGAACCCGTCTACGCCGCAGACACCGACTTCGACGGCATGCCGCCTCCGCCTGATAACTTCCCCGATAACTGGGACAATGAATGGCAGCCATCTTTTGACGACGCCGCCATCGCAGCCAAACCTGCACCGAAGTTTAAAAAGGACGAACCCATCACACCGCCGTTGATCACGCGCGCTGTGGCAGCCTTGGCAAATATTGAAGAGCCGAATCAAGTTGAAGACCGGCGCGAAGCGGTTATTCAATCCATGTATGTGCCGTTGGTGAAAGAGAACAAAGACAAGGATCATCCGCCCAAACAGTTGACCATCACCCTGCGCTCCACCGGCGACCACGAACGCGACAAGCGCCGCATCAAAACCCTGCACGGCATCCTCACCTCAAATCACGGACGCGATAAATTTAGCTTTCACATTTTCGAAAATAACAAAGGCTACCTGATCGACTTCCCCAACGACACCACGCGCATCCACCCCGAACTTTTGGCGCAGCTCAAAAAATTGATCGGCGAAGAAAGCTGGCGCGTGGAAGAGATCACGTTTCAGTAGTAAGTAAAGAGACAGTCACAATTAGATGCGGCTGTCTCTTTTTGTTTTTTTACATGCGCGCATTCTCTTTCATTAACAGACCTTTTGCAAAAACCTTAAGGTTTACCGCAGAGAAATATTTAAACTCCGCGAGCTCCGCGCCTCTGCGGTTAAAGTATTTCCAACTTAAAGATCAACTCAACCCAAGGAGCAACCCATGAATCTCGAAGTCATTACCCGCAAGCCTGTTAACCAGACGCACAAGACGCCTTTGCTCTTTGTCCACGGGATGTGGCATGGGGCGTGGTGCTGGGATGAGTTCTTTCTGCCGTTCTTCGCCGAGCAGGGATTTCAGGCCACGGCCTTTAGTCTGCGCGGACATGCGGCGAGTGAAGGCAAGATTCGCGGAAATACGATCGCAAATTATGTCAGCGATGTGGAGCAGGTGGCGCAGACTTTCAATACGCCGCCGGTAATTATCGGTCATTCCATGGGCGGATTTCTCACTCAGAAATATTTGGAAAAGCACACAGCGCCCGCCGCTGTGCTGTTGGCGTCTAATCCGCATTATGGATTGTGGCCGACATTTTTCCGCATGTCGATGCAGCGCCCGATGACGTTGGTAAAGGTCACCGCGCAATTGCGCTTGCGCCCGGTGGTTGAAACACCCGAAGATGCGCGTTTATCGTTATTCTCAGAAGATATGCCCAAGAAACAACTATTGAAATATTATAAAAAACTGGACGATGAATCCTTCCGCATGTTCATGGACCTGTTGGGATTAAATCTCGCGCATCCGAAGAAGGTGAAAAGTCCGCTGTTGATTTTGGGCGCGGAAAAAGACATGGCTATCACGCCAGATCAAGTCCACGCAAATGCAAAAGCGTACGGCCTGCAAGCCGAGATATTCCCGAACATGGCACATGATATGATGCTGGAAAAAGATTGGAAATCTGTAGCCGAACGAATTTTGAGTTGGTTAAAAGAAAGAGGTATATAGCCGTGAAAAAGTCATTGATCTGGGTGATGTTTTTATTAATTCTGGTGCAGGCTTGCGGCCCGCTTACGGCTGCGCCAACAATTACACCAACAGAGTCAACTGTCAGCGTGACGGAAGTCCCGGCAACAGAATCAGTGACCGGCCTGGAAGGACTCGGCGGGGTTCCTTGTCCAGATAGTGATTTTACGTGCGTCACATTAACCGTCCCGCTGAATCATTTTGATCCGAATGATTCGCGCACGCTGGATGTGGTCTTTGCGATTTTGCCTGCGACGGGTGAACGAAAAGGAATGTTCGTCACCGCCACAGGCGGCCCCGGTACGGCGGGATTAACGAGCGCAGATGGTTATACTGCGGCTTTTGATCCGGCGATCCCGGAACATTTTGATATTGTTTTTTTCGATCAGCGCGGCGTGGGACAATCAGGCGGCCTGCAATGCGTGCAAGCCGCGACCACGTTCTATCTTGCGAGTTGGGATACAAGTACTGTTGAGGGAGAAAATGCGCTATTGGAAACAGCGCGCATATTTTCAAATGACTGTGTGACCGAAATGGGCAACCCTGAAATTTTGCCTTATTTGGGAACCGAGCAGGCGGTGGAAGACCTCGAGTTTTTCAGGCAAGTTATTGGGGATGAAAAAATTTGGTTATACGGCGAAAGTTATGGCACGCAATATTCACAGATGTATGCCGCGGCACATCCGGATCATTTGGCCGCGCTGATCCTCGATGGCACTGTGGACCTGACTCTTTCAGGTATTGAATATTACAAACAGCAGGCGATTGCCTTTAATGACGTTTTGAAATTAACACTGACATCATGCAATGATGATGATTTTTGCGCCGAGTCAATGGGCGGCGGTGACGCGATCACGGCTTACGATACACTGGCCGCACAGCTTAAACAAGCGCCAACCTTTTTTGATTTTCCCCTGCCATCAGGCGAGCTAACCCGGCGCACGTTCACCTTCTCAGACCTCGAAACCGTTGCCGCGGGTTCCCTGTATGCCGAAACACAGCGGATGCTTTTCCTGCGCGCGCTTGCATCTTATTCTCAAAACAAAAACCTTGTCCCTTTGGCGCGGCTCTTATACAGTTCGCTTGCGCTTGATCCCGAAACCCTGCAAGCCATTCCCGACCCAACCTATTCTGATGCGGTCTTCTATAGTATTGAATGTCAGGATTACAGTTATTTCAGCGGCACTCCCGAAGAGCGTGCCGAAGCCTACCTGCGCGCCGGTGATGAGGTGGATGCGGGGAATCTCCATCTCTCGTCCGTTTTTTATGGAGACATGCCCTGCGCATTCTGGCCGCATGCCAGCGAAAACAAGCTCCGTCCGCAGGCGCTGCGTGCTGAAAATTTTCCAACCCTCGTACTTGGCGCAATCGCTGATCCGGCCACGCCTGTTTCAAATGGACAGAATGTTTTCAACCGTCTATCCAATGGGTATCTGATCACACAGGATGGCGGTCCGCATATTATTTTTGGGCGCGGCGTTTCATGTGTGGATGATCTCGTGACCGATTTTTTGGTGAACGATCAGCCGCCCGCCGAACGCGAAACCACCTGCGCAGGCGAAGTATCCAGTGAATTCATACCGCCCATGCCGCTCAATGTGAGCGGGTTTTCAAACCTGCTTAACGCATTATCTGCTGTCGAAGATGAGATTTATTATCTTCCCGAATATTATTATTGGGATGTAACAACGCCCACCGCCATTGGATGTCCATTTGGCGGCAGATTATCTTTTGAAGCGACAGAGACCGGCGATTCTCTCGCCTTCGACGCCTGCTCCTTCTTCGACGGATTTATCCTCACTGGAAGCGGGTCAACCAACTACGACGAAGGCACATTCACTTTGGAAGTTGCAGTCACCGGGCTGAAAGATGGCACGCTGACCTACATCCACGATGGTGAAGGTTCAAAACTCGTCACCGGCACATACGGCAGCGAAACGATCGAACTTTCAGAGTAGATCAATATTCCTGAATAAAAACATGACATATCCCTAATTTAATTTGGGACGCTGACCGCTTCGCGCGCAGAAAACGCTGATTTTTCGCTTTTGTCAGCGTGAATCAGCGTTCATCTGCGTCCTATTTGTTCTTAAAAACGAACTCACCTCGAAACCTTAATTTCGGGGTGAGTCATATTCGATCTAAAAAACTTTTACGACCAACGCACCGCAGTACACCGTTCGCAATCCTGTCTCTGACAAAGCAGCGCGAACGGATTTTCTTTTAATTGATCCACGACCGCTTTGATCAAACTCTTAAGATGAACCGCCTGCACAACCGCGTTGCCGATTTCCACACGGCGCGTATATTTTTCCACTGCAGGCGCAATGGCCTCAAACCCTTCTGAATCACCGGGAAAGCCGGGACATTCCACGACACGATCCTGTACAAGCGCCCAACGCAGAAACTGAATTTGTCCGCTCAGTTTTTCAGCATAATGAATACTTGTGTTAACGCGATGATCCACACCCAGCAGCAAGACCCAGCCATCCAAATCTGCCAGTGTCCCGATCGGCGCCAGCGGATTGTAAATCGTCTGCGTGTTAAGAACCGCATCGGCGCGAATCCCGGCAAACGATTGGATCGGATGCATCGAACGTTTGGCTTTGGGATGTTTGCGCAGCGTTTCGGGTAATGTGCCCATCATCTTATCGGCGGGCATATCAGGGTGAAAGACCTCGGCCATTTTATTCAAATCTGATTCACTGCCATAGGTGATGCCGTTTTTCGGCGGACCAATTTCAGGGTTAAGCATGGTCTTATACGTAAAAGTCGGCATGATCACACCGCGCACAGAATTCAATAACGCATCGAGCATCGCATCCGCGCCGCCTTCGATGTGACCGAAGGCTTTCAGCGAAGCATGTGCGATCACAAGGCTTTTGGTCAGGCCCAGAGTGGCAAGACCGGTTTTAATATCAGAAGAAGAAATGGTCATGTTAATCATCTCAATATTTCAGAAAGTATTTTCAGTAAAAACCATCAGCAAGCTGATGGACTCCAAATCGCGAATTCAACCGGCAAATTTTCGTTTTAATTTTTGCACGAACCGATTCATATGCGGATCACTTTTCTCAAACGGGATCGCGTCAAAAGGGAACCATGCAATGGAATGAAATTCACCCCGGTCATAATTCAATTGCTGTCTGCGGTCACCCTGAATAACATACCAGAATGAGACATCCATGTGCCCGGCCCGGTTGCCAGTTGTCAGTGTACAGGTGAGCATCAACGGGGCTTCAATTGCATGTGCGGCAGAGATTCCCAGCTCCTCTTGAATTTCACGAGCCACCGTACTGCGCGGATGCTCACCAGGCTCCACATGTCCGCCAGTTGGAAGCCATAGACCAGCGTTGATATGGTCAACCAGAAGAATATGGTCATGGTCTACCACGGCAAAGTAAGACACAAGATGTTTGGGCGGCACTGCCGGCTTGCTGACCCGAAACAATTCAACGCCTGAATCAACCCAGGTCAGCGCATCGGCAATGTGCAAAGATTCCAATTCATCAAACGGGGTGATGGAAGATATCTCCGTGCGGATCTGGCCGCGAATGGAATCTTCAGCCGAAGGAACCAAATTACCGGCCCTTCCAATCGGGCTTTCGCTTTTCAATAAAGGCTTTCATGCCTTCCTTTTGATCTTCCGTTGAAAACAGCGGATAAAAATTCCGCTTCTCAGTTTTCAACCCTTCCGTCAACGTGGATTCAAACGCAGCATTGATCGAATCTTTTGCCATACGGATCGCAAGCGGCGCGCGTGAAGCGATCTCTTCAGCCAGTGCAATGGCCGCATCAAGGTATCCGTCCAATGGCACAACACGATTCACGAGTCCAAATTGCAGCGCTTCAGCGGCAGTCAATGTGCGGTTATTAAGGATCATCTCCATTGCGAGCGGCTTGCCCAATAAACGCGCAAGGCGTTGTGTGCCGCCGCCGCCCGGAATAATGCCGATCGTAATTTCAGGTTGACCGAATTTTGCAGATTCAGAAGCAACGATCATGTCACATGAAATGGCGAATTCACATCCGCCGCCCAAAGCCCAACCGGAAACCGCAGCGATGACCGGTTTTTTAATACCGCGGATACGGTCCCACAGTTCCACTCGTCCCTGCGTGATCATCTGAAACGGAGATGACTCAGCCATCTCTTTAATGTCTGCGCCGGCGGCGAAGGCTTTCTCGTTGCCGGTCACGACCATCGCGCCCACATTTTCGTCCTTATCAAAATTATCAAGCGCATCGAATAATTCCGTCAGCATCAGAGTGTTAAAAGCATTCATCGCCTGTGGACGATTAAGGGTCACAATGCCCACCCGCCCGCGAATTTCCGTCAGTACTGTTGTGTAAGCCATATTTCCTCCGAAATTTTGAGCGTTCAAAAATGCTCATTCCTCAAATTATAAAGGATGAACAGTCGTACTGTATAATCGCCCGATGGAAACCTTTATGATCCTCCCCGAATGGACAACCGGCAATATTATTTTATATGGATATCTGGCATTCATGGCGCTTGCCGTGTTTCCGCTCGAATATTTTGGACAGGCCATGATGGCCTACAGCAAATTTCGCCCGGCGCAGGGACTACATCCGCGCCTGGGGATGTTCATCCTCTATTTTCTGCCTTTGGTCGCGGTCACAATTTCCGCGCTGCCCTACCTTTTTAATTCATCAGCCATTCAACTCATTGTCTTTGCAACAATATTCATCCATTTTGCAAAGCGTGTACTCGAATCGCTCTTCCTGCATAAATACTCCGGGCCGATCGGAACATTCACTACATTCATGATCGCAGGGTTTTATTCCCTCGCCGCGTATCTGATCGGATATCTTAACCGTCAACCGCTGCAATTCATGGATATTTGGTTTTATCTTGGCACAATATTATTCGTACTTGGCATTATCGGAAACTTCATACACCACAAAATTCTGGCTAACTTACGAAAAAACACCCTAGACTATATAATCCCGGCCGGCGGATTGTTTAATTTCGTCGTTTGTCCGCATTATCTTTTTGAGATCACCGCCTGGCTCGGAATTTTTCTGGTCTCACGGCATCTGGCAAGTCTGCTGATCTTGCTCTTCATCATCGGATATTTAACCGCCCGCAGCATCCGCACCCTCAAATGGTATCAGGAAAAATTTTCGGAATTCCCCGCCTCAAAAAAAGCGCTCATTCCGTTCATTTTATAGATCAGAAAAAATTTTAAAAAACGGAGAACAACATGTCAACATTAATAATCGCTCATTCCCATTTTCGCTGGCTGGTTATCCTTGTGGCCGCTGTGGCAATTGTAAAATTTGCAATCGGCTGGTATCGCGGCGACACCTTCAAAAGCATGGACCGCGGACTCGCTGCCGGCTTTAGCGGTACCGTGGACCTGCAAGCCACACTTGGCCTGATCGTATTCCTCTGGGACGGCTTCACAGGCGCAGGCTTCCCCATGTATCGCATCGAACACGCCACCACCATGCTCATCGCCGCAGTCGTTGCCCACCTGCACGTATTGTGGAAAAACTCTGAAGACAAGGTCCGCTTCCGCAACTCACTCTTCATCGTTGTTGATGTGCTTGTCCTCGTCTTCATCGGCATCGCCAGATTACCCAACGGCCTCACCCGCTAACAGAACAAAAAAAATTACGCTGCAACCCATCTCAAAATATTATTCTATGATAAACTTAATTACATTTGCACAGCAACAAACATATACCGTGCAGTGTCGTTCAGGCTGGACGTTAAATAATTTGGAGAAGAGATGGAAAACAAATTATATGTAGGCAACCTGCCCTACGCCGCCAAGGAAGAAGATATCAAGGCACACTTCAGCCAGGCTGGCACTGTCACTTCCGTTGCGCTCATTATTGACCGCGCATCAGGCCGCGCAAAAGGTTTCGGCTTCGTGGAAATGTCCACCGCAGAAGAAGCCCAGAAGGCCATCAGCATGTTCAATGGCCAGGATTTTATGGGCCGTGCAATCACCGTCAATGTAGCCAAGCCCCGCGAAGATAAACCCCGCAATTTTGGTGATCGAAATCGCGGCGGTGGTGGCGGCGGACGGAACCGTTACTAAAAAAATTCCAGCCCTGAACATTGAATAAAAAATTAACAGCCTCGCCTCAACGAGGCTGTTATCATTAACTCATGAAACGAATTTTCCTGCTCGGCCCCATCCTCTTCACAACAGTCATCACCACCCTCACCATCATCAAATACGACTTCCTGCTCGGCCTCGGCTGGCATCCACTTAACGACCCCACCTTCGACTGGCCCAGCGGACTCGCCCTCGGTAAATACGGATTCGTCATGACCGCGACCTTCATCATCAGCGGACTATTGATCGCCGCCCTCGCCCTGCGCCTCAAAGCGGACCTGAAGCCTGCCGCAACATCTCAAGCAGGTTCCCTGCTTTTAGCTTTATCTGGTCTAGCTCTCGCATCCCTTGCATTCACCACCGACCCAACCATCCGCGACACTCCCGCCACCTGGCATGGAATTTTGCATGACCTGTCTTTTGTATTACTTGGATTAACACTCTTCCCAGCCATGATCGTGCTGGGCTTTGCATTTCGCACTGATTCCTATTGGAAAACACTGTCTCTTTATACCTGGCTCACACTTGCATTTGCAATCCCCGCCTTCATCCTCAAAGGAGCTGCCTTTTACGTCTTCCTTTTCAGCATTCTATTATGGATGGAAATCCTTGCCTGGAGGCTGGGCAATTCACAAAAAACGCGTACAGTGTAAAAATTGCAACATCCTGTATGTTTACTCTCCGCTTTTTTGGCGTGATATACTCAACAAAAATAACAAACCACAAGAAATCAGAGAACGAAAAACAATATGCGCATTACAAAAAATCTCCGACCCGACCAGGAAAATATCACCCGCTTCGTTACCGTCCTTGGCAGCGGCAATGTAGTTTTAAGCACCTCCAAATACGCCCGCCCGAGTTTCTTTATTTTAGCGCACAGCTTTATACGCGATTATATTGAGGAAGGCTTTTTCAAAAAAGAGGAAGTGTTGATCAAAATACTGGAAGAAGGCGGCTTCCCAACCGAAAGCGGGCCGATCAACGCCATGCTCAACGATCAAAAGAAAAGCCGCGAAGCTGCCGAGGTGTTGATCAATGCTGCGAAACAGTGGCAGGCAGGGGACGAAATCGCACGATCCGAGGTGGGGTGGGCCGCCAGTGAGTACACATCCACGATCCGCCAGCATCTTGAACGTCTAAAAAACTTAATTTTCCCTCTGCTCGAACAAACCATCTCGATTGACGATGAACATAAATTATCTGAAGAGATCAACAAGATCATCTTTGAAGGAGCCTTGAAAGACGGCGCCGAAAAACAAATCAAGACAATCGAAGCGCTCGAAGAAGAACTAAGCGACTGGCGCTAAACATACACCACACCGAACACAACTCACCCCGAAATTAATTTTCGCGGGTGAGTTTTTTTATGCCAAAATGCCTATTTTCGCGGAGAACCAAAAATCAATAAAGGTGATAAATGTCCATTGCCTTAAAATTATATATAATATACAATCCTGCAACTCTGGAGACAAACCATGAAATCCTACGAACTGAACCAACTCATTTCGCAGCATGCCGACTCAAAAAAACTTTACCTTGAATTTCTCAAGGTCCCCGACCTGAGCATGGGAGTGTACATCCTCCCCGCGGGCGGGATCGATCCGCAAAGCCCGCACACAGAAGATGAGGTCTACTACATCGTCAGTGGCAAGGCGCAAATTCAAGTGGCAGATGAAAACCGTGCTGTACAGTCAGGTTCAATTGTATATGTGGCAAAGAACGTGGAACATCGCTTCCACGCGATAGAAGAGGAATTAACCGTGATCGTCTTCTTCGCGCCAGCGGAATATTCAAATAAATCATAAACCACAGACGATGGACCATAGACAATGATTTGCTTATGGTCCATCGTCTGTCATCTATCGTCCACCTTTATTTTTTAGGAAACTTATGCTTCAACTCAAAACAACACCATTCCATGCAAGAACGTCCGCGTTGTGCCAGCCGCAGAATTGGCGCAAGTGGGCGGGATATTTCGCCGCAGGCTCGTACGAGCACACGCTCGACCGCGAGTATTGGGCGATCCGCAATGCGGCAGCGTTGATCGATGTCTCGCCGCTGATCAAGTATGTGATTAAAGGCAAAGACGCGGCGGCTCTGCTTCATCGCGTCACCACCCGCAACATCCACAAGATGAGCGTGGGACAAGTCTTCTACACCGGCTGGTGCGATGAAGAAGGCAAGATGATCGACGATGGCACCGTCACGCGCCTCGAAGAGACGACTTTCCGCCTGACTGCCGCGGAACCGAATCTGCGCTGGCTGATGATGAACGCGGTCGGCATGGAAGTGGAGATCACCGAAGTCACCGACGATGTGGCGGCGCTCAGTTTTCAGGGACCGAACACACGCAAGGTCTTGAACATCGTCGCCGAAAAACCCGTGGACGAGTTGAAGTATTTCCGCATGATGAAGAACAAGATCAACGGAATCGAAGTCACCATTTCACGCACAGGCTACACAGGTGACCTCGGCTACGAAATTTGGATGGACGCGAAAGACGCGCTTCCGATCTGGGATAAGTTGATGGAAGTCGGCGGCGATTACGGCATTGCACCCGTCGGTATTTTGGCAATGGACATGGCGCGCGTGGAAGCAGGTCTCTTCATGCTCGATGTGGATTACACCTCCGCATCCCACGCATGGATCGAACCGCAGAAATCCTCTCCCTTTGAGTTGGGACTCGATTGGACAGTCGCGCTCGATAAGCCCGGCTACTTCGTCGGTCGCCGCGCGCTGGAACGTGAGAAGCGCGAAGGCTCCACATGGAAGATGGTCGGTTTGGAAGTGGATTGGGTTGGCATGGAAAAGTTATTCGCAGGCGTTGGCTTGCCGCCACAAATCCCTGGCATGGCCGTGCGTGGAAGTTTGCCCATCTTTGTTGGCAATGTGCAGGTTGGATATGCATCCACATCTACATGGTCGCCCGTGTTGAAAAAATACATCGCCCTCGCGCATTTGCAGAAACCATACTTTGAAGTCGGCACCGATGTACGCATGGAAATCACAGTCGAACATCACCGTCAACACGCGCCTGCGAAAGTGGTCAAGCTGCCGTTCTACGAGCCTGAGTGGAAGAAGAAATGAACCATGATGAACGGTGATAATAAAAGGAATTATTTATGACATCAAATCAATACGACGCAATCATCATCGGCGGCGGTCACAACGGACTTGTGGCTGGCGCATACCTCGCGCGCGCTGGCAAGAAAGTGGTCGTGCTTGAGCGCAGACATATCGCGGGCGGCGCGGCAGTGACCGAGGAAATCTTCCCTGGCTATAAATTCACCGAGTTTTCGTACGTGGTGAGTCTCCTGCGCCCCGAAATCATCCGTGACTTGGAATTGCCCAAGCACGGACTCAAAATCCTGCCGCTTCCTTCCACCGTCACACCGATGGAAAACGGAGATTATCTCGGCGCATGGGATGACCACGACCTGACCCGCCGCGAGATCTATCGTCACTCACCCAAAGACGCAGAAGCCTACGACGAATACGCCCGCGTCATGGCGCGCGCGGCGAAAGCCATCAAGCCCATCATCAATCTCATTCCGCCTGACCCATCCTCACTCAGCGTGAAGGACTTGATGGGCTTGCTCAAAGTCGGACAATTCGCTGCAAATCTTTCTGAAAAAGAATTGTATGCAATCGCCAAACTCGCCACCCAATCCTCCGCGGATTTGCTCGAAGAGTGGTTCGAGTTTGACCCGTTGAAAGGCACCAAAGCCGCCAGCGGAATCATCGGCACCTACCTTGGTCCGCGCTCCCCTGGCACCGCGTATGTGTTGCTCCATCACTACATGGGCGAAATTGACGGCGCCTTCCGCGCGTGGGGTTTTGCCAAGAACGGCTCTGGCGGAGTCAGCGGCTCCATCCTCAGCGCAGCGAAAGCGCTCGGAGTGGAAGTCAGACTCAACGCAAGCGTGAAGCAGGTCATCGTTAAGAATGGACGCGCTGTTGGCGTCGCTCTCGAGAACGGCGATGAACTCACATCCAAAGTTGTCATGTCCGCCGCAGACCCGAAGCGCACCTTCCTGCAATTCGTTGAACAAAAACATTTCCCCGATGAATTCGTCACCGCGCTGCAAAACTTCCGCACACGCGGCTCGTCGGGCAAGGTCAACATCGCGTTGAGCGAACTGCCCAACTTCACCGCGCTGCCATTCAAAGGCAAAGGTCACGACTCGGCGCTGCATCGCGGCGCGGTGTCCATCAGCCCGAGCATTGATTACATCGAGCGCGCCTACGACGACGCGAAGTACGGGCAGATTTCCAAGCGCCCGTATCTCGATATGATCTTCCCATCCATGATCGACCCAGACATGGCGCCTCCCGGACAGCACGTGATGTCTTGCTTCGTGCAATACGCGCCGTACGACCTCGAAGGCGGCTGGAACGACGCGAGGCGGGACGAACTCGGCGAAGCGGTCATCTCGACCATCGAACAATACGCGCCGAACATCCGCAAAGCCATCGTCGGCATGCAGGTCATCTCACCGAAAGACATCGAAGCCATCGCGGGCATCACGGGCGGCAACATCTTCCACGGCGAACTGCTGCTGCACCAAATCTTCTTCCTGCGTCCCACCCCGCAATGGGCAGACTTCCGCACCCCGCTCAAAGGCTACTACTTCGGCGCAAGCGGCGCACACCCCGGCGGCGGCGTCATGGGCGCACCCGGCATGTTGGCTGCAAAAGAAATTCTCAAGGACGGTATGCTATGAGCCAGTACGACACCATCATCATCGGCGCAGGTCATAACGGACTCGTTGCTGCTGCCTATCTCGCCAAGCAAGGCAAAAAAGTTTTGGTGCTTGAACGCCGCGCCATCGTCGGCGGTTCGGTTGTTACAGAATCTTTCGGCGATGATTTCAAAGCGGATTCAATTTATGCAGGCGGGACTCTGCGCCCCGACATTATCAAAGACCTGAAACTCGCCTCACACGGGCTGACAGTTGATACCGTCCGAAAACCATTCATCTCCCCTCCAGGCAGACGGCAACCACCTCACCCTCGACGCCGAGTCCATCAAACGCATCTCCGAAAAAGACGCGGCGCGCTTCCCCGAATTTGTCCGCTTCATGGATAAAGCCGCAAGCATTCTCGACACCGCCTACGCCACCATCATGCCGCGCCTGCCGCTGAACTTCAACATCCGCGAAGGCTACGGCTTGCTGGAGTTGGGACTCGAACTGAAACTCGCAGGTCGCAAAGACATGCTCAACTTCATCCGCGCCCTGCCGATGACCGCGCAGGAATTGCTCGATGAATATTTTGAATCGGACGTGGTCAAGGCAGCGATTGCATCCGTCGGCATCCACGGCTTCACCCTCGGACCGATGGGCGCAGGCACAGGCTACACCCTCATCCACAACTGGATGAATCGCGGCGGACTGGCAAACGTCAACGTTGGCAAAGCTGGAGAAATTACTCAAGCACTTGCGAATGCGGTGAAATCCTTCGGTGGTGAAATTAGAACCGAAGCAGAAGTAAAAAGTATCAAAGTGGAAAGTCAAATTGCGAAGGGCGTCATCCTCGCAAACGGCGAAGAGATTCTTGCAAATCAAATCCTCTCCTCCGCAGACCCGAAGCACACCCTGCTCAAACTTGTCGGCGCACAGGATCTGCCACCCGAATTCGTCTGGCACACCCAATCCATCAAAATGCGCGGCTCGGTGGCAAAAATCCACTTGCAGACGAATGGCAATCACGGCATCCCCGAAGGGACAGTTGTCCTCGCCCCATCCATCAAATATCTCGAACGCGCCTACGACGCCGCGAAGTACGGCGAGATTTCCGAGAAGCCGTATTTGGAAGTGACGACTTCTGGTAACGTGGTGAGTATCCATTTCCAATCCGCGCCGTATGCTTTGAGAAATAGTGAGTGGAAAGTGGAAAGTGCAAAGGTTGCCGAACTGGCGATCAAGACATTGGAAGAATACTTCCCCGCACTTCACGCTTCACGTATCACGCATCACATCATCACGCCTATTGACCTCGAACAAACCTACGGTCTCACCGAAGGCGACCTCAACCACGGTCAACTCATGCTCGATCAATTCCTCTTCATGCGACCGATACCCGGCTGGTCGAACCACAAGACACCCATTGACAACCTCTATCTCTGCGGAAGCGGAGTCCACGGCGGGGGCGGAGTCAGCGGCGCAGCGGGACGAAATGCTGTGAAGGCTTTGAAATAAATTTACAAGGCGCATGGATATATTCCCTCCTTTTGTGTATAATCCTGCTGCTCGCCTCGATAGTTCAATGGACAGAACAAGGCACTCCTAAGGCTTAGATGTAGGTCCGATTCCTACTCGGGGCACTACCTTATAAATATATTAATCAATTTCTAATGAAAAACACTTGCGCGAAATGAATCGTTGGTGTAATATTAATCTCGTTGACAGCAAGGGTGCCCCCCTCACCCTTGCTGTCAACATTTTAATGACAATTACTTAATCATATAAAAAACTCCTGTCAAAGAACAGGAGTTTTTTATATGATTTTCTATTTCTTTTCTTTGGTCATCTGCCGCGCAATTTGCAATAACTCGTGCGCAGAACGCAATGTCCCTTCGCCCACTTCGCCAAGCATCTGAGAAAGTTCAAGCAGGCGCGCATCACCATCCAGAGATTCAACGCGGGTCAGAGTGCGCCCGTTGTCAATTAGTTTTTGCACCTGATAGTGCTGGTCGCCAAAGACCGCCAATTGGGGAAGATGCGTCACACAAAAGACCTGATGTGTGCGCGAAAGATTCCAAAGTTTGTGTCCCACCACCATACCTACACGCCCGCCGATGCCTTGATCGATCTCATCAAAGATCAGAGACGGGACTTCGTCAGCGCTGGCTAGTACATTCTTTAAGCCAAGCATCAAACGGGAAGTTTCACCACCAGATGCGATCTTTGCCAGCGGTTTAAGTCCTTCACCGGGGTTGGGCGCAATCAAAAACTCAACGCGATCAAAACCATTTTGATCAAAGGCGATGCGCGTACCATCGGCCAAAGGTGCACCGTTGACATCCGGTTTGGTTTGAAAGTCCACGCCAAATTGGGCAGAAGCCATTTTCAGGTCGCCAAGTTCGGTTTCAATACCTTTACCCATGCTGACTGCAGCGGACTTGCGTTTTTCAGAAAGCACGCCGCCTTGTTTGGCAACCTTTTCCAGCAACTTCGCTTCCTGCATTTCCAAGTCATTAATACGATCCACCGCGCCCGTAATGGTTTCAAGCTGCTTGCGAGTATCTTCACCATAGGCGATCACTGCGGGAATACTGCCGCCATATTTGCGCGTCAGCGAATGGATCACATCCAGGCGTTCTTCCACATCTTCAAGCCGCTTGGGGTTGAACTCGATCTCTTCAAGATAATCACGCAGACCGTGGATCACATCGGAGATCGTATCCAGCAATAACTCGGCTTGATTCGCCAACTCAGCCTGACCCGCATCAATTTTTGCGAGAGTCGCCAGCGCCTGCGCGGCCTGTCCGACCAGGTCGGTCGCGGCGGGAGTTTCGGGCGAGCCTTCATCCAAAACCGCCAAGGCTTCCTGTGCATTTTGCGCGAGAGATTCTGCATTGGCTAAGCGGTCACGCTCTTTGCGCAACTCTTCATCTTCGCCTGTCTTTAATCTTGCCGATTCGATCTCTTCGGCTTGATAGGTCAACATTTCAATACGGCGGTCTGCATCAGATTGCGACTTGCGCAGATCATTCAACTCACGGCGCAAATTTAGCAGCGAGTGATAGGTCTGGCGGTAGTCGCTGAGGGGCCGGGCCACTTCCGCGTAGCGATCGAGCAGGCCGAGGTGTGCGCGTGGATCGAGCAGCGAGAGATGTTCCGCCTGCCCGTGGATGTCGATCAACAGCGCGCCCAGTTCCTTCAACAATCCAACATTCACCGTGCGGCCATTAATGCGCGCCACACTGCGTCCCTCTTTGCGGACTTCACGCATCAGCACCACATAATTGGGATCATCCATCAGCTCTTCGCGGTTGAGGATGAAATGCACCGCTTCTTTTTCTGGACCGTTGAGCTGGAACACCGCTTCGACAAATGCGGCGTCTGAATCAGAGCGCACGAAGGTGGTATCCGCTTTGCCGCCGAGAAGCATGACGACCGCGTCAAGGATGATGGATTTGCCCGCGCCAGTTTCACCCGTGAGGATGATGAGACCAGAGTCAAAGCGCAGGTCAAGTTTGTCTATGATTGCAAAGTTTTGGATGTGGAGTTCAGTAAGCATAGGCTATTTAAATAATTGAATCCCAGAAAGTCGAGTGTAGACAAGCGGTACGGCGATGAACAGATAAATTCCTTGAAAGACGATCCCAAAAATATTCATGCTTAATAATTGAACGATCAGCACAGGCAGAGCGCCAAGCACCATGCCCACCGCGACCGTAATAAACAACGAGCGTGAACGATGACGTCGGGTGACAACGCGCACTGCTTCGGCAATTGTAGTTCCCGCAATGGGTGCCGCCGAAAGAATAAGAAGCCAGCCGATAAATCCGATGCCGCCGATCAATGTAACCAGAAAAGCCGCAATCGCAGAAAGGAAACCGGCTGTAAGAAACCCGAAGATGTAATCGTACCATTCAGAAGTATCAAAAGATTTCTGATGCGAGCGGACACAGTCCCTGCACATATAACCGGTGGGTGTGCGCTGTGCGCAGGAAGCGCAAATCGGTTTTTCGCAGCGTTTGCAGCGCAAACTGGTTTCGCGATCAGGGTGGACATAACAATAAGTTGCAGCGGAGATGGTATCTGTCATCGTGGAAATCCTAAAGAATTTTCGTTCATGTGTGCAGTAAGGTTACGATAAAAATAACCCGGGTCTTCAAAGCGGACAAACTGCGCAGTAACATCTGCGGCGGTAACTTTTACCTGATCGTCTTCCATCAACGGCGTTGGCGGCTGGCCGTCCACGCTGAGGACTGAGTTTTCACTTTTTACAACAATGCTAACTGAAGAACCTTCTGATAAAACCACCGCCCGATCCACAGAGAGATGCGGCGCGATGGGCATAAGCAAAATATTACGTAACTCCGGCGGCAAAATGGGGCCGCCCGCAGCGAGCGCATACGCCGTGGAGCCCGTGGCAGTGGAGGCGATGAGACCATCTGCGACATAACTGGTGAGGTGACGCCCATCCACGGAAGCGGTTAAACGAACGGGGCGCAGGTTTTGTCCACGAGCGACAACCACTTCATTCAAAGCATTGGAACTGCCAAGGCTTTCACCTGCACGGAAGTGTTCAGCGCGCAGCATCATGCGGTTCTCGATCCATGCTTCGCCATTAAATAATTTTACAAAGTACTCACGCCAATCCTTGCGATCAACCTGGATCAAAAAACCCAATCTGCCAAGATTCACGCCAAGGATTGGCACACCGCTGGGTGCGCATAGATGTCCTGCACGTAAGACACTCCCATCACCGCCCACGGCAATCAGCATATCAAACTCGCCTTTTTTTACACGCTTGCGAAGTTCTTCATCATACAAGGAACCACAGGCGGCATCCATGCCCTTTTCCTTAAGGAAAGCAGCCATCGCTTCAGCTTCAGCAAAGGCTTCGGGCATTTTTGGATACGCTGTAACAACGGGATGTTTGGGCAGGAAGGGTTCTGGCATAACGAAATTATACCTTTTGTAATGTCACAGCGTTACATGGCTTTCAGACAAGGCTCTGATCGCAATGATTTCTAAATCCACATTTGGCGCAGCGTCCGGCTTGTTCATGCGAACGCGGAACATCTTTTTTAATTTCGTCACGTTTCATTTCCACAAGCAGGTCGATCAAGGCATTCTCCAATTCACGGGTGTAATCTATGGCGAAATCCCGGTTCTCATAATGGATAATCCCGTACGGCGGACGTGTGCCATAGGTCTTCTCCACCAACAAACAATAGGATGCAAGCTGATAAATATGCGAATCATAGGGAGTTTCCGGTGCACGGCCTGATTTAACCTCAACGGGAATGATCTTCCCATTTTGTTGGACGAGGTAATCAGGCTTGCCTGTCAACTCCATCGCGGCATAGAAAAGCGGTTTTTCCACTTTGCCCCATCCATGCGTATCGGTATAGATGATACGTCCGCCGGGCAGGCCTGCTTCTTTTTGCTGGCGGTTTGAACGCCAAAAGAAGATCAGGGCAATGACAAAGAGGAGGAGAGTGATATAGAGCATACAGTAATCAGTAATCAGTAATCAGTAATCAGATTATATTTTTTCAGCTATTCTTACAATTTTCTTTAAACGGGTAAAGTCGGAACCGGAAAGGGCTTCCATTCTTTTTCCCAGGGTCTTGATGAATTCGATACTATTATTTTCATTGACAGCGGGCAATATTCTTTCGGCGTGTTCCGGCACTTCCTTGTGATGACAGGTCAAGATGTGCTGCATCAGATAAGGGAAGACGGCCTTGCCATACTCATCATTTGCGGATGCCATATGCGCCAACGCCGAAATGGACTTGTCAATGGAAATACTATCGGGGCCTGTTTCTTTAACCTTTTTGATCTCATCCAAATGTTTAAATACAAATTCGGGTTTTACTTTTGCAATTTCTGCGAGGGCCGTGATCGCGCCGCGTACCATATTATGATGTTTGCTTTTTAGGAATTTAATAAAATCATCGGCATACGATGTGACGAGATTTGGGTCAATGATCGCAATCTCATACATGACATTCATACAGTCGCCGTGGATATTCTTGTTGTCGTTGTGCATATTCTGAGCGATCTCACGTATCCCGGCCATATCCTCACGTGCCACGAGATCACGCGCCAGATCAAGGTTGGGCGTTCGGTCGCGGCGGGTTTGCAAATAGCCAAGACGGTTTAATAGGTCAGACATTCTTCTCCATTAAGATGTCCCAAAAGACACCTTTACAATTGTGCGGTGCAATACGCTACCAGCGTAAGAATTGCCACCAGAAGCAGAATCATGCCAACGGTCCGCAATAGAAGCGCGGATAGAGTCTTGCGTCCGTGCTGACGATGCAATTCAGTCCCGGCGGCCAGTTCGGCTTTATTCTCCGATTCGACGCCGTCCTTACGATAGCGCCACGCGCGTCGGCAGTATAAATAACTTCCAATATCAGAGGCGCGGATAACAGACATGGGCAGAGTATAGCACAAATTTTCTATACGCTTATTTTTCTGTAATCCCCCGGCAATGAAGCATCTACCTATCCCTGCGCAATACTCAACTTGTATTAACAACCTGCAAGGTATGATAAACTTCACGCGCAAAAATATTTTTCCCTCGGAGGAAATTAATGACAGACAAACAGGTACATTCCATTGAGATCGCAGGCGTAAAACGCGACCTGCGGTTGTTTGAGATCAAGCCCGGACTCAAGATCGCGATCTTGAATATTTTAGGGGATACCGAGTTGGTGCAGGCTTGCGCGCGTGAACTCGGGAAGAAACTTGCAGAAGTTGATTATGATATTCTCGTGACCGCTGAAGCCAAGTCCATTCCGCTGGCGTATGCGGTTTCGGTTGAAACAAAGAAACCGTACGTGATCCTGCGAAAATCCTATAAGCCGTACATGGGTGATGCGCTCAAAGCAGAAACGCTTTCGATCACAACCGGTCAGCCGCAAATTCTGTTCCTTGATGAAAAAGACCGCCGGTTGATCGAGAATAAAAAAGTGGTGATCCTTGATGATGTGATCAGCACAGGCTCCACGCTGCAAGGCATGCGCATGATTTTGGATAAAGCCAAAGCGGAAGTGGCGGCTGAAGCCGCGATCCTCACTGAAGGTGACCGCGCAGAGTGGATGCATATCATTTCCCTTGGTCATTTGCCGCTGTTTACTGAATAAAAAATATAACAATAAAAAAACTCCGCGAAAAATTCGCGGAGTTTTTTTATTGAATTTCTCACTTTAAGCTTGCGGTTTCGATCAATTTGCTTTTCTGCGTGCGCTTCATTTTTTTGATCGCAAGCTCACGCTTCATGGCTTCGGTTCGAGTGGACAGGGTTTCCAGATAAACCAATTTTACCGGCCGGCGTGTACTGGTATATTTCGCGCCGATGCCTTTGTTATGCTGGTTCACTCTTCGCTGCGGATCTGTCGTCCAGCCTGTGTAGAAGGTTCCATCTGCACATTCGAGAATGTAGCAATAACAACTCATTTCCTGTTTTTCGAGCGGATACCCAAAAGGCCGCCAAACAATCTTTCGCTGATAGATATGGGCTTATCTGATTCTTTATGCATACTCTCCCAATTGGCAGAGATGCGTTCATTCAACCAAACTTCACGCCCCTCATGCGCGGCCCGCAAGCGGACTTTTACGGCTTCTTCGTTGCCCTTTTCAATATCATCGCGCAAAGCGCCCAAAGAGGCGATCATCGTATTCAGTGAACGGACAACATTTTCCTTATTATGCAACGCCGACATATGCAAGGCATCTGGTTCATCTTCCACGACCAGTGCAGAGGTTGCCGCCACATAAGCACGTCCGGCCAATTTACGTCCTTCAAGCCAGCCGGGTTGATCCACTGTCGCATTCAACAATGCAACAGAGACAAGTTGAGGCAGAAGATGCACAGTCGCCATTAATCCATCTGATTCCACAATATCTGTCAGCATGATGTTGGCGCCCAGCAACTGCACGAGTTCCATCACCAACTCCACAGATTCACCGGTTGTGCTGGCAGGAGCATCAAGCAGGAAAATGCTTTTCGAAAACAGATCAGCCCGGGCTGAGTCCAGACCCTTTTCTGTCCCGTTTAAAAATTCAGATCCAATCGCTGGAACGATTCCCACATAGGAACATCCAGCGGGTAAAATATCCTTTACCCATTTGGAAACCTCTGACTTAACAGGAGAAGTATCCACTACGATTGCGCCTTCCATTAGATCAGGTGCGATAAATCCCAAAGTATCGCGCACCTGATGCACAGGCAGGGCAAGAATTACAATTTTAGCGCCCTCAACAGCACGGGGAAGGTTGTGTTCGGTTTTTTCAACCGCACCTTTTTTCTGAGCAGCACGCTCGATCGATATTTCTTTATCGTGCCCAAAAACAGAAAGGCTATTTTTATACTGCGCCAGCGCCAGGCCGATCGAGCCGCCCACCTGACCAAGACCAATGATTGTTATTTTTACAGACATACGAACCTCGCATGAGTTTGATGACGCGATTATACTGCCAGTACCCGCTTAAACGGCGAGAACCGCGGACGCCGACCGCGGTTCTCTTAGTAAAGGAGGAGAAGAGAAATCACCTTACAGCGCTAAATTTATCATAATCATCTGAATAGTACTTGACGCTTACCCTACGCTTGCCCTACGATTGTCAGGCAATTAACAAGATTGCAAACACTTTTTCCTTTTAGAGGATGACAAAATGACATTCCCTTCCCACAAAATTTATCTTGGCGAATTAAATAACACACCCCTCGGAGATTTGCGCATCGCTGCCTCCGACCTGGGGCTGGTCGCCGTTGAATGGGCAGATTCTCAGCCCGAGCTGGACGCCCGTCTCTTCCGCCTGCATAGGACGGTTGAGCAAAACCAAAAGAAAATTCAACCGTATGCAAAAGAGTTGAGTGAATATCTAAAAGGCAAACGCCGCGATTTCACCTTTGCGATTGACTGGTCTATCTTTAAAACCGTTTCAACTAAAAGCATTGAAAGCCGTTTATGACATTCCCTACGGCGAAACGCGGACATACGCCGACATCGCGATGCAGATCGGGCATCCAAATGCCTACCGCGCCGTGGGCAGCGCCAACGCCACAAACCCCATGCCGCTCGTGATTCCCTGCCATCGTGTGATCGGCGCAGACGGTAAACTCCACGGCTACGGCGGCGGAGACGGCTTGCCAACCAAGGAATGGCTGTTGAAAATGGAAGGCGTCAAACCATAACATGATAGACTTAACAGAGTGAACATCCTCTCTCAACTTTTCTGGACTTTCATCAAAGTCAATCTACTCAGCACCTCCGGCCCGGCTTCTGTGGGTTTGCTATATCATGAAGCGGTGGGAAGGTTCGTTACAGAAAATCAATTTATTCAAGCTGTGGGCTTATCTTCTGTGCTGCCCGGTAGCGACGCGCTGCAACTTGCAATGTATATCGGCTACGCTGCGGGTGGAATTCCCGGCGGACTGGTGGCACTACTTGCGTCAATTTTGCCGCCCACTCTGATCATCCTCGGTGTAACGATGGTCCTGCACCGTCTGCGCCGCGAAGCCTGGGTGGGTAATTTTGTCGAAGGACTCGCTCCCGCCATTTCTGTGCTGATGATCTTCACCGCCTGGAAAATCTTTGAAAAAGGCGGGGAAACCAGTTGGGTGGGGTGGGTCATTGGCATTATCAGTCTGACAGCCATGTGGTTCAAAGCACCTGAACGTATCGTCGTCATCATCGCCGGCATCGTTGGTATCATTTTTCTCACATCATGAAACAATCAAAATTTTCAGTCTGGCTCCGTCTGTTATGGATGTTCCTTAAAGTAAACCTACTTTCCCCATCCGGTCCTGCATCTGTCGGCTTGTTATACAAGGAAGCGGTTGGCAGCATCATGAGTGAAGAACGCTTTGTGGAAGCTGTTGGCTTTTCAAACGTGCTGCCGGGCAGTGAAGCTCTGAAACTTGCCATGTTTGTCGGCTATGCGGCTGGCGGCATCCCGGGCGTTTTCACCGCACTACTGGGTGCAGTTTTACCTCCCACTGTGATGATGTTCGCAGTCGCTGCGGTCTTGCAGCAATTTCAACAGGAAGACTGGCTGCAAGGTTTTGTAAAAGGAATGAGTCCTGCGATTGCCGCGCTTATTCTCATGGTAGCCTGGGAACTCTTCCACGTTGGACAAAACAAAAAGATCAACAAACGCGCTGTATTCATTGCTGCGTTAACCGCCCTGGCATTATGGTTTGAAATTCCATCTCCGCTGGTGCTGCTGGGCGCGGGGATTTTAGGCGTATTTTTATTTCGATAACCCGATCAATGGAAAAATTTATGAAACCTGATTTATTAATTGCAACCAATGGATTTAAAGGGACATGGCCTTCCATTGAATATGGAGCATGGCTCGCAGCAACGCTGGACACAAAGATCACGCTTCTTGGCGTGACCGAAAACCTGAGTCCGGCTGCGATAGATGACCACCACCCGTTGGAAGATGTCTTCGCACGCGCCGTTGCGTTATTCCAGAAAAACGGAGTGGACTACACACTCGAAGTGCAAAACGGAAACGCGGAAGATGTGATTCCGCGTAAAGCAAAACAAGGCAATTACATCATTGTACTGGGGCCGTTGGGACGCCCGCAATTTCGCCGCATGTTAACCGGGCGTTCCATTCGTCATTTAATGGAAGAGATCGAACAGCCGATCCTGTATGTGCCTGAGTCAAAACTCCCTTTGAAAAAAATATTGATCTGCATTGGCGGGTTGGGATATGAAGTCACGGCTGAACACATCGCCATGCAAATGGCAATGAAAAGCCGCGCCGAGATCACACTGCTGCATATTATTCCCCAAATTGATCTTAACTATCCAACCGCAAAAACCGTGAGCGCAAACTGGCAAAACCTGACAGAGACAGACACACCCATTGGACGAAGTTTGCGTCAGGCTTTGGAGATCGCAAAAAATGACGGCCTGACTGCAAACGTAAAAGCGCGGCAGGGCAATGTTGTGGAAGAGATCATGGCCGAGGTAAAAGAGGGGAATTACGACCTATTGTGCATGGGATCAATATACAGCACGAATGCCTTACGTCAACTCTATGCGCCAAATGTGACAGCAGAGATCGCCGAAGATGGATTATGTCCGATATTATCTGCAAGATTTAAGCGGGAATAAGCGGAGTTTCGCTGATTTAATTTCCAACAAAGTCTGTTATCGGAAACAAAAAAATTCCCCGAAAATGGTTAAATTTCGCGGGGATTTTTTAATGCCGGTAAAATCTAATTTACAAGCCGGGGGTATATTTATCTTCCCATTCAGCGATGGCGGCGCGGATGGTGGCTTTTATCATTTCATCGGGGACTTCATCCACCGAGTTAAATTTATCCAGTCCGACATAAACTTCCACCTCACCCTGGGGAGAATCCTGCAAACGGACGCCTCGTTTGGCGAGTGCGGTATCCACCAGACGCGCCTGTAAAACAGTATCAATTTGAGCCACAATACTAAGGGTTGCGATATTTTTTTCCGCTTCAGGTTTCTTTACAATGGGCGTCATCGGTTGAGTGGAAGATGCCATAGGGGAATAAATAACAGCTTGAGCAGAATCAGCTATCGGCGGAGTCTGAACCGGCGCGGCGGGCTGGGATGCGGCTTGTTGAGTCTGTCCACCTTCCAGCCAGGGGCGAAGCACGGTGACCAGTTCGATCAAGCGCTTTCTCTTTTCAGGGAATAACTTATCGCCAACCAGCACGCCGTCTATTTCAAGTTTATATTTTCCATTATCTTTTTTGAGACTCAATAAATTGGAATCATCCGGCGCAGACGGAGACACGTCCTTTGGCTGAATTTGGGCGAGCCTGATCTCCGCTTCCTTGATGATCTTTTCCGCTTTTAATTCGGCGGCTTTAATTTTTTGCGCCGTGCGAAGATTGGAATCAAGAAATCCAATGAACCATCCGATAACGATTGCGATAATAACGTATAAGACTGTCATAACTCACCTCAAGCGCTGACAATTTGGACAAATATGTGTGCCGCGTTGACCCACCGTGAACTTTTGAATTGTGGTGCCGCACACATCACACGGTTCGCCATCGCGGCCGTAAACACGAAAATGATTTTGATATTCACCGCCGCGATAGACCCAGTCTATGCTGGCGCCGTTGCGGCGAATGCCTTCTTTTAGAACTGCGCGAATTGCCTTATGCAATTCCACAGCCTGTTGCTGTGTGACATTGTTTGATGCGGCCATCGGGTGCAATTGCGCAATGTGTAAACACTCATCCGTATAAATATTGCCAAGGCCGGCGATGAAAGTTTGATCAAGCAGCAAGGGTTTTAAATATCGTTTGCGTGTTTGCAAATTTTCAAAGAGCCAGTGAGCCGTAAAATCTTTTTCGAGCGGCTCCGGGCCAAGTTTGCCGAGAATGGTTTCGGGGCGGTCTGTTAACCAGACGCGCCCAAATTTACGTGTATCGTTGAAAGCCAGATAATTATCATCTGAAAGATGAAGCAAAAGGCGATCATGCTTTTCCGGCTTGATTTTACCTGCTCTTATTATCAAATCTCCGCTCATGCGCAAATGTACAAGGAAACTGCAAGTTTCCAGTTTAATGACCAGATACTTTGCGCGGCGTGAAACGTCCAAAACTTTCTGCCCAACAATCTGTTTCTTGAATTGGGCCGAAGAAGGAATAGCAAGCGTGCGCGCCCAGCGCAGGTCAGCAGAGACGATGGTTCTGCCGACCAGTTCCGGTTTTATGGCACGTGCAATGGTTTCTACTTCAGGAAGTTCAGGCATGGGGAGATTGGGTGTCAGGTGAGATGTGTTTAGTGACAGTTAAATTACTCGTTGAACATCTCTCCAACCGAGCGGCCTTCATGGGCACGTTTGATCACTTCGCCCAACAACGGCGCGACAGAAAGCACGGTGATGCGGCCTTCGAGGAATTTTCTTTTTTCAGGAGAAAGCGGCGCAGAGTCTGTGGTGATAATGTGTTTAATGGGCAGAGAAGCCAGCCGTTCTGCGCCATTGCGCGAAAGAATAGCATGGACAAAAGCGAGATATACATCACGCGCGCCATTTTGTTTGACCACATTTACAGCCTGCGCAATGGAACCGCCGGTATCGACTTCATCATCCACAATGATGACATCGCGGTCTTTGACATCACCGATCAGGGTCAATGCTTCAGCTTTTGCATCATTTCCCTGACGGCGTTTTTCAATGAACGCAATCGGCATATCCATATCGGCGGCGTAGTTCCGGCCTTTTTTGGCAAAGCCAAGATCAACTGAAACAACCACAGGGTCCACCATTTCAGCGCGGATATTTTTATTAATATGATCCACCAGCAAATGGGAAGCGGTCAACACGTCACCCGGGATGGAGAAGAAACCCTGCACCTGTCCGGCGTGCGGATCAAGAGTCATATAACGATCTGCGCCGGCCACTTCGAGCATGTCCGCAACGAGGCGGGCTGTGATCGGCACACGCGGTTGATCTTTTTTATCGGAGCGGCCATAGCATAAATACGGGATGACCGCCGTGATGCGCGCGGCAGAGTCTAAACGCAGGGTTTGGATCATGATCAACAATTCCATTAAATTGCGATGCACCGGTGACGAAGTGGTTTGGATCACATACACATCCTGTCCGCGCACACTGCCGCCCAATTTCACGAAAAGATTCTCATTCGGAAATTCGATCACCTCACGCTCGCTCACAGGCTGGTCGAGATAATCGGCAATTTTTTGTCCAAGATCAGGTGAGCCGGAACCTGCAAATAATTTAATTCCGCCGTACACCTTCAAATCACGATGGGTATGCTGCATTTATTTCTCCTTCATTTGCGCGATCCACTCAGCGCGTAATACACTCATAATAATTACATCGTCGTATTTTCCATTTTTATAAACAGCTTCACGTAAACGGCCCTCTTCCACAAATCCTGCTTTTTCGTAGGCCCTTTTTGCGCGCAGATTTTCCGCATACACACGCAGATAGACGCGATTGAAATTCAAGGTTTCAAAGCAATGACGCACCAGCAGCGACATTGCTTCCGTGCCGTAGCCCTTATCCCATTCATCTTTTTCGCCGAGCATAATTCCGATCTCGCCCAGGCGGCCTATTGTGTCAATATCAAATACGCCGCAATTGCCGATCATCTTCCAGCCATTGCCATCACGCACTTCGATCACCAGTGTCTTTTCACTTTGACTGCGCTGGGTCATTGAATTGAACCAGTTTTCTTCATCCACAGTAGACATTGGCAAATATAACGACAGGTAACGAGTCACATCGGGATCGTTAACCCACACATAAAAATTCTTAACATCCTCGCGCTCTGCAGCACGCAACCGGACTCGCTCGCCATAGATTATGCTCATTTTAACCTGCCATTCATTAGTAACTTAACTGCTTCCCCGGGTGACATTTCTCTTTGGATAATTTTCTCAAGCATATTTTCATACTGCTTCTGCGGGACATCTCTGCGGAAACGGCTGACCAACTCTTCGCGGATCAGCGCATCCAATTCGACCTCAAGCCGGGCACGCTCACGAACGGCCCAATCTCCGCTTTGAGTTAAGTGCGCCACATGCCGCGCAATGGCTTGTGTTAATTCCACGATCCCTTTGCCTTCGGTAGAAACCGTCCGTTGGATAGGTGGAATCCACGTCAGCTTGGATGAAGATTCTTGTGCAGGGGCAGCTATCCGCATGGATGATCCGTGATGCTGAAAAATCCGCGCGGCCGGGTGCGCCAATTCCAGCATGGACTTTAATGCCTTCTCTGTATTTTCCACACCGGGGCGGTCAGCTTTGTTGACGACCAGAATATCCGCGATCTCAAGAATGCCGGCTTTGATGGCTTGAATATCATCGCCAAGTCCGGGCGCTTCGACAACCAAAGTTGTGTGCGCCAGGCGGGCAACATCCACTTCGCTTTGACCCGCACCGACTGTTTCAATAATGATGACATCAAATCCGGCGGCATCAAAGACCTGTACCATATTTGCCGTGGACTGTGCAAGTCCGCCGAGCGAGCCGCGCGTTGCCATTGAGCGAATGAAGACGCCCGTATCGCCGGCGAGGTCACGCATCCGCACACGGTCGCCAAGCACTGCGCCGCCCGTGAACGGACTCGAAGGATCAACCGCAACAATTGCCACGCGTTTATTTTCTGTTTTGCGATAATACAAAGCCAGTTGATTCACAAGCGAAGATTTGCCCGTGCCGGGCGAACCTGTCACGCCGATCAGATGCGCCTTGCCTGTGTGAGGAAATAATTCGATCAACGCGGCGCGGCCATCCGGCATATCATTCTCCACCTGTGTTAACAGGCGGGTCAATGCGAGTCGGTCACCGTTGAGAACTGCTTGAGAATAGGTCATAAATTAATTTGTGTTTTATACATGAGCGGAGGGCTGAGCGTTCTCTGCGAAGTCTGTAGTCGAAGGACGATCACTGTCCTCTCTCCGCTCAGTGTGTAATTATCATCATTAACAACAAAACACAGAGTATTTTAAACTCTGTGTTTTTATTAACTCTTATCCAGCCACTGCAAGTCTGACATCACGAATAATGTCTTCAGTGGATGCGCCGGGGCCGTACACTCCGGTTACGCCCATTTCTTTCAAACGATGCAAATCTTCATCTGGAATGATGCCTCCGATAAAGATCTTCACATGTGATTGTCCGTTGATTTTTAGCAGTTCAAGAAGGCGCGGGGTTAATGCCATGTGCGCGCCTGAAAGAATGGACAGTCCCACCACATCCACATCCTCTTGAAGCGCGGCCTCGGCGATCATTTCAGGGGTCTGACGCAGGCCGGTGTAGATCACTTCCATGCCGGCATCACGTAAAGCACGCGCAACTACTTTTGCACCGCGATCATGTCCATCCAGGCCGGGTTTGGCGACCAATACTCTTATTTTCTTTTCTGTCATAGTTCCTCCGAGGGAATGATGAACAAAGATTATACTATGTATCACAAACTCACTTAAGAAAAATCCGGGTCTCACATCCCGGAATTTTCTTATTTATAAGACAGTTTAACTATTAAATTCATCCTTCGGTGGTGTTCCTCAAAGAATGTACTTTGCCTGAAATAAGATTTATTTACGCTCCATCATCTTTCGGCGGCGCGGTTTGACCGTAATCCAAAACCGGGCGCATTTGCGTGCCGCCTTCAGGGGGGCCGACGATCTTTTTATCTTCCATCATATCCACAATACGGGAGGCGCGGGTATAGCCAATGCGCAATCTTCTTTGCAGCATGGAGACAGATGCGCGACCTTCCTTGCGGACAATATCGACAGATTCATCATACAGCGGATCGTTATCTGATTTTTTGCCTTCATCCCAAAGCTGTGTTTGCTTAAGCGGAAGATTGGTCGGCACTGAATCAGCAGGCATGTCTGTGGTGGACTGCTGAACAACTCCGCCGCCTGCTTGTGTGCGCCAGTATTCCACCAGATTTTGAATCTCCGTATCGGAAACGAATACACCTTGTAAACGCGCAGCGGCGGGCGCATCAGGCGCTTGATAAAGCATGTCACCACGACCGAGCAATCTTTCAGCGCCGGGTTGGTCGAGAATAACGCGGCTGTCTGTATTGGAAGCCACTGCAAAAGCAATACGCGCCGGGAAGTTGGCTTTGATCAGACCCGTTACCACATCCACAGAGGGGCGTTGTGTAGCGAGGATCAAATGAATACCCGTAGCACGTGATAATTGCGCCAGACGTGTGATCGTTTTTTCTGTTTCGTCGGGCGCGATCATCATCAGGTCGGCCAATTCATCAATGATGACCACGAGATAGGGCAGTTTCTTCTGTCCCTGTAATTTCATCTTTGCGTTGTAATCAATGATATTGCGCGAACCGATCTGCGCGAACAAGTGATAACGCTTGTCCATTTCACGCGTCATCCATTGCAGAGCGCCGATCACGCGATCCATTTCAACGACCACCGGGCCGAGCAAATGCGGAATGCCGTTGTAACCGGTCAACTCCACGCGTTTGGGGTCAACCAAAACGAGTCGCAGGTCATCGGGTGTGTTGTATAGCAACAAACAAGTGAGGATTGAATTGACACAAACAGATTTACCGGAACCGGTGGTACCCGCGATCAACATGTGCGGCATCCCTTCCACGCTGGCGATGATCGGAAGTCCGGCTACGTCACGTCCAAGTCCAAAATTTAAAGGCTTGGTGTTGCGTTTGAAAGTATCACTTTCCAAAATATCGCGCAGGGCCACCATTGCCATTTCTTCGTTTGGAACTTCAATACCCACATAACTATGTCCGGGTACGGGAGCTTGAATACGGATGCGCGGTGCGGCCAATGCGAGCGCAAGGTCATCAGATAAGGATGCGATCTTGCTAACGCGGACTTTGGTGCGGACTCCGCCTCGGGTCTCAAGAAATAGCGGCTCCACTCCGAACTGCGTGATCGATGGCCCGCGGCTGATCGCAACTACCTGCGCTGGCGCGCCAAAGGAGGCGAGTGTTTCTTCGATCAGGCGTGCGCGCTGTTGAATGAATTCTTCATTGATGGATGGCGCATTGCCTGAAACCAGAATATCGCTGACGTTGGGCAATGTCCAATGGATGACGGTGGGGCCGCTGGTTGTGCGTGTGGGTTGAATCGCTTCGCCTGTTGCCACAATGGGCGGCACAGCGGATGGGTCGATCGGGGTGAAATCTTCTGTCGAAACAGAAGCAGGATTCAGGTCAAGTTGTGATGCGATGGGTTTATTCATCCACTTTCTGATCCAGTTAAACAATGGACCGAGCCAGAAAAATAAATCCTTTACCGGTTTATCCAGAAAGACTGCGATGCCGATAATCAACCAGGCGCACAGGGCGATAAAGGCTCCGCCGCCGCCAAAGCTGAACCAGAGTATGCGTTGAAAGAGGCCGCCCAGTGCTCCGCCGCCAATGCCGGTCAGCGCGACCATTTCTGCGGTTTCGGCGGTGGCGACAAATGAATGCAAAACGGTCAGCGTCCAGACAAAAAGGATAATGCTGCCCACGGCACGTTCGATGGAAAGCGGGGGAATGCGCTCGATCTTGCGAAAGACAAGCCATAAGCCAAAGAAGACGAGGCCGATCGGAAGGATATAAAAACCCCAGCCAAATATTTGAAAGAATTTGGAAATTGCGCTGCCAATTAATATGGAACGCTTGGAGGAGATAAGCCCCAAAATAATAATGATGCCAGTGAATGCAAGGATGATACCAACGACATCCAGTTTGCGTTCGGCAGATAGCATATCCCAAAAGGAGAGCGCGCGCGGTGCGGGCGGCGGCGGTGCGTACTGCGGTTTATTTTTATGCGCAGGTTTATTGTGCGAGGCATCCCCTTTTTTTGGGGGAATGGTCTTGCCCGCAGGCGCTGTATTTTTTTTAAGGGGAGTGGATGGTTTGAGAAGAGGCATTTTACGTGAAACGTGATTCGTAATGCGTAATTTGTGAATGTTAATTTCAAAAAAGATTATAGCACAAATGGTCTGTTTTCTTTAAGGTACAATTGCAGAGTTATTTTTCAACAGTTGTTGCAGGGAAAATCCAAAACTCTGCCGCTCAACATTGTAAGGAATCAACCATTGTTCGAAATACTTTTTCTTGGCACATCCGCTTCCGCGCCTTCTGCAAAGCGCGGACTTTCAGGGCAGGTCGTTTCTCATAACGAGTATCGCTTCCTTATTGATTGCGGCGAAGGCACACAAAGACAGATCCTCCAATCGGGTATTGGCTTTAAACGTCTGACGCGTATTCTATTAACGCACGGGCATCTTGACCATATCCTCGGGCTGGGCGGATTACTTTCCACGCTTCTGCGCTGGGAGTCGATTGATGAACTCACGATCTTCGGCGGAAAAAGTACGCTGGAACGTGTGCGCGTTTTGCTCTATGATGTTGTATTGCGCGGCAATCAGCCGCCCATGCCGTTGACCTTGAAAGAGATCAAACCCGGCGTGGTCTTTGAAGCGGACGATTTTACAGTCACTGCTTTTTCGGTGACCCATCGCGGACCTGATTGTCTGGGATATGTTTTTGAGGAAAAAGCACGACGTCCCTTCCTGTCAGAAAAAGCGGATGAATTGGGAGTGCCGTTCGGACCTGAACGCCGCGACCTGGTTGCCGGTCTGGAGATCACTCTGCCCGACGGCAGGCGCATCACTCCTGACGATGTGCTGGGGCCGTGGGAAAAGGGCAGTAAACTCGTGGTGGTGGGGGACGCCGGAAGAACAGATAACCTGCTTGAGGTATGTAAAGATGCGGACGGTCTTGTGATCGAGTCCACCTATTTGGATGAAGAAGCAGATATGGCGAAGCAATTTTCCCATCTTACTGCCCGAATGGGTGCGGAACTCGCCATAAAAGCAGGGGTTAAGAAATTAATTCTCACTCATATTTCGCGCCGTTATCGTGAAAAGGATGTGATTGCGGAAGCGCAATCCATTTTTAATAATACCGCTGTGGCGCGTGATTTTGACACATATCAAATTAAGAAAGAAATAGAAAATGGCAAATAAATTAACAATAGGTGTACTTAGCTCCGGCGGCGATGCCCCCGGTATGAACGCAGCCATCCGCGCTGTGGTGCGCACAGCACTGTCAAATAACATAGACGTGCTTGGTATTAATAATGGATATGAAGGTTTGATCAACGGTGATTTTCATTCCATGAATGAACGCTCTGTAGGTGGTATTTTGCAGCGCGGCGGAACAATTTTATTGACCAGCCGCAGCAAACGCTTTATGGAACCCTCCGGGCAGCGCGACGCGATCCGCAAGATGAACGAAGCAGGGATCAATGCCCTGGTCGTGATCGGCGGTGAAGGTTCAATGAATGGCGCATATGCGCTCTCGCAAAAAGATATCAAGGTGATCGGCATCCCCGGCAGCATCGACAATGATATCTGGGGCACGAATATCGCCATTGGCACGGATACCGCCATGAACACCATCATGGAAGCCGTGGATAAATTGCGCGACACAGCGTCATCACATCAACGCGCCTTCCTGATCGAAACCATGGGACGCAACAGCGGCTATCTGGCTGTCATGGCTGGCATTGTCTGTGGTGCGGAAGTGGTCTTGATCCCTGAAGTACCCACCACTACGGATGAAATCGCCGCAGCCGTGGAAGATGCCTACAAACGCGGTAAGACTCACGCCATCATCATCAACGCCGAAGGTTCGGGAATCCGCACGACTGATCTCGCCACACGCATTGACGATCTGGATGTGGGCTTCAAAACCCGCATGACCATTCTTGGCCATATTCAACGCGGTGGTTCACCGACTGCTTATGACCGTCTGCTGGCTTCCCGTATGGGAGTCAAAGCTGTGGAGGCGCTTCTGGAAGGTCAACATGGCGTGATGACCGGCCTCAAGAGCAAAGGGATAGACTTTATTCCGCTTTTGGATGTGATCAGCAATAAGCGCAAGGTCAATATGGAGTATTACCATATGACCAAAGTATTGGCTCGCTAATAAAAGTAATCAGGTAAAGAAAAAGGCCGCTGAGATTTACTCAACGGCCTTTTTGTTTCCCAGTACTTATTTTCTGTTTATTACCGAACACTCAATACTTCTTCAACTCCATGCAGGCGCATATCGCGGATTTGTTCAAGGGTGAGATGTTCGCCGTGTTTACGTCTCATTTCGCGGATGAAGCGCGGGGTGACGTGGTGAATGTTCAACTCGACCAGTTCATCGGCGGGCAGATTGTCGAAGCCCATTTCGTGCAGTTCACGCACAAATTTTGGGGTGACATTATGAATGCGCATTTCGACCAGTTCGTCTATTTCCACATTTTTCAGACCGGCTTCCTTCATCTCAGTCAGATAGCGCGGACTGACATTATGAATACCCAGTTCAACCACATCATCAATATCAAGATCCTTGATCCCAAAGTCACGCAGGGCTTTTACGAATTCAGGGTCAATATCGTGATTGCTTAATTGCACGAGGTCGTCTGTATCCATATCCTTGAATCCGAGTTCGCGCATTTGGGCAATGAATTCAGGCGAGACATCGTGGATGCTTAACTCGATGATGTCGTCAATTTCCAGATCTTTGAGACCGAGCGTGTGCAGTTCTGCGATGAATTCGGGGGAGACATCATGATTGCCTAACTCCACGAGGTTATCGACATCGAAGTCCTTGAGTCCCATTTTCTTTAATTCAGCAATATATTTAGGGGAAATCTCGTGATTGCTGAGTTCGATCAGATCATCCACATCAAAATTCTTTAATCCAGTCGCACGCAATTCAGCAACATACTTTGCTGAAACTTCGTGATTGCTCAACTCAATGATCTCGTCCACATCCAAATCTTTTATGCCGACTTCACGTAATTCAGCGATGTATTTTGCAGAGACATCGTGATT
>JADKBB010000046.1 GCA_016715195.1 Candidatus Villigracilis proximus
AGGGCGGACAGAAGAAGGATAGAAAGCCAATGAAAATGGAGAGAGATAAATTGCCAGCCAATAATGGCTACGCCGGGTTCTCCCCAATAGGCAGTGTCTGGTGTGATGCCGAGTTTGGTAATTATAACGAAAATAAAGACGGAAAACAAAAGGCAGAAGGCGGCAAGGGCGGAAAGATAAATTGGTTTGCGCTTTGAAACTTCCTGCGGGTGAAGTCCATTTTTTATGAGGGTGAGAAAAATGATGGATTGAAGCCCGATGATAAAGAGAATCCACAACAATGGACTGAGACGTTCGTAATACGGTAGGAATCTCTCAGGGTTGAGATAACGCAGCAGAAACAGAGTCAGGCTTGAGATTAAGAAAAGAAACGTTGAGGAAAGTATGAAAGGCGTGCGGGCAAGTGAGTCAAATCGGGCAGAGTCGCGGCGGGCGAGGAATCCCAGATAAATTCCTGCAATAAAGAAGAAAGTAGGAATTGCAAGCAAGCCAAGGCGGGCAGGGGAAAGTCCGCTCTCAGATGGGACAAGGGCAAGCAGAAGGGTTGCAAGTAGAGACTCAAAGGCCGTGGTAAGGAAAAACCACGGCCAGAGATATGAATAGGAATTTTTAAGAGTCTTTGAATTCATCTGTGAGCTAAAGAACGTTTGGAAGATACCTTAAAATTGAAATCCGCCGCGAACAGGAACGATCTTATATGAATAGTTTTTTACATAGCCAAAGAGACGTTCCTGCAAAAGCGCCCAATCTGCCGAGGCAAGGATGCGGCGCGCCTGGGGCAGATCTGAGGCGAGCAAGCCGACTTGAATCTGCGGATAGGAACCATAAATGGTAGCCCATGCTTCGGCGGGCTGCAAGCCAAGCCTTTGCACTCCGGGCA
Source organism: Candidatus Villigracilis proximus (assembly GCA_016715195.1). GTDB lineage: Bacteria > Chloroflexota > Anaerolineae > Anaerolineales > Villigracilaceae > Villigracilis > Villigracilis proximus. The sequence goes on from JADKBB010000046.1 coordinate 881, forward strand.
CAAATTCACCGATAACGAATTCGAAATATTCCTGATCGCGCTCGGGAGCGATATCCCAGGTCATGAGTACTTTGACCGACATTTTATTTAACCCTTTTGATAGTCCAAAACAATCACGTGTGTTTCTGCGGGCAGACTGGAACGTGTGACCTTAAGAGAAGGCTGTGCATCCTGCTTGCTTAAACCCATTTCCTTAATGAACTTATTGATCTCGTCCAGTTTGATCTTTGAATCTGGCGTTGAATAGTGCATTGGGATGACCAGGTTGGGTTCCAACATGCTGACAACTTCCGCGGCTTTCGCAGCGTTGAGGCTGGAGCCGCCGCCGACAGGCACGAGCGCCACGTTGACAGTGCCGAGCAGTTCGATCTCGCTTTGGGTGGGGATCTGTTGTAAATCGCCAAGATGAGCAACGGTGATGCCGTCATAATCAAAGACATAAACCGTATTGCGGACTCTGTCTTTCGATTTTTTGCCGCTGTCTGTTTGAACTGCCGTGATAAATACGCCGCCAATTTCAAATTCACCAGCGCCGGTGAGCACGTGTGTGCTGCCTTTGACCGCATCGCTGTTGTTGTGGCCGGGCGCATCGTGGCTGATGGTAACGATCTCAGCCTTTAGTTTTAACGCATCATAGCCGACAACTTTGTTGTCAAATGGATCGGTAACCACGGTTACATAATTTCTCTCCGTGAGCCGAAAACAGGAATGTCCGTACCAGGTAATTTCCATGAAGTGTTGCCTCCGAGCCGTAATTATACACGTATTAAAAGCCGCACGTACAGATTTGTACGTGCGGCTCATTGTAAAAAAAATCGGACTTTACGGGCAGTGCGGAGCAAGTTTATTGGCTTCAACCACTGAACTACTCCAGGAATATTCTTCGTTATCGCTAAAATAGTAGTAGGTTGCGCCGTTAGGCATCATCACTACAGTAATACCACCATAGCCAGACATAAAGGGCGTGTAAAAAGAGCAGGTGAAGCCGTCTGTTGTGGTAAATTGTTTGGCCCAAAAGGCATTGTTATATTTGAACACCGGCGTACCAGTAGTATCCAGCCCGCGATCTGCGGCATCTTTTTGCATTGAATCTGCCAGCATATCGGTTTGAAGGAGCTGCACGCCATTGGCCATGCCGTTATCGTTATTGAGCAATTTGGCCACTTTGGCAATATCATCCTGAGTCCAGAATAATCCGTAACCGCCAAAAGGTGCGCCCGTGGAATTATTGTCTGTGCGCAGACTGGTCATTGTCCCAGCGGATAGTTTGATCGGGGTGAATACTTCATCGCGTACCATGTTGAAAATATCCGCGCCGCTGCCGGCCTGAGCTTGCAGGTAATTATTCATGGCGCGAGTCACAATGAATGTGTCTGAAGAATGGTAGTTCCAGAATGTGCCGGGAGCAACTTTGTATGGGAAATTAAACGCGGCCGTGATCTTCGTGGAATATGGCTCGGCGAGGAAGAAAGTTTCCATATAGGAACCGCCTTCATCTGATTCATATCCTGCCAAACGATAATTGCCGGTTGCCATGTCAATCGTGTTATTGAATGTAACACTTGTCCATGTGCCAACACTGCTGGAATATTCCGGCACATAATCTTTGATCAACTGGTTATACACTCCCGTGCCGTAGACTTGTCCCAGACGCATCAGTGCCATACTTGCAAAAGCTGACTTCGCTGTGGAATAGGAAGGTGCGCGCATACTTCCACAGAAGGCATATGTACCATAGCGGGTGGTACAACCTGATACATAGTTGGTTCCGTTAATGATCACGCCATAATAGGTCATGTGAGCAGCGGTGACTCCACTGCCAAAAGTGGATACGTTAACTCCCGAAGCAGGGAAATCAGTGGCAAGGTCCGCGATGGGTTTGGTCGGCAAACGATTGGCAACTTCGGCCGCATGGTTATTCTTGTATGTTGCGGCATTGGAAACCGCATAGGGTGAATATGCGGCTGAAAGCTGTCCCCACATGTTGATCTTGTAATACGCGCAGGTCTCCTGCGTAATTTGGTAACGCACATTGGAAACAGACGTCCCATTGAAGAGGAAAGTCATCACACCATTGTGTGTACAATTAGCATTTCGCTGAACAAGCGCAAACGGGAATGAAGCACGCGACCACCCATTATCGCTTGTTTCTGACCAGGCACGGCCCGGGCCAACAATATAATTCCAATACGCATGTCCGGTGATACTGAGTCCTTGATTAACAGGGATCAGATGACTGCCGTTTTGGACGAACTCAAAACTAAATTCCGGTAAATGCTTGCGTGGATTATCAGCGTTACCCGTATAAGCATACGTATCTTTTACTTCGCTAAAGCCGCCGTTGGTGGCCTCGTTATTCAGAACAAGCAAACCTTCAAATACATGCAAAGGCATGGCCGCAGTGGACGGTAAGCCAAAGCCGCTGGTGTCATCCACCGGCGCAGTGCTTGAACCGCTGGTCAAGTTGGCATAGGTCAATACAGTACGTGAAACAACGCCATTTCCAGTCAACGGGTCACCGGGGACAGATCCGCCGAGAACGGGGGTAGCGGTCGGTCCCGGAGTGGCAGTTGGCGGAAGCGGAGTGTTCGTAGGCGCAGTACCTAAGGTTCCGCTTACAGTGATATCTTCGGCATAACAATGATCGGATGTACCATCCTGTCCACGGTAGCGGATCTGAAAACTGGCATTATTATCCGCACCGGCAATATTACTGACTGTGACCGAACTGTATACACTATTATCCTGTCCGTCAGTCTTTTGCTGCATAACGACCCAGCCGCTGCCTGTGTTGTATTCCACATAGCACCAATCAGCGTTTTCCAGTAAAGACGCGGCAAGATTTGAGGTGACAGAAATTCCGGTATAGCCAACTGTAGAAACCGTGCGCGTGATACTGCCTGTGTTGGTAATGCGGACTGCGCTCCCGCTGATCCTAGGAGTTGTAACAAGGCTGATCCCATTGGTTGCGCTGGATGCGGTCCAATCTGTATAGCCTGAATTAAAGGTTGTAGTATAGATCGTAACAGCGGCTGCCTGCACAGATTGCGGCATACAAGCCATTATGATCGCAACAACAAGAAACAAAGTCAGCGCAAAAGTAAAAACCGGTCTTTTCATATAATCTCCTTTGGCGAAAGAAACGATGCAGCGGGCAGACCACCCACCCACTGAAAACAAAACGAGCCACTTCCCCCAAGGAAGCGGCTCGTCAGCCTTAAAATGAATCAACGATTATTCAAATGATCTGATTGACGAAAAAACTTAAGCGGTCCCAGTTTTTCAAAACTTCCTTTTTGCAGCGCGCCATCTTGATAGATGGGGAAAGTGTGTCCCGAGTCGCGTAATTGCTTGAGAGTTTGCGCTAGTCCCAATGTTCCATACTCACGCGAGCGGGTAGTGTGATCAAGATCGATCAACTCCGTCATAAAAGTTTGATTGGTAGACGCTTCCTGCAATACGCGTCCATCAGGATTAATAATGGTCGAGCGTCCGCCGCCCCAGGTGCCGATCCCGTTGATACTTACAAAATAACATTGATTGAACAAAGCGTTCGCACGCGCCATCACCAGTTCAAGCTCACGGTCAGAGGTGGGCGTCAGCGTGGGTTGAATAATAACTTCCGCGCCCATCCATGCCAGCGTGCGCGCCACTTCAGGAAACCACATATCATAGCAAATACATAAACCAAAACGCCCCACATCTGGAATATCGAATACACAAAATTCATCGCCCGCGGATGTGCCCGCTTCATAGGGCAGCCATGGAAACATCTTGCGATATTTTGCAACGATCTCGCCTTGCGGTGAAATTACGATCGCAGTGTTATACATCTTATCGCCGTCACGCTCCCACATTGATCCGGGCACAAGCCATTGATGAGTCTTGCGCGCCAACGCGCACAAACGGTCTGTCAACGGGCCGGGAATCGTATCTGAATTTTTAAGATACCAATCCTTATCTTCAGGCGTGAGAAATTGCACCAGCCCCGGCACGATCAATTCATGGAACACCACCATGTTTACCCAGGGCATCCCTTTCGCAATATTCAATGCAACATCAGACATCTTATCGATCGTCCCCTGCGCATCAAAAGGCGAGACTGACATTTGCACACCTGCGATTCCAAACAAACGAGTCATAAATGGCTCCTCATACCTCTACAAAATGACAGGCGACGAAGCGGCCTGTACTCCCGACCGAACTTCGGGACGATGTGAGCGGCGTCGAAGTGCCGCTTCTTACTTGACTGAAAACTGGTTCTGTTTCCTGACAGATCTTTTGCGCCAAAGGGCAGCGCGTGTGAAAGCGGCAACCCGAAGGAGGATTCACCGGGCTGGGGACATTTCCTTCCAACACCGTTAATTCACGCCGCTCCATACTCACAACCGGCAAAGGGATCGCGCCAAACAATGCTTTTGTATAAGGATGTAATGGTTCGTTGTACACATCCTCTGATGGTCCCAACTCCACCATCTTCCCCAAATACATCACGCCGATACGATCACTGATATGCTGTACAACATTCAGGTCATGCGAAATAAACACATACGTTAAATGATTCTCTCGCTGTAAGTCCTGCAATAAATTAATGATCTGCGCCTGCACCGAAACATCCAGCGCGGAAGTTGGTTCGTCCAACACGATCAGCCGCGGATTAACCGCCAGCGCTCGCGCGATCGCCACCCGCTGACATTGTCCGCCTGAAAATTCATGCGGGAAGCGGTCCAAATGTTGTTCGCCGAGCCCAACCTGTTCCAACAATTGCAGCGCACGCGCGCGCACTTCACTTTTCTGCACGATCTTATGCGTCAGCAATGGTTCTGAAATCGCATCCACGATCTTCAAGCGCGGACTCAAAGACGAGTATGGATTTTGAAAGACGATCTGCATCTCACGGCGCACTTGCCGCATTTCATTACGAGAGAGAGAAGTGATCTCACGTTCATCGAAAATGACTTTTCCATCTGTCGGTTCGATCAAGCGCATCAACATTCTTCCAAGGGTTGTTTTGCCGCAGCCAGACTCCCCCACCAAGCCCAACACCTCGCCCGCAAACACTTCCAGACTCACGCCATCTACAGCATAAACGTAGCGTCTTGCAGCGGGGTTGAGGCGTGAAATTAATCCGCTTGATAATGGAAAATGTTTCTTGAGATTTTGCGCAGTGAGTAAAGGTTGATTCGTCATGGTGTTATGACCCTGCGGGCAGGAAACAGGCGCTTTCATGAGATTCGCCAACTTTTACCAAAGGCGGTTTCTCTTTCAAACAGCGATCAAATACATTTGCACAACGCGGCGCAAATGGACACCCGATCACTTCGCCTGGGTTGGATGGCACCGTGCCGGGAATTGCCGCCATTCTTTGTCCGCGTGAACCGGGGCGTGGGATGGCAGCCAGCAATCCCTTGCTGTATGGATGGTGAGGTTTTTCGTACACGAAATAAGTGGGGGAAATTTCAGCCACACTGCCCGCGTATAGCACAGCCATGCGGTCACAGGCTTGCGCCACAACACCAAGGTTATGCGTGATTAACACAATGGAAAGATCAAATTTCTTTTGCAGGTCACGCAGTAGATTTAATATCTGTGCCTGAATGGTGACATCCAGCGCCGTGGTCGGTTCATCTGCTATTAACAGGGAAGGGCGGCAGGCCAATGCCATTTGCGATCATCACACGTTGCTGCTGTCCGCCGGAAAGTTGATGTGGATAGGATGTCATCACGCGTTTCACATCGGGCAAACCAACCGCATCAAGGCTTTCTTCCGCTTGAATTTGCGCTGCTTTGTTATCCAGTTTCAAATGTTGACGCACTACACGTGTGATCTGCTCGCCTACGGTAAAGACGGGGTTAAGCGATGAAGTAGGATCTTGAAAGATCATCGAAATCCGCCCGCCGCGGACTGTGTTCATCTCAGACTCGGAAAGCTCAAGCAAATTTTTTCCCTCGAACATGATCTCGCCGCGTATGGTTGCTGATTTGGGCAACAAGCGCAAAATAGATAACCCTGTGATGGTCTTGCCGCAGCCAGTTTCACCGACCACGCCAAATATCTCGCCGCGCTTCACGCTAAAGGAAACATTGTTCAATGCCTTATGCAAGCCGCGCGCGGTTTTGAAATCAATCGCCAGATTATTGACAGACAATAAATCGCTCATTTATATTGCCTCGGGTCGAAGATGTCGCGCAAGGTATCACCGATTAAATTGAAGGCAAGGACAACAACAAAGATCGCCAAACCTGGGAATGTGGCGATCCACCACTGATCGAGAATATAAGTTCGTCCATCGCTGACCATTAATCCCCAATCAGGTGAAGGCGGCTGTGTGCCGAGTCCTAAAAACGCCAGCCCACCCATCGCCAAGGATGACCGTACCCAAATCCACTGTGGCTTGCACGAGGATGGGAGATATCGTATTTGGCAAAATGTGACGGAAGATAATTACCGTATCGCTGACACCCATCGCCTGCGCGGCTTCAACAAAATAACGTTTCTTCAAGCTAATGGTGACGCCGCGTGCAATGCGTGTGTACCACGGCCACCATGAAACGATCAGCGCGATGGCGGCTTTATCCAGACCACGGCCTAGCGCGGAGGCAATAGCCATTGCCAGCAAGAGAGATGGAAATGCCAGAAACAGATCGGTGGTGCGCATGATGACTTCATCCAGCCAGCCGCCCTTGTAACCGGCCAAAGCCCCCAGCGGAGCGCCGATCAGCACCGCAAATAAAACCACGCCGATGGGAATGATTAGCGCAGGGCGGGCACCCATGATGACTCTGCTTACGATGTCACGCCCGAGTTTGTCTGTTCCGAACCAGTGTTCAGCGGAGGCGGGAAGTAAAGTATTCGAAGCGTGTGTTTTTCCTTCGCCTTCTTCAGGAAAAGGCGCGATCTGGCGGGAGAAGATCGCCATAAAAATAAACAAGACAATAATGACGGTGCTAATAAAAGACAGCGGATCACGCAAGATGACAGACGCCACATGGCGCATGGTGCGCTTGCCGGATGATTCAAGGACAGGGAGAGTCGGAGTCGTGGCGGTCATGATTAATCCAAACTTACACGCGGGTCGATCCATGCTTGCAGGAGGTCAACGATCAGGTTGATGAGTACATATCCTGTTGCGCCAAAGAGAGTCATGCCCATAATGGCGGGATAATCAAGATTCAAAAGTGAGCGGACGGTGAACAGCCCCAGCCCCGGCCAGTTGAAAAGAATTTCAACAAAGAAGGTGCCCGTTAATGCAAAGGCGAAGGTCAGGCCGATGACTGTCAACGTGGGGCTGATGGCATTTTTTAGCGCATAAAGATAGATAACCACATATTGACGAATGCCATACGCGCGAGCTGTGCGGATGTAATCCTGCTCAAAGACTTCGAGCATGGCGGCGCGGGTCATGCGGGCAATGAGTCCAATGGGATAGGCTGCAAGGGTAAAGGAGGGAAGGATAAGGTGTAGAAAAGCATCCTTAAGGGTGACCCAGTTGGCAGTTAAGAATGAATCGAGCAATATAAAGTTGGTGATCTCTGTCAGCGGATTTGAAAATCGCAGGTCACCGTCCACACGCCCTGCGAGCGGAAGAATATCCAGATTTCGGAAAAGATGATCTGAAAAATAAGTCCGAGAAAAAACGCGGGCATTGAAACGCCGACGATGGAAAGCACGCGCACTGCCGCATCAATTGGTTTGCCCTGCCAGCGCGCGCCTAATACACCCAATGGAACACCGATCAGAATTGCAACGAACATGCCTGAGAAAAGTAATTCAAGCGTAGCGGGAATACGCCCTGCGAGTTCTTCCGTGATCGGACGTTTGGTTGAAATGGATGTACCCATATCGCCGCGCAATAATTCCTGCATGTAGATCGCATATTGAACCGGCAGCGGCTTATCCAAACCCAGTTGTTTTGTGACCCGCTCAATATCTTCTGCCCGCGCCTTCGGGCCGATATACAACGCCGCCGCATTGGAGGGGACCACGCGCGCAAGAAAAAACGTGATGACCGATACTCCGATCAATACGAAAAGCGATGTGCCTACACGGCGGAGGAAGAATTCAAACTTTTGCATGAGTGTGAACTTCACCACAGACTTGAATTCGCGCTCTGTGGTGAAATTATCTTATTGCATTATGCCTTATTTGGCAGGGCGAAGTTCGTAGAACCAGTAACGAACATCAGGATAGTTCAAGTTGTATTTGAAACCTTCCACATGATTCGGGTTTACAAAAGCAACCATGGTGTCGAAGAGGAAAGCGGCGGGCGCTTCTTCTACGAGCAGGTTTTGGGCTTCGGTGTATTTGGCCAACGAAGCGGCAGTATCTGTTCCGCTGAGTCCGCCTGCTTCATCTACAAGAGCATTGTATTGATCGTTCTTCCAATAAGAGAGGTTGAATTTTGTCGCATTGAGATATGGGGCTTCTGCGCCAGCATAGAACATGCTCCACATATTGTCGGCGCCCGCATCAGAGTAGGTCGGCCAGTAAAGCAGAAGGAAAATATCCTGCGCATCTGCTGATGTGGGATCGGCCTTGGCAAGTTCCCATTGCTGGGTAAATTCAAGAGCTTCAATGGTCACATCCACACCGATCTGGGCAAAGGAATCTTTGATCAAAGGCGCAAAGGTCTCTTCGGTTGAATTCTCAGAAGCATAGGTCAGTTTGAGGCTGAATCCGCCGCCTTCATAACCGGCTTCCTTTAATAACTCTTTGGCTTTTTCAATATCATATGTGTATTGATTGACATCTTCAGAGTACGGGAACACACCCGCAGGGACAGGACCATGGCTTTGTGTACCACGACCATTAGCACCAAGGGCGATGATGTCTTCGTAAGGCATGGCATAGGACAAAGCCTGGCGAACTTTCACATTATCCAAAGGCGCTTTCAAAGTGTTGAAGAAAGCGGTGCAATTGAATAAAGCAGGTTCAAGTGAGGCGGTGTAATCAGGGGTTTCTGCAAAGCTAGCATACGCATCCGCAAGACACTGGTCACCAAGTCCACTTCGCCGCCTTCGAGTAATTGTTGACGGGTAGTGGCTTCGGGCACAAATGTGATCAAGACCTTCTCGTATTGACCTTCTTCCCATCCACCCCAGTATTCAGTGTTTTGAGTTAAGACAAGTTCCTGGTCGGCTGTGTAGGATCGAGCATGTACGGACCCGTGCCCGCTTCCACACCTGCACTCAGTATTTTCATCCGCAGCGGCGGCATCAAGCGCCTTCGGGCTGACAATGTAGGCAGCATATTCAGAACCGACGATCAATTCCAAAGGCTGCGCCCACTTCAAAGTGAAATTAACGGTCAGGTCATCAACAACTTCCACAGTATCAAGCGGCAGCCAAATGAAAGAAGCACCCGCATGATCTTTAGCGGCGTCAATCGATTTCTTGACAGCATCTGCGGTCAACGGCTCGCCATCATGGAACTTCACACCTTCACGCAAATGGAAAGTCCAAACCAGACCATCTTCGCTCTTTTCCCAGCTTTCAGCCAGCAAAGGAGTAAACTGCTCGGCACTGCCGGGCGCATTCACGCGCAATAATTGCTCGTACATATTCGCCATATAGGCAGCTTCGGTTGAGAATGAAGCGATCGGATCCCAGGTTGTGATATTTGCCGAGCTGGCATACTTCAAAACGATCGGGCCGGCGGCTGGCGCTTCCGTCGCGGCGGGAGCGTCAGTTGCCGCGGCTGGTGCATCGGTTGCAGCGGGCGCCTGTGTCGCGGCAGATCCGCAGGCAGTTGCAAGCAGTGCAAGCACCACGAACAAAGACAAAATAAACAGATTTCTTTTCATATTTTCTCCTCTTTGGTTGGGCGAATTTCAGCAATCCTATCACAGCGAGTTTGCAGAAAGTTTGCAATCCATTAGCGGATATAATTCCCAGCGCATGAAACCCTCTCCCCTGCTGAACACAAAGTTTACACCACCGCCCAGTGCCGGATATTTACCCCGTCCGCATTTAATCCAATGGCTGGATAGTCACACGGACGCAGCGACTTACGCTCGTTTCTGCGCCGCCCGGATATGGCAAGACTACGCTGCTTGCGGATTTTTTCAACGCTCATTCCGGACCTGCCGCCTGGTACCAGCTCGAGGCATCTGATTCTGATCCGACAGTTTTTCTGTCGCACCTGATCGAGTCGATTCGCCGTATGCGGACGACCAGCAAGAAAGCAAACAAGATCGGGCAGAATGCACAGTCCCTGCTCAACAGCGCCGAATCAGGCGTGGATTCACGACGTGTGCTGACCGTTCTTATCAACGAACTTTCCGAGCAGATCAACGATACCCTGCTCATCATTCTTGAAGATTATCACTTTGTGGCGAGTCCCATCGTCCATCAGCTATTAGATTATTTATTGGAAAATGCGCCGCCCGCTTTGCATCTCATTATTTCCACACGCACCGATCCCCGCTGGCACTCGCACGCCTGCGCGCCCGCGGATTATTATCTGAATTGCGCGCCAATGATCTGCGTTTCAATGACGATGAAGTGGAAACTCTGCTGCGGCGTGAAGTCCCTGATATTTCGGCTGAAAGTTTGAGCGCATTAAGCCAAAAAACCGAAGGTTGGGCAGCGGCTTTGCAAATTGTGCGCAGTTCACTGGCCGGGCAAAACGCAGAATCTGCGCGTGAGATCGTCACCTCACTCAGCGGTTCGCATCGCTTTGTTTTTGAATATCTAGCCGAAGAAGTTTTCCGCCGACAGCCCGAAGCGCGGCAATCTTTCCTGCTGCAAACATCGATCCTCTCGCAAATGGATGCGGCCTCCTGCAATGCGGTGGTTGGCATCAAAAATTCACAGGACATGCTTGAAGAGTTGGAACGTGAGAACTTATTCCTAACCAGTTTGGATGAAAAGCAGCGCTGGTATCAATACCATTTTCTTTTTCGAGAATTCCTACAGAGTAGACTCCGCCGCGAGACTGGCGAACAGGTAACAGTTTTAGAAAGACGCGCGGGCGCATATTACGAATCCCATAATGAAGTGGAGGCCGCCTTCCTCCAATATATATCCGCACAAGATCATGAATCCGCAGCGCGTGTTGCATCCATCTTCGCCGCAGATTATGTCGAACGTGGACGGGTTGAAGTGTTGCATCGTTATCTAAATATGCTGCCCGCCGAAACGCTGCGTGCCAACCCCGAACTATTGCTTCAAAATGGAAACGCCCACCGCAGGCTTGGCGAAGCGGGGCTGGCAGTTACATCGTACGAAGACGCACGCGCAAGCTTTGCAATACAAAAAGATTCATCTGGCATGAGCCGCGCATTAACCAAACTTGCCGAAGTCTATCGCGCGCAGGGAAATTATCGTCAGGCAGAAACGCTTTCAGAGCAAGCCTTACAAGTTGCGCCGCTGGAAGATCACACCGCGCGCGCCGAAGCCTTGATGGCCTTTGCGAAGGCCACGGGTTTCTTAAGCAGCATGGATCGTGGACGTGAGTTGGCCGAGCAAGCCGTTGAAGAAGCACGCAAATCTGACGGACTCTCCGCATTGTCTCGTGCCAAATTTTATTCAGTCACTTGGCCAAATTTGCTGGTGGCATGGCGACCCGATCTCGGCGGCGAAACATGCACAGGAAGCCTTGCGCCTCGCGCCCGAAGAACTTTCTCCAATTGCGGCGCAGGCTTGCATCTTACTGGTCACACCACATTTATATTGGCGCGAATTTGAAACTGCCCTGCGTTACGCCGAACGCGGATTAGAGATCGCGCAAACTTTACACTTGAATGAATTATTGCCCGCCGCTTATACCGCATTGGGTAATGTATTAACCCGCTTTGGAGAAACCGCGCGTGCTGAAGCCGCCCTGCGTCAATCGGTGGAACTTGCGCAACAATTAGGAATTGCATCGTACGAACAATTAATGGCAACCGGTTATCTGGCGTATAACTTATACGGTCAGGGACGTGTAGATGAAGCCTGGCAATTGGCCGAAGGCGCGTTATGGGCTTACACTGGCAGCCCTGATACTTATGAAGCTTTTGTTTGCCGCAGCGTGCTCGCGGATGTAGCGCTCGAAAACAACGAATTGAATCGTGCCGAAAATCTTTTTAGCGATCTCGCAGAAACGGGCGAACGCCGCCAATTTCGTGTGCCGCTGGCCATGGTGTATTTTGGACTGGCGTATATTCATCTTGTCACAGATAGAAAAGAAACAGGCATCAAACACGCCTGCAAAGCATTGGAATTGATCGAGCCTACCAAAGCCTTCCAACTTTTTATCGATCAGGGCGAGCGCAGCCGTGTGGTATGTAATGCACTTGTGGAAGCGGGATATAAAGGTCCGTTTCTAAATCGTGTGCTTGAAAATTTGCCGGGCAAAAAGAAACCAGCAGCGATCACCATTGCAAACCAATCTGTGATCCACATCAAAACCCTCGGAACATTTCAGGTCTTTGCAGGCAATGAAGAGATTTCACAAGAGCGCTGGGTTTCCACCAAAGCGCGCGATATGCTGGCTTACTTCATCACCTTCCGCGGCGAGCGCATCCCAGCGGACAAGGTCTTCGATGGCATCTGGGCCGAAAAAGGCGGGCGTGGATTAACGGCATTTCATACGGCACTTTCCCGTTTACGCAGTGCCTTGAAAATAGGCGAGAACTCTCCGCGTTTGATCCTTGTGGAAGCAGGCGATTATCGCATCGACGCCGCACGCTTCACCATCGACGTGGACGAATTCGACTCGGCCCTCGCCAAGGCCCGCGCCAGCATAGACGATGAATCCACGGCGCGGTTTTATGAGCAGGCGATCAATCTTTATAAAGGTGAATATTTGCAAAACTTTTATTACGATTGGATCTTCCCCGAACGCAGACGATTAACACAAGCCTATCTCGGCTCATTGCGTGCGCTTGCCGAGCATCATTACACCCATCGGCGCTACACACATTCCATTGAATTGCTCGAACGCGCCTTGCGTGTTGACAATTTACAGGAAGATTTGCAATGTCAGGTCTTGCGTGCCTATGCCGCATTAGGTGACCGCGCCGGATTGATCAATCAATATCAGGAAATGAAACGTCTCCTCGCCAAAGAATTGGACATGGAGCCTTTGCCTGAAACAGAAAAATTATATAAACGATTACTGGAAAATTTCAAAAATTGATCCACAGTTAAAGGTACTAATGCACAAAACAAAACTTCTCCCTTTTCTTGAAGCCCTGTTCGCGGTCATCG
>JADKBB010000047.1 GCA_016715195.1 Candidatus Villigracilis proximus
CCACTTGTTGTTCTTTTTCGATCTTGCTTGTGTTTCTCGTTGCTCTTCTTCCTGGCTTGTAATAATAAAATCTTGACGAACACCTTAAGTTTAACTTTTCGCCCAGAGTTGCTCTTGAGCATTTGCCTAATCGTGCGCCCTTGTACAAATGGCTAACTATCATAATTGTGTTCCTCACTCTTTGGCGTTTTCTGTAACCTCATTTTGCACAGCGATCACATCGCGGTTTTCGTTGACCAGTTTCTTCAACCAGGGGCCAGGCGTCGATCAACTACTCGTGTGAGATTGTGTGACTGGCGCCTTATCTTGCCCGCCGCTTCATCGGTTGATTGATAGGACGCGCATCGGCAAGTTTTTGCATGATGGCTTCATATCCGCTCGACTTTGCGCTGGTTGGGATCAACTCATCGAACAATGCCGTGCGTTTCGTATCCCGTGTCGCGCCCGATCTCGATCAGTCCGCTGAAGATGGAGCGCGCAAGTTCCTGTTCATTCTTGCTGAATTTTGAAAAAGAACCGTCAGCATGGCGTTCCAATGCTTTATGAATCCCACCGCGCTGCAAATAATCGCTGAGTACTAAAGCAGGAACACCACTTTTTTCTTGTTGAGAATCAAATAGATCCTTGAGCGCGAATTGCATCAACGGCAGAGCGCCTGGCTCACCTTTCATTTCATTGATGATCTGCGCGATCAGGTCGGGGTCGATGCGCAGTCCCACGCGCAGGGCGGGCTGTGCGATGGCGCTCACTAATTCCTCTGGCTGCATCGCGCCGATCTGTACGAATTGTTGATTGAGCAGTGCATTGAGCTGTGGGTAGGTGGCGCAGTTCGAGACGAAGTCCGAGCGCATGGAGAACAGGATGATCACACGTCCATTCTCGATTGTGGCGGCATGGGTTAGCAAATTGAGAAAAGCCACACGTTCTTCTTCTTTACTGATCTGTGTGAAGACTTCCTCGAATTGGTCAATGAAGAGTACGAGACGTTGATTCTTATTGTCGGTCAATGCTGATTCCGCACACTCGTGAAGCACCTTGACCTGATCCACGTGTTGGAGGAAATAATTTCCAACTTCTGGCTGAACTCAAACGCGAGAATGCAGTTGCCCAAGATTCAATTGGGTCGCGTCCTGGTTTCATGGTCGCATATAGCCAGCGCTCACTGCCTTTGATGGCTCCCCTGCTTCAAGGCATGGATCAGTCCTGCGCGCACCAGCGATGATTTTCCGCTGCCAGATGGACCCGTGACGAATACTGTCCGAGAGTCCTTTACGCGGCTGACGAGATCATCCACCAGTTTCTCGCGCCCGAAGAACAACTCGGCATCCTCTTCCTCGAAGACATCGAGTCCCTTGTAGGGACAGCGTCCGTCAAACGGCTTGGGCTGGAAGGTGGATTGGATTTGCGCGATAAGAATAGAAACTTGCTCGGCAGTGTATCCAGTATTACCAATTCTAATATCACCAATATTTCCACCTGCAGAAATATTGCCAACGCAATACTATTATTGTCTGCTTGAACTCTCGGTTTCCTTTTTTATTCTCGTCGCTCATCATGCACCATCCCTGATAGGTTTATTTACTTTTATTGTTTACTGAAATTGTTATTTCCGATCACAATATTTCCAGAGAGATTTCCACCGACTTGAATATTCCCAACGGATGTACTTCCCCTATCGGCTGTGACATTGCCCGATGGGTTGGGTCGGTCATTGCTTCCGGCCGTTTCACTTGTATTAGTCGTGGGACTTTCCTGCATGCGTTTTTCGATGGCTTCATATAAATGGCTGAAATTCGCATCCTGATGCATTTCTGGCGTGAGGGTGTTCATATCTTTCAAGGTGCTGGCCAGCCCGGAGATTTTGTCGCGGATGCGGTCGTATAGATCCATGTCATCCCGAATGCCTTGTAAATTGGCAGGGTCCAGTGTCTTCATGGCCTCGGCCAATTCCGCCCTTTTTTCCTCCCAGTACTTTACGTAACCAATTCTTTTGACAGGGTCATAGATATCTGCGTCCGCCAGAACAATCGGAAAGATGCGATCATGGAATTGTTTGTTATCTGCAATTTCCACCAGCTCAAACATGCAGTTTGGAGAACGCAGGTATTTATCGCTGACAACTACGATCACACAGTTACCTAATCCAATGCGTTCCATGAATTCCTTGATGGAGCCTTTATAGCCCAAGTCACGTTTATCACGGGTGATCTTGAGTCCGCGCTTTTGCAGGGCTTCATCGATCTGATTGACAATTTCTTCGCGTTCACCGCCCCAGGCATACGAAATAAAAATGGTCTGTTCATAAGTTTCCATTGGTGACCTCATTGTTTTGGCTGGATTTTATTCTATTCATTATAGGGTTCCTGGAACATCGTTGTCAACAATATATCAGTTTCCCATATCATTCCCTGCCACATTGATCAGAACGATTACGTGGAGTTTTGTAAATTATAACCCTGCAGAGGCTGTAGGCTTCTTTTTATGCGATGATATATTATGGAAAAGTCAGTGGGCGCGGTCTCTACATGAACGGGTAGCAAAGGGCTGGACCGTGGAAGGTCTGCGGGTGGATAAATTCAAAAACAATATCGCCCGCCTTACTTGTGCAACAAATGATTCACGTTTTCGTGAAGGGGATTTGGTGGTGCTGCATCGCGGGAATCCGCATGATGAAAATGCACAGCACTGTGAGCTGCAATATGATGGGGAAAATGAACTTGAAGTCAGTTTGATCCGTGGAAATGAATATTTTTTTGCTGAACAACCCGATGGCTGGATCATGGATCAGGACTGGTTTGATTCCAGTCCTTTTTATCTTGGGGCATTGGATACGGTGGCAGATTCACAGCGGGGGCGTTCCATCATTCTCCCATTGTTGCAGGGATCACTACTTCCAAAAATCGATTATGCAAAATATGAACGCGCCAAAGAAGATTTAAGGATGCCGGTCTGAATGTAAGCCAGGTGGAGTCTGTGGCCATGTCGTACGCCACAGATTTGCTTCATCTGATTCAAGGACCGCCTGGGACGGGAAAAACGCTCATGCTGGCACATCTGGCGCGTCTGCTGGTTCTGGATGGACGGCGCGTATTCGTCTCTGCTCTTACACATCGCGCCATCCATAATGCTCTCAATAAAATTCCACAAGTGGATGCAAATATCCCGGTCTGCAAGATTGGCAATGAACGGCATGCAAGCGATTTGAATGTGCCTAGCTATGAGTACTTTTCGCAATCCGGCTTTGCAAATAAAAGCGGCGGGTATATCGTAGGCGCAACCCCATTTTCTTTGCAGTCCAAGCAGATTGGCCAATGTTGAGTTTGATGTTGTCTTATTTGATGAAGCCTCACAAATTACTCTTCCGCTCGCTATTATGGGAATGCTGGGAGGAAGTAAATTTATTTTCATCGGTGATGAAAACCAACTTCCGCCTGTGACTACTTTTTTGGAGACAGAGGGAAATCAGACTTCTATTTTTGGGTATCTGGCCGGGCGTGGAAATGAAACTATGCTAACACAACCTACCGTTTGAATGACGTTCTGACAGACTGGCCAAGCCGTACGTTTTATAACAATGAACTCAAACCCAGCAAGGATGCCGGTGTAAGGCGTTTGAACTTATCTCCTGAAGTCACGCCTTGGGATTTTGTGTTGGATTCCGATCTGCCAAATGTCTTTTTGGATCTATGCCATGAGAACACCACGGTTCGCAGCCGTATCGAGGCAGAGACTGTGGTTGAATTGGTATTGTCGCTGTTAATGAAAGATGTCGCACCAGAAGAAATCGGCGTCGTGGTTTCGTATCGTGCCCAAAGTCGTTTGATCCGCAGTTTGATACGCCGAATGGTAATAGATGAAGATGTAACCAAGAAACTGGTTGTGGATACCGTTGAACGAATGCAAGGCCAGGAACGTGAAGTGATCCTGGTTTCATTTGCCACGGCCAGTCCCAGGTTTGCTGCTCAAATGGCGGATTTTCTTTTCCGGCCGCAACGCTTGAATGTGGCTGTTACCCGTGCCCGCACCAAACTTATTTTAGTGGGCAGTCATCTATGCTTAACGCTGATCAGTTTGATGAACAGGTTGAGACAATGAATACTCTGCGTGACCTGATGAAGCGTTGTTCTTTATTCACAGTGCCCAATGGAAATTTGACGAACTGAACATGGCGCATATTCTCCCTGATAATCCACCTCTTTCCATTCCCAGCGAAGTTCTGCGTGTCTTTAAGATGCTCAAGGCCTTACCTGATTCTTTTTATATTTGGCATCACCTCGCTCCCTGGCAGCCGAATGCGCCCGACTTTCTGGTTATTGGTGAAAGAGGGCGTGCTTTATTAGTTAAGGTGAGTTCAGCGGCGGCCAGACAGGCCGGCACAGCGGCACAGATGTTGCTGCTGCAAGATAGTGAGCGTGTTCCATTGGGCAAGCCAGAAGGAGATCTATTGCGGGTCTTTATTGAAGCCTTGAAATTGCCGGCTGAACAGAAAATTGCTTCTCTGGTAATTTTCCCCAACATCCATGAAAAACAGGTGGCCGAGAGTCGTCTTGAACGGGGAAGCGGGGAACCGCATTGGGTTGGAAAAGAATTCCTACAAACAGAATCAAGCCGGGGCTGGGATGATCGTTTTCCGTCAGAGCCAATGGATGTGATTTGGTTGGAAAAAGTCCGCCAGAGATTCACACCTGAGGTAGTCGTCCGATCAGATATGACCGTGAGGATGCCAGTGGAGCGGCGGATCGAAGCAGGCCTGACCGATTATTTGTTGGACTATAACCAGGAGAGCGCGGTCAAAGCGGACCTTGAGCTGCCCGCTGAACCTGACGCTTTGACCGGCGACTTCAAGTTGAACATCATTAATGGTGTGGCTGGGAGTGGCAAGACGCTGATCCTGTTATATCGTTTGCGCCTGCTGTATCGGATGTATCCCGGCAAACGTTTTCTGGTACTGACGCATAACCGCCCGCTGAGCCGTGATATGGAGGGGCGCTTTGCGCGGCTCGAGGGGCATACGCCCGACAACATCGAGTGGCGCACGTTCAATGGCTGGTGTTATCACCACTGGCCGGCCACACCAAAATGGATCGAGCCTCTCAAGTTGGGTGTGCGTAAAAGATTACTTGAAGAAATCTGGCAGGCACATTTGAAAGATTCTTCCATTTCGGCGCAGATGTTTCATAGTGAAGTGGATTGGGCGAAAGATCAATTGCCGCTTACTCATGAAGAATATCTTGCAGTTGACCGTCGTGGTCGCGGCTTTGGTTTGAACGGAACAACGCCAGCGAATGTACGCAGCGATGACGCCGAGAAAGCGCTGGAAACACGCCACACTTTGGATTGGGGCGATGTGCCGCAACGTTTGTGGGAAGTCGGTGGAAAGCGGTGAGAGCAAACTCCCAATCTATGATGTGATCATGTTGGATGAAGCACAGTTTTTTGCGCCGTTGTGGATTCGGCTGATTCAGAAAGCGCTCAACCCGCGCAATGGACATTTATTTGTAGTGGCAGACCCTACACAAGGATTTCTTGGACGCGGCACCTCCTGGAAGTCGCTTGGGTTACAAGCGCGCGGACGGACGCATAATCTGCTGCACAGTTACCGAACGACGCGCGAGATTTTGCAATTCGCAACTCTGTTATATCGTTTGCGTTTGGCTGATGAAAAAGACGGAGATATTCTGGTGCCAGATTTGCTGAATATGCCGACCGGTGCCTTCCGGAAATCATTCCGTTGAGCAGTCCGCAGGATGAATTACACGTCTTGCAAATGAAGTCGCAAGTCTTGTGAAACAGGGTGTTCCCAAAAAGGATTTGCTTTTGATCCATATGGACGGGTATGGTGTGAAATCATTGATCCAGGCTATTGATGATCGTTTGGGAAAGAACGCCGCGCTTGATGCAAAGATAATTATCCCGGCGATTACATTCGTGTGACCACGCTCAATGCCGGAGCAGGGCTGGAGAGCGCAATTGTATTTCTTGCAGGATTACGGCAGCTCTTTGAGGAAGAGCAATCATTACGCTTATCAGATGACGAGCGTGAAATGCTGATCCGCGATAATACGAAAAAAATTATATATGGCCGTTACCAGAGCAGGCCAGAGATTGGTGTTGACCTATACCGGGGAACTGCCTGAGGTGTTGAAGTCTGCTTTGGGCGGGTAATTTTGTTGATTTGTTTCATCATAATATGAGAGATATAAGTCACTTGATGTAAACGATGCAGTACAATAAAATTTATTTTAAAAAGCCTAATAAAAGAAGTAACCATAAACAGTGTAAATATAATCTTAGCCGCATTAACTACCGGCTTAACCGGGTGGACTCCCGAATCTGACAAGAGTGAGTCTTGGCTTTTACCTGTCCGATAGGTTGTAATTGTGAGGGGCCATGTTGCTATTGGAGGTTTTTTGTGAAAACAGAGCGTATATTGTGGCAGGTGGTCTTGGTCGTTTTCATAAGCGCATGTCAATTCACAGATGCTGTGCCGCTTTTTCCTGAAGCAACGCCGACTTCCCTTCCCACATCTATTTCTTCAGATAATCCAGTTATTGAAGGTGGACAAGATGCTCCGCTTTTACCACCAATACAAAGTATTCAAAATTTCCCGCCTGAAGTTGATTTTTCTATAGAAGGCGCAGGCAATATAATTGCCCCAGACGGGATTTTTAGGAACAAACATCTTTTTCTGCGGTTGGCGGGCCTGATGGAGAGGAGTTGTGCAAGTATCCATCTTAAAAGACCTGCCGAATAATAGGCCGGTGAAATCGCACAGTGAGACCGGAGTATGCTGACTGAAGGCTGTAGAGAACACTCACTTTAGTACCACGTTCGGGAAAAATTTAATTATTTTCGCCAATCCCTCATTTAAGTAGTGCAGTAGCACTTTTGAAATACCCCATACACAGAGGATATCTTCACACAAGAGTGATTTCCTTCTGTATATATGGGTATTTTTGCACTACAAATTGAACTGCATTTTTCTGAGTAGTTTAGTAGTAGTTAAGTCCGAATACCCATAAATATGGGATAAAGAATGAATTATTGACTATATAAACATATATATAGGGGTACTCTTGGGACATAACTACTTAACTACTGAGAAGCCCCCTGTTTAATTAAAATTTTCCCGACACCAGACAAAAATGGCCCGCCTCGCGCAAGCGTGAGGCGGGCTATTGATTCTGTTATTCAACTGAAGAAAGCGTCACCCCATACAACTCCTGCACCTTACGCACATCCACCACCAGCACCCGTTGATTGACGTCCATACAGAATTTGATGATCTCTGTCTGGCGTTGGTCTTTTTCACAGAGCAAACTTGGGATCTGATCGACCTGCCTGCGCAATGCATCGGGCATGATATCCAGATTCTGATCCAGTCCGCGCCAGAAGAGCTTGGCCTGTGCCAGGCAGATGTCAGTGCGCAGATAGATCATGGACTTGTCCCCCGACATCATAGTACCCGATCAACTCGGCGTTATCCTCCGTCGGGAAGAACTTCACCCGGCGCGATCGGGACATACACCACGCGTCCAACAATGCTTTGCCCCACCAGCGGATTCTCGGCCGTTATCAGCACCAGGCCGCGCGGAAAGCGCGTCGTCTGTTGGGAAAGGTCCGCACGTGAACGGCTACGCGCAAAGCGGTTACCCACCGAGCGCAGGGTGCTCTCCTCTTTCTACAGGCTGTCGGTGCAAGTCAGTGCAACATATTAGGAGTAAGAAGAGCATCGCCGTAATTGTCGGAGAAGAGTGTCCAAGATAATTGCTAACTTCCACCAAAGACATGTTGTTTTTCAACATGATCGAAGCCGCTGTATGCGCAAATTATGGGAGGTGAAACTGTTATCCAATCCAGTAATGGAAATCTATGGAGTTTGAACTGCAATCTGGACGTTAATCGTGTTTATTAAACTGGGGCAAGCTTGGCGAAAATTCAAACAGTAGGGGAAATAGTAGGGTTAACCCTACCGACAAATCTGACAGAGTATATGACAATGAAAATGTAAATATCAAAGAAAGAACTTTACTTGTGTTTCTGTTTTTCAAAAGGAGAAATATAAATGAAAACCAACTCTAAGTCCATTTTCATAGTTCTCACCCTGCTGGCCCTGCTGATCGGCATGGTGCCAGCCTCACCCGTACACGCTGAATCGCTTCCCCGCCCGCTTCAAGCCAGCGGCGACTTTGTCTTCGCAAAAAGCATGAGCGGAACAGCTATTGGATCAGGCGAAGCCATCGCCATAGACATATATGGCTTCATTTATACAGCGGGCTATTTTTCAGGAACTGTGGATTTTGATCCTGGCGCAGGCGTATTTAATCTGGTCAACGCGGGAACCAATGATATCTATATTTCCAAATTGAGCAGTAACGGCAGCTTTGTTTGGGCAAAGCAGGTGGAAGATGCAAATCTAGCCAGCATCGCTCTGGACGTAAGCGGCAACGTTTATCTAACAGGAAGTTTTTCAAATACAGTAGATTTTGACCCCGGCGCAGGCACCGCCAATCAAACCAGCGCCGGAGCATCCGACATCTTTATTTCAAAACTGGACAGCAGTGGTAATTTTGTTTGGGCGAAACGTATGGGCGGAACCAGTTACGATACTGGAAGTAACATTGCTTTGAACACAAGCGGTGAAATTTACACAACCGGAAGTTTCAATAGTATTGTCGACTTTGATCCTGGCGCAGGAGTTGCCAACTTAACCAGCAATGGGAATACCGACGTTTTCATTACCAAATTAGACAGTAATGGTAATTTCATCTGGGCTAAAAATATGGGTGGAGCAAGTTCTGATCAGGGACTTGCTATTGCAGTAGATGCAAACGGAAATATTTATTCTTCAGGCACCTTTGAAACTACTGCTGACTTTGACCCCAATGCGGGCGCAACCAACCTGACCAGTGCTGGAGACTACGATATTTTTGTTTCCAAGCTGGACAGCAACGGCAGTTTTATTTGGGCAAAGAGCATGGGCGGAATAGATTCTGATGTTGTCGCAGATGTCGCCGTTGACTCAAGTGGCAATGTGTACACAACCGGGTCCTTTAATGCCACAGCCGATTTCAATCCCAGCTTGGGCGGTATCGATAATCTGGTTAGCGCCGGATTTGCCGATGTCTTCGTTTCTAAATTAGATAGTAACGGTGATTACGTCTGGGCCAAGCGCATGGGCGGGACCTATTATGATGTGGCCAGGGGAATTGCGCTAGACACAAGCGACAATATTTACACGACTGGTTATTTTTCACAAACCGCAGACTTTGACCCCGGGTTAGGTTTTACCAATCTATCTAGCGGAGGCGGCTTTAATGATATTTTTGTATCCAAGTTAGATAGCAACGGTAACTTCGGCTTTGCAAAGAGCATGGGCGGAGCAGCAGCTCATGATTATGGCAACGCGATCACCCTTGACCCAAGCGGCAATATTTACACAACGGGTTATTTTGCAGGCACCGCCGACTTTGACCCCAGCGGAGTTGTGAACAACCTGACCAGTACCGGCGGCTACGATATCTTTATCTCACAACTTGAGCATGGTGATGTCGCGCCAACTGTATACGGCACTTTCCAGGCTACCCCAAGCCCTACATCTGCCGCGAGTGTGGATTTCTATTTGCTATTCTCAGAAGATGTAACAGGGGTAGACCCGAGTGATTTCAGCCTGACAACCACGGGCAGCATATCTGGAGCCTCTGTCACTGGCGGCAGCGGGAGCAACAGCAGTTACACGATTACAGTAAACACTGGCACAGGGAATGGCACGATCCGTTTGAACGTGGTGGATGACGATACCATCACAGATGCCACACTCAAACCACTGGGCGGAGTGGGCGCGGGAAATGGCAACTACAACAGCGGCGAAGTTTATACAATTATCAAATCACCTACCTTTGCCGATGTCCCATTAGATTATTGGGCAAATGCCTATATTGAACGCTTATACAACGCAGGTATCACCGGCGGATGCACAGCCATTCCGCTTAACTATTGCCCCGATAGTACAGTCACCCGCGCACAAATGGCCGTCTTTCTATTAAAGAGTATTCATGGCGCAAGCTACACACCGCCCGCTGCGGGAGTCAGCACTGGCTTCACCGATGTCGCAACCGATTATTGGGCCGCAGCCTGGATCAAGCAGCTCGCAGCAGAATCAATTACCAGTGGATGTGGAAACGGGATTTACTGTCCCGATGCAACCGTCACACGGGCACAGATGTCCATCTTCCTTTTGAAGTCTAAACACGGGTCAATCTACAATCCGACCAATGCCATTGGAGTATTCAGTGATGTACCGATGGGCTATTGGGCTGACAAGTGGATAGAACAACTTGCTGTTGAGGGAGTCACCTCGGGTTGTGGTGTAGGTGTCTATTGCCCGGATGCAGATGTAACTCGCGCACAAATGGCGGTCTTTTTAGTAAGGATGTTTAATTTACCGTAAAGATAGTAATTACAAATCGTTTGTTTATTTTTCGAAAGATCAACAATATAAAAGGAGAAACACATTATGAAAATACGTTCAAACCCCAGAGTAACTATTCTTTCACTTCTCACCTTGCTTGCCATGCTGATTAGCATGTTACCAGCCTCACCGGTGCAGGCTCGCCCGCTTCAAGCGATCGGCGCATTTGCTTTTTCAAAAGGTATTGGCGGAGTGGATAACGATTTTGGCAACGATATTGCCACTGACGCCAATGGAAATATCTACACGACTGGATACTTTTTTGGAACCGTCGACTTTGACCCTGGCGCAGGCACGAGCAACTTAATCAGTGCGGGAGAGACTGATGTTTTCGTCTCGAAGTTAGATAGCAGCGGCAATCTGCTCTGGGCAAAGAAAATGGGAGGAACAAGTTTTGACAGAGGAAATAGTATCGCAGTAGATGCAAGCGGTAATGTGTACTCAACAGGGTATTTCTTTACAACCGCTGATTTTGACCCGGGAGTGGGCGTATCCGATCTCGTTAGTAAAGGGGCCTATGACATCTTTATCTCCAAACTGGATAGCAATGGCAATTTTGTTTGGGCAAAAAGCATGGGCGACGCAAGTAACGATCAGGGCAGCAGCATTGTCATTGACTCAAACAGCAATGTTTACACGACTGGCCGGTTTGAAGGTATTGTAGACTTTAACCCAAGTGCAGGAACAGCCAACCTAACCAGCGCAGGAGCTAGCGATGTCTTTGTTTCCAAGCTGGATGGCAATGGCGGCTTCATCTGGGCAAAGAAAATGGGCGGCACAGGTTCTGATGGCGGAAACGGCCTCGTAGTAGACTCAACTGCAAATATTTACACAACAGGTACCTTTGGAGGAACTGCAGACTTTGACCCGAGTGCGGGTGTTACGAATCTTGTCAGCGCCGGACAAATCGATATTTTCATTTCCAAGTTAAATAGCAACGGGGATATTGTCTGGGCAAAAGGCATGGGCGGAACGGGCAATGAAATCAGCACAGGTATTGCCATCGACTCAAATAGTAATATTTATTCAACTGGATATTTTTCAAGTACCGCTGATTTTGACCCAGGCGTAGTCACTGCCAATCTAAATAACCTTGGCGGAACCGATATCTATATTTCCAAACTGGATAGCAATGGAAATTTCGTTTGGGCCAAAAGCATGGGCGGAGCAAGCAATGAAAGAAGCTACGGCATAGATGTTGATTTAAACAACAACATTTATACGACGGGCTACTTTGCAGGTACTGCTGATTTTGACCCTGGTGCCAATACAAGTGATCTAACCAGCGCAGGTTCAGACGATATTTTCATTTCCAAACTGGATGGCAACGGCAACTACATCTGGGCCAAAAGCATGGGCGGGACAGATCTGGAAAGCGGCAACGGGATCGCAGTATCTGCCGGCGGTGGTGTATATACAACAGGCTACTTTTACGGGACTGCCGATCTCGACCCCAGTGCAGGCACTGCCAGCTTTGACAGCCTCGGCAAGGGAGATATTTTTATCTCCAAACTAAATGATGCCCCAACCTTTGCTGATGTTCCAGCCAATTACTGGGCATACAATTATATTGAACGTTTATATAGCGCTGGAGTGACGGGCGGCTGTTCAGCCATCCCGCTCAATTACTGTCCTGATAGTACAGTCACACGGGCGCAAATGGCGGTCTTCCTGCTGAGAGGCAAATATGGCTCGGACTATACCCCCCCCGTTGTAGGTGCAAGTACCGGCTTTAGCGATGTACCACTAGACTATTGGGCAGCGGCCTGGATCAAGCAGCTCGCAGCAGAATCAATTACCAGCGGATGCGGCGTGGGTACTTACTGCCCTGAAGCAGTTGTCACACGCGCACAAATGGCGGTTTTCCTTTTGAAGGCCAGCAAGTTTGGTGTAGTAGATACTCCACCTGCCGCAGTAGGTGTTTTCAGTGACGTGCCTACAGATTACTGGGCAGCCGCCTGGATCGAGCAGCTCGCCGCAGATGGTGTCACTTCTGGTTGCGGTGGAGGTAATTACTGCCCCGATGCCGGAGTCACACGCGCACAGATGGCTATCTTCCTGATAAAGACTTACAGCCTGCCATAAAAATAAGCGGTACTGATTTATGCTCTACAATACAAAATATTTTTGGACGCAGAAAAACAGGGTGGATAATTAACTTATAAAGAAAGAATCGCGAAAAAAATCTCGCGGTTCTTTCTTTATATCCAGCAGGGGGAATCTTTCAGCATAACTGCATCAGGTTTGAGATTAAATTGAGATGCGGTCAATTAATCCCCAGAGATGGTTCTATAAATGACCCTTAATGTACCCGTTTTCAGGTCAATATGATTTCATTTTCCGCTATACTTGGCGTATGGAACACATCATGGATATTTCACAAACCATTCACATGCTCGGAGACCTGCTGGGCAAAGTTATCTCAGACCTTGAATCGCCGGAGATATTCGAGATCGAAGAACATATCCGGGCCGATGCCAAGGCGCGTCGTGCCGGTGACCGCAGCGCGGCGCTGCGATTGCAGAAACGAGTCTCAACTTTATCCACAGATGAAGCCCGCGCTGTCGCCGCCGCATTTGCCACTTATTTTGATCTGGTAAATTTAGCCGAAGACAATCAACGTGTCCAACTGCTGCGTCAAAGGCTTGACCAGAAATATCCTGCACCTGTTGATGAATCCATTGGCGAGGCGGTAGCGATGCTTAAGGCACGCGGCGTCAGCGTGGAACAAATGTCAACCCTGCTCGAAAAACTTTCGATTGAATTGGTATTAACCGCCCACCCCACAGAAGCAAGAAGGCGCACCGTCCTTTCAAAAGTTGAACGCATTGCACAACTGCTTCAAGAGATCAGCAACAAGGAAAACTCGGCACGTGAAAGCGCGGGAATACAGGATGCGCTGCGATCTGAAATTTCAGCCTTATGGCTCACTGAGCGGGCACGCGCAAATCAATTGGCAGTGACTGATGAAGTAAAAACCGGCTTGTATTATGTGGATGCTTTTTTCTGGAAAGCCATTCCTGCCCTGTATGACGATCTTGAAAAGGCTTTGCAAATTCACTATCCTGAATTGCAAATGCCGCCAGCCTGGTTAAAACTTGCATCCTGGATCGGCGGCGATCGTGACGGAAACCCAAACGTCACCGTAGATGTCACAGCCGAAACATTGCGCCTGCACCGCGGCTTGACCGTTGAGAATCATCGCCGCAAATTACATGAATTGGCGCGCCGTTTAAGTATGAGCACGCGGCTCGTTCCGCCGCCGCCGGAATTGATCAACTGGATCGAAAAGCGCCGCCCATTTCCTGCGCATGTTTCTTATATTGAAGAACGATATATCAACGAACCGTATCGTCTGGTGCTTTCCTTATTAACAGCTGACCTGGCAAGCGCCACACGCGAAGACATGAAATCACGCCTGATGAGCCGCGAACCATACACCGCGCATATTTTTCTTAATAAACTTCTTGAACCCTTTGAGATCATAGCAAATGCCATGCCAAAATCTCTGTCTCAAGGAGATCTAAAAACCACTCATCATCAATTACGCATCTTCGGATTTCATGCCGCGCGTCTGGATATTCGGGAAGATTCAAGCCGGTTTAACGCTGCCTTAAGTGAGATCTTGCGCGCCCTCAGAATTGAATCTGATTTTGAACATTTATCTGACCACGAGCGGACGCTTCTTCTCACGCGTTTGCTTGACCAGCCGCCAATGGAGTTATCTCAACATCCCGGTGTGACTCCTGCCACCTCTGAAACCTGGGCATTGTTTCAACTTATCAGCCGCATCTGCGAAGTGTACGGACACGAACCACTCGGCGCGATCGTCATCTCAATGGCACACTCCACCGCCGATATTCTGACAGTCTTACTGCTGGCCCGTTGGGCAGGCTGTGCCTATGTGCCCCCGATTGCACCGCTCTTTGAATCTGTTGAAGATTTGAAAAGCGCGCAAACTATTCTGGAGGCACTCTTTACCTGCGAACCATATCGCAAGCATCTTAAATCTCATAACAATGAACAAATGGTAATGATCGGCTACTCAGACAGCAACAAAGATGGCGGCTACCTTATGGCAAACTGGTCGCTCTATCAAGCTCAAGAAGAAATTACACGCGTTACTCAAACACACGATATTAAACTCACCATCTTTCACGGCCGCGGCGGGACAATTGCCCGCGGCGGCGGGCCGGCCAGCCGCGCCATCCGCGCCCAGCCTGCGGGCAGTATTAATGGCCGCTTTCGAGTGACAGAACAGGAAGAGATCATCGCTTCACGATATGCCAACCCATACCTTGCCCATCGTCATCTGGAGCAAATTGCAAGTGCCGTCCTGCTTGCTTCCGCTCCTGCTGAAGAACAATTTCAGGTTCCCCACAAATGGCGTGAGGCCATGGAAGAAATGTCGGGCACGGCACAAAAGGCCTATCGAAATCTGGTATATGAAACTCCCGGCTTTATTGAATTCTGGCAATCTGCCACACCATTGGACGAGATCAAGCAGCTGCAAATCGGTTCGCGTCCGGCCTCACGTGCCAGTTCCAGCGCCGTGGACAAAATCCACACCATTCCCTGGGTATTCTCATGGATGCAATCCCGCTTTAATTTACCGGGCTGGTACAGCCTGGGCGCAGGATTGGAATCCTTTACCGATCAATCTGTGTTGCGCGAAATGTACGAAGGCTGGCCTTTCTTTAGAAGCCTATTAAATAATACTGAAATGTCATTGACCAAAGCGGATATGGAAATCGCGGCGTTATATGTGGAGCTTGTGCCAGACCGCGCACTCGGAAACACCATCTTCAGCCGTATTCGCGAAGAATACGAACGGACTTGCGCAGCCGTACTCTCCACCAGCAGACACACCTCTCTCATGGAAATGGAACCGGTTACACAATATGCCGTCCAGTTTCGCAATCCCTACATTGACCCATTAAACTACATTCAGGTTGATGTGTTACGCCGTTTACGATCTTTGAAAAGCCCCAACGGAGCGGAAGTGGAAACTCTGCGGGATGTGATGGCATTAACCATCAACGGCATCGCCGCCGGCTTGAAGAATACCGGTTAAAAATTCAGGAGATTAAATAAACTTTACCCGAATCGTTTTTTTTATACCAAACTATGCTTAATGAAAAATCACAATGGCGCAGTCCAAATTGTTGGACTGCGCCATTGTGATAAAAGCCTAAAAATAAAAAGCGGGGTTAATCACGCTGCAAGGAATTGAGCTTGCCATCTCCGGTAGCTTTTGCGGTCGCTGCAGAGCGGGTATGGACATCCAGTTTTTCAAAGATCGCTTTCAAATGCCGTTTGACAGTATTGGTGGTGATGAAAAGTTTTTCTGCAATCTCCTTGTTTGCCAGACCTTGAGCCAACAAATCAAGTACTTCGCGCTCGCGGTCTGTGA
>JADKBB010000048.1 GCA_016715195.1 Candidatus Villigracilis proximus
CGCCGAGTCGAATGATCAAATCTTTGGGGTCAGCCCATGAACCATGCGCGCTGGCGTAGCGCATTCCTGAAAAATGGACGACCATATATTGCAGCCAATATGGGTATCGTTGTGGTTCCTTCTTAAAACGCTGATGGATTTCCTCCATCAACTCAGGTTGTTTCTTATTTTCCAGTGAAGCCTTATACTCTTCGGCTTTCCACATGGCAATATCTTTAACTGTAACGGGTTGATCCGGTTTGTATTCGACAAGAAACTCCGCTTCAGACGGCTCGAAGTTTGGGTCGTTTTTAGACAGTTTATACCAGGCGAGTTTACGCTGTTCGATCTTGTCATAAGTCGCGAGGAATGCGCGCAATTGATCGAGTTCCCGTTCGGCCATCGCCAGCGTGGAACTTTCCTTTTGCTTTAATTCTTCTGTCTCAATGGTTCGTTTGGGATGTTCGGGAGCCATCACTTCAAGGCGGCGCTTTCTGGATTTAACCCAGTCACGGTGCATGTTGCGATGATTTACCCAATATTGGATCTGGCCTTCCACAAAACTTTTTTCCCCGCGAATATCCTTGGGCCAGCTTTGAATGAACAGGGCATGGAAGTTATTGATCTCGGTCAGTTCGGCCTCGTCCACGGGCTTGAACTTTAGATAATTTCCGCGCACATCTTTTGTTAAAAAATATCCGCGCAGAGAGGAATAGGATTTATACGCGCCAATCGCCGCCAGTTCCTGAGCCTTGGTGTAGGCATCCACTTCTGTTTTGAGCGATGCAATATCCTTATCCTTGTATTGCTTCCAAATATCGATCTCCATGTAATACAGGAGAAAGTCACGCAATTTCGGTTCGCGCATGGGATAAATGGTGCTGCATAACACTTCATTCTGCCATTGGAAATAAATTGGTTCAGCCATGATATGCTCCTTAAGATATTGGTTATTTAAACAATAACAATATAGGGATAAATTATATCCGATTCTTTTGCCATTCAATCACGTCCGTACATGCCAGTCTGCATCAACTGCTCAAAAAGCGCATGAAATATGTACGCTCATAAACAAATCATTTCCTCCTGTACATTGGAACGCACAAGTACCGATCTTAAAATTAACAGTAAAATACAGTCAACTTATATCCTACAAGAAAAGAGAAACGATGTTGGAAAATAAAGAGCTATATTTGAAGAGTACTATTTTTGGCGCCTTGCTTGGGATGGGGTTCGGTGTTGCGCTGGGAGCTGCGACCGGCGCTTTGAGTGTCACCTGGGTTGGCGTTCGGTTTGGCGCTATTGCCGGAGGTTTGCTGGGCATGTTGACCGGCGCCTTAACCGGGGCTCTCACTGTGCGTATTGCCGGGCGGACGGGCGGGGTGAGCACCGGCGCGTATACGGGAATGTTATTTGGCGCGGTGTTTGGCGGTGTGCTGGGAATTTTCATTCCCGCTTCTTTTCGCGCAAGTGTGGCAACTTTTCACGTGCTGATCCTTGATGTCTTAACGCAGGGTGGATTTGAAACCGGAGTTCTTTTAAGTTTTTTGCTTTCGTGTATTGCCACGATGGTGGGCGCATGGGTCAGTGGACGAAATCTCCAGGTCCGTGATTTTACAAAAACGTCCTAGAAACCCACACTTACGAAAAATGTAACCTGTTGTAGTGATTAATGTTCCTGCTCTTTGTGTCATATTAGTGATACAAAGAGCAGCTTGTATTTAATTTATCGAGGAGATATGCAATGACTTCCATTCAAGAATTAATTCCGGTATTACAAATTTCCATTGGACCTGTGATCTTGATCTCAGGCGTTGGCTTGCTTTTATTGAGTATGACCAACCGTCTGTCACGGGTGATTGAGCGGGCCAGGACTCTGCTTGCTGTGTCTGAAACAGTTTCGGGGCGCGTCCAGAAGCGTGTCCTTGCCCAGATCGATATCCTGTGGGTGCAGGCGCGTTTGATCCGCTTGTCCATTTTGATGGCGTCCACGAGTTTGTTGAGCGCGGCTTGTTTGATCATCGCCCTGTTTATTACGGCTTTGTTCAAACTGGAGGATGCCTGGCTGATCAGCGCCCTGTTTGTGACCTGTCTGCTTTCGTTGATCGGGTCATTGCTGGCTTTTATCACGGATATTAATCGTTCGCTTACTGCGTTCAAGGTTGAATTGTATGATCGTTAATAAATGCCTGCCGATGTAATAAAAAATAAGCTTGTCATTTCCAGCGGATGTCGAAAATATCCTTATTGCCATCCGGCTATGCTATACTCTCGTGAAATTATTCATCTCTTTTATAAGGCTTGAACTTTATGGAAAAAACCATTATTGAGATTCCAACTGAATTATTGCAGGCGGCAAAGATAACCCCTGAGGAAGCCAAAACGCAGCTGGCAATTCGCTTGTATCAGACTCATAAATTAAATGAAGAGCAAGCCAGCGCTCTGGCCGGAGACACGACTGCCATTGAATCTCTGATTTGGAATCATCAGGCAGCGGGGCATTTCGATCTTGATGAGTTTTTATCCTGGGCTTCTCATGATTTGAAGACGCCGCTCAATGCCATTATTGGTTTTACCAAGATCGTTATCAAAGGCATGGATGGGCCGATTAATGAGATGCAAAAAACGGACTTGACCACCGCTTTCAACGGAAGTCAGCGGATGCTGACTCTGCTTACCAATCTGGTGGAAATGGCACACTTGAATAACGGGGATATTGTTCTTTTTCGCAAATCATATAATCTGGCCGATCTACTTAAAGATGTTGCCAGTCAATGGGAGATAAAGAATCCCGGACTGTCTCTAACGCCCAATATTATGATTGATATGCCGAATGCCAGCGTGGATGAAACCCGCTTGAGTCAGGCGGTCTCCAATTTATTGACCTATGCTGCGATCCGTGTGACGGAAGGAGCTCTGTCTCTTTCTGCCAAAGATGACGAGCAAGAGTTCAAGATCAGCATTCAGAGCGCAGGGAAGAAAGCGCGTGATAAATCCGAGATGGACTCGGCAATGTATAATTTCATCTGCTCGGCATTGATCAAATTACACGGCGGTCAAATGGACGAGCCGCAGGAAACCGAAGATGGATTGTTATTAAGTTTTTCACTGCCAAGAATGGTGTAACTTAACAAAATAACGCCCCTCATTTGATGAGGGGCGTTGTTTTGTTAAACAGTGTATGTTATTGCGGTTTGTATCCCCGGGCTTCGAGGAATATCTTTGCAACCTGTGGATCAAAATGTTTTCCAGTCTGCTCCTGAATGTAACGATAAACCTCCTCTTGCGGCCATGCAGCGCGGTAGGGACGGTCGGATGTGAGCGCGTCGAAGACATCCACTACGCTGAATAAGCGGGCGGAAAGCGGAATATCTTCACCTTTGAGTCCGCGCGGGTAGCCGCTGCCATCCCATTTTTCATGATGACAGTAGGAAATTTCCAGCGCATTTTTTAAATATGAAATTGGAGAAAGCATTTGGTGCGCGTATGTGGGGTGCATTCGCATGATCTCCCATTCGCTTTGTGTAAGCGGACTGTTTTTGAGCAGGATCGAATCAGGGACTCCCATTTTCCCGATATCATGGAGCAGGGATCCGCGCCAGAGGTTCTGTTTTTCCGTATCTTCCATTCCCATTTTTTCAGCCAATTCCAAAGCCATTTTTGTGACGCGCTGCGTGTGACCTTCTGTTTCCCGGTCGCGCAGGTCGAGCGCGCGTGACCAGCCTTCGATGGTGGCATCGTAGGCGAGTTTGAGTTCGGTATTGGAGCGCTGTAAATTTTCGAGCAGGGATGCGCTTTCGATTGCGATGGCGGCTTGCGTGGCGAGGGTTTCAAAATAGTTGATCCATTCGGGGTCGGGGTCAACTGTGTTTCGATGGAAAAGTTCAAGCACGCCTTTAATTTGTCCCTTGACCACCAGCGGGGTGGCATAGTGTGCGGTAAATGTTTCATCAGCCAACAGCGAGGAGCGGCTGAAAATACCAGGTGCCAGTTTCAGGTTGGGGCAGGATACGGTTCTATATTCCAGGGCGGCTGTTCCTGCGCATCCTTCCCCAATTTTGACGTGTGAGTGTTCAATGTTGCGGGTTTTGAATCCAATTCCGGCGGCGTAATCGAGCGTGTGTGTGATGGGATTTAATAAGAGGATACCGGCTGCATCCATTTCAAGTTCGTTCTTTACGTTGTTGAGGATCACATTCAATGTGACATTTGAGTCGAAGTTGCTGCTGATGGCAAGATCGATCTGATGTAAGGCGATCAGATGATGCAGCTGCATCTCAGTTTGTTCATGGAGGATGATGCGGTGGATCGCGTTGGCGGCGATATCGGCAATTGCGGCCAGCAGACGCAGGTCCTGGTCTGCCAGATCGATTTTGCGGGCGATCCACAATGCGCCGATGGCACGTTCCTGTGCCACCAGGGGGACAGATGCCAGGCAGTGAGACTCACCGAGCAGGTCAGGTCGGTAAAAGAGTGCGTCACTTTCTGCGCGGTTGTTTAAGTAGGGCTTTTTATTTGTGATCACCCAGTTGCACACGCCCTGCCCCGGCGGAATGTGCAGGCCGGCCATTCTTTCGGCAACAATGCCGCGTCCCATTTCGTCAATGAAACCGCCGGTCTGCGGATTGGGCAGCACCAGCATGACTCCATCTGCTTTGAAGAGTTCCATCAATTGATCGAGAATCACATTTAGAATTTCAGCTCTGGTCACTGCCTGACGCAAGGCCGCACTAACTGTGAGGATGGCTTTCTGTTCGCGTTCATATTTTTTGCGTTCTGTAATATCCCGCGCAATGATCTGAATGGACTGTCGTCCCTGATATTGAAATGGGACAGCCGCCACCTCCACATCAACAGATGTGCCATCCAGCCTGAGAAATTTTTCCTCTACAAACGGGACCGGCATATTGTTTGTCAGCATATCGTGGATGCGCTTTTGAGCGAGCAGACGTGAATCTGGATGTATGAAATCCTGGGTGGGTCTGCCGAGTATTTCCGCTTCACTTTTTGCGCCCATCAGTTGCACATTGGCTGGATTGGTAAAGACGACCAATCCCTGGCTGTGAATACCGATCGCATCAGGGGAGAGTTCCACGAGACGACGATAGCGCTCTTCGCTTTCCTGCAGATCACGATATGCCAGCAGACTGGTGAGGGCATCACTCAATCGTCTGCTGATTTCCCGAAACAGTCTTTCCTCCTCCTGATTCCAGATGCGTGGACGGGAACATTGATGTAAGCCAAACGACCAGGGTTTGCCGATCTTTGGATAAAAAGCCATGGTAATTATAGATTGAACGTTGAATCCTTTTTCCATTTCCAGTGGAACCGGGTATTCCTCACCCGCTCCAAATTTTACCGGTCCATCTGTATTTCTTAAGATGCGATATATATTGGCACCGGCCGGTTCCATTGGAAGTTCGATGCCCAGCGGAAGCACGCCGGGATATTCAGGCCGGGTGCGCTCCATGGGCACCTGCCATGTCTCGGCATCCGGGTCACATGGATAGGCCAGCCAGGCACGGTCACAATCGAAGATCGAAAGCAGGATATCCAGAACATCGCTCATCATTTGCTGAAGATCATTTCGTTGCCTGAATGGCGCGGTTGACGCGGTCCATGTTTTTCAGGAAGCGCAGATAAGCCCGGCGTTCTTCCTCGGCGCGTTTTTTTTCAGTGATGTCGCGGATGATGCCCCGATAGGATGAGATCGTGCCCGTTTCATCCTTGACGGCTGTCAGAGAACAATGGGTGATCATGGTCTCACTGTTCTTTCTTTTGACCTCCACCTCATATTCCGCACTGTTTCCACTGTTGACTAATTTGAGTATGCGCTGACGGTCTTCCGGGCGGGCGTAAACATCTGTTGCGAGATTAAGAGACTGCATCTCTTCCATTGAGTCATAACCGAACATCTCAACCCCTTTTCGATTCATATCGAGGATCTTCCCCGCAGGAGATGTGATGAAAAGCCCGTCAAAGGATTCTTGATAGAGAGTGCGGTATTTCTCTTCGCTATTTTGCAGCGCCTCTTCCCAAAGTTTTTTTTCAGTAACATCATGTGTCAGAGATGCGATGCAAAAGCCCGCCTCTGTTTTGACCGGGAAAACGGTCTGCTGAAGATAATGCTTTTCCCTGTTCTGTTGAGCGTTGATCTCCACTTCCATCGGCTGCGTAAACATGGGAGACTCGCCGGTCTTTAAAGCCTCAAGAATGGCTGATTTAAGATATTCACGGCGTTGAGGTGTTTTCCGCTCAGCGGCCGTGAGTTCCGACACAATATCCCAGAACGGTTTCCCGATCACATCTTTGCGCGCGAGGCCGGTCATTTTCTCATAGGATTGATTCCACTCGATCACGCTGCCCTGTTCATCAACCAGTATGATTCCTTCCGCTGATTGTTCGATCACAGCGCGGAATTTTTCCTCGCTTTCATGCAGCGCCTGCCCGGCCTGTTTACGCTCAGTAAACAGCCGCAGACGATCCAGCGCAGCCGCCAGGTGACTTGCCAGTGCTTTGAGATAGTCACTTTCCATGGCCGTTGGCGGACGTACGCCCTCATCACCAAAACTCCCGGTGCCGATCGTTCCCAAATGCCTGCCCAGCAAAATGATGGGGATATTAACAATGGTACGGCTCCCCAATTTTTCCACGATCTTTTTATCGGTGCGTTCGTCTGTCCGCGCATCTTCGACCACAATGATCTCTCTGGCCGCCGCGATCTCTTCGAGCATCCGATCCCCTTTGATGGTAAGCAATGCCACCTCTTCGTTATCAATCACTGCTTTTTCCTGAGCTCCGCTGGCAAGCAACGCCTTGAAATGTTGCCTGTCTTCGGTCAACAGATAAACCCATAGATTTTGATACCCAATAATGTCCTGCACTTCTTCGCGTGCAGCTTGCAGCACTTCGCCGTAGGTTTGCGCGCGTTCAAGATTTCTGGAGAGTTGAAGCAATGACTGTGAATGTCTCTCGCGTTCGTGTAATGTCTCTTCGACCTGCTTGCGCTCGGTCAGATCAATAAAGGTGATCAGATGTTTTTTGCCGATGGATGAAAGACGGAACTCAACATAACGGCGCGTGCCGTCCTTGCAGATAACACTTGCCTCCATGGCTTCGACCCGGCCATGGGATCGTTCGATCTTTGCCCTCCAGCGCGCTTTGATCTCCTCCCTATACGTTTCATCGGGGTAGGCCAGCGGCCACCAACTTGCCACATTCGGTATGTCTTCTGTGGTGTAGCCGAACAACTCGGTAAATCTGTTATTAATCGATTCAACGCGCTCGTCAACCCCCGAAGAGACAACAATTGCCACGGGCAGTGCTTCGATCATTTGCCTGACCTGATGTTCGCTTTCCCATAATTGTTGATGGGGCGCCCTCTTCCCTAAGGGATTGTTCTGATTTGGCCTGCGCATGAAAACCTCCGAACGAAATATACATCTCAAATCCTTTCAATTTGAGAATACAACTTATTGTGACATAATTATTGTTGATTTACCACTGACGTTTATACCTAAAACACCGACATTAATTTGCAGTCTTCCGCGATGATACAATTTTGGGGATGGAAGGAAGACCCCGCATCAAGCGGACCTCAAGCCTGGGCGCTGCTCTCAATCCTTTTCAGCGCTGACGGAGTTTCCCGGTCTATTTTTGCGAACCCGAAAAAATTACAGGAGCCTGCATGGATAAAACTTTTATCAAAGACCTGCTTGTGCGCGGCATTATTGGAATTCGAGATTGGGAGCGAGTGACGCCGCAGGATATTCTGATCAACGTGACTGTTTTCAGTGACACCACCCGCGCCGCGCAGACCGATGACATTGCCTACTGTGTGGATTACAGCGCGCTGGCAAAGAAAATTCAGTCTCATGCCGAGACCGCCGCGAGATTGACAGTGGAAGCGCTGGCCAATGATCTCGCAGAAATTTGTTTGCAGGAAAACGGCGTGACGAAAACGATAGTCCGCGTGGAGAAGCCGGGGGCGGTGCGCTTCGCCAGATCGGTGGGCGTGGAGATCGAACGCAGCCGCGCGGACTGAAAACTGTCAGCCGGGGAAAAATCTCCTTTGTTTTTCCGGGCAGGTATCAGGTTGGATGGGATGCGTGGTTTACATCCAGTACTGATTGATGATTGCCATTCATTTCTTTTTGTCTTATCATGTTACTAGTGTTAAGGAGAAGAACCATGTCACATAAAACTTTTGTTCAAGTCTCTATTTTGTTTCTGTTCGCTCTTTCCCTGTTGTGGACTCCGCCCGGCGTGCAGGCTGGCGGCGTGTGCGGCGGGGCGTATACGGTGGGGCAGGGCGAGACCCTCGAGTCGATCGCCGCGACCTGCGGCACCACGGTGGCTGCGATCATGGCTGCCAACCCCGGCATCAGCACGACAGTTTCTGTCGGCCAGGTGTTGACCGTGCCCGGAAGCAATTATGGAACTTCGGTTACGCCTGTGCCCGTTACGCCAGTACCCGCCACACCAGTGCCTGCCACGCCCGTGCCGGCGGTGGTTAATAATTATTACAACACATACAATTACTATAATTCGCCCGTCAGTTATGGCGGTACTTATACGGTGCAGGTCGGTGATACGTTTTCTGCGATCGCCGCTCGATATGGGGTGAGTGTGAATGAGCTGTGGGCGCTCAACCCGTATATTCAAAATATCAATTTGCTGTATGTGGGACAGGTCATTTATATCCCCACATCCGGCGGGGTTTATCCCTATTATCCGGTGACTGCCACCGCCGAGCCGGTTCCGCTTTCGTATGGCAAGGTTCCGTATGGCAGCCCGGTCGGGAAAGTTAAATTATTGCCCAACACCAGTTCTGATATTTATGTTTCATTGCAAGGCACCACCAGAGACGGCATTAACGTCATCCATGAATATCCGGTCAACGATTCGATGACGGTCAAGATCCCTTCCGGCTGGTACACCTACGTGGCCTGGGTGGGCGGAGTGAAATTCACCGGCCAATTTAATCTCGGTGATGGTTCAGATCATTCGATCACTTTCTATGATAACAAGGTGGTTGTGCAGTAAAGTTGAGGTGATAAATTAACGCAAGTTGCCACCCATAAAAAAATTCTACCGCAGAGACGCAGAGGACACAGAGAAAAAGCCATTAAAAACTCCGCGAAATCCGTGGCAAAGGTCTTGGATTTCTTGGCATGGTAACAACTTGAGTTAAATTAATAAAACACGTCCGCGAGTCTCGCGGACGTGTTTTATTATGTGTCATGTGATTGCGGGTAAAATGTGTTTTATGAATACTCCTTCCAAAGCCTCCCGTTTTATTTTGTATGCTGTAAAGGCGTTTTCGATCTTCTTTACGCTGCTGTTCGTGCTGATCCAATTCGTACCGATCACAGACGAAGCGAACGGAGAAGGAGGGTGGTGCTCGCCATACCTCGGAGCACCCGTCGGGTTGGGACATTCCGCCTTCGACATGCGCCTGCACGGATTCCCCTACCCGTTTGTGACGGTGGTTACTGAAAAATGTTTTGAAGCGCGTGAAACCCGTTACGAATGGTCACCGATCGGCATCGGCGTGGAAAGTTTACTGCTGGCGCTGCTGACGTATCCGCTTTGGGCGGGAGATTGAAGAAGCAAAAAGAGCAATTTCCACCCAAATAATTCAAATTGACTTTACAACTTAATACAAAACGTCCGCGAGAAAATTTTGTCTCGCGGACGTATACGTTTATGGCTGATCAAACCATTGATCCCCCAGTGCTTTTGCTTGTTCAATAAAGTGTTTTTTTAGTTCGTCCCATGATAAACCTATAAACATGGCTGGTTGAATGTCCCGTTCTCCATTTTCAAAAAGCACCATGCTTTCAATTGCCATGATGGCAAAATCACGTAGTTGGGGATATTTCTTCCTGCCGGCTTCGAGCAAATCAACAAGTGGAATGTGTTGGGAAATCATATAAACGTCATAGAAATCTTTTCGACTTCCCCGCCCGATCAGCGCATCCAATTTCATTAATCCAATATCCAATGGCGCAGCCAGGGCTACATCCTCAATAGTTTGAACGGGTTGTAATAGTTTGTATCCATAACTAAAAAAACCAACATGAATATTTTGAACAAGCATGAGCAGGTTGCCGTCTACATTTTCAATGACCTGACCATTTTTGCTTTCAAATGCTTTTATGATCTCGTATCGTGTTCTGTCGTGAACCTCATCTTTTTCCGAGAAAAAATCAAGATCAATGGAAAGGCGGTGCCCCATTTGCAAAGCAAGAGCCGTTCCTCCCGCCAGATAAAAGCGATTTGAAAATTCCTGCTGACCTATGAAGGTCAATAGAGATTTGATCTCCGGGGTAACTGTTTCCCAATGTGGTGATTTCAATATGCCCATGAGGTTTTCTTCTTTATAGGCTGAGGAGTAATGTCAAACAGCACACACCAAAGGTTGTATCTTCTCCTGGATAGTAAACGTGCACCATCTTGTTTCACCCAATGGATAAGTCTTTCTTTGCCATATGTTTTAAACAACCAGCGGACTTCGTTTCTATCCCCGTACGCCAGAATACGCCCGATCACCAACACACTGTGCTGATCTGCCTTTAGCATGGAAAAGTTGTATTCCTGAAAAAACGGAGCCGTGGATAAAGGGATTTGCGCGGTCATTTTTCAATTATAAACCAGCTACATACAGTTTGTTTTCTTATTGCAAACTATTGAGAGTAAAATATATCCAATGTCTCCAATAATCGCACGCCATTTGGAGAAAAA
>JADKBB010000049.1 GCA_016715195.1 Candidatus Villigracilis proximus
TCAAAATCATGCACTGGCCGAAATGGTCGGGGTGAATGTCAACTCAACGATCAATCGTGCCTTCGCTGTGGGCGGAGCGTTGGCCGGCGCTGCTGCTTTTATCTTTGCCTTGTATTACAGCCGTCCGTTTGGTGCGCATGGTGCGCAAAGTGGATTGCTCGCCTTCACTGCTGCGCTGCTGGGCGGCATCGGGAATCCGCTTCGGGGCGTTGTTGAGCAGTCTCTTCATCGGTGTTTTTTCTTCGCTGAGTGATTATTATTTTTCAGCGCAATGGACGAACGCAATTCTGTTGATTATCTTAATTACATTAATTACGTGGCGAAAGTCCACCGGCGCGGATGCGGAAACTGTTCAGGTGCGTGATTCTGTTATTTTGTCTGCGGCAGGCAGAGGGTTAAGAGAGAAGCGCTGGGTGATTCTGCTTCTCGTGTCGCTCACACTGGTTCCCATCCTCATGCAAGTTTTCGGGCTTGGCGGTCAGATCATTTTGCGTTCGATGGCAATTTTTATTTTGCTCCGTTTAAGTTAACTCTGGCTTGGGAATATCGCGCTTGGAGATTTACTGGTCTGCTTGATCTGGGCTTTGCGCGGATGGTTGAGGTTAGTATATGCATGTTTAC
Source organism: Candidatus Villigracilis proximus (assembly GCA_016715195.1). Taxonomy (GTDB): domain Bacteria; phylum Chloroflexota; class Anaerolineae; order Anaerolineales; family Villigracilaceae; genus Villigracilis; species Villigracilis proximus. The sequence continues at coordinate 622 of JADKBB010000049.1, forward strand.
GCGCTTGTGCTTCGTTCAAGCGGAAATTTTCCCTTGCACGCTTGTTCTGGAATTTTTATCGCCGGTTTTGTTGGGTGTTATTAAAGGTTTGCTTTCACACAGAGTCCGCAATGATTTTCTTGCAGTTGCCACACTCGCCCTTGGACTTCTCACCCGACAATTGATCGTGAACTTTGACTTTACCGGCGGCGTGAATGGATTCAGCGGATTGACAGCGCTTCGCTTCCCAATCTCATACCTGCTCATGCCTACGATGAATTATTTTCTTGTCTTTGGGTTTGTTCTGCTCGCCGCGTGGTTGAGCATGAGACTCACATCCTCGCGGACGGGTCGTGTCTGGGGTTTATAAATAGAATGTGCTTGGCCGCCAAGAACTCGCCGCGGCCGCGGGACGTGCCGCGTACGCATGATGGCTTTTGTGTTTAGCTCGGCGATTGCCGGGCTGGCTTGGCGGTTTTGTATGCAGGCACCTTCCGCTTATGTTGATCCGGAATTATTCGCGTTTCATATTTCAACCTGACACTTAACGATGGTGATCCTTGGCGGGGCGGGAAGTGTGCCGGGCGTGATGTTGGGTGCGGTGTTGATCATTGGCTATGATAAAGTGATCTTGCCGCAATTGGCGATTCTGCTTGCAGCACTTTGGCCGAATATCTCGGTAGGCCCTGTGCCGAACCTGCGCGGCGCATCCTTCCTGACGTTCGGGCTGGCTTTATATCTCACTGTGTTATGGCGTGCGCGCCGAAAATCCTTGACATTCAAAGGTGAGTAAAATAAAATTGCCTTACTAAATTATTCCACTACAAAAGGAGGTACGAAAAAGATGAAAGTCAGCACATTATCCACTCAATCTGTTTTTTGCGCGCCTCCTGCCGGTGATTTGTAGCGATAGCCTTTTCTGGTTGTCTGTATTTTATAACCAATCATTGAACCGCAGGAGCGTCTCGCCCTGTGGTTTTTATTTTTAATCGCAGGGCGTAATCCCTGCGATCTTGTTCTAATGCGGGGAAGGTCATTTTGAGATTTTTATACCAAAAAGGTTTTCTAACATCATGAGTAAGAATAAACTTCTTGAGTTCTTTGAAGAACTCGACGAATCCAATGCTGAGACAGATTCCTCTGAAGAACAATTTTTCCAGAAGCGCGAATCAAAAAAACGCCAGATGGAAGCCCGCCTGTTCACCCGCGCACAGGAGATCTCGCGCGAGTTCAGGTTCACTTATAAAGCTGCCCGCTTTGAAGAGGTCTGGCTGCTGGATTCCCTTTTTGAAATTGCAGATCATAAATGGATATCAGATGTATTACGCAAAGTTAAAGGCGGCAAGGAGGCTTCGGTGTACCTGTGCAAATCAGGTGAAGGTGTAGAGGCACCTTATGTGGCCGCGAAGATCTATCGTCCGCGTATGCTGCGAAATCTAAAGAACGACCAGCAATATCGCACAGGCCGCGCTGACCTGGACGAGAGCGGCAATGTCATTGTGGACGACGGCACACTTCACGCTATGCAGAAACGTACCGCGTTTGGTGAAGAAGTACGCCATCAATCATGGATCGCGTACGAATTCAAAACGCTGGAAAATCTCCATAATGCCGGAGCAGATGTCCCGAAGCCGTACGCGATGGAGAAGAATGCCATCCTGATGGGCTATGTTGGTGACTTGTCCAATGCCGCGTCTGTGCTCAATTCCGTCTCGCTTGACTCGAGTGAAGCACAACGCTTGTATGAGAGAGTAATTCACAACATTGACCTTATGCTTACGCACAAGATCATTCATGGCGATTTATCTGCATACAATATTCTGTACTGGAATGGAGAGATTACCCTGATCGATTTTCCACAGGTGGTATTTCCAGAGTCAAATCCCGTTTTCGTGGAATATCTTCTCGCGTGATCTGACTCGTGTCTGTCAATATTTTTCCTCGCAGGGAGTTCGTTGTGATGCGCGCAAACTCGCACTAGACTTATGGACCTCGCATGGGCATAAGACCGCAAAAGAAGCTGATCCGAAATATCTTGATCCTGAAAATTCAGACGATATGAAATTCTGGAAAAAGCAAAAATAAAACACATCCCCTGGCCATCTCTAGTCAGGGGATGTGTTTTTCCTGTACAATTGATTTGAGGAGATACTTTTATGAATAATGTCCGCCCGCGATTAACGATGATGAGTGAAGAACAAATTCAGGAAGCACACAGGAATGTGCTGAAAGTATTAAGTGAGACCGGCGTGCGTGTGGATTCGCCTGCTATTCTGCAAATGCTTGAGTTTAAACTGGGACTGAAATCTCAGGATCGTATTATCAAATTCCCGCCTGAGATCGTGGAAGACGCGATCAAGTCCGCACCGAAGACGATTGATGTCTACGACCGTCGCGGCGAAAACAAACTTAATCTGGGCGAAGACCGTCTGCGCTTTGGGGTGGGGGTGACGGCGCTGTTCTATCAAAATCCTGTCGATGAGACTCTTGATATTTTCAAACGTGAAAACTTTCGTGACTTAGTGAGACTCGGCTCAAGCTTGAAACATTACGACGTGATTTCTACCGTCGGTATTATTCGTGATGTCCCTGAAGAGTTGACCGACCTCTACGGCTCGCTCGAACATATTTCGAATACAACCAAGCCTTTGGTTTTGCTGGTCTCTGACGAAAATAAATTCCCTGATGTGCTGCAAATGTTTGAAATGCTGCACGGCGATCTCGGAAGTAAGCCGTTCATCATTCCATACTTCAACCCTGTCAGTCCGCTGGTAATGAATGCCGGCACCGTGGACAAAATGAAAGTCTCCATCGAGCACGGACTGCCGATCATCTTCTCAAATTACAGCATGGCGGGTGCGTCCACTCCGCTCACACCGGCCGGCACACTCACATTGCTCATGGCAGAATTCCTCGCAGGTCTGGTCATCAGCCAGACCATCAAGAAAGGCGCGCCGATTTTGCTTGGCATGTTGCCCGTTTACTTTGACATGCGCACCATGCTCAACTTCTACGACCCGCAAAGCATCCTCATCAGCGTTGCCTGTTCCGAGATGATGAAATATTACGGCATTCCGCATTGCTCCACATCAGGCAGCGGCACCGGCTGGGGCATGGATTTGATCTCCGCAGACACCTACTGGATGAATACCCTCGCGCTTCTTCTCTCACACGGACACCTGGCTCCGTTCATTGGAGATTCCCTTGGCTCGAAGTCCATCTCGCCAACGACCTTTGTCCACACCCACGAGATCATCGACCAGGCACTGAGACTCCACAACGGCTTTCAACTGGATGATGTCAACTCGGCTGTGGATGAAATTTCAAAGTAGGCCCGGGTAAAAATTTCTTAAGTCAACCATCCACGATGCGGAATTATAAAAATGGATATTACATCAGCAATGTCTATCCACACTACAGCATGGAGAAATGGCAGGAGATCGGCTCTCCAACCGCACGTCAGGTATTGCGCGAAAAGACTCAAGATTTGATGGCATCCGCTCCCATGCCTGATGACCATGATGAGTTTATTGGAAAGGGCGAAGAATTTATCAAAAAGTATGTAAATTGATGCATGTTATAATTTTGTATCGTTTGTAATGAAAAGAGGACAATCAGTGAGTGGACAACGTGTTCGTCGGATAAGTGTTTGGTTGATTACAGCCTTGTTTGTATTGGGTTGTATTTCGCCATTCTTGGCGTCTACTCCCACGCAACAAGCTGAGTCTCCTCAAGATACTTTGGGGACGGTTATTGCACAGACGGCAAATGCTGCACAAACGCAGACTGCCACAAATCTGCCTACGTCAACCAATACAGGACTTCCGACACAAATCCTTTTTCCAACGTTGACCCTCGCTCCCACACAAACCCCGCTTATATTGGTTTCTGTAACGCCGACAGCCACCCCCGGTTTTTTAATTGTAGGCACCGACGGCACACTCGTTTCTGTTACTCCCGCCGCAGTTTTATCGACTGCTTCCACTCCGGGAAAGCCAACAGCCACCGGGGAAGTTGCAGGCGGCGCTGTGATTAAGACTCCCAGAGAATGGGAATGCAAAATAGTAGAGAAAAGCCCTGTGAAGGGTACTGTGCTGCAACCGGGGCTGGATTTTTACGCGTTTTGGACAGTATTGAATACGGGTACAAAAACATGGCCTAGTTACGGTGTTGACGTGATTTACTTAAGCGGGCTTCGCGGTGAAAGCAGGCGAATACAGGATATATCTGCAACAATTCCTCCGGGAAATACGATCACACTCAGAGTGCCGCTTACTGCGCCTAAAAATGAAGGCTTTTATAATGTGATCTGGACCTTGAAAGTTGGAAAAACTGATTTTGTGCGTTGAAGATCACTTTTGAGGTCAAGAAATAATTTTTTATCAGCAGACAGGATGGCACATATTATGGATCTTCTTAAAGTTTGGTCTCCCATTCTGGTTCCGTTGCTTGGCTTACTTGCAGGGACAGGCTGGCTGCAATATTATTTAAAATCCCGCAGTGAGAAGCAGGGCAAATATCAGGCATATCTTGAAGGTTTTTAATTCGCTTGAAGGTATTCTGAAAATAACATCTTCCAATTTTTTGAAATTGCAAGACGACCGTGAACTCACAAATTTGGAATATCACCCTGGCCGTTTACAGCATTTTTTTACATCACTAGCTGACGATGATCCGCGTAAGCTGCTGTGGAAATCACGTATTGAATGGATGCAGAAGGAAAATAAGAATGCGGTCGATCTGATCGATAGTTATTACGGGAAGATCAGGCTCCGTGAATTTATGGATGCCTGTGATGAATTTAAATTACACGCGAAAGAATGGGAACTTATGTGGAGTGTGTTGTACGGATCAGGCGCTGTGCCCGATTCTTTAAATGTGTCCGGTGCGCTTCTTGCTCCAAAATTCCCAGATGGCCTGGAGAAAGCGTTGCAAACTGAGATTGCAATCACTAGAAAACTTGCAGGGCGTATGTAATCCTGATTTTTTTGAATATAAACAAACAAAATGACGTCCAATACAAATTTTGGACGTCATTTTGTTTGCTGAAAAAAAGCCGTATTTGGTAAGTGATTCTATCTATTTGTTTTTCTTGAATTTTCCCCACAAGCCATAGCCTTCATTTCTTCTTTTTTCGCGCCGCTCGTGCTGTTCGTGGATTTCCTCCACGTGAGCGGCTTTTTCTGCGATGGCAGCTTCCAGCCACAGGCGTCCTTTTTCTGCGGTGCCGTGACTGCCTGCGCCGTAAGCGCCGGTTTTTGTATCATCGTCCCACGGTGGATTAGCGATCAGTGAGCCGCCTTCGATCCAATCCATATAATAATCAGGCGTGGATACAAAATCTATTTCATCCACCACGCGTTCCATCTGGCATAGATCGGGGCGCAGATGCAGCAGATACGAAGTCTCGAGTTCGCAGGCGTGCCCCATGCCCCCGATCTGTGAGGTGCGATATTTATCCAAGGCTGCGGAGCCGATCTTCCCTGAAGTATGCAGCCAGGCGGTTGCACAATATATCCGGCGGTGACGTTCACCCGCATACTTCACAATATTTACAAGGAACGAACTATTGCCGCCGTGTCCGCTCATGAGATAGAAGCGGTCAAAGCCACGGGCGGCGAGAGTATCAATTACAGCCACCCAAAAATCCTCAAAGGCGCGTCCGCCGGCATTCATGGTTGCGGCAAAAGATGAGCGATGTGTGCTGACTCCATAAGGCATGACCGGCATCGCCCAACTGCGTGTAGGCACTAGGCTTGCCGTGCCCTGTGCAATTGAATCAATAATAATAGTATCAACGGAAAGGGGGAGGTGATAGCCATGTTGTTCTGTGTGACCGATCGGAATCAGAATTACTTTTCCGCGCTCACTATCTGGTGGAAGGAATGTTCGCGGCGCGTATGTTGACTCATGCGGTTGCGCAAGGATAAATGATGCAGGATACAACACGAACATGGATTGCGGGTCGAGGCCTTGCGGAGTTAAGCAATAGACCCGCGTGAAGCCGTCATCTCTTAAGCTGTTGAGCAAGTTGACTATGTATTGAAAAAAGATCGGCTCCGGCAGTTCCAGTCCGCTGCCGCGCCAGCCGAACGGGAAGGCTGGCAGGAGTCCGATACGGGGCGGATTTGCCAATTGGTCAGCGAGCAGGCTGAGGTTATATCCTGATCCGAGCGGAAGCACGAGCGGTGTATCTCGCGGCAGATCGGCAACGGCGTCCCAGGTCATCTCGTCATAATTGAAGAATACATTATTTCGTGTAGCCAATGTATTGCTATTCATTTTATTTTTTCTTTTTTATTTAACTAGGAAGAAGATACCAATCAAGGAATCTTTCCATGCGTTCGTACACATCAAAAAGGTTCTCCCTACGCAGGAAGCCGTGCGGCTCATCATCGTAGGTTTTGTATTCAAAGATCTTCCCTTCGCGGCGCAATGCTTCGACCCACTCTTCGCTTGCTTCGGGCGGCACCACGGTATCGAGCAGGCCGTGCAAGATCAAAACTGGTTTTTGAATGTTCTTTGCGTCGATGATGGGGGAGCCTTTGAGATAGGTGCCTAAATTTTCAGAAGGATGGCCGAGGAAAATTTCTGTATACAAGCGCAGACGTTTTTCACACTCAGCCCACGAGCTGACCAGATTTGAATCGCCATATTTTGTAACGCCGCAGGCAAACAAATATTCAGGGTCGCGTGAAAGCGCATTGATGGTCATGTAGCCGCCGTAACTTCCGCCTGCAATTGCGATGCGATCGGGTTTGATATCTTTGAAGGTTCGCAAATATTTTGCGCCGTGCAAACAATCCTGAGTATCGCCGACACCCCAGTCGTCGTAATTGGCGCGCTCAAATTCCTGACCATAGCCCGTGGAGCCGCGATAATTCGGCGCGAGATAGGTGTAGCCCTTGGCTGTAAAATATTGCGCGAGTTCATCCCAGCCAAATCCATACTGATCCTTTGGCCCGCCATGCGGATAAAGAATCGCGGCGCTGTTTGATTTTTCAGGACGATATAAAAAGGCGGGAATTTCAAGACCGTCAAAACTTTTATATGAAACGATCTCTGGTACGACCATCTTGTTATTTTTTAGTGCAGGTGGTGTTGAGAAAGTTAATTGATTTACAGTATGCGTCGGAAGTTCCATGCGATACAGATCGGGCGGGAGAGTCGGACCTTCAAATTCAAACGTGATAAATGATTCATCCTTCGCCCAATTTGGATTCGAATGAATGCCCGCCCCGGTTCGCAGATCGAACGTTGAACCCGATTCTGTTTCGAGGAACATTAAATTATACGAGCCGCTTCTGTTCACCACCACGAGCATTCTTGTTCCAGTGGGCGACCATTCGTATTGAAAAATATCCTGTCCGGCTTTTGTGGTTTGATGCAGACCTTCGCCATCGGGTTTGATGAGATACAGCTCTTCGCGGCCAGTTTCCTGTGAGATGAAAGAGATCCACTTTCCATCAGGTGACCATTTAGGAGACATGGCCCGTGTGGACGGTTTGCCGTATAGCGTCACCTGTTTGCCTGTTGCAATTTCAAGCAGCACAATATCCAAGCGATTTAGGTCATCAAAGCGGCGCAGGTTGAAGATGATGAATTTTCCATCAGGAGAAGGCCGCGCATCCCAATGATCGCCGATGGTGTCTGTGGTGAGCGCGCGCGGCCATGAACCATCGCGGTCTGTCAGCAATAACTGGTCGGTGTCGTTTCGTTCAACAGTGACAATTAATCCGTTTGAGTCGGGCATCCAGCGTGCGCCGCTTGCAGCTACGGCAAAGTCTGTGATCTTTTTGGGAAGTCCGCCCGCGCGCGGCACGATATGTACATGGCCATGAATGCCAAAGGTCAGCCACTCACCATTGGGCGACCACTCTGGAATTTCATCATCCCAATAAGCCGCCAGCGGACGTTCGGTGGAAATCCGCGCAGGCCAGCCGCCATTGGCCGACATGACAAATACATCTGATAATGTTTCGCCGTCTTTGATGTAGGCGATCTCACCCTGAGATGAAAGCGTGTGAGACCGAATCCGCTCAAGGGAAGTGAGAAGCGAGAGGTTCCATCCCGCAGGTGGTTTTACATCCGGCCGTTTGACTGAAGGCCATCCATTCCGTTCATATTTTTCTGTAAGTTTGATGGGATTTTCCATGTGTGTTTACCTTTCTGAGATTTTACCAACACATTTGCTTTCACGAATTCTAATAATACAGTAAAATTCCCGACCAGTGGATATTTCCCTGATGTGCTTGAATTGTGGCCTCGTTGTATTCTAACGAAACAAGCAGCTGCGCTATGGCAGATGATTTCTGTCGTGGCGCTTTATTTTTAGGGAAGATCATTTTTAATTTGGAGAGGAGAAAAACATGAAACATAGAATGTTGTATATTTTAATCCTTGCCGCTTTAATTTTGTCGGCATGTGGAGGTGCGCCATCCGGTGCAAACGGTGCAACTGATGAGCCCTCCGTTGTGCATGTTGGCTGGGCGGGTAGTCCGGATTCTTTGAACCCCGGGCTGGCGATCCTGACTGAGTCATATACGATTTTTGATCTGGTCTATGATTCAATGTATAACCTGAACCTGGATGGGTCGTTCACTCTTAATCTGGCCGATAGCGTTGACCGGTCTGATGATGGTTTGGTCTACACCTTCAAAATTAAAGATGGAATCAAATGGCATGATGGCAAACCATTAACTGCCGAAGATGTTTCTTTTTCCTATAACCTTTACAAAGATACCCCCGAGTACCCCTATTTGAACGGATACTATACGCCGTATTTCTCAAGTATCGAATCTACTGAGAAAAATGAAGTGGTACTTACTCTTACAGAGGCAATTCCCAACCTTGAGAGCCAACTGGTGTTTCTCTATATTATTCCCAAACACATTTGGGAAAATGAAAACAAGGTGGAGTTTGAAAACACCGCCATGATTGGTTCTGGTCCGTTCAAAATGGCCGAATATGTGCAGAATGAATTTGTGCGCCTGACCGCAAACAAGGAACATTTTGCCACTCCGCCCAAAGTGGACGAGGTTATTTTCCAAACCTTTGAAAATCAGGATGCGCTCGTGCAAGCAATCAAGACCGGTCAAATGGACATGATCACTGAAATGCCCAATACGGCTGTGGCGTCCTTGAAAACAGTTGAGAATGTAGAAGTAGTGGTCGGCGCGCCGTTCTCGCCTGGCGTTTCGGATATTATCTTCAACCAGACCGAGGAAGAAAACTGCCCAACTCCTGAAGAAGGCGGTATTTGCACCGGTCACCCGGCATTGCGCGACCGCAATGTACGCCTTGCGATGTCACATGCCACCGATAAGCAAAAGTTGATCGATGTGGTTTTGCTTGGCCTTGGCACACCCGGTCTGACTTTGATTCCTGATGGTCTCGGTGTATGGTACAACGACTCACTCAAGGACTATGAATTCGATGTTGCACAAGCGAATCAAATTCTGGATGACGCTGGATATTTGGATACGGACGGCGATAAAATCCGCGAACTGCCAGACGGTTCACGTCCGCTGACTTTCCGCCTGAACTGGCCAAGCGACAGTATCTCTGCCCCCCGAACAGCGGAATTGCTGAGTGAAATGTGGGGAGAGATCGGCATCACATTGGAAATGCAGGCTGTGGACCCCGATGCATTGACCTCTCAATGCTGCCCTGCTTTTGATTTTGATATTATGCTTTGGGGCTGGGCCTCTGACCCTGACCCAAGCGCTTTGTTATATGTGTACACCAGCGAAGCCATTCCAACAGGCTCCAGTGAAACCGGTTACTCCAATCCTGTCTACGATGACCTTTATGCAAAACAACAGATTGAACTGGACTTTGAAGCCCGCAAAGCCATCGTGTGGGAGATGCAGAAGATCGTACATGAAGATGTTGTATACATCATTCCATTCTACGAGCAGGCAACTCAGGCTTATCGCACAGACCGCTTTACCGGATGGATCACCAATCAAGCCAAAGTGGAACTTCCAGATTCTTCGTCTCTAGTATTGATCGAACCCGTAAAATAACAATAACCCGCAGCTGGGGTGTGGAATTTCCACACCCCAGCCCCATAATTTCAAGGAGTGACCTTGAACCGTACCCGTGCATTAATAAAAAAAATAACCTGGTCTATTTTTACAATTCTATTTGTGATTGTTTTGAACTTCTTTTTATTCCGGGTACTGCCGGGCGATCCGGCGCGCGCCGGTATTCGTGACCCGCGCTTAAAAAAAGAAGCGGTTGAAATGCTGCGCGTACGTTTTGGGTTGGATAAGCAGGTCATTAATTGTTTTGAGTCTCTAAATCCGATCAAGGTTGGAAGCTGCACGGTTAATCCACTTGATACGCAATTCTTTATTTACGCCCGTAATTTGCTTCAAGGCGAATTGGGGATCAGCTATCACACAAACCGCCCGGTTGCAGATGTTCTGGCTGAACGCCTATGGAACACGGTATTATTGATCGGTGCAGGGCAGATCCTTTCGATCATCATTGGCGTGGTCTTTGGTGTTTTTGCCGCATGGAAAGCCCGCACCTCCATTGATTATGTTGCGGTGATTACCAGTCTTATGGCGTGGAGTCTGCCAACTTTTTGGCTGGCAATTATTTTATTATTTTGGGGAAGTAACAACGGGCTGCCTTTGGCCGGCAAGGCAAGTCCCGGCTCAAGTGCGCTGCCGCTTTTACAGCAATGGGTTGATATTGCCCGCCACATGATCCTGCCGACCCTGACCTATACCATCGTTTATATGGGGGAATACACCCTGATTATGCGTTCCAGTTTGATGGATGTACTTTCAGAAGATTACATCCTGACCGCAAAAGCCAAAGGGCTGAGCACTTTTCAGATATTGAAGGACCACGCACTAAAAAATGCCATGCTTCCGCTGGTAACGGTCATTGCCATTAATCTTGGCTTTACTGTGGCAGGCGCCATTCAAATCGAGGCAGTCATTTTCCTGGCCCGGGCTGGGCAGCGCGATTTTTGAGGCAGTTGGCCGGCGTGATTTCCCTGTTTTGCAGGGCGCATTTTTGCTGATCGCGGTTGCGGTGATCTTTGCCAATCTGCTGGCCGACCTTACCTATAATTACCTTGATCCGCGTGTAAATGGAGTAGCCAATGGAGAGCACAATACAGGTCCGAACCACAAAACCAATGGCTGTTCGTTCTTAGAATTTTGGCAGACATTTAGCAAAACCGTATCGGCCTTATCGGCCTTGGCATGCTTGCCTGTTATTATTTTCCTGGCGATTTTTGCGCCCTGGATCGCTCCTTACGACTCATCCTCTTCAGCTGTTTTCCAGGTCGGCGATATTTATAATCCGCCCAGCGCTTCCCATTGGTTTGGGACAGATGACGCCGGACAGGATGTATTCTCGAATTTCATTTTTGGAGCACGCATCTCCCTGATCGTGGGTTTCTTTGCAGCTTTTATCTCCATTATCATCGGTGGTGTGCTGGGACTTGTGGCAGGCTTTTTTGGCGGGCGCTGGGAAAATTTCATCATGCGGTTTACAGATATTTTCCTTGTCATCCCAGACCTCCCGTTGATGGTTGTGATCGTCGCGTTGACAAAACCATCCCTGCTTAATATCATCTTTGTGATCGGCTTGCTCGGTTGGACAACCACCGCACGCGTTGTCCGCTCGCAGACTCTGGCTGTGAAATCACGCAAGTTTGTATTACGCGCACGCGCAGTCGGCGCGGGGAATGGTCACATTATTTCACGTCATATTTTGCCTTTGGTAATGCCGATCCTGGTTGTGCAGGCAGTGCTGGTTGTTTCGCTTGCCATTCTCAATGAGAGCGCTCTGTCTTTTATCGGACTTGGCGATCCAACCACCCTTTCGTGGGGTCAAATGCTCAACTACGCATTTGGGCGCGGGCCATGTCCATTGGGCATGGTGGGCGTTGTTCTTCCCAGGGATCGGCATTGTATGGGTGGTGTTGGGGTTGACCCTGCTCGGGCAGGGGCTTGAGAAGGTATTAAACCCAAGGCTGGAAACACATCATTTAATGCCGGGCAGGCCCACAGTTGAGAAAGACCGTGGGGAGGCGCAGATAAATCCCACAAAAAGGACAGTGCTCGAAGTCCAGAATCTATCCATCAATTATATAAGCGAGGGCAAACCGCCCGCGCGCGCCGTGGAGAACGTCAGCTTTACTTTGAAGGAAGGCGAGTTGATCGGGCTGGTGGGCGAGAGCGGATGCGGAAAGACAACCTTGATGTTGTCGTTGCTGCGGCTGCTGCCTTCAGCCGGACAGATCGTGGACGGTAAGGTTTTCTTCAATGGCAAAGACCTGACCACGATCAGTGAAAAAGAACTAAACAAGATTCGCTGGAAGGAAATTTCGATCGTGTTTCAGGGCGCAATGAATGCCCTCAACCCGGTGCGGACTGTGGGAGATCAGATCGCTGAGGCAATCACCAAGCACATGCCTGATTTTCCAAAAGATAAGATACAGGGACGTGTCATAGAGTTGCTTGACCTCGTTGGCATTGCCGCAGATCATAAGGAACATTATCCACACCAGTATTCAGGCGGTATGCGTCAGCGTGCCATGATCGCCATGGCACTGGCCTGTAATCCACAGGTCATCATTGCAGATGAGCCGACCACCGCGTTGGATGTCATGATTCAGGCGCAGATATTGGAACTGCTTGATAATTTGCGAAAGAAACTTGGCCTTGCGATTGTTTTTGTCACCCATGATCTGGGTGTGGTGGCGGAAATCTGCGATAAGGTTTTGGTTATGTACGGCGGAGTGACCGCAGAATACGCAGATGTGGATACTATTTACAATTCAGCGCGCCATCCATACACACAGGAATTGCTCAAGGCTTTCCCTGATCTGACAAAACCAAAGAAAAAACTTTCGTCCATACCAGGGTATCCGCCGCGTTTGGATGCGCTGCCTGATGGCTGCCGTTTTGCGCCGCGTTGTCCGGTTGCGATCGCTCGTTGTCATACAGAACAACCCATGTTACATAAATTAGGTGATATGCATATTGCAAGCTGCCATCTTGTTGAGGCATCCAAATGAGCAAAGAAAATTTCCTCGAAGTGCGCGGATTAAAAAAATACTTTGACGCCGGACGCCCCGCTTTATTCTCACGCGAATCACGTTTTGTTCATGCCGTGGATGATGTCAGTTTTAATCTCAGGCGCAGTGAAGTGATCGCGCTGGTCGGCGAAAGCGGATGCGGAAAGTCCACGCTCTCGCTTTTGTTAATGGGGCTTGAAGAGCCGACCGAAGGAACGATCTCATTTGAAGGCCGCGATATTACGCACTTGAACGATAAAGAGCGCAAAGGTCTGCGACGTAAGATACAAATGATCTTTCAAGACCCGTATGAGTCATTGAATCCCACACAGACCATCGAAGAGATCATCAACGAACCTTTGCTTGTGCATGGCATCGCGCCTGATAAAAGCGAACGTGACGAACGTGTCAAGAAAGCCATGGAAGATGCAGGCTTGAAACCTGCCGAAGTGTATCTATATCGCTTCCCGCACGAACTTTCCGGCGGACAACGTCAGCGTGTGGTAATTGCTGCGGCACTGGTGCTTGAGCCTGAGATCCTGCTTGCAGATGAACCCGTCTCCATGCTCGATGTATCCATCCGCGCCGAGATCATCAACCTGCTCGCCGAACTTCGCATCACGCGTCAGATCGCGGTCATCTTTATTACGCACGATCTTGGCTCCGTTGGTTTCTTCGCCGACCGTGTAGCGGTTATGTATCTTGGCCGCATCGTTGAGATCGGCACCATGCTCGAAGTATTGGAGAAACCCCAGCATCCATATACCAAGGCGCTGTTATCCGTCATTCCTGTACCCAATCCGCGTTTGCGCCGCGAGCGTATTATTTTACAGGGCGAAACACCCAACCCGATCGACGTGCCAAGCGGCTGTCGATTTCATCCGCGCTGCCCGGTGGCGATTTCCACTTGCAAGCACAGCGACCCGCCCTCCATTACACTCAGCAAAACGCATCAAGCCTCGTGTTTGCTTTTAGTTAAATAAATGGACATTACAAGTTTACAAAACACAACCGTTAAATATATCGTCAAACTGCGCGAAGATAAACGTCAACGCCAGAAGGATGGCGTTATGCTGGTGGAAGGCTACGAAGAGTTGACTCTGGCCCTCAGCAGCGGACTCAAGCCGCAAACGCTTCTTTCCGCGCCCGAGCTTGTTTCCCGTTCCATCGACATTCCCGCCGCTGATGTGACCACGGTCAGCCGTGCGGTCTTCGAGAAGATCTCCTATCGCGACAATCCTGATGGCTGGCTGGGAATTTTCCCCATCCCGAAAACAGAACTCGCAGACTTAACATTAAGCCCATCGCCATTGGTGATCGTGGCCGAGTCGGTTGAGAAGCCGGGTAATCTCGGCGCCATTTTACGCACCGCTGATGCCGCCCACGTGGATGCGCTTCTCGTCTGCGATGCACGGGTGGATTTGTGGAACCCGAATGTGATCCGCGCCAGTCGCGGCGCGGTCTTCACGGTACCCACTGTCGAGGTTGAGTCGCCGAATGCGCTGGCCTGGCTCCGGTCCAAAAAGATGCGGGTGCTTGCGGCCACACCTTCTGCCGAGGTGTTGTACACTGATGTTGATCTGAAAGAACCCGTCGCGATAGCAGTCGGCACGGAAGATGAAGGACTGACCGATTTTTGGATGCAGAATGCAGACTTGAAAGTGTTGATCCCGATGGCGGGCAGGGTTAACTCTTTAAATGTTTCAATTGCAACCGCGTTGATCACCTATGAAAGTGTAAGACAAAGAAACAAATAATTCTCTTTCATAATAGTTTATGTTTCCATGGAGAGTAACGGGTTGCTGGAAAAATCTGAGCAGGTTTACGCCCAGCTTGGGAAGAATTTAAGCATCACATCCAATGCTGTGACTGCTGCGGAGATCATTTTGGACACCGCGCAGGAATTGATCGGATGGGAGGCTTGCTATTTAATTTTATATGACCCTGAACAAGGCACAAGACCCCGGCCATTATTAACCATCGACACGATCGATGGCAAACGTGTGGTTCAGCACGATGCCGCTCCTGAAAAACCAAGCGAGAATATGCTTAAGGCTATCCGTGAAAGCGGGTATCTTTCACTGTACGAAGAACCCTTTGAAGTTTCGCCATCCTTATCCTTTGGCAACCGCGCGCACAGAACTCTCTCTCAATTGTTTGTGCCGGTTCGCAGTGGAGACCGGACGATTGGGGTGTTATCGATCCAAAGTTATAAAATAAAGGCTTACTCTGAAAATTCACTGGAAGTGCTAAAAACATTATCCAATCACTGCGCCGGCGCGCTGGAAAGAATCTGGGCGCAGGAGGCTTTGGCGCAGATGGTGGAAAGGTTAAAGGTGCTGTATCAGGCAACCCATGCCATCAGCGCCAGCCTTGATCTGGAGCAGTTGTATGATTCGATCCATACCACTGTTGAAAAGGTAATGCCCTGCGATGATTTTGTGATCGATGGATATGACGAAAACACCAACGAGATCATTCCGATCTATGCAGTTGAATATCCCCGCAAGCGCATCTTTACTGAAAAATATTTTGCAGACCACGGCCTGGCAGGCAAGGTCGTCCATACGCATATGCCTGTTTTGCTGAATAACGTGGCGGATATGGACGGCAGCGGCATTGACTTTGAATTATGAAGGAGCGCGCCGACCGACCCGACACAGTCCATTCTGGCGGTGCCCATGCTTTTACACGGAAAAATTGTGGGGATGATCTCTGCTCAATCCTACAAGGAAAATGCCTACACTCGGGAAGACCAGTATTTACTCGAATTGCTGGCAGCCCATGCCGCAATTGCGATTGAAAATGCGCGGCTCTTTACAAAGGCGCAGCAACTAGCTGACATGGACTCTCTAACCGAGGTTCTCGGACGCCGTAAATTCTATGAACTGGCTGAAGCAGAATTTGAACGGGCGAAACGATCGAAAAAACCACTGACGATCATCATGCTGGATGTTGATGAATTTAAAAAATTCAACGACAGGTTTGGGCACAAAGTTGGAGATAATGTGCTAAAGCTGGTTGCGAAGCAGTGCAAATCGTCTCTGCGGGATGAGGATATATTTGGCAGATTGGGCGGCGAAGAGTTTGCGGCTGCCCTGCCAGATACAGACTTGAATCAGGCAATGATCGCTGCCAATCGGCTGCGCAAGATCGTGGAAGAGACAGACCTCTCTGAGATCAAAGATGGGATGATTGACATGACAACCGGCAAATCATCTACAAAGAACGCATTGAGGGTGACTGTCAGTGTGGGGGTCGCGGCCTGTGACGAAACCTGTAACAAAATTGATACAGTAATCGACCGCGCCGACCAGGCCATGTATTTAGTAAAACACGCCGGGCGTAATCAGATCAGTATCTGGAATAACAATGGAGCAGAACAATAAGATGCAGGCACTATGGCTTGAAAACAATCAAATTTCGCTGCGGGATATTTCCCGACCGCAAAGAGATGATGAAGCGCTGATAAAAATCCGCAAAGCAGGTATTTGCAGCACGGACCTTGAGCTTATCAAAGGCTACTATCCATACACAGGTGTGCTGGGACATGAATTCGTCGGCGAGGTGGTGGATGCGCCCGATAAAACCTGGGTTGGTGCGCGGGTGGTGGGTGATATCAACGCGGTCTGCGGAAAGTGTGAAGCCTGTTTGAATGGACGCCCAACTCATTGCGAAAATCGCACGGTATTAGGGATCGCCAATCGTGACGGAGTCTTCGCGGAATACACGACTCTGCCGCTTGAAAATTTACATCGTGTGCCTGATTCTGTGCCTGATGAAATGGCGGTATTCACTGAGCCTTTGGCGGCCGCATTGGAGATCCAACAGCAGATTCAGATCAAGCCTGCCGACCGGGTGCTGCTGGTCGGCGCCGGCAGGTTGGGACAGTTGATCGCGCAGACTCTTGCGCTTACCGGCTGTGATCTGCATGTCGTGGCGCGTCATCCGTATCAACAGAATTTATTGAGCGCACGCGGAATTCGTTTAATAGCGGAAGCGGATATACAGCCCCGAAAATGGGATGTAGTAGTGGAAGCCACTGGTTCCCCCGATGGATTTAATCTGGCACGCAAAGCTGTCCGCCCGCGCGGGGTGATGGTGTTGAAGTCCACATATAAAGGCGAGATGAATGTGAATTTCTCTCCGCTGGTGGTGGATGAAATTACGATCATCGGCTCGCGCTGCGGTCCATTTGAACCGGCGTTGCGATTAATGGAAAAGCGCGAAGTTGACCCCACTGTGTTAATTGCAGCTCAATATAAATTAAGTGAGACGCTCAAGGGATTTGAATATGCCGCGCAGCCCGGCGTGCTGAAAGTACTGATCGAGGCATGAGACAAAAAGACTTCGGAAGTCTTTCTTAAGGCATCCAATCAAGGAACCCTCAAAGAAGACTTCCGAAGTCTAGCTTAATTATAGAAAATAAGCGAATAGACGAACTTTACGAAGAGAACCAGATAGGGGACGAGTGAAATTCCGATTGCGGCAATTGAAAGGGATTTTGAGTCACTCTTTTTTCGGGATCCCACAACACCCAGAATAAAAGCCAATGGGGTGAGGCTGCAATAAAACAGGGCGGTGACATTGTTTATTTGACTAAAAGTGCCGGGGGAGATTCGCAGGTAGGATGATCCAATATTGGCGGCCAACGCAAATACAGAGAACGCACCAACGATCAGTGCAGTGATGCCAAAATATGTTCTTGGTGCAGGGGGAGTTGACATGGATCAGATTTTTCCTTATATCTTTTAACTACACGGCCATGACCTTTTTTACAACGAAAACACCGCCCGCGAAGGCCAGACCCAGAATACCGGTAATGGATGGCAGAATCCACATTAACATCGCACTGCCCGTGGACTTGATACGAGCATCGAGCGGATGTTCGGGATCGTAGGCGATTGTGACCTCGTCGCCCTTTTCGTAGGATGGTGTGCTGCTGCCTTCGCTCAGTTGGACTGTCCGCTTGCGGCCGTCGATGGGAATGAATTCCACAACGGGATAATAATATTCGTTGACGATGCGGTCCTGTTCGTTGACGTATTCGCGGCGCATGGTTACATCTACCACGCGGCCAGGGGTGCTTTCTTCCTTGCTTATTTTTTGGATGGCTGAAAATGAAGAGATGACAGAGATCAGGATCATGAGCGCGGCCACGCCGGAGAAAATTCCCAGTACGATCCTTTCCATGGCCGGGCTTTCAGCGGACTTGCGCAGTTCTTCAAATTCCTTTTCGTCAAATTTTATCTCTTCAAACTCATCTTCAGATGCGGCGTGCAGCATCGCAGATAGTTTGTCTCTGTCTTTTTCGTCTGGCACATCGTCCAGTGATTCATATTTTATGCCGTTCACTTCAAAGGATTCTGCTTGGTCGTTCTCCCAGTTTATTGAGTATTTTTTTGCCATTGTTGTGT
>JADKBB010000050.1 GCA_016715195.1 Candidatus Villigracilis proximus
GAAAATTTTCCCAGCCGCTATTCAACCAGAAACAAAACCCGTTACGTTTCAAGATTTCCGCCCGCGTTATATTTTCATCATCATGGCTTTTATGTTGACAGGCGCGCTTCCGTGGTTTGCAAAAGGATTGGTGCAGCCTCGTTACACTGCTTCACAAGTTGAGTTGATCGCAAAACTTGAATCAAGCGGTTACGATAATAAAGAAATACAAACTTTCCTTGCACAACCAGAAGCAGTTCTGCTCGAAGGCCGTTTGTTATATCCACGCCTATATCATCGTGATGAAGGCATGGCTTCGGCCAACCCGTGGCCCGCATATCAGATCAGAGATTTTTCACGCATCGGTTCCATTTTGCTCAACAACAAACGCAGCGATTTAATTTTTCTTACAAAAGAAGCGCTAAACTTCCCGCAAGGCGCCGATGCAATTATCCTCGCCTGTCAAAACGATAGCTATCTCGAAGTCCGCGTTATTGATTTTGGCTCTCATTCATACCAGAGCCTGCCTCTCGCCGACCCTTGTCTCACCAATAACTGAAAACTGATGACTGGAATTTCCCGCCTCCTCCTTGACTGGTATCACCAACACGGGCGGACCTCCATGCCCTGGCGCAATCATCCCGACCCCTACGCGGTTTGGGTTTCGGAGATCATGCTCCAACAAACACGCGTGGAAACCGTGATTCCATACTTTGAAAAATGGATGAACTTATTTCCCAATGTAAATGCACTCGCAAATTCATCAGAGCAGGATGTCTTAAACGCCTGGGAGGGACTTGGCTATTACAGCCGCGCCCGTAATTTACATAAAGCCGCAAAAATAGTCGCATCAAAATTTAACGGGGAGTTGCCTCGTGATCTGACAGAGTTACGCAGTCTGCCGGGGATTGGCCGCTACACCGTGGGCGCCATTGCATCCATGGCTTTCGGCATGGACGAGCCCACGTTAGATGGCAATCTGCGCCGAGTCTTTTCGCGTTTATTTGATGTAGACATCTTCGCAGATTCGCCCGCTGGCGAAAAAATATTATGGGAACTGGCCGCGCAAAATTTACCTAAAGGGCAGGCCGGTGATTACAACCAGGCGCTGATGGATCTGGGTTCGATGATTTGCACCCCAAAGAATCCACGCTGTTTGCTTTGCCCGCTGATGAAAATCTGCGAAGCACGTCAACATGGGACTCAGGATTTGCGCCCTGTTTTGAAGCCGAAAAAAGTTGTTCCGCAATATGTCCACGCGGCGGCGGTGATAATTCAGCGCGGACGAGTACTGCTGGCGCAGCGTCCGCCTGATGGTTTACTCGGTGGTATGTGGGAATTCCCGAATGCAAGAGTCAACGCCGACCCTGCCAAAGAGCTGACGAAAGTCCTTAACGCCGCATACAGGCTCAAGGTCAAGAAAAAAGATGCGTTGGGCATCATCCTACATGCGTACACTCATTTCAAGGTCACTGTCCATGCTTATCGTTGCGAGGCTGTTTCAATCCCAAAAAGTAAAGATTTGAAATGGGTAAAAATAACCGACCTGAACGATTACCCAATGGGGAAGGTAGATCGGCAGATCGCACTTAAAATAAAATGACCGCCTCGTTACGAGACGGTCATTTTTATATTATGCCTTGCTCAATGTGACAAATACCATTGGCCTGCGTTTTGTTTCCTGATGCAGATAACTCTTGATGGTATTGATGATGTCTTTCTCGCTGCTCATCCCGCCGCCGTTGACTGCTTGCATCACACGTTTGCGGACTTCGGGCAGAAGTGTTTCTGCTTCTTCAGGAGAGACAAATCCACGGGTGAGGATCTCAGGGTCGTGGAGTAATTTGCCTGAGCGTTTATCGAGACTGATGTCGATCAACAGGATGCCGTTGCGAGCCAGTTGACCGCGTTCCTTCATGATGTCGTGGTCAATATCGCCGATTGATTCACCATCCACAAATACATAGCCGCCGGGGATGCGCTCGCCAAGTTGGATTTTGTTGCCGATCAATTCAACAACCTGACCATTCTCAACGACAATTGTGTTTTCTTCTTCGACGCCTACTTCAACTGCCAATTGAGCATGGCGTTTTAACATACGCAACTCGCCATGAATCGGCATGAAGTGTTTCGGGCGCACAAGGTTGATGAGCAGTTTTTGTTCTTCCTGCGCCGCATGACCAGAGACATGGATCGGGGCAATATGGTCGTCAATGACATTGGCACCGCGCCGTAAAATGCGGTTGACGGTCTTGCTGATGCCTTCTTCATTTCCTGGAATCGGATGTGAGGAAAGTACAACTGTATCATTGGGCTTGAGATCAAATTGACGATTGGTTCCTGCTGAAAGCCTGCCAACAATGGAAGACGGCTCACCTTGCGAACCGGTACACATGATGACCACTTTATGATCCTGTAAATTTAAGGCTTGCTCGATCGGCACGATCAGTTCATCTGGAATTTCCAGATATTTCATCTTGCGGGCGATCTTTACATTATCCACCATACTGGGGCCGGCAATTGCCATTTTACGCCCGCTTTTTATCGCGGCGTCGGCAACTTGTTGTACGCGTGAGATCAGCGAGGCAAATGTGGCAACAATGATGCGGCCCTTTGCTTCTGCAAATACTTTATCGAACGCTGGTCCGATGATTTTTTCAGAAGGAGTCCAGCCCGGGCGTTCAGAATTGGTTGAATCAGAGAGCAGCAGGTCTACACCGCGTGCGGCAAACTCTGCAAGTTTTGCAAAATCTGTCGGCCAGCCATCCACCGGGGTATGGTCAAATTTAAAGTCGCTCATATGAACCACCAACCCTGCGCCCGTGGTGATGCCAAGGGCAACACAATCAGGAATAGAGTGGCTTACGTGAAAATATTCCACTTTGAATTGTCCAATGTTGGAAGATTCGCCGGCTTGAATGGTTTTAAAATGTGCCTTGTGTTGTGAATTATTTCGAGACAATTTGCCTTCGATCAATCCACGGGTGAGCGGGGTTGCATAGATCGGCACATTGATCTGTTCAATAAAATGCTGAATTGCACCGATATGATCCTCATGTCCGTGGGTAATGATCAGCCCGCGTACACGATCTGCTTTTTTGATCAAATAATCAAAATCGGGGATGATGTAATCCACCCCGAGCATGTCATTCTGCGGGAACATAATCCCGGCATCGACAACGATGATTTCGCCCGCGTACTCGTAGGCCATCATATTCTTTCCCACTTCGCCCAGGCCCCCGAGCGGGATAATTCTTAACTTGTTTTTCTTACTCATGTTTTTTGGTTTCCTTTTTAATTTAAATTAAATAATAATTTCACCGCCATGGGCGGGTAAGGTCAATTTTGTAGGGCGAAGATTGTTAGTAACGAACTCGACATAAAAAAAGACCCCTGCCGACTTGTTCGCGAGGGGGGTATTCGTGCCACGTTGCGATTGTTCTCAAAACAAACTGTCATAATTGCGACAGTGAAAGTCAACTTAATTAGTGTGAGTATAGCAGGGCGGAGGTGATTTGTCAAAGCGGATATGACGCATCAGACCGCCCTGCGGCCTGCTTCTGTCTTCGTTTACTTTCTCCGGCTCTGACGTTTCTGCCGTTCGAGCATAATGTTGAAGTGCATCTGCTTCTCGCGGATCATCTTTTGAATGCGGCTGCGATCCTTTTCTTCATAGGTCGTGGTCAGCCTTTCCTTGAGCGCGGCGATCTCATTTAATAGATCAACTTCCGCCGAGACCATTCCTGCATTTTTTAACATCGAATGTGCCATGCGCAATTCTTCAGGCGTTTCAAAATACGCGCTTAGATCAATCGGCTTGCCTTTGCCTTTCAAATTATCAAAATCTCCGCGTTCCTGCGCTTCGCGGATAATGGCCTCGACTGCTTTTTCAAGACTCATAGTTTTTCTCCATTATCTTTAATTCTATTATAAAAATTGACAATCCGCGTTAACTCTTGTAAACTTCTTCAATGGACATAGACCTCGACCTTTACCGACACGAAATACGAGTCTCCTCCGATCCGCTTGTGCGCCTCTCGGCTGTTGATATTTCTCCCGAGCGCCCCGAGCGGACTTTTGTTTTTATCCACGGCTTTGGCGGACAGGCAATGCAGTGGCAATATCAACTGCATAAATTTGCCTTGAAGAATCGCGTCATTGCACTGGATATGCGCGGACATGGACTCTCCGACAAGCCATCCACCGGCTACGACATGCCCCGCATCCAACTGGACCTGGAAACTGCTCTCGACCTATTGAAAGTTTCCACGCCTATAGTTTTGGTGGGACACTCCTTCGGCGGCGCTATCGCCACCGAATTTGCTGTCAATCATCCCAAACGTGTCGAACGCTTGATCATGATTGCAACAGCGGGGGAGTTTAAATTAAATCCACTTTTTAAACTTGGATTAAACCTTCCAACATGGTCACTGCGCGTGATCGAACCGCTGACCAGCCAATGGCTTTCCGGTCCGCCGCATGCTTTGAAACCTTTTTATCTTGATAATCTATCGCAGTGGGTGGGCTGGGACAAATTTGCGAAGTTGAATGTGCCCACCCTCGTCATCCGCGGACATCGTGATGCGGTTTTTGAAAAACCACTCTTCGAGAAGGTGGCCGGATCCATCGTCGGCGCTGACGAAGAAGATATCGGCGCATCAGGCCACATGGTCATGTTGGAGCGCCGCGATGCGGTCAACCGGGCGATCACACGTTTCCTCGGCGGTGAATCCAAAAAATCATGGCGTGATGATTCGTTTATCAAAGTCAAACCAGAGCGTGATGAACTTTCGGTGGAACGTCCGTGGTTAAAACATTATGAAGAAGGCGTGCCGTACACGATCGGCATTCCGCGTATTCCCTTGCATCATCTTTTGCGTTCTGCAGTGCGCCGATACCCGAACCGCGCCGCGATCTATTTTGAAGGCGCAAGTCTTTCCTATCGAAAACTAAACCATGAAGCCAATCGTTTTGCCAATGCGCTAACCGCCATGGGAATTGGCAAAGGCTCGCGGGTGGTCGTGTATTTGCCAAATATTCCGCAGGCCGTGATTGCTTTTTATGGAATTATCAAAGCGGGCGCAGTGGTTGTATTCACGCCGCCAATGACCGATGCCGAGGAACTGACTCGTCAGGTAAAAGAAGTGGAAGCGCGCGCGCTGGTCACATTAAATTTGTGGGCAGGCATGGCCGGACAGGTACAAAAAAACAGCGGACTTCCCCTGCTGGTATTAACCGATGCCGGCGAATATCTTTCTCCCTTCAAACGCATGATCTCACGCTGGCGCAACCGCGGACTGAACGTAGCAGGCGCGATGCACTTCCGCCGTTGGATATCCGGTCAGAGTGACCAATCGCCAACCGTGGACGTTATCCCTGAAGATATGGCTGTAATTCAATTTACAGGCGGCACAACCGGCGATGCAAAAGGTGTGATGCTCTCGCATCGTAATCTGGTTGCCAATGCCTTACAGACCCGTCACTGGCTGCCGAAAGCCGAAGAAGGCCGTGAACGTTTCCTGTGCGCGATTCCCTTCTCGCATAGTTATGGACTCACAACCTCTTTGAATGTGCCGGTTTCTCTTGGTGCATCGTTGATCTTAAAGCCGCAATTTCAGATCAAGGATATTCTTAAGACGATCAAAAAATACAAGCCGACTATTTTTACCGGCGTGCCGAATATGTACAACGCCATCAGTAATTTTCGCGGCGTGCGTAAATATGGAATCAACTCGATCAAGGCCTGTATCAGCGGTTCTGCACCTTTGCACGTAGAAGTGCAGGAATCATTTGAAAAACTCACCAAAGGCAAACTCGTGGAAGGCTATGGATTAACTGAAGCCTCACCCGTGACTCATGCCAATCCGCTAAGCGGCAGCCGCAAGGTGGGTACGATCGGTATTCCGCTTCCATCCACGCAGGCCGCTGTGGTCGATCTCGCCCGCGGACGTAAGGAAGTGGAACCAGGTCAGATCGGCGAGCTGGCGATCCGTGGCCCGCAGGTGATGATGGGCTATTGGAAAAATGAAGAAGCCACGCGCGCAGTCCTCATGGATGACGGTTGGCTCTTAACCGGTGATGTGGCGCAAATGGATGAAGACGGATATTTCCGCATCATCGCGCGCAAAGCCGACATGTGGTATCCCAACAAACCCGGCAAACCCGCCTTCCCGCGTGATGTGGAAGAAGTGATCTATGAAATCCCACAGATCAAGGAAGTGGCTGTTGTCGCTGTGGCTGGTCATCCATTTGCCTTTGTCATTGCTGGCCGCGAACGCCCCACGCCTGATGCCGTCCTTGCTTATTGCAAGCGCCGCCTGCCCCCGGAACTCGTTCCACGCTTTGTGATCTTTATGGATGATTTCCCGCGATCCTTTATCGGTAAGGTCTTAAGGCGCGAGCTGGCAAAACGCTACGGAAAACAAATTGCCGGAGAATAAAAAAGCAAGGATGAAGGATAAATGATGAAGGATGAAGTCTTAACAATGAGCGGGGTTCTTGAAAATTCGCAGCATGTAAATTTTGTAAAACAGGGTGAAGGCGCGCCGGTCATTCTTACGCATGGACTGGCCGCTTCCCTGCACGATTGGGATGATCTTCTGCCGGAATTAGCCGCTTCAGGCTATGCAGGGTATGCGCTGGATCTGTTCGGTCATGGTGAAAGCTATAAACCCGCTGACCATCATGAATATACATTCGATGCGGTCTTTGATCATTTCGCCGCGTGGATCGATTCTTTGCAGATCAATGAACCGATGATCCTTATCGGTCATTCGTTGGGCGGGGGATTGTCTTTGCAATATACATTGCGTAATCCTGAGCGGGTGCGTGCGCTGGTATTGGTTAATCCATTTTATGATATTCGTCAGCTTCCGCCCATTTTGCAGCTTGCCTTTCGGCGTAAGTTAATCAACACTACTTTGATTGACCGCACGCCTTATCGGCTCTTTCGCTTTTTTGTGGATATGACCAGCTTCAACTTTTATATTGGTCACCGCGAGACTCATATCCTGCCGGAACATATCCGCTATCAGACTGCACTGGACTATACACGCGCCGCTTCAGGAATTTACAACATCCCACGCTCGCTTCCCAACCTGACCGTTGACCTGCCTCTCATCCAACAGCCGACTCTGCTCCTGTGGGGCGGGCGCGACCAAACCCTCGCCCCCGCTTCATTTCCGCGCATTGGAAATATTCTGCCTAATGTGATTGGTACGCATACATTCCCGATCTGCGGACATGTGCCGCATCAATGCCATCCTGAAAAATTTAATCCGCATGTGATGAAGTTTTTGAACGACTTACAGTATTAGGAACTCACCTTACGCCAAAAACGCGGACTAAAGTCTGCAATCTTAATAAAAAATCAGCCTTATCGAAGAAAACTGCGTAACGTGAGTTAATAATCTGACAGATCGCCACCCTCAAAGAGAATTCGCAAATTCTTTTTGAGGGTGGTCTTTTAATCCGAGATACATGGAGATGAACGGAGATATTTTTTATTTCTCTACCGTACATACCCTCAACGTGAATTTAAAAAAAAATCGTGTAACTCGCGTTAAAGCCTTTGGCATTTTTCAACATCTAAGTTGTAAACTTTTTTATCTAACCTCAAACTTAAAAAATAATTATGGGGATATTTTAAGAATCCAATGACTAAAGTCCTACTTGTAGGGGAGTAGCATATATGCTAAAATGCCGTCCACATTAGCCATATATACGGGGATGCAGTGCCGGGACGCCCATATCTGGCTATTACATTTGTTCTAACTCTGGAGTAATTTAATGCGTTGTCCGTATTGCAAACACCATGATTCCAAGGTGCTGGATACATCCCACGATAGCCATGGGGGAATCCGCCGCCGCCGCGAGTGCCTGAAGTGCAGGCAGCGCTTTAGCAGCTATGAGCGGCCAATATTGGCAACTCCGCTGTTAATTAAGCAGGATGGTGCGCGCGAGGAATTTGACCGTGAGAAACTGGCACGCGGAATCCGCATTTCCTGCGCCAAAAGGCCTGTTTCCGCAGCGGATATTGAACGCATGATCGGACAGGTGGAGACTCAATTGCAAAAACTCGGGAAAGCCGAGGTTTCTTCACGCATTGTGGGTGATCTGGTGATGGCTACTTTAAAAGAGACAGATCAGATCGCGTATATTCGTTATGCCATTGTGTATCTCGGTTTGGACGATTTGCAGTCCATCCGCACAGAAATAGATCAGTTACTCGAAGACTAGGAAATTAAAGACAGAGACACCCTCAAGGGGGGTGGTGTCTTTGTCTTTTTATATCGAATACATCCATCAAACATATTTATAGGAGAGTAAAAGATGGTTACAAAATTTTCTGAACCCAAAGTAAAGAACGGTTTGCTGCCCACCCCGCCCATGGCGAAGGGCTTGCCCAAGGCACAGTTGACCGATAATGCGCGTCAGGTGTTGATGAAACGCTATGTGCGCCGTGGTGACGATGGCAAACCCGCCGAGAATGTGGAAGAAATGTTCTGGCGTGTGGCCTATCATGTGGCGAAGGTTGAAGAACAGTGGGGCGCAGATATTCAGAAGCGCACTGTTGAGTATTACCATTTATTGTCGAGCAAGAAGTTTTTCCCGAACTCTCCTACTTTTACTGGTGCAGGGACTCCTCTTGGTCAGCTTGCCGCGTGTTTTGTGCTCCCGATCTCCGATGATATGGGACGTCACAGCGCGGGTATTTTTCAGACTTTGCGCGATGCCGCGTTGATCCAGCAGACAGGCGGCGGTAACGGTTTTTCATTCTCACGTTTGCGCCCCAAGGGTGCATTAGTTCAAACTTCCGCGGGGCAGGCCACGGGACCTGTTGGCTTCCTGCGTGTGTACGATCATGCCTTCGGTGAGATCGCGCAGGGCGGAACTCGCCGCGGTGCGAATATGGCCGTGCTGCGTGTCGATCACCCGGATATCGAAGATTTCATTACCTGCAAGATCAATGAGAATCAAATTACCAACTTTAATATCTCGGTCGGTATCACTGATGCGTTCATGAAAGCGGTCAAGAATGATGAAGAGTGGCCTTTGCGCTTCCCCGATATGGATGAGATGAAGCACAAGGGTTTCAGCGGAACGATCGAACAAGCCGAAGCTGCCGGTATTAAGATCCATACCTATAAGACTGTCAATGCGCGTGAGTTATTTAATAAGATCGTGAAGCAGGCGCATCACAACGGTGAACCGGGCATGTTGTTCCTTGATGCCGCCAATCGCGGAAATCCTGTGCCGCATTTGTATCCGCTTGAGGCGACAAATCCATGCGGCGAACAATGGCTTGGACCGTATGAGAATTGCTGCCTGGGTTCTGTGAATCTCAACGAGCATTGCGGACCAGATCATTCCGTCGATTGGGAAACTTTGCGCCAGTCGGTTGTGACGGCCACTCGTTTTCTGGATGATGTAGTGGAAGCGAATGCGTATGTGCCGGCTGTGGCGCAGTTGAAGGAAGCCGCTCATCGCGCGCGTCGTATCGGTCTCGGCATTATGGGACTCGCCGACCTGATGTATCACGCCGGTGTGCGTTACGGTTCGAAGGAAGGTCAGGAGTTTGGCGCGCAGGTGATGGAATTCGTGCGCTTCCATTCGATGAAGACCAGCGTGGACCTGGCCGAAGAGCGCGGACCTTTCCCCGCCATCGAAGGTTCGATCTACGATATGGACGATATGAAATGGCACGCGCCCAAATCGCTGATGAACTATCAGAATAACTGGAACAGGCCCGAGGTTAAGTGGGATGCGATCGAGAGCGGTATCAAGAGTCACGGCATTCGTAACGCCGCGCAAACCACAGTCGCCCCAACAGGCACAATCGCCACTGTGGCTGGTTGTGAAGGTTATGGCTGCGAACCCGTCTTCGCGCTGGCGTATATCCGCCACGTCAACGATAACGGCAAGGATCTGAAACTCACTTATGCCAGCCCGCGCTTTGATGAGGCTTTGAAGAATCTCGGTCTCGGTGAAGAGAAGCGTCAGGAAATTGTGGAGCGCGTGATGAACGATGGCACCTGCCAGAACATCACTGAAATTCCGCAGGCTGTGCGCGATACTTTTGTGGTCTCGGCTGATATCACCGCCGAGGAGCATGTGCTCATGCAAGGCGCGCTGCAGGCCTTCGTGGATAACTCGCTTTCGAAGACCGTCAACTTCCACGAGAATGCCACCGAAGAGGATGTTGCCAAAGCCTATATGATGGCCTGGGAACTCGGCTGCAAGGGGATCACCGTTTATGTGACCGGCTCACGCGATATGGTGGTTCTGGAAACCAAAGCCACTGCGGATAAGAAAGCGCCTCAGACTCAACTGTGAAGCGGGTGCTGCCCAACAGACAGTCCAGCCATGTGGCATGACACCAAGAAGCCGCGACCCAAAGCATTGACCGGCAAAACCTATAACATTGAGACTCCGGTGGGGAAGGCCTTCATCACCATTAACGAAAACGGCGGTGACCAGCCCTTCGAGGCCTTTGTGAATACAGCCAAGGCTGGCTCTGAAATTGCCGCGGTCTCCGAGGCAATTGGACGTTTGATCTCATACATTTTGCGCCTTGCTTCGCCCGTAGCCCCCGTGGACCGTATGCGCGAGATCGTGCGTCAACTGATCGGCATCGGCGGCGGACGTTCACTCGGCTTCGGCATCAACCGTGTGCGTTCCCTGCCCGATGGCATTGGTCAGGTGCTCGATAACTATCTGCACGAGAAAGACGGCCATGTGGTTGAAGAAGTCAAATCCAACGGGAATGGACACGACCCCCAGCAACATGCCCCCGTGATGAAGATCGGTGACATCTGCCCCGAGTGCGGCGAAGCCGCCGTGGTCAACGAGGAAGGCTGCCGCAAGTGCTATGCTTGTGGGTTTAGCGAGTGCTAGTAAGAAGGCTTGGATTTCGGAAGTCTGCTTTAAGACATCCGTGAAATGAAACCGTCAAAAAAAGACTTCCGAAATCTGGTTTGCCGCCAGAAAACTTCGGAAGTCTTTTCTGTTGTCTTAAGATAAAAGCCTTCGATTGCAGACTTCAAGTTCAGGTAGCGCGTTAGACTTCGAGTCTGCGTTCAAGAGACTTATGAAATGAGTTCGTCAGAAAAGACTTCCGAAGGCTGGTTAGGAAATTTTGGCAGCGGCTTAGATTGCTTACCCAATGCATACCTGACGAGGCAGGGTACATGTCAACCCAAATTCAGGTGTGGGCGATGGTTTTAACGTCCGCTGTGGGGGATGTCAGGTCTTGGCTGAAAATCTGGTCCGCTGCCAGAAAACTTCGGAAGTCTTTTTTGTTGTCTTAGGACGAAGTTTTCGATTGCAGACTTCGAAGTTCAGGTGATGCATTAGACTTCGGAAGTCTTTTTGTTGTCTTAAGATAACGGCGCTTGATAGCAGACTTCCGAAATCTGGTTAATCGCCAGAAAAAGTTTCCGAAGTTCGAGTAATGTTAAATTACTCATCTAATGTGTTTAGGTAACTTCGAATATCATCAGGCAGGTTTCTTGTCTTGAGATATTCCATGACAAGGTCTATATATTCATTTGGGGTATCAAAATTATCTTTGACAAACTCGTTATCAACCAGCGAGCCAGAGCGTTCCCCGATCCATTCCAGATAATTTGAATAAGGCCAGTCTTTGATGTCTTGAACCAATCCATCCTTAACAGGATTGGCGTGAACATACACACAAAGATTTATAAGGTAACTGTAGGTTTCGATCGGCTTCGCCTTGAACATGCCTTGAAACAATGTGCCCACACGTGAATAGCGCTCATTAATCCCCTTGGTATATGAAATTAGAAAGTTTTTCATTGCACGTGAAAAAGGCGTGAGCGGGGATGGGACTTTAGAAGTTTGCTCTGTATCTGTCACCCGTACCACCAGATGATAGTGATTCAGCATTAAGCAATATGCAACGATCGTTGTTACAGGATCGACATGCTTTTTAGTCCGCGAAGAAAATATAGATAATTTGTTTCTTCAAAGAAAATTTGTTCGCGATTGTTACCACGGTTGTAAATGTGATAATACTCATTTGGGATAAAGGGGATAAATCTGCGCGGCATGATGTATTCCTTCTATTAGGCTGATTAAAGTTGATTTTACTATGGTGCGCTATAAGTGAAGATGCAGTTATCTTAAAATTGATTGATGTAAAAAACGATTAGCTGCCGGAAAGACTTCCGAAGTCTGGATAATCCCCAGATAAATTTTGGAAGCCTTTTTTATTGTCTTAAGGCAATGACTTTTCGCGGCAGACTTT
>JADKBB010000051.1 GCA_016715195.1 Candidatus Villigracilis proximus
GATTTACTTCTCTTTTATAGGATCAAGGCATCATGTATAACAATAAACTGGACTACTATCTAAACACATGGGGTCTTTCAAATCCGCAATTGCTCACGCAAACAGTGACCAGTCATATCTACACGGTTACACACGATACTGAAACAGTGATCCTCAAACTGCTGTCAGCAACAGAGACGGATGAGCAGCGCGGCGCGGTGTCTTTGCGTTGCTTTGATGGTCATGGAGCAGTGCGTCTTTTGCAATATGACGATGGCGCGCACTTGCTGGAATATGCCGCAGGTGACGAACTCGTAACATGGGTTGAACGTGGGGAGGACGAAAACGCCACGCGCGTCATTGCGCAAGTCATTCAACAGATTCATAGTGCCCCTCAGGATTCGCCGCATGATGGCTTGTTCACTCTGGATCGCTGGTTTGTGGAATTGTTCAATAAAGCAGCGGCAGACAGGCAGGCTGGGATCGAGTCTATCTATGTGCGGAGCGCGCCTCTCGTGCGGCGGCTGCTCGCTGACCAGCGCGAGATACGGGTACTGCACGGTGACATCCACCACCGCAATATCCGCCAGTCACCGCGCGGCTGGCTGGCTTTCGACCCGAAAGGTGTGATCGGTGAGCGTACTTACGACTGCGCCAATACACTGTGCAACCCGGCGATGCCCGAACTTGTCCACAACGAAAAGCGATTGTTGACGAATGCTGCGATCCTTGCGGATACACTCAAGATAGACTTTTCACGTGTGCTGGAGTTTACCTACGCTTATGCCTGCCTCAATGCAAGTCAGTGCCTGCGGATCGGCGCGGAAGAGATGGTAGATTGGTCTCTCAATGTGGCTGTGATCATCGAACCGCATATTAAGTTGTAGCAGGAAAATCTTGATTTTATATGTGCGGATGCCAGAACAACAAAATGTGATCGATCTGATTTTCCGAAATCTACATCACTGCCCTTGACGGATTTCCGAATCTGCCTATAATCGGACGAAATCAACAGCCCATGAATCCAACTTTGTTCAGCCTCTCCCTTATTGTAGTAGTCCTTGCGGTCCTTATTATTAAGGATCAATTTTCGGTTAGGATGGCTGCGGTGAGAACGAAGTAGATCACTGAGTAAGTACGAAGAGCCGCCCTAACCACGGGCGGCTCTTTTTATATCAATTAAGAACTGACCACAGACAATAGACTACAGACCACCAAACATCGTCAATTGTCCATCGTCCATGGTCTAAAATCAAAGGAGCATTATGCGTTCAGATACAGTTAAAAAAGGTTATGAGAAAGCCCCGCATCGCGCGTTGCTGCGTGCCACGGGTTTGCAGGATGAAGATTTCAACAAGCCGTTTGTCGCCATTGTTAATTCGTATGTGGATGTTGTCCCCGGGCATGTGCATTTACAGGAGTTCGGCAAACTGGTGAAGGATGCTGTCCGCGCGGCGGGTGGTGTGCCGTTTGAGTTCAACACCATCGGCGTGGATGACGGAATCGCAATGGGCCACATGGGGATGAAGTACTCGCTTCCTTCTCGCGAACTAATTGCTGACTGCGTCGAGACCATGATCGAAGCTCATAGATTTGACGCCATGGTCTGCATCCCGAACTGCGACAAGATCGTGCCTGGCATGTTATTGGCTGCCATGCGAGTCAACGTGCCGACCATCTTTGTTTCCGGCGGCGCGATGAAAGCCGGCATGACTCCTGATGGTGAAACGATTGATCTGATCTCCGTCTTTGAAGGCGTTGGCGCATTTTCAGCGGGGAAAATTGACGAGAAGCGATTATCCATTTTGGAAAAATTCGCCTGTCCATCCTGTGGCTCCTGTTCCGGCATGTTCACGGCCAACTCGATGAACTGTTTGATGGAAGTGCTCGGACTGGCGTTGCCTTATAACGGCTCTGCATTAGCCAAGACTCCCGAACGCGAAGACATCGCCAGACGTGCCGCCGCGCAGGTCATGACCCTCATCGAACGCGATATCAAGCCGCGTGACATCATCACCGCCGAAGCCATTGACGACGCATTTGCATTAGATATGGCAATGGGTGGTTCATCCAATACTGTGCTGCATACGCTGGCATTGGCCAACGAAGCCGGTGTGCCTTATCCATTGGAACGCATCAATTCAGTTGCTGATAAAGTGCCGCATATCTGTAAAGTGAGTCCGGCGGGCAAATGGCACATGGAAGATGTGCATCGCGCAGGCGGAATCCCTGCCATCTTGAACGAAGTGCAGCGCGGAACAGGCATGCTGCATTTGGACCGCATCACCGTAACAGGCAAGACTCTGGGGGAATCGATTCAAGGTTGTGAGATCAAAGACGAAGAAGTCATTCATAAATATGAAAATGCATATTCCAAACGCGGCGGTTTGTCTATTTTGTTTGGTAATCTCGCACCCAAGGGTTCGGTTGTAAAAGTGGGCGGCGTGAGCCCGGCCATGATGAAGTTTGAAGGTCCGGCTGTTATCTTCGAATCACAGGATGAAGCCATGGCTGGCATTATTGCAGGCAAGGTCAAAGCCGGTGATTGTGTTGTTGTTCGTTACGAAGGTCCAAAGGGCGGACCTGGCATGCAGGAAATGCTTTCGCCCACGTCCGCAATTATGGGGCAGGGACTTGGCGACAAGGTGGCGCTCATCACGGATGGTCGTTTCAGCGGCGGGACTCGCGGCGCATGTATCGGTCACGTTTCACCGGAAGCCGCTGCGGGCGGTCCGATTGGGGCGATCCAGGCTGGGGATGTAATCCAAATTGATTTGGTGGCACGCAGTCTCAACGTTAAGTTAAGTGACGCGGAGATTCAAAGTCGGCTGGATGCGCTGCCTCCGTTCAAATCCACAGTCACATCCAAGTGGTTGAAGCGATATTCGCATTTTGTAACGAGCGCGGATACAGGCGCAATTCTGAATTCAGAATTATGAATTCAGAATTATAAAAAGGAGAGCAAATGAAAAAGACAGGTGCAGAAATTTTATGGGAATGTGTGGTGCGCGAAGGCGTGGAAGTCGTCTTCGGGTATCCGGGCGGGGCGAATATGCCGATCTACGACGCGATGTTAAGTTATCCGATCCATCATGTATTGGTGCGGCATGAGCAGGGTGGGGCGCACATGGCGGATGGGTACGCGCGTGCTTCGGGCAAGGTGGGGATGGCGATGGGCACATCAGGCCCGGGTGCAACGAACCTTGTGACGGGCATTGCCACGGCGATGATGGATTCTGTTCCTGTAGTATTCGTTACGGGACAGGTCGCCGCGCACCTGATCGGCGGGGATGCATTTCAAGAAGTGGATATGACCGGTATTACCTTGCCGATCACAAAGCACAATTATCTGGTAACACGTGCCGATGAAATTGCAGAAGTTGTGCGTGAGGCATTTTACATCGCACGCAGTGGACGTCCCGGCCCGGTGTTGATCGATATTTGTAAGAACGCGCAAGTTGAGTCATGCGAATTTGAATACCCTGAAAATGTAAAACTCCCCGGCTATCAACCCGTTGACCATTCACCGAAGGAAGCATTGGAGAACGCGGTCAAATTGATCGAGAAGGCGCAGCGCCCGGTCATCTTGTGCGGACATGGTGTACTGGTTTCCAAAGCTGAAGAAGCATTGATGAACTTTGCGGTCAAAACACAAACTCCGGTTGCCAGCACCTTGCTTGGGCTTGGCGCGTTCCCTGCTTCACATGAATTAAGCCTTGGCATGATGGGCATGCATGGTGAAGTCCATACCAATCTGGCGATCCAGAATTCTGATCTGATCCTGGCTTTCGGTATGCGCTTCGATGACCGCGTGACAGGCACGTTGAAAACATACGCGCCGCACGCGAAGAAAATTCACGTTGAAATTGATCCATCTGAAATTCACAAGAACGTAGCCGTGGATGTTCCGTTGGTGGGTGACTTGAAAACCGTTCTGACAGATCTCGTGCCGATGGTCGATGAATACGATCATGAAGAATGGAAGAAGCAGATCAACGAATGGAAATCAGAAGCCGATGCACGCAGCATTATGAACTGGCCGGATGATGGCAAGTTGTATGTGCCGCATTTGATCGGTGATATTTGGAAGGCAACCGGCGGCGGCGCGATCGTCACCACGGATGTGGGTCAACACCAAATGTGGACCGCGCAATATTATGCTTTCGACAAACCAAATCGCTGGCTTACTTCGGGCGGCGCGGGCACGATGGGCTTTGGTCTGCCTTCTGCCATCGGTGCATGGTTCGCGAACAAAGAACAGGAAGTGTGGGCTGTGGCCGGTGACGGTGGTTTCCAGATGACCGCCGCCGAACTCACCACCGCTGTTCAGGAAGGCGCGAACGTGAAAGTTGCGATCATGAATAACAGCTTCCTCGGCATGGTGCGTCAGTGGCAGGAATTCTTCTTTGAGAAGCGTTACTCTGCTGTGAACATGCTTTCCCCTGATTTTGTGAAACTGGCCGAAGCGCACGGAGTCCCTGCTCGGCGTGTGACCAAGCGCGAGGAAGTGGATGAAGCGATTGCCTGGGCGCGCAGTATCAAAGGCCCGACCGTGATCGAGTTCAAAGTGGAAATGGAAGATGCAGTCTACCCGATGGTTCCCGCAGGCGCGGCGTTGGATCAGATGTTGCAGAGACCGGTGAAGAAATAAAAATCGACCATAGACGATGGACGGCGGACGATGGTCTGTGGTCAATTGTCTATCGTCGAAAAAGGAGTTACAAAGAATGAACTACACTTTCATTGCATTAGTAGAAAATAAACCCGGCGTGTTGAACCGCGTGGCTTCGCTCTTTCGCCGCCGTAATTTCAATATTGAATCCCTCGCTGTCGGGCGGACTGAAAACCCGGAAGTCTCACGCATGACCGTGGTGGTGGATTGTCCCAACGGCGATATGGATGCGCACAAGATCGAAGCGAATCTGTATAAACTGGTCAACGTGATCGATGTGCAGGACGTCACGCGTCAACCTTCGGTAACCCGTGATCTGGCTCTGATCAAAATAAAGGTCGGCCCCGAGAAACGTGCTGAAGTTAACGGCCTCGCAGAAATTTTCCGCGCTCACATTGTGGACGTGGCATTTGATTCAGTGATCGTTGAGATCACCGGCACCGAAGATAAGATCGAAGGCATGATCGAACTTCTGCGTCCGCTGGGAATCGTGGAAATGGTACGCACCGGCCAGGTGGCGATGACACGCGGTCTGACAGATGGCGTGCGCCGTGTGCAGGGTGTCACCGGAAACCGCTACGAAGATGTATCTGAAATGGCGGAAATGGCGCCGTAACGGAAATTATGAATTATGAAGGATGAAGGATGAGTACAGCCTTCTCCTGAAAAATGAAATTTAAAATTCGATAAAAATAAAAACTAGGAGAAACTAACATGGCAAAGATCGATTTTGGCGGTACAGTAGAAGAAGTGGTAACACGCGAAGAGTTTTCACTTGATAAGGCGCGCGAAGTATTGAAGAATGAAGTTGTGGCCGTCCTCGGCTATGGAGTGCAGGGACCTGCACAGGCGATGAACATGCGCGATAACGGCATCAACGTCATCGTCGGTCAGCGCGAAGGGACTTCCAATTGGGATAAGGCCATTGCAGACGGCTGGGTTCCTGGTGAGACTCTCTTCAATGTCGAAGAAGCCACCGAACGCGGCACTGTTGTTCAATATCTGCTTTCCGATGCCGGTCAGCGCTCACAATGGCCGAAGATCGTGGAACATCTTAACGAAGGCGATATGCTCTACTTCTCACACGGATTCTCGATCGCATTCAAAGATCAGACCGGTGTCATTCCTCCTCCACATGTGGATGTGGCTTTAGTTGCGCCCAAGGGTTCCGGCCGCAGCGTCCGTGATAACTTCCTCGAAGGCTCAGGTATCAATGCCAGTTTCGCCGTCCATCAGGATGCGACAGGCCGTGCCAAGGAACGTACCATTGCTTTGGGTATCGCCATTGGTGCAGGATATTTATTCTCCACCACTTTTGAAAATGAAGTCCATTCCGATCTGACAGGTGAGCGCGGAATTTTGATGGGCGCTCTCGCGGGCGTGATGGAAGCGCAGTACAACGAACTCCGCAAGAATGGACATTCTCCCTCCGAAGCCTTCAATGAAACTGTGGAAGAACTTACACAATCTCTCATCCGTCTCGTCGGCAAGAACGGCATGGACTGGATGTACGCCAACTGCTCCACCACCGCCCAGCGCGGCGCGTTGGATTGGAAGGATAAATTCCGTGATGCCACCGCTCCTGTTTTCAAGGATCTGTATCAGAGCGTAGTCACCGGCAACGAAGCCCGCATTACTCTCGAAGCCAACAGTCAGCCTGATTACCGCGCAAAACTTGAAGTGGAACTTGCTGCCATCCGTGACTCTGAAATGTGGCGCGCTGGCGCTGCTGTCCGCTCATTACGCCCTGAGAATTGGAAGAAATAAAGAGTAAGTAGTAATTGGTAAATGGTAATTACCAATCTCCAATTACCATTTACCAACTTTAGGAGTTCGTATGACCAATTATATAAAAATCTTTGACACCACGCTGCGCGATGGGGAGCAATCTCCGGGTGCGACCATGACTTCCGCTGAAAAATTGGAAGTGGCGCATAATCTTGCGCGTTTGGGCGTGGATATTATCGAAGCCGGATTTCCTGCCGCTTCGCCGGATGATCTGGAAGCCGTCAGACGAATTGCTGTTGAAGTTGGCCGACCAGCTGCCGGTACGCCTGATGCGAAGGTTCCTGTCATCGCAGGTTTGGCGCGTGCCAATAAACCTGATATTGATAAGGCGTGGGAAGCTGTCAAAGAGGCGCAAAGGCCGCGCATCCATACCTTCCTTGCAACTTCCGCCATTCATATGAAACATAAGTTAAAGATGGACCCTGAAGATGTGGTTCAACGTGTTTCTGAAATGGTGACCTACGCAAAGACATTATGTGATGATGTTGAGTTCAGCCCTGAAGATGCGGGCCGCTCTGATCCTGAATTCTTGTATGTGGTTTTGGGTGAAGCCATCAAAGCGGGCGCGACCACATTGAATATTCCCGATACGGTGGGCTACACCACGCCCGATGAATTTTATAAATTGATCGATGGCATTATCAAGCACACGCCCGGTATGCATGATGGCATCACAGTTTCGGTGCATTGCCACGATGATCTTGGACTCGCCACTGCGAATACATTGGCGGGCATTCAAGCGGGTGCGCGTCAGGCTGAAGTGACCGTGAACGGAATTGGCGAACGCGCGGGCAATACCTCGCTCGAAGAAGTTGTGATGGCGTTGAAGACGCGTCATCCTGTTTACCAACTTGAAACAGGAATCGAAACACAGCAGCTTTCACGCATCAGCAAACTCGTCAGCAATTACACGGGCATTGTGGTGCAGCCGAATAAAGCCATCGTGGGTTCGAATGCTTTCGCACATGAAGCGGGCATTCATCAAGATGGAATGTTGAAGCACCAGACCACGTACGAAATCATGCGCCCCGAGGATGTGGGTGTGAGCCATACCAATCTTGTGTTGGGAAAACACTCCGGCCGTCACGCGCTGCGCAGCCGCCTTGCTGAAATGGGACATTCTCTGGATGACGTTGAACTCGATAAAGCGTTTGCACGATTCAAAGAATTGGCTGACCGCAAAAAGGTGATCACCGATCTTGATCTCGAAGCTTTGATCGCCGACGAATTCTATAAACCACGCGATGTGTATTTGCTCAACGGTATGCAGGTTTCGTGCGGCACAATGGGCATGCCCACCGCCACTGTCCGTTTGCGCGGACCGGATGGGATCATTCATACTGTGGCTTCAATTGGCACCGGTCCCGTGGATGCAACCTACAAAGCGATTGATTCGATCGTCAGTGTGCCTTGCACTTTGCTGGAGTTCAATATCCATGCCATCACCGAAGGAATTGATGCCCTGGGCGAAGTCACTGTCCGTATTCAAGGTGACAATGGTTCAACTACCATGGATGCGCAAAGTGAAGTTTCGTACACCCGCGTATACGGCGGCCACGGCGCCGATACCGATATTATTGTCGCCAGCGCCAAAGCTTATATCAATGCCTTAAACAAACTCATCATCGCCCAAACTGAAGGTACTGGAAAAGCAAAAGATAATATTGGCGTGATGTTGGGATAGAGGAAAAATAAGATGAACACTCAAGATGAAAATCGAGACATTGACCACAACTCGGCATACAACCCGTTTCCCGAACCGCAAACCATCCCCGCTGGCTGGGACATGAGCGCGTTTCTTTCCACGCCCGAACCTGCTCCTGTTCAAGAAGCAGATGATTCCACTGAAAGTTAAATCTCCTACGATCAGACTTCGGAAGTCTTGAAGATTCTAGAAAGACTTCCGAAGTCTCGTCACCAAACCAACCTTATGCCTAAAACACTCTTTGACAAAATTTGGGAATCCCACGTTGTTGCAGAACAACCTGAATCTCCCGCAATCCTTTACATTGACCTGCACCTCGTGCATGAAGTCACATCACCGCAAGCCTTCACCGGCCTGCGTCAGCGCGGATTGAAAGTCCGACGCCCCGATAAAACTTTGGCGACAATGGATCACTCGATTCCTACCACGCCGATAGAGGTTCCAATTGCTGATGCTCTTGCCGCAGCGCAGATCAAACAAATGGAAACCAACGCCGCTGAATTCGGAATCACCCTGCACGGCATGACCAGTCCGCACCGCGGCATTGTGCATGTCATCGGTCCCGAACTCGGACGCACCCAGCCCGGCATGACCATCGTCTGCGGTGACAGTCACACTGCCACACATGGCGCGTTCGGCGCGCTCGCATTCGGCATCGGTACTTCCGAAGTGGAGCACGTGCTCGCTTCTCAATGTTTGCTGCAACGCAAGCCAAAGACATACGAAGTCCGCGTGAACGGAAAACTTGCAAATGGCGTTTCAGCCAAGGATATTATTCTCGCACTCATCGCCAAGATCGGCGTCGGTGGGGGAACGGGTCACGTCTTTGAATTTACAGGCGAAGCCATCCGCGGATTAACAATGGAACAGCGCATGACCATCTGCAACATGTCCATTGAAGGCGGTGCGCGCGCCGGCATGATCGCCCCCGATGAAGTAACCTTTGAATATCTCAAAGGCCGCGAGTTTGTTCCGCAAGGCGAAGCATGGGAAAAAGCCGTTGCCTACTGGAAGACCTTACCCAGTGACGAAGGTGCCGTCTACGACAAGACCATCACGCTTGAGGCATCCGAACTTGAGCCAATGATCACCTATGGCACAAATCCCGGCATGGGCATGAAGATCACAGACCGAGTCCCCATGACTGAATCATTCACTGAACCTTCACAAAAAGCAGCCTTCGAAAAAGCATTGAATTACATGGGCTTACAGCCCGGCCAGTCTTTGCTCGGCCAAAAAGTTGATGTGGTCTTCATCGGCTCCTGTACCAACTCACGCATCTCCGATCTGCGTCTCGCCGCCGCAATGTTGAAGGGACAGAAGGTCTCTGAAACGACACGTGTGATGGTGGTACCCGGCTCGCAGGATGTTAAGAAACAAGCCGAACAGGAAGGCCTCGATAAAATCTTCAAAGAAGCCGGTGCTGAATGGCGCGAAGCAGGCTGTTCAGCCTTTGTATTGCGATGAACGGAGACCAACTTCAGCCAGGCCAATATGCAGTCTCAACTAGCAACCGTAATTTTGAAGGTCGCCAAGGCAAAGGCGGGCGCACTTTCTAGCCAGCCCTATTGCGGCAGCATCGGCCATTAGTGGCGTAGTCACTGATCCGCGCACAATTTCTTAATGCAGAATGCAAAATGATGAACGCAGAATAAAAAACTCATCATTCTGAATTCATCATTCATCATTTGGAGTACCATGGCAAATTTCACAACACTTACCTCGCGCGTCATGCCTCTGCCTGTCAACGATATTGACACGGATCAGATCATCCCTGCGCAGTTCTTGAAAGTCACAGACAAGAACAATCTCGCCGACGCGCTTTTCTTCAACTGGCGCTATAACGATGACAAATCGATCAAGAAGGATTTCATCATTAACAAACCTGAATCAGCTGGCTGCCAGATCCTATTGGCCGGTGACAACTTCGGGTGCGGTTCGAGCCGCGAACATGCCCCGTGGGCGCTCACCAGTTACGGCTTCCGCGCCGTCATCTCCACTTCCTTCGCAGACATCTTCCGCAACAACTCTTTGAAGAATGGATTAATCCCCATCATCGTGGATGACGCGACTCACAAGATGCTCTTTGAACTTGTGGAAGAAGCGCCTCGTGCCGAACTGACAGTTGATCTGGCGACCCAGACATTATCTTTCCCTGGAGGTTCTGCCACCTTCCCGATTGATCCCTTCAATAAAACCTGTTTGTTCAACGGCGTGGACGAACTCGGTTACATCCTCGGTTTTGAAAAAGATATCGCTGCTTTCGAACAGCGACCATAGACAGTAGACCGCAGACGATGGAAGTTTTCATGGTCTATTGTCTGCGGTCCACGGTCAGATAAGATACTTATGCAAAAAATCCAAATCTACGACACCACCCTGCGAGACGGCACACAGTCTGAAGGCTTCACGCTTTCAAGCAATGACAAGATCCGCATCGCGCAAAAACTTGATGAGATCGGTGTGGCTTTTATTGAAGGCGGCTGGCCCGGCTCAAACCCGAAAGATGTTGAGTTCTTCGAACGCGCCCGCGACATGCAGTGGAAGAATGCGCTCATCGCGGCCTTCGGTTCCACTTGCCGTGTCAAAGGCGGCCCCGAAGACGATGCCAATATCAAAGCGCTGCTTGATTCCAATACGCCGGTCTGCACCATCTTCGGCAAAACATGGACTCTGCATGTCAAAGAAGTTTTGCTCACCACCAACGATGACAACCTGCGCATCATCGAGCAATCAGTGGCCTATCTCAAAGCCAACGGCAAGCGCGTCATTTATGATGCCGAACATTTCTTCGACGGCTACAAAGCGGATTCATCCTACGCGCTCGAAACTTTGAAAGCCGCAGTCCGCGGCGGCGCAGAGACAGTCGTCCTGTGCGACACCAACGGCGGAACATTGCCCTGGGAAGTGGAGAACATTGTCCGCGAATTAAAGCCTGCGCTTGCTCATCCATTCGGAATCCACACCCATAACGACGGCGAGTGCGCCGTGGTCAATTCGTTGGTGGCGGTGCGTGAAGGCGCAATTCAAGTGCAGGGCACGATCAACGGTGTAGGGGAGCGCTGCGGAAATGCAAACCTGTGCTCGATCATTTCAGACCTCGAATTGAAAATGGATCATCAATGTCTGCCCGCCGGAAAACTTGAGCATTTATATGACCTGTCTCATTTTGTGGCGGAAGTTGCAAACATCACCCCTGATGAACATTTGCCGTTCGTGGGTAAATCTGCTTTTGCGCATAAAGGCGGCGTACATGTGGCCGCCATGCGCCGTTCACCGCAATCGTATCAGCACATTGAGCCGGAAAAGATCGGCAACAAAATGCGCGTGGTCGTCTCTGATCTTTCAGGCCGTGGAAACTTATTAAGCAAAGCTGAAGAACACGGCGTGGAAGTGGAAGGCGAGGAAGTCGTTGGCGTGTTGAATGACATCAAGGAACTTGAGTCACGCGGATTCTCTTTCGAAGCCGCCGAAGCCTCTGTGACCATGATGTTGAAGCGTCAGGAATACGGCTACAAAGCTCCATTTGAGTTGATCGATTTTTCAGTCAACGTGGAGCATCGTCAGGGACGTGGAATTTTTGCCGAAGCGACTGTAAAGGTAATGGTGAGAGGTGAGTTGTTTCACACCGCAGCCGATGGCAATGGCCCTGTCAATGCGATGGATAATTCTTTGCGTAAAGCGTTGGTGAGTTATTATCCGCAAGTTGCAAAGTTTCATTTATCAGATTACAAAGTCCGCATTCTGGATTCTGACCATGGCACCGAAGCGATTACCCGCGTGTTGATCGACACACGCAATGACACAAGCCGCTGGAGCACTGTCGGCGCGAGTACGAATATCATCGAAGCCTCATGGCGCGCACTGGCCGATTCAATGGAATATGGACTGATGGTGGCGCATTAAAATTCTGACGATGGACGACAGACCATTGACCATCCAGTATGGTCCATCGTCCGCTGTCCATCGTCAAACAACAAGGAATTATTTATGAAAGCAAAAATCACCCTCCTCCCTGGCGACGGCATCGGACCTGAAGTGGTCGGCGAAGCCGTGCGCGTGCTGGATCACATTGCCAGTAAATACAAACATACATTTGAATATAAAGAACGCTTGATGGGCGGATGTTCCATAGATAAATATGGCTCATCACTCACCGATGAAACCCTCGCCGATTGTCAGTCGGCTGATGCGGTTTTGCTGGGTGCGGTGGGCGGACCCAAATGGGATGACCCCGCCGCCAAAGACCGCCCCGAGCGCGGACTGCTCGCTTTGCGCAAAGGTCTCGGCGTGTTTGCGAATCTGCGCCCGGTCAAAGTCCACCCGGCGTTGATGGAATGGTCACCGCTCAAGCCTGAAAAATTACAAGGCGTGGATATTCTCGTGGTGCGAGAACTCACCGGCGGCTTATATTTCGGCTGGCCCAAGGGACGTGA
>JADKBB010000052.1 GCA_016715195.1 Candidatus Villigracilis proximus
ACACAAAACTTTAGAGCATTGATCGAGCAATATTGTCTTTTTGAAAGCGTCGCCGCCCAAAACCGCATGATGCCCGAAACTGCAAATTGGGTGGAAAAACTCCTCAAAGATACAGGCTTTGAAACCCAACAAATTGAAGTGGACGGCGCTCCCAATTATGTGTACGGATATTTAAAAGGGCGTGGTGATTTCACGTTACTGCTTTACAACCATTACGACGTTCAACCTGAGGCTCCGATCGAGTTATGGGAAAGTCCGCCTTTTGAAGCGACCGAACGCGACGGCTTGTTGATAGCACGCGGAATCTGCGATAACAAAGCGGAATTGATCGCACGCATTTGCGCCATCCGCGCAATTTTGGCTGCCAATGGCGAACTGCCGATCAGCATCAAATGGATCATCGAAGGCGAAGAGGAGATCGGAAGTCTGCACTTTGATGCGTTGACCCGTGCGCATGGTGACTTATTGAAAGCTGATGGCACACTCTGGGAAGGCGGCGGATTCAATGAAAAAGGTCAGGCCGCACTTGCCCTGGGATTCCGCGGCATGTTATATGTAGAGTACAGCGTTGAACTCATGAAGCAGGATGCCCACTCAGGTAACGCGCACATGCTTCCCAGCGCGGCGTGGCGCTTGCTGAAAGCAGTATCCAGTATCAAAGACGAGAGCGGAAAAATTCTGATCCCCGGTTTTTATGATGATGTCCGCCTGCCTACAGAAGCCGAAAAGCAAGCCATGCAAGATAATGTTGATCTTGAAATGGAAGAAAAATATCGCGCCATGTACGGCATAGAATCATTCCTAAACAACAAAAGCGGATATGAATTGAAGATGGCAGTATTTGAACCCACAGCCAATATTGCCGGATTCTTATCTGGCTATGTCGAAGCGGGCGTGAAGACAGTTCTGCCGGCCAAAGCCATGGCAAAAATGGACTTCCGCCTGGTGCCGGAGCAAGACCCGGATGACATTTTGGAAAAATTGAAAAGTCATCTTAAATCTCAAGGCTTTGAAGACGTACAAGTCAAAAAACTGGGAGGCGGTGATCCGGTTGTTACACCGATTGAGGGCGCCTTCGCTCAACGAATGCAGAAGATCTGCAAAGATTTCACAG
The DNA here is from genome assembly GCA_016715195.1 of Candidatus Villigracilis proximus. Lineage (GTDB taxonomy): Bacteria > Chloroflexota > Anaerolineae > Anaerolineales > Villigracilaceae > Villigracilis > Villigracilis proximus. The sequence goes on from JADKBB010000052.1 coordinate 1,115, forward strand.
GTCAGGAACCGGAGATCAATCCGCTGGTCGGCGGCACGCTCCCCTTGCTGGGCGCAATGAAAAAGAACGTGGGCGTTCTGGGTCTTTCCACCTCTGGCAATCCTTCCTACTATGGAAGCGGAGCACATGCACCCAATGAACATATCCGCTTGAGCGACATTCCCAGAGCGATCCAGTTCAATGCATTTATGTTCACGGAGTTGGGAAACGCGTAGTCAGAATAAATTAGACCTCTTGCATAAGTAAATCGTTATAAACCACGAAGTTACCAAGTCACTAAGTTTTTTTCCTTTGAGTCTTCGTGCCTTATTACCCGTGGGTTGCGTAAAATGGCTCAGAGGTCAATTCTTTCTTTCATCTTCTACTTTTAATATTTTTAGCCACAGAACTCATAGAGGCATTTTTTCTCTACGACTCTGTGGTTACATGTAAGAGACAATACAAACATAAAAGGTAATATCACACAAATGGAACTTTACTTTATCCGTCATGGACAATCGATCAATAACGTCAACTGGAACAACCCCGATTATGTTGAACATCCAGATCCATTCCTGACCGAAGTCGGTCTTGAACAGGCAAACCTTCTCGCCAAATACCTCAAAGAAAAACAACACGTCACAAACGACAAAGGCTGGAACAACCAAAACCAATACGGATTTGGCTTCACTCATATCTACGCCAGTTTAATGGAACGCGCCACCGCAACCGCCGCACCGACAGCACGTGCGCTGGAAAGCGTCCCATTCAGTGCGTGGATCGACATCCACGAAGAAGGTGGAATCTACGCCCGCGAAGCTGAAGACCGATTCAGCGGATTGCCGGGTCATCCCCGTTCATTCTTTAAAAAGAATTTCCCTGAGTTAAACCTGCCCGATCAGTACGACGAATCAGGCTGGTGGAATCGTCCATTTGAAAGCGAAGAGGAACGTCAACCCCGCGCAGACAAAGTCCTCGCCGAGTTGATCGCCCGCCACGGCGACAAGGAAGGTCAGCCCGAAGAACGCATCGCCATCGTCAGCCACGGCGGATTTTTTGTACGCCTCATCTCGTCCATGCTCAAACTTCCGTGGCGGCAGGGCGCGCATGATATGAAATCATGGTTCCTGTTGAACAACTGCTCCATCAGCCGTTTCGACATCCGCAAAGGTGAGATCATGATCTCCTATATTAATCGCACCGATCATTTACCCGCTCATTTGATTACAGGATGATAAAATAAAAGTGTTCGAATAATTACTTATTCCCTTTGGAGGTAAACATGGACTTTCTCGTATGGATCATCTTTGGCGCAATTGCCGGCTGGATCGCCAGCATCATCATGAAGAAGAACAAAAAGATGGGCGCAATTGCCAACATCGTTGTCGGTATTATCGGCGCGTTCCTCGGCGGCTACATCATGGAACTGCTGGGCGTGGAAGTTGAAGCCGGCTTTAACTTCACCAGTCTGCTCGTGGCGATCTTTGGCGCTGTCGTTCTGCTCTTTATTCTGGGCTTATTCAGCCGCCGTCGTTAATCCATAAATTAAAAAAACAAAGAGCCGCGCATGTGAAATGCGCGGCTCTTTGTTTACTCACTTAACCATGATCTGCTCAAGTTGAAACTCAACCAACTCACGCAAACTCTTTTGTTCAAGAATCGCATGCGGAATTTGACCCTCAAGCAGCAACAGCACAAACCCGTGGATGATTCCCCACACTGAAAGCGCCGCCAAATCTGACGAACCGCCTCTCAACTTCCCCGACGTCTGATTCGCTTCGACGATCATTTTCACCAACTGAAAACTTCTCTGCGACTCCGCCACGAATTCAGGATATTCCTTTTCCTTCTCCAGCACGCCCGAGAACATCACCTTAAATCGATCAGGGTCATCCATCGCAAATTGGACATACGCCCAGGCCACCTCCACCAACTGCGTGGACGGTTTTGTCTGATATTCATCGATCACAGCGCTCACCCGCTTATACAACTGACGAAATCCTTCAGTTGAAATCGCCGCGATCAAGGCCTGCTTATCTGCAAAATGCGAATACGGCGCAGTGTGACTCACGCCCGCCTTCAACGCCACCTTGCGCAGGGACAATCCGCTCACACCGTCTTTCGCAAGAATTTCCACTCCTGCTTTGATCAGCGCATTCTTTAGGTCACCATGATGATAGTTTTTCTTCTTTGGCATTTTTCTCTCTCAATCTTGACACTGTAAAGATTATAGATAATAATTATTCTGCTGTCAAGAAAATCAACCACAAAGTAATCTGTGGTTCACAAAAAGGACTCCCTATGCCTGAATATCAAACCTATAAACAAGAAGTGGTCAACACCTGTCACACCCTGCTTGAACGCGGCTATCTCAAAGCCACCGAAGGCAATATCTCCGCCCGTACCAGCTCCGCGCAAACCAGCGGACAAAACACATTTGCCATCACACCCTCTAATTATGACTATGCCAAAATGCAAGTGGACGATATTTGCGTCCTTGATTTTGACATGCAATCAATTGAAGGTGAGATGAAAGCCATCAATTGAAAGTGGAATGCACGCGGCAGTCTATCAGACTCGCCCCGATGTGCATTGCATCATTCACACCCACCAACCCTACGCCAGCGCATTGGCATTGATCAACATGCCGATCCCTGCATTATTCGACGAGCAAGTTAGATTCCTGGGCCGCAGCGTGGACATTATTTCTTATGCCCCATCGGGCACGGGCTTTCTCAAAAACGCGGTTAAAGCCAAAGTGAAAAATAACAACAACGCCTTCATCCTGCAAAATCACGGCGTGCTGGTCTTCGGCGTGACCATGGAACAGGCCATTCACAACATGGCTCTGCTCGAAAAATGCGCGTTGACTTATCTGCTCGCGCTCATGACCGAGAAGAAAGTTTCGAAAATTCCACTTCCCATCCGCGAGATTGCATTTGCCAAACTCCGCGCCGATGAAAAGAAATTCGCAGAAATAAAAAACATTTAAACACAAAGTACACAAAGGTCACGAAGGAAACCCTGTTTTAACTTCGGCTGTCTTCCCCCCTTTGTGTACTTTGTGCCCTTCGTGTTTAAGCTCTTAAGGAAAACTCATGAACCAACAATACGCCATTTCCGAATACCCCAACGTAGAAGAAGTCTACGCCAAACTTGAAAACCTTATCAGCCAGCCGCCCCGTCCAGTACGGCGCGAGAAGATGAAAGAGTATCTCAATTACTTTGATACAAAATGCGTCCGCTCAAAACAACTGATCGACGAAGCCAAACAGATCATCCCCGGCGGCGTACAGCATAACCTCGCATTCAATTATCCATTTCCGATTGCAATCGAAAAAGCGGAAGGTGCGCATCTTTGGGATGCAGACGGAAATCAATATATCGATTTCCTGCAAGCAGGTGGACCAACCATCTTAGGCAGTAACTACCTAGGCTCAGGGACTGAAAGTGTAATGGCGGCAATTCGCGCAGCGCGGACATTCACCAAAAAGAAATATGTCATCAAAGTCGGCGGTGCATATCACGGCTGGAGTGACTCAATGGTTTACGGCTTGCACATCCCGGGCACGGGACGATTGGAAGCAAAAGGAATTCCACGGGGAGCAAGCGCATCAACGCGCGAGTTCTACCCGAATGCTCTCGGGGCGTTAAGACGTCAGCTTTTTTTGAACAGGTTTCGGGGCGGCACGGCAGCGGTCATCGTCGAACCGGTTGGTCCTGAAAGTGGAACACGTCCCGTTTCAAAAGATTTCAATCAAAAAGTCCGCGAGTTGTGTGATGAATTTGGCGCGCTGTTAATCTTCGATGAAGTCGTCACAGGATTTCGTTTGGGACTGGGCGGCGCACAGGGTTACTTCAATGTCAAACCTGATCTCACCGTTTTTGGAAAATGCATCACCGGCGGATATCCAATGGCGGGCGGAGTCGGCGGGCGGCGCGATGTGATCGCAACGTTCGCGGCGGGCATCGGCGGCGTAGGCGAACGCGTATATATTGGCGGCACACTTTCGGCAAATCCGCTTTCGTGTGTGGCGGGCTATTACGCGCTGATCGAAATGGAAAAAACAAACGCGGCAGCCATCGCGGGCAAAGCCGGCGACAGACTCACAAAAGGCCTGCAAGCCATCATCGAAAAATATTCACTGCCATTCGTCGCATATAATCAGGGCTCCATCGTGCATCTTGAAACAGCCGGCACCATGCTGCTTGATTTCAAACATCCATTGCGTCTGGCAAAAGGACTCAAGCCGCGCAAACATATGATGGAAGAAATGGGCGCGGCCTACATGGCGAACGGACTGGTCACACTCGCCGGCTCGCGCATGTATACTTCGATGGCCGACACTGATGAAGTGATCGATGATGCATTGAATCGTTTTGAAACCGTCTTGAAGGAATGTGAATGAGTCATAAACTTTTAATTCTTGCACAGGATGAAAATAAATATCGCACTTTGATCGAAGAAGCGCAGCTCGAAGATTTGGAATTTGCGACTCAGCCCGCTGACGATGTGGATATCGTATTGGGCGAACCCAGCCGGATCAAAGCTGCGCTCGGATCTCTCCCCGCTCTACGCTGGGTACAGTCCATTTGGGCTGGAGTGGAGCCTTTGCTGGATCCTGCCATTCGCCGCGATTATGTTTTGACCAACGCCCGCGGAGTCTTCGGCGAGTTAATGTCTGAATATGTGATCGGCTATTTGCTCGCGCATGAACGCAAAATTTTTCAACGCCGCGAAGCGCAAAAAAATAAACTTTGGGACGAATCTGATACAGGCACGTTGCGCGGAAAAACGATCGGCCTGCTGGGCGTCGGCTCGATCGGTGCGGAAGTTGCACTCACCGCAAAATTCTTCGGCATGAATGTCCGTGGGTATACGTGGAGTAGTGAAACAAGCAGACATGTGGATGAGTATTATCACCTTATGGAGCCAAGTATGGACTCAAACAGCTCGCTGTTTGACAAGCAGGAGCAAGCTCCTGCACTCCACAGATTCGCCCACGGACTCGATTACCTCGTCAACATTCTGCCCAACACAAAAGATACCCGCAAGATCATCAACGCAGAGCTGCTCAATGCGCTGCCGCCTCATGCCCTTGTTATCAATGTCGGGCGCGGCCCCGCAGTGGACGAATCCGCTTTGATCGAAGCGCTCAATGAAAACAAAATTGCCGGCGCGGTGTTGGATGTCTTCGAGAAAGAACCGCTTCCGAAAGATCATCCATTTTGGACAACACCGAATCTATTAATGACCTTCCACACCGCAGCGCCCAGTCTGGCCGAAGATATATCAAACTTGTTTTTTGAAAATTACGAATTGTTTCTTGAAGGCCAACCGCTGATGTATCAGGTTGATTTTGAAAAAGGGTACTAAAGGAATGCAAAATACTGAACGCAGAATGGAGATTTCATGACAACACAATACAAAATTTATCCGTATCGCTGGGTGGTATTGGCGGCATTTATGTTCATCAATCTCACCATTCAGATCCTGTGGATCTCGTATGCGCCCATCACAGGCCCGGCCGCTGAATATTATGGCGTGACAGATTTACAAATTGGCTTGCTTGCCATGTCGTTCATGATCGCATTTATTCCTTTGTCCATTCCTGTTTCGTGGGTGATCGACACATACGGGTTTAGAATCGCCGTCAGCATTGGCGCGGTTTTGATGGGCATCTTCGGCATCCTGCGCGGACTGGCTGGCGAGAATTACACACTCGTTCTGTGGAGTACTTTCGGGCTGGCCGCCGCGCAACCGTTTTTACTCAATGCCTGGACAAAAGTCCCGGCCAATTGGTTTGCGATTGAAGAACGTGCCACCGCAGTTGGGATCGTGACTCTCGGCAATCTGATCGGCACCGCACTCGGCATGGTATTGACTCCGATTTTGATCGAAAGCACATCCATTGCAACCATTCAATTAATATATGGCGGCATTGCTGCTTTCTCTGCAGTGGTCTTCCTGATCTTCGCCCGTGAAACTCCGCCCACACCGCCCTGCCCGCCCGGAATGGAAGTCCGCGCGCTGATGTTGGATGGTCTCAAGCACGCGTTCACGATCAGAGCATTTTGGTTTGGCTTGCTGGTTTCATTTATCGGACTCGGCATCTTCAACGGCACCACCACCTGGATCGAGAACATCGTCCGCCCGCGTGGATTCACACCCACAGATGCAGGCACACTTGGCGCTTTGATGATCGTCGGCGGCGTGATCGGTGCGGTGGTCATGCCTGCCTTATCTGACAAACAACGCAAACGACAATTATTTCTTTATATTGCCTTCATCGGTGCGATCCCCGGCTTAATCGGATTAACCTTCGCAACCACCTCTACACTGTTATTTGGTTCGGCCTTCGTGATGGGATTCTTCCTCATTAGTGCGCTGCCAATTGCGATGCAATATGCATCCGAAGTGACGCAGCCCACACCCGAAGGCACCTCAAATGGACTCATCCAACTCTTTGGGCAGGGCGCTGTGGTCTTCGTCTACATCATGGAAGCCATGAAAAGCGCTGACGGTTCCTTCACTCGTTCGTTATTATTGGCAGTTGGATTGCTGGTCATCAGCATTTTCTTTGTCTCACAGATGAAAGACCCGCAGCAACTCGTCCAAAATAAATAAGGAGAGGCTATGACTCCAACACTCCATGATATCCGCGCCGCCGCGCAAAGAATTAAACCCTACGCGCACCGCACACCAGTATTAACCAACGAAAGTTTAAATCAACGAGTAGGCTCTCAAGTATTTCTTAAATGCGAAAACCTGCAAAAAGTTGGCGCGTTTAAATTCCGCGGAGCATGCAATGCTGTATTTTCACTTACTGATGAAGAAGCCGCACGCGGAGTCTGCACGCATTCATCGGGGAATCATGCAGCAGCGTTGGCACTTGCGGCGAGGATGCGCGGCATTCCCGCATATATCGTCATGCCTGACAATGCGCCGTCAGTGAAGAAAAATGCCGTGGCCGGGTACGGCGGCTTGATCACGTTTTGTGAGCCAACACTTGAAGCGAGAGAAAGCACATTGGACAGGATCAGGCTCGATACGGGTGCGACCGTTGTTCATCCATATAATGATGAGCGTGTCATCACAGGTCAGGGCACGGCGGCGTTGGAATTGCTGGAGGATGTCCCCGATCTGGATGTGATCATTGCGCCTGTCGGCGGCGGCGGATTGTTAAGCGGCACATCGATTGCGGCGACGGAAATCAAAAAAGGAATTCGTGTGATCGCGGGCGAACCTGAAATGGCGGATGATGCGTTTCGTTCGTTACAGGCAGGCGGGATCATTCCATCGAAAAATCCGAAGACGATTGCAGATGGTTTGCTGACTTCACTCGGCAGTTTGACATTTCCGATCATTCAAAAAAATGTAGAGCAGATCGTGACGGTAAGCGAAGCAGGAATTATCGAATCGATGAAGTATGTTTGGGAGCGCGCGAAGATCATCATCGAGCCGTCATCGGCGGTTGCGATTGGCGTGCTGTGGGAAAAGAAAATCGATTTGAGCAGACTCAAAATTGGCGTTATCATCAGCGGCGGCAACGTTGATCTTGCAAAACTTCCGTGGCAATAAGAAGGAATTTTATGAATCTGATCGAAACCATTTTACAAAAAAATCCCATTGCAATTTTGGACGGCGCACTCGCGACAGAACTCGAACGGCGCGGCTGTGATCTAAACGACGCGCTCTGGTCTGCAAAAGTTTTGATGGAACAGCCAGAATTAATTCGTCAGGTGCATTTGGATTATTTCAACGCCGGCGCAGATTTTGCGATCACAGCCAGTTATCAGGCAACGGTGGAAGGTTTCGCAAAACGCGGACTTGATAAAAATGAAGCGCTTGCCTTGATGCAAAAATCAGTGCAGATCGCGCAAAGCGCACGCGACGAATTTTGGGCCGATGAAAAGAATCACGTCAATAGAGTGCGTCCGCTGATCGCCGGTTCGATCGGACCATACGGCGCATTCCTTGCGGACGGTTCGGAATATCGCGGTGATTACAAATTGACCGAGGATGAATTGATCGAGTTCCATCGTCCGCGGGTGGAGGCGCTTCTCGCCGCAGGCGCGGACCTTTTGGCCTGCGAGACCATCCCATGCTTGATCGAAGCTCAGGCATTGGTTAAATTACTGGGCGAGTTTCCCAACGCATCGGCCTGGTTCTGCTTTAGTGCAAAAGATGATGAACATATTTGCAACGGAGAAAAGATCGCCGATTGTGCCGCGTGGCTGGATGCATATCCGCAGGTAGTGGCGATCGGGATCAACTGCACGTCACCGCTTTATATTCCATCTTTGATCCGCGAGATCAAAAAGAATACGAACAAACCTGTGATTGTGTATCCCAACTCGGGCGAAGTGTACGACCCCGAAGCAAATACATGGCACGGGGAAACTTCCTGCGATGCATTTGGTCTGCAATCAAAAGTCTGGTACGAAAATGGAGCCAGTGCTCATCGGCGGATGCTGCCGCACAACGCCCGATCATATTCGCGAAGTGAAGAACTGGTCCACTGCATAGATGGTGAATGACGGATCGTTAACCATGAATTATCAGTCAGGAGAATTTCATGAACAGTGAATTTTTCAGCAATGAACATCCCATTGAAGAAAAACTCCCCTATGCGACACGCCTGATGTTCTTTCCCGACGGCACCAGCGTGGAGGAATTCATCATCCCGGATGAAGATAAAGAGATCGTCCTCGAACAGTTGTATCCATTTTCTCCCATCC
>JADKBB010000053.1 GCA_016715195.1 Candidatus Villigracilis proximus
AACGGATGCATTATCTACGAGGATTCGCATTGTCGGGGAGAAGGCCGCGACCCCTCGACGATGACAGCGACTGGGACGACCTGGACGAGATGAGGCTGACGACGTCGACGACGCCGATGACGCCACCGATGACGACGGCGACGGCGCGAGCGGAGACAACGACATCCCCGACCTCAGCCTTGGCTTTTTCCCCAGCCAAGCCGAACAGGGCGAGACCTTCTTGGCCTCGATCACGGTCACCGAGGGCCAGCAGAACCTGACCGCGGTGTCTGAGATTCGACTTTATGGCCCGGCGGAGCTGATCACCTGGGGCGCGCGGCCCGGCGAGATCACCGCGGCGATCTCCGTCGCCGATGACGCCGAGCTCACCGGAGGTGGACGTGGTGGTGGTGTCGACGACGGGCGCGCGGAGCTTCTGCCCGCGGCGCTGACCATCTTCCCCATCGGCAGCGGCAACACCGCCGATGAGTGGGCTGAGAGCGGGCCCGGGACTGCGAGTGAGCTCCGCCCTCCTGGGGTGGAGGATCGGCTGGCCGTGGCCAGCCTTCCCTTCCTTGGCTGGGCGGGCCATTCAGGCTACCCCAACCCTGCCCCTCGCAGGGATCCTCTCTCGGTCTGAGCGTGTGATGGAACTCAACGTCGAGGCCATGTACCGACGCTATGGCGACATGGTGCCCGGTCGCTTGCCGCACGCTCCTGCGCAACGAGGCCGACGCGCAGGACGTGTGCCAGGAGGTCTTTCGCGTCTTCACCGCTACCGGGAGGGGTTCCGTTATGACGCGAGCCCGACGACGTACCTCTACCGGATCACGACGACGACTTGCCTCAACCACATCCCGTGGGCGCAGCCGCCGCCGGGAAGAGCTGGAGGAGGAGCCGACGGCGATCCCCGTGGAGGACAGCCGCCTCGCCTCGCACGAGATCCGCGATCTGGGTGCGCCACCTGCTCGCTGAGGCCGACGAGGGCACCCGCGACTGCGTGGTCTACCACTTCATCGACGGCATGACCCACGACGAGATCGGCGGCTCCTGGGCCTGAGCGGCGCCGCCGTCCGCAAACGAATCTCCACCTTCCGAGCCAGACTCGCGGCGCACCCCCGCCCTGGCTCAAAGAGTGGGAGGACTGACCCCATGACCAAGCACCCTCGACGCTGACGCTGCACAAGCTCCGATACAACGAGCTCCCCCCTGCTCAAGAGGACGCGCTTCGTGTTCACCTGCGCGAGTGCGCAGAGTGCTCGGCACGCCTGGGCGCCCAGGACTCCCACCGCGCGGCCTTCGTCGCCGCGCTGGCTCCTCGAGGCTTTGCGGGCGCCCTCCCCGGCCCCGGCGCCCTGGTGGCGGCGGATGTGGTGGGTCGCCCCCCCTCGCCGCCGCCGCCTTGGCGCTGTGGACGATCCCGCCGACGACAACCCCACCACCCCAGAGACCCCGCCGCCCGCCGAACGAATCAAAGCGCCGCCGTGGCCCTGGAGGCCTGGCTCGGACACCCCAGGGGCCCGCGCCTCCTCGATGACGGCGCGGTCGTGGCTGAGGGTGACACCATCCAGCGCCCGTTTTGACCCGGCCCCCACCGCTACGTCAGCCTGCTCGGCGAAGACGGCGCGGGCGCGGTGCAGCTTGCTGGCACCCTGCGCGCCGAGGGCGGCGAGATTCAGCGGGCGCCCTTCGCGCTCGCCTGGATGAGTCCCCCCGGCCCGCAGCTCCTCTACGCGATCTACACCGATCAGCGCCTCAGCGAGGACGCCCTGGTCACCCTCGTCTCGGAGCGGCGCCCCGTGCCTGAAGGTACGCTGCGTCGTCTCCGCTTGGAGAAGCGTTGATGCGTCTATGGCTCGCCGCGCTCTTCGCGCTCGTCGCCACCTTGGCCCCCCGGGACGCCCTCGCCGGGGTGCACCGCTACGCCGTGATCATCGGCGCGAACTACGGCGGCGATGACCTCGATCCGCTGCGTTACGCCGAAGACGACGCCAAACGAATGGCCCGGGTGCTCACCGAGCTCGGCGGCTTTGAGCCCGGCGACGTCAACGTGCTCCTTGCGGCCACCCCCGCCCAGGCCAAAGCCGCCATCGCCAAGGTCGGCGCCCGGGCCCGGGGCGAGGACCTCTTCTTGTTCTACTACTCGGGCCACGCCGATGCCCGAGGCCTTCGGCTCAGCCGAGAGCTCTACCCCTTCGACGCCCTAAAAGCTGACATTCGTGCGGTGAACGCTGACGTTCATCTCGGGATCCTGGACGCCTGCCGCTCGGGCACCATCACCCGGGTGAAGGGCGCCACCGTGGTGGATCCGTTCTTGGATGAGCGCCTCGACACCGAGGGCGAGGCCTGGATCACCGCGTCCTCCGACACTGAGAAGGCCCAGGAGTCCGATCAGCTCCAGTCGAGCTTCTTCACCTACTACCTGGTCTCTGGCCTGCGCGGCGCGGCGGACACCGGCGACGGCGCCGTCTCGCTGAACGAGGCCTACACCTACGCCTACGCTCGCACCGTCGAGCGCACGACCGCCACCCAGGTGGGCGCCCAGCACCCGGCCTATGACTTTAAGCTCCAGGGCCAAGGAGACCTGCAGCTCACGAGCTCCTCGACCGCGCGAACGCGAGGGTCACCCTGCCCGCCGAGACCGCGGGCACCGTGCTCATCCTGCGGGAGCCCGAGGGCACCTACGTCGCCGAGGTCGTGAAGACCCCAGGCACGCCCATGGTCATCGCCCTGGAGCCCGGCCTCTACCGCCTCCGCCGCCGGGAGTCCGGGCGCATCTACGAGGTGCTCCTGAACCTCTCCCAAGGCGCCAACCACACCGCCGTGCGCTGGGGCGAAGGAGAGGCCGAGATCACCGGCTGGAAGGGTGAACAAGGTGAGCAGGGTGAGCCCGACACCTTAGAGACCCTCGATGATCCCGTCGCTGAGGCCGAGATCCCCCCTCACCCCGGGCCTCGTTGGCTGGGGCGAGCGCGCCGGAGAACGATTCGCCGAGAGAAGAGCGGCGTGTTCGCCAACCGTCTCCCAAGACGCCGTGCAGCGCCTGACCCTGAGCGAGCAGCTCCAGCAGAACAAGCCCCACCTCGTCGCCGCCGGCTTCTCCACCTTGGTGCCCGGGGCCGGGCAGCTCTACCAGAAGCAGTGGAAAAAGGGCGCGCTGATGTTGGGCAGCTCAGCCCTTGCTCTTGGGCTCGGGGGTGGCCTTACGCAGCGTCGGCCAAGGCGGCCTCGGCGACGGCAGCCTCACCGGCCCAAAACCCGGCGTATCTCCTCGGCGTCGGCGTGGGGGGCTGGTCGGTGAGCGACGCGGCGCTCCACGGCAAACCCGACGGCCCACGCTCCACGAGCGGCTACACCCCTCTCCGCCGAGACCGCCCGGTGGCGCACGATGCAGACGCCCTACACCGCCGGCGTCGCCGCTGACTTTATGCTGCGCCCGGGGATTCCATCGGCCTCGACCGCACGGGCTACACGCAGCGTGCTCGCGGACGGCGGGATGTTCGCCATCGGCGGCCGGGTGATGTTGGCGAAGGAGTGGGAGCGTCTTCGCCCGGGCGTCTTCGTCGCCACGGGGCTGCGCGCCGGGTACTTCACCGACCCCCGCGCCGTGGACCCCTTCACTGAGGCGCCCCTGGAGCTAGAGACCCCGGATCGCCTCGTGCGCCTCGCCGTGGCCACGGGCGTCAACACCCGCTTCTACCTCAACGACCGCTACTTCGTGAGCTACGAGCTGCGTTATGAGCTGGACGGCCACCTGGCCTCGGCTCGCCCACGCCGGGGCGTCAGGGGTTCACCTGGGGCGCTGATGCGCGTAGAGTTTTGCTGTCGTCGTCGCCGCGATATGCTCGACTGGGGTTCATTGTTTGGCGCGATTTGGCTCCTTCGGTGGCCCGACCGGGAGAGAGTATGATGACGATGATCTTGAGCTCGATGGCGCTCTCCCACTCTGCTTGCGCAGAGCGCGGATGGGGTCGCGAGCGACTCCGGCGGCGGGCCCACCGCGGAGGTGGCGCCGCCCCACCCGCGCGGAGGCTGGTCGCCTTTTTCTGGAGCAGGGCGAGACCGCAGAGCAGGCCCACCGAGAGCGCCGATGCAACGCTGAGCCAGCTCGCGTTGGAGGCGTCGTTCACCTATCGCCAAGGCGACATCCCCTACAACAGCCGGCGACCCTCCACGTCCCCCGCCACGTTCCGCTACCTGGCCCCGCCGACGCTGACAAGCTGCTCGTCGCCCGGGGAAACCCCGCCCGGCGGCGGTGGTGAGGGGCTGTTGGTCCCCGCGAGACCAGCCCCCTTCGCCAGCGAGGGCTGGGCCATCCTCACCTACACCGAGGACGGCCACGTCGAGGACGATGACGCCGCGGAGATCGACTACGACGAGCCCTTGAGACGATGCGTGAGGAGATCGCCGAAACCGTGAGGCCCGGCGCAAGGCCGGCTACGGCACCGTTGACCTGCTCGGCTGGGCGGAGGCCCCCCGCTACGACCCTGTCGGCCGCCGACTGTACTGGGCCAAACACCTGCGCTTCAACGACGTGTCGGAGAGCATCAACTACGACGTGCGGGTCTTGGGCAGGCGCGGCGTGCTCTCGATGAGCGCCGTCGCCAGCCCCGACCAGCTCACCCTGGTCAAGGTGGCCATGGAGCAGGTGCTCACCTTCGCCGAGTTCAACGACGGCCATCGCTACGTCGATTTTGACCCCGATCTGGATGAGGTCGCCGCCTACGGCATCGGCGCCCTGGTCGCGGGAAAGCTCGCGACGAAGGCCGGCTTGTTTAAGGGGCTGTTGGCGATCGGATCGCCGGGGAAGAAGGCGATCCCCCTGGCGTTGGTCCGCCCTCGCCGCAGGGCTCAAGAACCCCTCTTCTCAGGTCGCGGCGGGCGAGACAACGAGGGCCGACGCCCCCGCCTAAGAGAGCCGCTGGAGGCCACGCACGGCCTTGAGCGCGCGCTCGGCCTGGCTCACCTCGCCGCGGTCGGCGTAAGGCCGAAGGTCCGCCCCACCCGCCACGGCCGACCGGCGCGGGTGGCGCGCTCTCCGCCGGGGCGCTCGCCGTTGTGCTGGCGAGGCGGCGAGGCAGGTCCACGGTGATGCCGACGTAGGTGCGGCGACCGTCCTGGCTCACGGTGCCAGAGCCACCACGGAGGCGGCGGCGACGGCGAAGGCGACGACGGCGCGGGCGCATCGGTCATCGCGCCTCCACAAGTCGGGGCCCGCGGAGGTGATCCTCCCGCGCGCAGCACGGAGACGCCCGCGCCGACGGCTCTTGCGTCGTCGGGCGGCATGTGATCCGAAGGACCGGCGCTTTTTGGGGAAAGACACCCACTCTCTTCTCCGGCGCGGCGCGTGGGCGTCAGCGAGGCCCTCGACCGTCAGCTTTTTTGCGGTGACGTTCAGCGACTGAGGTCTACCACGGCGCGGGAGGTTCGCTACACTGTCGCCAACACCGATCTGGAGTCTACGCGCCATGACGATCCGCACCTCCAAACACCTCGCCGCCTTCGCGGCGCTCATGGGCGCTTTGTCGCCCGCCCACGCCTTGGCCGCCACCTGCGGCGACAAGATCATCGCCTCGACCGAGACCTGCGACGACGGCAACACCACCGACGGCGACGGCTGCGACGCCACCTGCGCCATCGAGCTCGGCTGGGAGTGTGGCGCCGCCAGCCTTCACCCCGACTCTCGGAGTACACGAACGACTCCGGCCATGACACGCCGGTCTGGACGCTCTCCGCCGACAAGCTCGCTCAAGCAGTCGCTCAACGCCGACCCCGCGGTCTACATGACCAACATCCCCATCACGGGAACACCATCACCTTCACCCAGGCGGTGGAAGTCGACGAGCGACGACGACTTCGTCGGCTTTCGTGGTCGGTTTTGAGGCGGGCGAGTTCTCAAGCTCCAGCGCCGAGTGGATCCTCTTCGACTGGAAGCAGGCCACCCAGGCCTGGGGCTCCGGCACGGGCAAGCTCGGGCTTCCGTGAGCCGTGACCGGCGAGGCCACACCCCGACCACCTCTGGAACCACATCACCACGGTGACCGAGAGCTCGCCCGGGGCACCAACCAGGGCTCAAAGGGCTGGAAAGACAACACCACCTACACCTTCCAGCTCACCTACAGCGGAGACCGAACATCGTCGTCTACATCGACGGCGTGAAAGAGCTCGACATCACGGGCACCTTCCCCGAGGGCAACTCGGGTTCTACAACTCTTCTCAGCAGAGCATCGAGTACGTCCTCCAGAGCCCGCTGAACATCCTGATCTGCTTGGGGCAAAGACAGCGACGGCGACGGCGTCACTG
>JADKBB010000054.1 GCA_016715195.1 Candidatus Villigracilis proximus
ACCAAGCTCGAAGCCCAGCTCAAGGAGCTCGAAGAGAAGCACGCCTCGCGCAAGCTCACCGAGCGCCAGGAGGCCATCCTGGAAGAAGGCGTCGGCGCCTGGCTCGCCGAGACGCTCGAGCTCCCGGAGGGGTGGAAGCACGACCCCGATATCGTCTGGCAGAAGCTCGGCATCACCTGGCTCGCATTCGACGAGGCCCACAACGGCAAGAACCTGCACATGCCGTCGAGCCGCGAGGGCGGCAGCGTGCCGAAGTTCATGGGCAACGAGGGTGAGGGCAGCCACCGCGCCTGGCACTGGTACTTCCGCTGCTGCGACGTGCAGGCGCGCGGCGGTGAGGTGATCCTCGCCACCGCCACCCCCGCGTCCAATTCACCGCTGGAGTTCTACAACCTCGTCAAGCTGATGGACGACAAGGCGTGGAGCCGGATTGGCATCCATGATCCAGAGGCGTTCATCGACCGCTTCTGCCTGCTCGAACCCGAGGAGGTGGTGAACGTCGAGATGGAGACCGAGACGCGCATGGCGTGTGTCGGCTTCAAGAACCTCGACGAGCTCCGGAGCGTCGTCATGAAGCTCTGGGAGTTCAAGACGGCCAAACAGGCAGCCCTCCGGCTGCCCACGCCGCGGATCGATCGCGTCTTCGTCGACATGGATGCCGCGCAGGAGGAGAAGTACCAGCGGTACGTCGAGGAGATCGAGCGCGCGCTCGCCAATCCCAAGGAGGGCGCGCACAAGATCCTCGGCCTCCTGCAACGGATGGCGAGCGTCGCCCAGCACGCCCAGCTCGATGAGAAGTTCGAGTGGAGCAACGCGCACATGGTCTCGTCGCCGCACTCGCCGAAGTTCGACGCCTTGGCCAAGCGCGTGCTCGCGCTGCGCGGCTGCGGTCACATCGTCTTCTCCGACTACGTCTCGGCGCACGTGTGGATTCGCGACGTGCTCGTCGAGGCGGGTATCCCCGCCCAGCGGATCGGCATCCTCAACGCCGTCGTCGCGCCCACCGCGGCCGATCGGCAGCGAACCGCGCGCGAGTTCAACGGCAGCGACGCCGTCGCCCCCAAGTACGACGTGCTCATCGCCAACACCATCGGCGAGGAGGGCGTCGATCTCCAGCGCCGCGCCTGCGCGATTCACCACATGGATATCGGCTGGACGCCGAAGAAGTTCGATCAGCGCAACGGCCGCGGTTACCGGCAGGGCAACACGCTCGCGAACATCGAGATCCTCTATTACATCGCCAACCGCTCCCAGGACGGCAGCCGCCTCGACATGGTGCGCGGCAAGCAGAACTGGATCAGCAGCCTGCTCGAAGGCGAGGGCAAGGAGGTCAATAACCCCGCGGCGCAATCCACGCTGACGCGCAAGGAGCTCTTGGTGCTCATCAGCCGTGACCCGGAGAAGACCCGGGCGCGGCTCGAAGCGGCCGAGGCCGAGCGCGACGAGGAGCGCCGGAAGAAGGCCGCCGCCGCCGCATCCGGCACGCTGCGCGCGGTCGCCAACCGCTTCGAGCGGGCCCGCACCGAGCCCAACCCGACGCTCGCCGCCGAGCACCTCTCGGTCGCGCGGCAGAAGCTCGCCGGGCTCGCCAAGGTCGACCCGACCATCTGGCCGTGGATGGCATGGGCGCAGGAGGCCGAGCGCCACTCGATGCTCGTGCCGAAGGAGGGCGGCCCCGTCTACGAGGGGCTGCGCGTGGCGATGCCGCGTCTGCTCGATCGCTCGATGATCGATCATGCGGAGTTCGGGCGCATCAGCGTGTTCACCCTGTCTTCGCTCGGGATCGGGATGCGGGGTGGCCGGCGCTGCGCCCTGGGAGCTCGTCCCGATCGCTCGGATCGTGGAGATGCGCCTCACGCCGGAGATGCGCATCGCCGAGGGGCAGTCACGCATGGCCGGCGGATGACCAGGCGGGCCTCGACCACGCGATGACGGAGAAGTGGATCCCGCGCCTGCGCAGCGGCGCGGAGACCAGCAGAGCGTGGACCGAGCTCGCTTGGACCCGCGCGCCCGACTCGTTCATCGAGAGGCAGTGTGGGCGGTGGGGCGCCGAGATCGTGCGCGCCATGGCGTCGACCGGGGGCTGGGCCGCAAACCTGCGTGTGCCGGTGGTTACGCGCGGGCGGCTCGTGTTCGGCCTGACCCCCGGCCATGGCGAAGTCATCCCGCCGACGCTCGCCGGGTGGCAACGCTTCCTCCATCTCGCGCCTGCATCCGGTGAGAAGTTCGGCGAGATCGAGGATGTCGGGCGGTGGTGGTTCGGCCGCACCGGCCCGCACCGTCCGCGGCGCGGACGACCTGCTTTCGGCGGCGCGTGGAGAAGCCGCCGAGTGAAGGAGAGCACCGCCGAGAGTCCGGAAAGAGAAGACCCGATCGACGAAGGCGAGGAGCGCGAGCCGCGCGGGGAGCCGGCCGCCGAGTTCATGCGGGCTCGCGCTGATGCACGCACGCGGTCAGGGGTGCGGAGGCGGGGGCGTGACGCCGCCATCGCAATGGCGACGCGACGAGAGGGGGTTGCAGGGGTGAAGCCGAGGGAGACGACCGGCGCGACGCAACCGGTGGACACGGCCGCTCCCGAGATCGATCCGAAGGAGCTCGGCAAGCTCGCCAAGCACGCAGGGGTCAAGCTCGGTGCGCTCGCGGGCAAGACCGGCGGCGCCGGGGGCAAGGTCCTCGGTGCCATGGGAAGCGGGCTCAGCGGCGCGGCCACCGGGGCGGGTGTCGGCGCCTCCATCGGCTCGGTGATCCCGGGGATCGGGACGGCGATCGGCGGCGCGATCGGGGCCATCGGCGGCGCCATCGCCGGGGTGGTCCGAGCCATCTTCGGAGGCGGACCGCGCAAGCTCAAGCCGCGCGAGCGGCGCATGCTCATGCGTGGACTGCGCATCTTCAAGAAGCGCCGACTGCCGGGCGCATTTCACGACGCGGTCCTCTACGTCTACAACCGTGCCGCCTATCGACGTCGGCGCGCCAAGGGGCGATTGCCGGGTCAGATCGAGGCGCGCCTCCTGAAAGAAGCGGGCTTATGCCGCGCGCGCGGAGAAGATCGATCGGCTCTATGGCGAGCGCATTCGGAGCCAGCTCGCGCACCTGCCGCCCGACTTCCGCACCCTCGTCGGCGTCGCCGCCGTGACCGGCCACTCGCGCGATCTCTACTTCGCGCTCCGCCGCGCCCTCGCCCAACGCAACGCGCTCACGGCTCAGGCCGGCGCGACCTCGCCTGCGCCGTCGCAGGCCCAGCCCGAGCTCGCCCAAACCGATCCGCAGGCCGATCCGCAGGCTCCCGAGCAGGGCGAGGCGCCGGAGATCGAGGACGAGCCGGTGCCTCCGAGCGCGATCCCGGACGGTAGCGAGCTCGAGATCGAGGAGCAGGAGGCCGGCGATCCCGGGTCCGTCGTCATGCGCTCGGTGGTCGATGTGGTCGACGCCGGAGATGCGGTCTTCGCGTGGCGACCGATCCGCGTGACGTTCCAGCGGAGCCCGAGCGCCGAGCCGCTGGTCGGCACGTTCTGGGTCTTCGTCGATGCGCTCAAGGATCGCGTCACCGGCCTGCGCTGGCCGTGCTCGGCCGCCGAGACGCAGATGGTCGCGGACAAGATCCTCGTCACGCCGCGCGACTTGCCGCACTGGTGGGGCCCGCTCCACGCCGAGCCGCTTCCGTGTCTGATGATGACCACGCGGCTGATGTGCGCGCGGTGGCTGCACGCGCGCCAGACGCGCGAGATCATCGCGCCCCATCCCGAGCCGACGACGGACCTGCTCCTCGCCGCCTCCACGCGCATGAACCGCGCGATCGATGCGGACCTCGCGCGACTGGGGACGCAGACTCCGTGGGTCGCGGACCCGGGGAAGATCTGGGCCCTTCATCATCGGCTCTTCGACGGCACGAGCGCGGGGGCCGTCAACTACGGCTGGCACGTCGACCCGTTCGTGACGCCGGTGCCGCTCCAGTTGTCGTCGAACGCGGCGATCCCGGGCGTGTCGCTCATCCAGTCCGCGGGCGGCAAGCACGGCGCGGATCACCTCGACTACTCGCAGATCCTCATGCTCGTGGCCCCCTGGTGCATGGTCGCGCGGCCGGGCCAGGGGGCGCCGGAGCCGATGCGCACCGCCGACGTGTATCGGAGCGCCGAGCTCGCGGGGCTCGTCACCGACAACGCGCGACCGCTGCCGAGCGTGCGCCAGCCGTTCGATGCGGCGAGCGTGTGGGCGGCGCGGCGCGCGTTCTGGGACGAGCAGCAGCGCATCCATGAAGGCCAGCAGCGACGCCGGCTCGGGCGGCTCGACGTTCGGCGACGGCCCGAGGACACGGGCCATGCTGGGTTCGACGGCGAGGCGCGGCGCGCATCGAGACGGGCGATCGCGGGGCCGCGCTCGCACGACCCGTTCGCGCCGCTCACGCGGGGAAGGAGGGTCTCGTGAGCTCGCGCGACGCTCGTCGGGTAGAGCCGCAGGCAGCGCTGGTCGTGTCCGCCGTCGTCGATGATGCGCGCGAGTCGGCGCGATGCACGCTCTGCGGCGGCCCGGCCCAGCTCTGCGGCGGAGCACGCCGTTGCACGGGGTTCGACGGCTCACCGCGCGAGCTGCGGTGGCTGACCGCGATCCGCTCCATCTACGGGGGCCTCGTGCTCACGCGCTCGCCGGCGGCGCCGTGGGGCGGCGCGCTGCTGCGCTTCGGCCGCCTGCTCGTCGCGGGCGATGGCGCTCCGCCGACGATCGCGAGCATCGCCGGGGAGCACGCCAACCCGGGCTGCGCGGGCTCGGGCGTGGGCACCGCGGAGCTCGCCCTCGCCTACCTCCACAACGGCGATCTCGGGCGGCTCTCGGAGCTGTCACGACGGCTGCGCGAGGACCGCGCGCCGTGGCTCGTGGATCTCGCCGCGCTCGGCCCGCGCGCAGCAGCGGCGACGCCGCTCGATCGCGAGCGCTTCCAGCTCTTCGCGGTGATCTGCGACGACTGCGCCCACGCCGGAGAACCGCTGGATGCGCTCTACGAAGAGGTCGCTACGTACGACGACGCGATCCGCTGTCCGCGCTGCTGCGCCCTGTCGGCGCATCCCCTGCCAGGCGTGAAGATCGGTGAGCCGCATCCGGTGGCGCGCTGCCTGCCCGGCAGCTCGGCGGAGCGCACCTGCATCATGCACGACGGCGGCGAGGTCGACGCCGAGGGGCTCTGCGTCGATGGGCGCGTGATCTTCGATCGGGCGCTGATCGAGGTCTCCAAGATCGCCCGAGCGCGGACGCCGTTCGAGCGCGAGCTGGTGCAGGCGTTCGTGCGTGCGCGGCGCCGCGCTCTGAACGCCCAAGTCGACGACGCCGCGCTCGCGCGGGAGGTGGTGACGTCGCCCGAGCTGATGCCGTTCTTCGCCGCGCTGGCCGCGACCAACCCCGAAGTGGCGGAGGATCTCGCGCAGATCGCCGGCGCTCCGCTCGACCCCGCCGCGGCGGATCCGGGCGTGCGCGCGGCGATGAGCGCGGGAGGTGGCCTCACCGGGCTCATCGCGACGGGCAAGGCGGCGCTCGAGATCCTGCTCGGCAAGCCGCGCGAGCTCACCCCTGCTCGTCCACCGCGACGGCGCCAGCGGCGCAAGGAGATCGAACGATGAGCGGCTTCGGACAGCCCCGCAGGGAAGGTGTCGAGAGGTGGGCCGAGAACGGCCCTCGGAAGGAAGTCAGGTAACGCCATGGCCAATCAAGCCGACGACTACAGTGAAGACATGCCTACTTCGCAGGAGCCTGCGAATGAAGCCGGCCCGCCGCGGAGTGGGCTCGTGCCCCATCCTCTCTTCCCGCGTCCGGACAGGACGCCGGGAGAACCGCGATATCCGATTCGTGTCGTTCTGCCGGAAGCTTCCGGATGGGAGGGTCGAGTTCTGCCCCGAAGACATCCCCGCGCAAGAGATCAAGTCCTGGGCCGACGTGACGGCGCTGTGGGGAGGTGGTGAGTACCGGGCGATCGGCAAGGACCAGTTCCACCAAGAGGTGGCCCGGCACCCGGCCCGAGACGGCGCATGGGTCCTGTTCAACTTCGAGTCTCGCCCGCTCACGCCCAGAGACGGGGCGCGCCACACGCCTGCGCCGCCCTACGGCCACGGGATGCACGGAGCGCGCCGTACGCGCCGCCCTACGGACACGGGACGCACGGAGCGCCGCCGTACGCGCCGCCCTACGGCCACGGGATGCACGGAGCGCCGCCCTACGGACACGGGACGCACGGAGCGCCGCCGTACGCGCCGCCCTACGGACACGGGACGCCCGGTCCGGCGTACGCGCCGCCCCGCCACGGACGCCCGGTCCGGCGTACGCGCCGGCCTACGGCCACGGGACGCCCGGTCCGGCGTACGCGCCGCCCTACGGCCACGGGACGCCCGGTCCGGCGTACGCGCCGCCCTACGGCCATGGGATGCATGGCGCACCGCCGCACGACGCGCCGCATGCCCACGGTGTGCACGCGCCGCCGCCCTACGCTGATGGCACGCAAGGCGCCGCCGTATGCACCGCCCCTACGCGCCCGCGCCGGCCGCAGCCCCGCCGCCCGCTGCGCAGAGCCGCCTCGAAGCACAGGTCGCGGAGCTCCGGGCGCACGTGGTCGAGCTCACCCGAGAGCTGCACGCCTCCCACGCCACTCCGCCGGCCAGCGCCGCGCCTGCGCCTGCGTCGTCGAACGAGAACGTGCTGATCGCGGTGATCAACTCCGCGCAAGCGGCGGCTGCCCGCGAGGCCGAGAGCATGCGGGCCATGGTGACCGCGATGATCAACCAGCGCGCCGCCGACGCGAAGCCGGCGGCCGATCCGGCGTCGGCCGCCCTCGCGATCGTCAAGGAGCTCCGCGGGTTCATCCAACCCGCGTCGCCGCAATCGCCGGTGGGCGACACGATCGAGCACTTCAAGGCGCTGAAGGAGATCAGCACGCCGCCCGCGACGAGTGGATTGGGTCAGCCGCAGTCGGAGCTGAGCGAGCTGATCAACGGCTTCACCACGATGATGCAGGCGGAAGCGAGCAAGTCCGCGGTGGCGGCCGTGACGGAGCCGCCGAAGCCCGCGCCGCCGGAGCGTCGTTCGCGACCGCGCGACCTCTTTCGGTGGCCTGGCTACGGGGTCGTCGAGGTCGTGGAGCCTGAGCTGCCGATGTCCGCTGCGCCTCCGCCTCCGCCGCCTCCGCCCACTGCACGTGGGCTCGACATGGAAACGATCAAGCGCGACCCGGTGCTCCGCGCGAGGGCGCTGGCGGAGCTGGGAGTCAATGTCTCCGCAATGAGCGCCGCGCC
>JADKBB010000055.1 GCA_016715195.1 Candidatus Villigracilis proximus
GACGACGCCGGCGACCGCTACGCCGAGCAGATCACCACGACGCTGTGGGGGAGGTGCACGATCCTCGAGACCCACCCTGACGCTCGCCGCGCGCGACGCGCGTCCCGATCCGAGCGAGAAGCCGAGGCCCGAAAGCAGGGCGCGAACGCAAGGAAGAGCCGCGGATGAAGGCCCCCGACGACAACGATCTGCTGCGCGATGGCAAGCTGCCCGAGGATCCCGCCGAGGGCGCCGGCCCGGCCCCCGAGCCGCCGCGCGAGGAGACGACCGAGGAGCGCGCCCAGCGCGAGCAGCAAGAGGCCGCCGCCAAGGCCGAGGCGCTGCTCAACCAGGAAGCGAAGAAGCGGCTCCGAGCGGCGACGACCATCCTCGACGGCCTCCCGGCGCGCTGGACCCACCCGCCGCCGGCGACCTCGACGGGGCTCGTCCAGCTCGATCGGGTGCTGAACGGCGGCCTCCGCGGCGGAGACTTGATCGCGCTGTCGGGCGCGGCGAAGGCCGGCAAAAGCACGCTCGCGGGGCAGATCGCTTATGAGTTCGCAAAGCCTCCTGGAGGGCAAAGTACGCTCGGGCTCGAGGCCACCGACGAGCCAAGAGGGGTCGTGATCTACATCTCGGTGGAGATGCCCGAGCACGAGATCGTGGCGCGCTGGATCACGCGTGAAGCCTTCTTCCTCACCCTCGAGCGGCGCACGCCCTGGATCAGCTACTCCGCCGTGCTCTACGGATCCGCGTGGCGAAACGAGGTCACGCAGGATCCGATGCGCAACCACGCCATTCACAAGACCCTGGTCGACGCGATGCACAAGGTCGGTTCCGTCGTCGGCCCGTCGAGCCTGCCGCACATCTTCATCCAGCGCGCGCCCTCGGGAACGACGCCGTGGGACATCCGGCGCCTGGTGCGCGCGGCGCGCGAGGCGCACGCCCCCGGCGCGCCGGCGCTGCTCGTGGTCGACCCGCTCCAGCGCCTCTTCGCCGGCGGCCTGGGCCAGCTCCAGGGCAAGGCGCTCGACCAGGTGAACGCCAGCGAGGTGGAGCGCGTCGCCCGGGTCGCCGAGCAGCTCAAGACCATCGCCGATGACGACGACGTGGCCGTGCTCTTCACCTCCGACACGACCAAGGAGGCGGTGCGCACGTCCGGCGGGTCCTCGACCGGGCTGCGCGGCTCGTACGCCCTGAACCACTGGGCCACCGCGATCTTCGGCCTCCACGTCTCCGCCGATCCCGAGGAGCTCGCCGCGCGGCTCGTCGAAGGCGGCGTCGTCCCGAAGAACGACAAAGGCGCGCTCGAAGCTCGCCTTCGCCACGAGGCCGTCCCCGGGTGGTTCGAGCGGGACAGCGCGATCACCGAGCTCGGCCGCCGCTACGCCTTCGCCGATTGCTCCGGCGCGCGCAACGGCGCCGAGAGCCATCTGCTCATGGGCTATGTGAAAGGGGCCATGACCTTCGTCGAGGGTGACTCGACCAGGACCATGGTGGAAGTATGAGCGCGAAGACACTCCTGGAGCGGCTCGAGCAGCGCCTCGCGCTCCTCCTCGAGGAGACGAAGCGCAGGGTCGACGCGGAGGTGATCCCCACCGCGAGTCTGCCCGCCATCGCCACCGCCCTCGAGCAGCGGGTGATCGCGCTGGTCTCGCGCCTGGTCGAGCCGGAGATCCAGCGGGCCGTGCTCGATCGCGCCGAGCTCGCCTCTCGCTGGGATCTCGCGGACGCCGATGAAGATCGCCTCTCACCTCGGGACGCCGGCCTTCTGCGGCATCTGATCGAGACCGAGAGAAACCGCGACCCTCCTTCACAGCCGGCCCAGCACTACTGGCCTCCCGCCGTCGCTCCAGCCGAGGTGGCCAGCGCGCTCGAAAGAACGCGCGATCCCGACGCCTTCGAGCTCGCCGCGGCGCTGCGACAAGGGTGGCTCTCACCCGCGAACCGCGACAGCGTGCTCCGGTCCACCGACTCCACGGCTCAGGCCAACTCCACTCCTACCTCCGCAGCAGCGGCGCGGCGGCGGGGCTGGACCTTGCGCGAGCCAGAGAAGACCAGCACCGACATGCAACAACGGTTGCGGAAGTGGCCCATCCTGGATTGCGCCCGCATCGTCGACGTCGTCAAGCGGGTTCAGGAGGATCGCCTCCGGCCGGCCATGGCCATCGACGCGGGCAAGGAACATCATGCCCTGATGGCCGCCATGCGCGACTTCCCGAAAGACCCCGTAACGCACCGGGGAAAGAAGCAGCAGGCGCTCCAGCTCGGTGACCGGATCGAGGTTCTCGCACCGGGAGAAGGCGGGCTTCAGCTCACGCTCCCGCTCGAGGGGCTCAATCTCAACGAGGCGATGGTCAACACGCTTCGGATGTGGCGCGGCTGGGAGGGCTTGCGGCACTGGGCCGCCGTGCACCGCCTGCTCTCCATCGAGGGCGCGCGGGCGGGGCGAGTGCGCTGGACCCTGGAGCGGCACCTCGACGCCATCGGCGCCTCCAAGCGCGCGAGGGAGGATCCGAAGTTCCGGGCCCGCGTGGGTCACGAGGTGGAGCTGCTGACCAAGCTCGAGCTCGCCATCTACGCGAAGGACGGGAGCGTGCGCATGCGCCGCGCTCTGCTGACGCCGACGGCGAAGTTCGACCGCATCCGCGGCGCCGACTGGGCGCTCGAAGGCATGGAGCTCGAGATCCACCCGATGCTCTACAGCGGCGTGCGGGACCCCGAGAACGGTCAGCTCGGCGCCAACTGGTTCCCGCAGGCCGCGGACCTCCCGCGCCTGGACCACGTCAAGCACCCGCACGCGCTCGCCCTCGGGCTGATCCTCCCGATCCGCTGGCGCTGGGACTGGGCGAACAAGCTCAACCACACGCGCATGAAAGGGCTCACCCTCCTCGGCACAGCGGGGATCTCGTTCACCCACCGCCGCGCCTCCGAAGCCTGGGCCAAGCTCCAGCGCGACCTGGCAGAGCTCCAGCGCATCGGGGCGCTCGGCGCGGTCGAGTGGGAGGGCGAGCCCTGGAGCGCCGAGGGTGTCTGCCTGCTGTACCCACCGCAGTGGGCGCGCGACCGCACCGTGCACCAGCTCCCGCCCGTCGAACGGCCCACACAGAAAGAGCCCCTCACGGGCAGCGAGCTGGTCGACTGGCGCAAGCGGGAGGGGCTCTCGCAGTCGGAGGCCGCCAAGCGGCTCGATGTGGGGATCGCGACCATCAAACGGGCGGAGGCGGGCGGGGAGTCGCACCTCGGCCCGGCGCTCGCGAAAGCGTTCGCGAAGCTTCCACGCTGCCCTGAGCGCCCGAGCGTCCAGATGTTCAGACGCTTTGCTCGACGGCGAAGGGCTCGCTGCTCATCTGATCCGCCAGGTATCAAAAGCCGCAGACCCCGCCAGCCCGTACCTATGATCCCGGCGATGATCCAGGATGGTACCAAAAAGCCGCCGCAGAGATGATCCTGGGGTGGTATCAAAAAGCCGCAGACCCCCCGCCAGCCCAGCGGGCGGTCCCGCAGAGAGCACCGGTATCAAAAAGCCGCAGACCCCCCGCCAGAAAGTATCAAAAAGCCGCAGACCCCCCGCCAGGGTGGATCTGCAACATACATGAGATCATTCATGTTTTGTGTCGTCGGATCCTCTTCTTAGAGGTACCTCTAAGAGGTACCTCTTGATCGGGCTCGCCCATCGCTGCGCTCCGGGCGGCCCTCCCAAGGGGGACGCGGCGGAACGCGGAGCGCTCCTGCTCGTGGTCCTCATCCAGCGCGCTCAGGAAACTACGGCCGGGGTGAAAGAAGAGCCCCCCGAAAGAAGGCGATCATCCGCTCGGAGTAGAGCGGCCCGGCAACGTTCCAGCAGTCGCCGTGTCCCGCCCCGGGAACCACCCAGACTTGCTCAGGCGCCTGGACGGCTTTGGACATCTTCAGGACCATTTCCGGTGGAACCCACAGGTCGTTCTCCCCGTAGACGAGCAAGAGCTTTTCAGGGCCGAAGCCGCCCAGAACGTCGATCGGGCGCACCGCCGAGACGTCCACACCGGCTCGGCGAAAGACCTCGAGCGCCGGCCAGGTGCTGATGGGCCCCCACCGCGGAGGATCGAGCGCGGCTCCGTCTTCGATCGAGCTCGACGTGGCTTCGAGCATCAGGCTCGAGAGCCGCGGATCGCGGGCGGCGCCCATGATCAGGGACGTCGACCCCATGGAGAGCCCCAGGCCGCCGATGCGGCCAGGCTCGACGTCGGCGCGGGAGGCAAGGAAGTCGAGGGCCACCGACACGTCGCGTCGCTCGTGGTCGCCCCACGTGCACAGATCGCCCCCGCTGTCGCCGTGGGCGCGCCAGTCGAGCAGCAGCACGCCGAACCCCGCCTGGGTCAACGCCCGGGCCTGTGGCAAGAGCTGGGTACGATTGGCCCCGAGGCCGTGCCCAAGCACCCCCGCGGCACCATTGACGGAGGGCACGCACCAGGCGGCGAGCTCGATCCCGTCGGAGGTTGAAAACCGTGCGTCCTCCAGGCCCGGGAGCTCGGTCGCCACGGACTCACGCGCGGCGCGTGTGCGGGGTGGGCGCAGCTCTCGCCGGGCCGTTCGGACACTCTGGAGCGCCACCCAGCCGCAGGCGAGCAAGGCTACTCCCAAGGCTCCGCCAATGCGCATCAGGATTCGCCGGATCGACATGGTCTCCCCTCGTACTCGAACAGCCTTCAATTCACCAAGCCGTCCAACACCGATGAATCCGACGTCACCGGCAATCTGGCCCCGGATGCTTCTCTCCCTTGACTCCACGTGGTCACGCAGCAGACCATAGCCCCGGAATGGCGTTCCACGCCTGACGGGGCCCAAACAACGGGGGCTGCTTGCGTCCGAGGCCGGCGGAGAGCATGTTTCGGTGAGGTAGATTGAGCTTCCTCTGGTATCCAGGCGTGGGGATCCGTGACGCACTCTTTCCTCGAGATAGTTCGCGCGCCAGGTCAGACGAGACCCTGACGCTCCGGCGGTCCGATTGGGCAGCGCGTCGCTCACGTACGCGGGGCTGGACCGTTGGTCCAACCAGCTCGCTCACCACCTGCGCGGCCTGGGGGTGGGTCCCGACGTGCTGGTCGGCGTGTGCCTCGAAAGGTCGTTCGACATGGTGGCCGCGGTGCTGGCGGTGCTCAAGGCGGGCGGCGCCTATGTACCGCTCGATGCGGCCTACCCCAGAGCCCGGCTTGCCTTCATGTTGAGCGATACCCGGGCGCCGGTGGTGCTGACCCAGTCGTCGCTGGTGGAGGTCCTGCCCGCGGGCGACGCGCGCGTTCTCTGTCTGGACCGCGACCGCGCCACGCTCGAGCGAGCGCCCGAGGAGCGGGTCGCGCCGCAACCGAAGGGCCCCGACGCGCTGGCCTACGTCATCTACACCTCGGGATCGACCGGGAACCCCAAGGGAGTGGCTCTGGGGCGCGCCGCGCTGTCGAACCTGATCGCCTGGCAGCGCAAGGCGTCGATGGCCGGTCCAGGGACGCGCACGTTGCAGTTCGCGCCCTTGAGCTTCGATGTGCACTTCCAGGAGATGTTCTCCACCTGGACCACCGGCGGGACGCTGGTGCTGGTGACCGACGAGCTGCGACTCGACGCGGTCCGCTTGCTGGAGCTGATCTCTTCCGAGGGCATCGAACGGCTGTTTCTCCCGTTCGTGGCGCTTTTGCAGAACCTGTGCGAGATCGCCACCGGTCATCGGCGGTGCCTGCCTGCTTGGAGGTGGTGACCGCAGGTGAGCAGTTGAAGGTGACTCTTCACATCGCGCGGTTCTTCGAGCAGCTACCGGGCTCTCGTCTGCACAACCACTACGGTCCCTCCGAGACCCACGTGGTGACCGCCCACGTCCTGAGCGGCCCGCCGGCCGCCTGGCCGCCACTGCCCCCCATCGGCAAGGCCATCGACGGGGTGCGGCTCTACGTCGTCGACGAGCAGCTCCGTCAGGTGCCCCAAGGCGAGACGGGCGAGCTGCTCCTGGGCGGCGTGTGCGTGGCCAGAGGCTACCTGAACCGGCCCGACCTCACCGGAGAGAGGTTCCTGGCCGATCCGTTCGCGGGCGAGGTGGGAGCGCGGTTGTATCGGTCGGGCGACCTGGCGCGGTTTCTGGCCGACGGCTCCGTGGAGTTTTTGGGACGCATCGACGGTCAGGTGAAGATCCGTGGCTACCGAGTGGAGCTCGGCGAGATCGAAGTGGCCCTCTGCACCCACCCTCGGGTGAAGCAGGTCGCGGTGATCGCCCGCGAGGACGACCCCGGCGATCGCCGACTGGTGGCGTACGTGGTGCTGGACGGGCCGATCGAGCACTCTACGCCGATCCGCACCGGCACCCACGGACAAGGTGCCGGACTACATGCTGCCGTCTGCCTTCGTGACGCTGGACGCGCTGCCGCGAACTCCCAGCGGGAAGGTGGACCGCCTGTCGCTGCCCCGTCCGGGGAACAGGCGCCCGGAGCTGAGCCAGGCCTTCGTGGCGCCGGCCCCCGGCCTGGAGCAGACCCTGGCCACCCTGTGGCGAGAGCTGATCAAGCTTCTCGATCGGGTGGGGGTGAACGACAACTTCTTCGAGCTGGGCGGCAACTCCTTGCTCGCGCTCCAGCTCGTGGCGCGCCTGCGCCAAGAGCAGGGGATCGACGTGCCGGTGGTGCGCCTGTTCGAGACCCCCACGGTGGCCGGGCTGGCTCTTTGGATCGAAGGGGGCCAAGCCGCGACCTCGCTGTTCGACCGGGCCGAGGAGCGTGTCCGCCGTCGGAACGATCCACCCGACGCGGTGGCCGTCATCGGCATGGCGGGGCGGTTTCCGGGGGCGCCCGACATCACGACCTACTGGAAGAACCTCCTCGGCGGCGTGGAGTCGGTGTCGTTCTTCTCCGAGGCCGAGATCGATCCCCAGGTGCCGGCAGCAGAGCGCGCCGCTCCCCGCTATGTCCGGGCCCACGGCGTGGTCGACGATGCCGACCGCTTCGACGCCGCCTTCTTCGGGATCACCCCGAAGGAGGCCGAGCTGATCGACCCGCAGCAGCGGCTGTTCTCGAGAC
>JADKBB010000056.1 GCA_016715195.1 Candidatus Villigracilis proximus
AACACTCCAAGCTGAACCTGCTCTCTTGGCTCGACGCCGTGCTCGTGAACGGTCGCACCACCTGGACCCCGTCGCCGGTGCGCCCTGACCTGCGCCCGCTCATGGGGTGCTCCTCGCCGTTCACGCCTTTGTGCCCGTGGCGGCCCTGCACGCGGGCCTCGTCGCGGTGGATCACCCGCTTAGCCGAACCGCGCCGTTCCAGCGCCGCCGCGCCGAGGTCTTGGCCTCAAACCAGCGCGGCGTCGACGTGCTCAAGCGCCTCGCCGAGCCCACGGCGATCGGCGAGCGGCTCATCAACGAGCTGTTTGTGCTCCATTTTGCCCTCTGTGACCTATCTCCCGCAGACCATCCCCCCGCAGAGCTGAGCGAGGGCGTCCTGGAGGGCCCGAGCATGGGGTGACCAAGCCGTTTGTTGTCATCGGAGGCGGCCCCGGCGGGCCTGCGCCGCCGCGCTGCTCGCTGGGCAAGGCGCGCCGGTCGTGGTGATCGAGAAGGACCAGTTCCCTCGGCACCACGTCGGCGAGTCCTTGCAGCCCGCGACCTTCACCATGCTCGATCGCCACCTCGGCCTGGGGCCCACCCTCGCCGCCCAAGGCTTCGCCCGCAAATACGGCGCGGTCTATGTCTGGGGCGAGAACCGCGACCCCTGGACGGTGCTGTTTGATCAGCGCTTAGAACAAGACCTGCCCAGCCTCGACGAGGCCGGCCCTCTGGGCGGCGGCTACGAGCACGCCTGGCAGGTTGAGCGCGCTCGTTTTGATGAGATCCTCCTCACCGAGGCCGCCCGCCGTGGCGCGGACGTACGTTTTGGCGGTGAGGTGGAGTCCGTCACCTTCGACGGGAGCGCGCCGCCGGGGTGCGCCTGCGCTCGGCGAACACATCGAGGCCGAGGCCGTCATCGACGCCAGCGGCCAGCGCGGTGTCATCGGCAAACAGCTCGACCTGCGCCGCGTCGTCGATGACATGCGCTGCGTGGCGACCTACGCCTATTACGACAACATGGCCGGGGTGCCTGGCCCGCTCTCCCGCCATGTGCAGTGGGTGGTGTCCATCGACGACGGCTGGTGCTGGTTCATCCCGGTGAGCCCCACCCGCACGAGCGTCGGCGTCGTGAGCCGCCAGAAGGGCCTGATGGCGCTGGGCGACTTTGAAGAGGCCCTCCGCGCCGCCGGCTTCCCTTTAGACGGCGCCACCGCCTCGCCGGGGCGGGCCAAGACGGCCTCCGCTTCGCCCGGGACTGGTCGTTCACCTCCAGCCGCTTCGCTGGGCCGGGCTGGTGGCTCGTCGGCGACGCCGCCTGTTTTGTGGATCCGATCCTCTCGGGCGGCGTTGACTTCGCCATCCGCAGCGGCTTCCGCGCCGGCCTCGCCGCGCTGCGGGTGAGCGTCGGGGATGAGGCCGAGACAACGGCCGCCGAGGCCTACGACGAGCAGTTCCGCCGGGAGTACAAGGCCTATCTGCGCCTCGCCCGATATTGGTACGGCAACAACCGCACCGTCGGCGGCCTGTTCTGGGAGGCCCACCGGGAGATCCCGCCCCACGCCGCGCTCACGCCGCTCCGCGCCTTCGTCTACCTCACCACCGGGCGCTACGCCGCCGAGCGCCACCTTCGGGTGTTCCAAGAGTGGCAAGAGAAGAAGATGTTTCGCCAGCTCGGCGTAGACGCCGAGGCCCTGCGGCGGGCCCGGGCGACGGAGATCTGAGGCGCTCGAGGTCGTTGAGCTCTCGGATCAGGGGCGCTCAGCGTCGTGATCACGGCGACCCCTCGGGGCACGACGACCTCTTCAGGCACCCAGGGCCCCGACGGTGACGCGGGTCTGGGGCAGGCCGCGCGTAGCGTGGTGATGTACTGCTCAAGGGCCGCACGTTGGGCGGGCATCGTCACGGAGATCAGCACCAGGCGGGGCGCGACGTGGGGCGCGGTGTCGCAGAGGTCTTTGAGCGGCAGATCGGCGCCGAGGTAACGCACACGGTAGCCGGTGAGGGCGAGGCGCACGGCGAGGCTCAACAAGGCCAGCTCGTGGCGCTCGCCGGGGTAGGTCGCGCAGATCGCCGTGGGGCCGTCTTTGGGGCCGTAGCCCACGGAGACGAGCATCGAGGCGAGCTGCTCCCGGCAGAACTCTGAGGCGAAGTGCTCTTGGGCGACGCTGAGGCTGCCCTCGGACCACCGCGCGCCGATCTCGCGCAAGAGCGGCATAAAGATCTGCTCAATCCGCTGGAGGAACGACAGCCCCACGAGGCGCTCGTTCAGCGTCGTCGCGGTGTTGAGGTCGAAGCGGGTGAGCGCCTCCAGAAGCTCTTGTTGGAGCTGCACGAGGCCGCCAGACTCGCCGCTGGACGGGGTGACGACCAGGGTGGGCGCCCCGGCGTCATGGGTGAGGGAGATCGCCTCGCTGATCTTGTAGCCGTCTTCGACGAGGCGCTTGATTCGGCGCAGGCGCTCGACGTCGGCGTCGGTGTACTCCCGATAGCCGTTGTCAGCGCGCTCTGGCACAACGAAGCTGTAGCGTCGCTCCCACGCGAGGAGCGTACCTTTGGAGATGCCGACGAGCTCGGCGACGGTCTTGATGCGGTATCCCACGCGGGTTGATTCTCCAGGCCGCAGGCTGGAGGGGCGGCCCAAACTCACCACCTAGCATCACCGGTGGGGACGAATCACCACAGAGTCATGTGCGATTTACCGAATATGTGGTATTTATACTAAATATGCACACTGTTTGTAGATTTTGTGATTATCCTTTGTTTATGGACCAACGTGCAAAGCTGATCGAGGTCAGAATACGGGGTACCTCGGACGAAACGCGGCCAGCCTGATCCCCGACAGAGCGAGAATCCACAACAGACCTGCAATCTTTGGAGTGCACATGGACAGGCCCTTCTCACAATGGACCGGTCGCCAGAGCTCTTCGATGGTCGGGGCCAAGCTTGAGGCTTGGCAGCAGGACTGCTGGGTGCTCAGCGAGCAGGATCTCGGGGCGGGGCAACGCCGGGTGCGTGTGGTGGAGCCTGGGACGGCTCCGCCGCTCCATTCGCCCGGCCCGCCGCCCGTCGGCCATGAGGTCACCGCCGCGGATGAAGACGAGCTCTCTTTGCTCGCCGTGCTCGTGCGGCTCGGCGGCGCCGCCCGCGCCCCGCGCCCACGCCTGCCCGTCGCCGCGGACTCGGCGCAGGCGCTCTTGCCCGTGGTGCAGGCCTTGGTGAGCGGAACCACCGACGGCTTTAGCCTCTGGTGGCTCCGTGAGGCCCAGCGGGTGCTTCGCGCCGCCGAGGCCAAACAGCGCGCGGGCTCCACCGTCGTGCCGATCCGCGCGGCCAGCGCCAGCCCCGACCCGATCTTTCACCACCTCGGCGAGACCCGCCGGTCCATCGCCCGCGCCGTGGTGGAGGGCCTCCTGCGCCCCGCACGAGAGGGCCTTTGAGGTGATGTGCGGCCCCGTCACCAACGCGGTCTTTGAGCTGATGGATCCGAGCCACGCCCAGCGCCGCGCGCAGCCCGCCGAGGGGCTCTGCGGGCCGTGTCGTAGGCGAGGCCCGTGGTCTCGGCGTCGCCGAGCACATGCAGGGTGAGCCCGATGAGCGCGGCGTCGTGCAGGCTGCCGTCTCCGGCGTCGTTGGGCGACGGCCTCGGCGCGAGCCCTCGGGCGGAGATCGACGCCCCGCTCACCACCAGCGCCGCGGCCTCGGGCTCCGCCGAGCGCCCGTTCTGGGTGAAGCGGAGCGCCGTCGGCAGGCTGTCGTCCGTGGGGGCCATGCCACCTTCGCCGAGCAAGATCCGCTGGCGCCGGGCAGCTCAACCAGCGCCCGAAACAGGAGCGACTGGTTCTCGCCGCGGTAGTCGCTCGCGTGGGCGTCCATGAAGCCGACGGCGTCGGGCAGAAGCGGCGGTGATGTGCCCGCGCTGAGCTTCGTAGGGCGCGCGCAGGGCGACCCAGGCCAGGCGCTCCTCATCGCCGGTCTCATCCCCCGCACGACCCAGGCCGAGAGGTCACCCTCCGGCGTGGTGGCCTCGCCGTCCCAGGCCACGGCCTCGGCGTCGGGGCCG
The DNA here is from genome assembly GCA_016715195.1 of Candidatus Villigracilis proximus. GTDB lineage: Bacteria > Chloroflexota > Anaerolineae > Anaerolineales > Villigracilaceae > Villigracilis > Villigracilis proximus. Next base: position 4,043 of record JADKBB010000056.1, read on the forward strand.
AGCACGACCTCCCAGCCTCCAGATCAAACCCCAGCCCTCGGTGAGCAGGTCGAGCTGCAGGCCGGTCCAGGTGAGCGGGGCGCCCGCCCCCTCCGCCGCAGGTTGGCGGCGTCGATGGGGTCTACGACGGCCACGGAGCCCTCACCGATCACCCAGGCCACGCCGTCGATCACGAGCACGCCCGTCTGCTGCTCCAGGCCGAGGCCCACAAGCGAAGGCGGCGCGCCCTCGTCTACGGCGGCGGCGAGGCAGGCGACGAGGGCGCCCCAGGCGGCCTCGCTCGGTGAAGTGGGTCTCGACCAGGCCCCCGGGGAGCAGGCCCAAGGCGTCGGCCTTGATGCCCGAGCTGCCGTCGAGATCGGTCAACAAGGTCGAGCGGCCATCGGCGAGCAGCTCCTCGGAGGTGGAGTCCCGGCCCCGGCCAAGGCCCAGGCGCCCAAGATCATCGCCCTGGCGCTCGTGCCGCCCACGGCCAGGCGCTCCCTCCCGGTGGCGTCGCCGGAGCTCATCGGCGAAGGGTCCACCCGCCAAAAGATCGTAGTAGACCGACTGGTCTCCTCCTTTGAAGAACACCCCGTCAACGTCACTGAGCGCCTCCAGCAGGGCGTCTACGGCGTCTTCGTCCCCGAGGGTCCAGTTGAAGGCCTCATCGGCGCCGAGCCACTCAAAGTACTCCGGCAGCCACTCCGTCTCTTCAGACGCCGAGAGGATGGCCACCCGCAGCAGGCCGTCGCCGCTGACGTCACCCGCGCCCAGCAGGCCGCCGTAGAGCTGGGCGCTCCAGGCCTCGGCCTCGCCGACCTCGGCCTCGGATCCACCGCCCGCCAAGGCCAACGCGCCGCGACCGGAGACCGCGGAGTCCTCCTGGGCTCCTCCGCGCCTTTGCAGCCGAGGACATTGCCTGCCGCCGACCCACAGAACGATCAGGCAGGGGAGAGAACTCCGACTCGCCGTGAAACCCGAGGTAGTTCTTCCACACACCCTCACAGATGTCGGTGAAGCGGCAGGTGCGGCACTTGTCCATGTGGTGCTTGAGGTCAAAACGTTTGCGGTCTTGCCAGTTGAAGCGGGCGCGGCCCTCATCCACCTTGGCGATGCCGTACTCGGCGCCAGGGCCCAAGGCCCGAATCGAGCAGTCGGTGTCGAGATCCCAATACTCGCCCAAGACCTTCTTGCACAGGCGCTGGTTGGCGAGGAGCTCCGTGGGCAGCACACAGAGGGGGAAGCCCCCGAAGGTGAAGCTCTTCTTAAAGTGCAGCTCGTTGAGCAAGATCGCCTTCATCAGCACCGGTACGACGTCGGTGTAGCGGGGGGTGAGCTCGGGATCCTCCTCGGCATAGCCCTCGGCGCGGATGAAGTTGGCCCGTACGTCGTCGAGGCCGATGTCTTCGTAGAAGAAGCGCAGCATCCTCGGCAGGTGTTTGTAGTTCCAGCCGTTCACGACGATGTTCACCGAGACGTTGTCCGCGAGGCGCCGGCGTCCCGCGCCTTCACCAACAAGCGCAGCGCGGCGACCTTCTTTCAAAGTTGCCCGGCACCCGGGTGAGCTTGTCCTCTAAGGGCCCGGTGTGGCCGTGCATCGAGACGGTCACCAGGTGAGCCCGGCGTTGAGCAGGCGCTTTCGGTAGTGCTCCAAGCGTAACTTCGTGGCGTTCGTCGCGATGGTGATGCGGTGAAGCCGATGTCCCGGGCGTGGCTGATGGCCTCGGGGAGCCAAGGGCAGGTCGTGGGCTCGCCGCCCAAAAACCCCAAGGAGCGGTGCCCAGACTCATACCAGCGTGAGATCTCGGCCTTCATCGCCGGAAGCGGCATGTAGCTGCGGTCTTCTTGTTTGGGCAGGCCGTCGAGGCAGAACACGCAGCGGTTGTTGCAGGCCTTGCCGACGTTGAGCTCGATGTTTTTGCGCAGGTCCCGGGTGCGGTCCTCGGCGGGTTGGGCGCAGGG
>JADKBB010000057.1 GCA_016715195.1 Candidatus Villigracilis proximus
AAATCGAACTCGGCGAATATGGTAAATTCTTGATGGGTGAAGCTAAGGGCAACCTTAGCGACTTAGCATTACAGACTCGTGAAGAGTATGGTTTTTCACAGTGGATCACTGGCGACAATGTTTTATTTAACTCGGATGCAATCACGTCCAGGGGCACCGTAAACGGCGGCTTAACTTTGGGTCGATTGGATAGAGCGCTTCGCATTCTGAAAGCCAATCGCGCACCATTCATCAATGAGGCAACAACCGGAGCTTTGCAGCAAGGTACTGTTCCTGTTGCACCTCGTTATGTGATCTTTGGGCATACCGACCTTGAGGCCGATTTCCGTGGCCTTGCTGGCTATAAAGAAGCGGCAGAAGTTGGCGGTATCAAAGAGAAGCTCCCACACCACCACGGCACAATCAGGAACTTTGATGTTGTGTTATCTCCGCACTTCAAGCCATTGCTGGCTGCTGGTGCTGCTGTTGGTGCAACTGGGATGCGTGCAAGTAACGGTGTGAACATAGATGTATATCCGCTCCTTTGCTTTTCGAAGCACTCCCTAGGTCGCGTATCTCTCAAAGGGACAGGCAAAGGTGGTTACGGAAACATCAAAATTAATATGTTAACCCCAGACCAAATCGACAAATCCGACTTCTCGGGCAAGCGCGGTTATGTGTCGTGCCGCTGGTACGACGCAGCGTTAATTCTTCGCCAAGCCGGTGTGGTTCGTATCGAAGTCGGTTCTGTTGCTAACCCATCCTAATCAAGAGTAATTCGAGGAAAAAACATGAGTACATTTTATTCAAATTTGTATGGCCAGTTTTCTGGCCGTGGCACTACAAGCACTGGGGTTGAGCAGGTATCCAACATCGGCATACAGTACAAGGGTCCAAGCCTAGAGCGGCAAGGTGAGATCATTGTTGTTCGTTGGTCATTTACTAACACAACTGCAACTCCTTTTACCGCTAGCACAACGGACCAGCTTATTATCTGCCCGCTACCAAAGAGCGCACGATTGCATGCTTACTCTTTTGTCGCTGGTGCCGTTCTCGATACGGATATTGATTTCGAATTTAACTTCGGATTCACCGGATCATTATCAGCATACTTGGCTGCAAGTACAGGATTGCAGACAACAAATGCTATAACCGGAACTCCGTCAGGCACCGCTGGCCCAACAACTAATGGCGCAAACATTATTCTGTCCGCCATCGTAGGTGAGTTAGAAGCTGCAGGAACAATCACTGGATTCTTCGAGATTATTGTTCCCTAAGTATTGTTTCACGTTTATCAAAGGGGTGGCATTTCGCCACTCCTTTTTTTTTGGAGCTATACATGACAAATAAAATCACGTTAGACGATGCGTTGAAGAGTAAATTTAATTTATCGACCGAGGAAGAGTTGGGGGCATTTGCTAAGGAGGTTGGGGTTAAGTTTTCTGCAAAGGATAACTGGGAAACTAAGCGCGAAAAGCTATTGTCTAGTTTTGGTCAGAAGGCCGACAACGCTACATCTAGCAGCGACCTGCGACCAAAACAGATAAAGAACACAAACAAGGGCCGGATTGTGCCGGACTACAACCTGTCACCAGTCGGTACATGGGAAGGTAGACGAAGGCGTATTACGTTAAGCCCTCCACCTGGCGTTAGCCGCGAGAAGAAAAGGGTCGTTTCTTTTAACGGGTATGAAACGGAAATAATTTATAACCAACCTATTTGTGTTCCTGAGCCAATATATTTGTTACTCAGTGATGCGAAATATGTAATACCGCACCAAGAAAAAACAATTAATGACGGTGCTGTAGAGAGTGTTAGAACATATTTTAAAGAACAGCGCGTAAACCTTTTTACGCAAGACGAGGTTGACTCTGAGACCGCACACTTATGCGGGTCACTATCAGAGTGGTATCAGAAAAAGGGGCCAGAATTCATAGCGTCACTCAATGAAAAGGATTTAGTTGTCGTTGCTCGTGAATTGCAAATCCCGCTCGAGAAGAAGGACCTCGGCAATATGCGAAGACTAACGAACGACGAGATTAGAGAAGAGGTTTACATCTTTTTGTATGGTGATGTGTTGATTAATGATGACCTAGAGAAAGATGCAGCATGACATACCTTGAGTTGTGCAAGAGGGCGCATTTGCACCTTGGTGTAGGCCCCGAGGCTGCTGGTACCGCACCGGCAACGGTGGTTGGTCAGGAGGGCACGTTGTTAGAGATAACAACATATATTGCCCAGTCCTGGCTTGATATCCAGGGGATGCGTGGTGATTGGCTGTGGATGAGATCAACAGGGACGCTTAATACTGTTGCTGGCACTCAGGACTACTCCTTATCAGTGCAGTCCGCAAATCAATCGCCTTCTTCGATCACAAGATCAAGTTCTGTAGCGACAGTGACATTGGCAAGTCATGGGTTCCAGATTGGCCAGAGTGTAGTCATTTCCGGGGCGTCTCAGACTGAGTACAACGGGACTGTTACGATCACTTCTAAAACGACAAATACGTTTACCTACAATGTAGCGGGGTCGCCTGCAACGCCAGCGACAGGGACGCTTGTTGTGTCAACAGTAGCCCTTCTTGCAGACAGCATATCCGCATTTAAGTCGGGTAGTTGTGGTGAGTATTTGCTATGCCACGACGGCGCCATCGGTGGTTCAGATCAGCAGCCCGTTTATTTTGTTGAGCAGGATAGGTTTGACGGTTACTACAACAAATCTGTTGTAAATAGCGGAAGACCGCTTTTTTACACACAGAAGAAGCCTGGACAAATAACGCTGTATCCAAATCCAGACAAGCCATATGTTCTGACGATCCCGCACAAAACATTGCCAACAGAACTTACCGCCAACAGCAGCACGCCGAATATGCCTAGCAAATTCCACGTGCTTATTGTGTACAAAGCTATGGAGTATTTCGGTGGCACTAGTGAGTCACTAAGAGTGCGTGGCGTGGCGCAACAAATGAAGCAAGAAATGCTCTCTGAATTGGTGAGAGAGCAAACACCAAGGCTACTAACATCATGGCGATAGAGCCGGTAATTATCGCAGACGGTGGGTTGGATTTAATATCACCACGTCAGAGCACGGCACCTGGCGCGCTTATCGATTGCGAGAATTTTGAGCGCGCTAATCGCGTTGGGTATCAAAAGATACAGGGCATAAGATCGTACTCTGGCGGTTGTGTTTTTGATGTAATTGACCCTCTCATATTGTGGCAATACAACAGGGTTTCGCTTGCTGAAATTTATGGCAACTTATCATATCTAAACGTGCTCACTGGAAGGCTTAAGTGGGGCGATGGTGGGATTTTAGATTCACGGACATCAACTGTTGCAGAGCAAGATGGGCGCGGGATAGTTACATACCTAGCAACGGGTGTTGGTTACAGTTCTGCCGTGCCGTTTTTCATCACAGACTTCACCGCCGCTGTAGTTGGCATAGAGGGCAGACTATTCGCCCCCTAATGATGTTATTACGAACGACTTAATAGCCTTCCCGCCACCAACCAACATTGTCACCCCCGGCAGGTGCGTTTTCACAACTCGGGCGAGTGTCCGAGATTTGGAATACATTTATGCCAGGGCTTGGCGTATTAAATACCTATGGGATGCTGGCTCAAATCGGCGGCTCTTTTGACAAAACAAATTCATCATTTACATATACCGGCGGTAGAACTACTGGTGGGATAAACATCCCTGCATCGATGCTTGGTTTCACGTGTGGCGGATTTTATTGGAAAGATAAATTACACGTAATAACAGACATAGAGGTGTGGTCATTCATTAATGGTAACGATGTGCTTGAGCCTGGCTATACGCTTAGAGCATTTGTCACAGGCACGCATGGGACTGGAGGAACATATCAACAAGCCACAGTCGAATCTGTTGTTCTTACGTCTGGCAGTTGGGATTTAGGCACTGCTGCAGGGAAAATTTATCTAACGTCATCACCAACCCCGACCAACAACTTTTTTGGCGTTAAGGTTCCAACTGAAACAAGAAACCAAGCTAGCGGCGTAACAAACCCTATCACCCTTGTTAGTAGATTGAGAAGCGATAGGGCTGCGATGTGGAAGGAAACCGGCAGATATCACACTGTTTCTGGTGCGTCATCCACGCTGGGATGGGAGCGTTGCGATTTAGGCTACGAAATACAATTTAATCAAGGCGAGAACAAGTTCCGTGTGTTATCGAGAGCGAATAGAGATGAATCGCTAAATTCAGCATATGTGTCAATACCATCAGCATCAACCTGGGCTAGCGCGACAACGATATTAAGCAGCACGAACTGGACAAATGACACCAATGTTTATGCTGAAGATGGGGCTGTTGCTTCATATACCCTTACTAACTCAGGCGAATCTGAAAATTTAGATATAGCCGGGTTTACTTCAATAGTTGTCCCAAATAATGCTATCGTTTTGGGTGTTGAGGTTAAGATAACAAGAAGAAATTCTGTTCCTTTTAACGCTATCACAGACAGTTATGTTGGATTATTGGGCGTTCAGGAAGGGGGGCAAAATAAATCAAAGGCTGACCTGTGGCCAACATCGCTGACATCTGTAACATACGGCGGGGAACGTGACACGTGGGGTGTTTCGCTTACTCCTGAGATTATAAATAGTCCTAACTTTGGAGTGAGATTAAAATACAGGCAGCGGCCTAGAATAGGCGCTCCATACACTACAGATGTTGACTCAATTCAAATAAGGGTTCACTACAAAGACCCAACCAGCAAGGTTGTCATCAGGTCAAGAACGACAGCAATACAAAATCTTACAACGATAACCAGGGTCGGTACCGTTGCTACGGTTACAAAAATTGCGCATGGTTATAATAATGGAGAGTCGGTAACTATTACGGGTGCAGACCAAGCCGAATACAACGGCGTCAAAGTCATATACAACGTTACAGCGAATACATTTGACTACGATGTGGTTGGTGCGCCAGCGACACCGG
>JADKBB010000058.1 GCA_016715195.1 Candidatus Villigracilis proximus
AAGACAAAAAAAAGTAGCAGCGAGCGCCTGTCAAATAATCGCCATGAACAATACGCTTGCACCGCTGTCCCCTTAGTCAAGAACGCCATCCTCAGCGCCGGAATCACCCTCCAACAGGAGTACGGGCCTTTGCCGCGACGATGTTAGCGCTTTCTGTCCGCATCAATGAAACGTGCGAGCTCGTTAAGCGCCTGTTCGTAAACACCACGCTTGAACTCTATGACGACATCCAGCGGCACCCAGTAACTGTTCCAGCGCCACGCGTCAAATTCCGGGTGGTCACAGGCACGCAAGGATACGTCGCTATCCCTTCCGACAAGCCGCAGGAGAAACCAGATCTGCTTCTGCCCCCTGTAGCTGCCACGCCATTCGCGCTTGATCCATTGCATCGGCACCTCGTAACGCAGCCAGTCCCGGGTTCTACCGAGAATCCGAACGTGCTCCGGTAGCAGGCCCACTTCCTCTTGCAACTCCCGGTACATGGCCTCTTCGGGGGTTTCTCCCCGCTTGATGCCACCTTGCGGAAACTGCCAGGAGTGCTCCTTGATGCGCTTACCCCAGAAAACCTCGTTCTTTGCGTTACAAAGAATGATGCCGACGTTCGGGCGATAGCCTTCACGATCGAGCATATTGAATTACCTGCAAAAATTATTAGTTGCCGTGATTTTTCCATTTCACAGGCATTTGAAAGCATGCCGCTTATACAGCGACAGCCTGATCTTACGGCGACTCCAAGCAATATCGCACTCCAGCCCTCGCTCTTGTAAAATCTCTTTTTTCGTTAATAGAGCAATTCCATGCGCACCTCGCAGTTTTTTCTTTCCACGCTCAAGGAAGCCCCGTCGGACGCAGAGATTGTCAGCCACAAACTGATGCTGCGTGCGGGCCTTATCAAACGTCTTGCTGGCGGCATATACACCTGGATGCCAGCGGGATTTCGCGTCTTGAAAAAAGTTGAAAATATCGTGCGGGAAGAAATGAACCGGGCGGGAGCTGTCGAGTTGTTCATGCCGGCAGTAGTACCTGCCGAGCTATGGCAGGAAACCGGGCGCTGGGAAAATATGGTCCGGAGCTTCTGCGGTTCAAGGACCGCCATCAACGCGATTTTGTCATCGGCCCCACACACGAAGAGGTCATTACCGATATTGTCCGCAAGGATGTCAAAAGCTATCGCCAGCTCCCCCTCCATCTTTACCAGGTGCAAAGCAAATTCCGTGACGAAATCCGCCCGCGCTTCGGCGTCATGCGTGGCCGCGAGTTTCTGATGAAAGATGGCTATTCATTCCACACCTCCTTTGCCGATCTGCAGCGCGAATACCAAAACATGCACGACACCTACAGCCGGATCTTCACCCGGCTCCGGTCTCAGATTCCGTGCCGTGGCGGCCGATACCGGCTCGATCGGCGGTACCGGTTCCCATGAATTTCATGTCCTGGCGGATTCCGAGAGGATGCCATTGCGTTCTGCCCGGATTCTGATTTTGCAGCTAACGTCGAGCTTGCCAAGCGCTACCGCCAAGCACCCCGCGAGGGGTCGCCTGCATGAAGCGCTGACAAAAGTTGAGACGCCCGGCAAGACCCGCTGTGAAGATGTGTCGGAATTTCTCAAGCGCCCTCTTGAAAAGTCGGTCAAGGCGATTGCCGTCATGCACCACGACACTTTTTGTCTGTTGCTGATCCGGGGTGACCACACGCTGAACGAAGTGAAAGTCGGAAAATTGCCGGGGCTGGACCCGTTCCGTTTTGCTACGGATGCAGAAATCGTCGAGTTTATGGGCTGCAAACCTGGTTACATCGGCCCCATTGGTATCGACAGCAGCAAGATTCGTATCATTGCCGACCGAACGGTAGCGGCCATGGACAACTTCGTTTGTGGCGCCAATGCCGAAGGCTTCCACCTTACAGGCGCTAATTGGGGGCGCGACCTTCCCGAACCCGGCCTCGTCGCCGACATTCGCAACGTCCTTCCAGGCGACCCATCTCCGGATGGAAAGGGCTTGCTCGATATCTGTCGCGGCATCGAGGTTGGGCATATCTTCCAGCTACGCAGCAAATACTCCGAAGCCATGAAATGTACGTACCTTGACGAAGGTGGCAAGGAACAAGCCATGGAAATGGGCTGCTATGGCATTGGCGTCAGCCGTATCGTTGGCGCCGCCATCGAGCAAGGCCACGATGCGCGAGGCATCGTCTTTCCTGCGGCGATAGCGCCCTTTGAAGTCGCTATCGTACCGATGGGCTACACCAAGAGTGACTCCGTAAAAGCATCGGCTGACAAGCTGTACGCGGAACTCCGTGCCGCCGGCATCGATGTCGTTCTTGACGACCGTAATGAACGCCCTGGCGTAATGTTTGCCGATTTGGAATTGCTCGGCGTCCCGCACCGCGTGGTCGTGGGCGAACGCGGGTTGAACGAAGGCAAGCTGGAGTACAAGGGGCGTACCGACACCGATGCCGAGATGATTGACTGCGAGCGCATGGTGTCGTTCCTGAAGGAGAAACTGTGCGCCTGATCGGCGCCTGCATTCTCCTGCTGCCTTTTTTTTCTCTCACAGCGCAGGCTGGCGCCCAGAAGTACGAACCGCTGTCGGCCAGCGTACAAGCGTCTCTGCACAAGGCAGTCTCCGACAAGCGGCCGCCTGCCTCGTCTTTTTTGCAACCCGATGGAAGCCGTCGACTGGATTGAGGCCATGTCGGCGCGTCTTGCCAAACGAATTCCGAATCAGGAATATCGACTGGAGCTGTTACGCGCGGTTCACTACGAAGCCAAGCGTGCCGGCCTGGACCCGCAGTTGGTGCTTGGGCTGATGCAAGTGGAAAGCGGATTTCGAAAATATGCGGTTTCGAGCGCTGGCGCCCGTGGGTATATGCAGGTAATGCCATTTTGGCTGAAAGTAATCGGGAGACCGGACGACAACCTGTTCAATATGCGCACCAATTTGCGCTATGGCTGCACCATCCTTCGTCACTACCTCGATATCGAGCAGGGGGATCTGTACCGCGCACTGGGGCGCTACAACGGAAGCCTCGGACGGCCGGAGTACCCCAACGCAGTACGTGCGGCCTGGCACAGCCAGTGGAACTACACGCCAAATCTTAGCAGTAGCCCGTGGCACGGGTCACGCATCATGCCGCCTGGCATCAGTCCCTTCATGCCGCGCATCAGCTTGCCCATTCCACCTTCGAAAACTGCTTCATCACTTTCTGCGTTTGTTCGAATTGGGTAAGAAGGCGGTTCACGTCCTGCACCTGAACCCCTGCCCCCGTGGCGATCCGCCGCTTGCGACTGGCTTTGATCAACTCCGGCTTGGTGCGCTCGGCAGGCGTCATAGAATTGATGATGCCTTCGATACGGCGAACCATTTTGTCCTCCGAGCCCGGTGCCAATTGTCCGGCAGCCTGTGCAAACTGGGCCGGCAACTTGTCCATGAAAGACGCCATACCGCCCATTTTCCGTACCTGCGAAACCTGTTCCTTGAAATCGTTGAGATCGAAACTCTTGCCAGACTTGAGCTTCTTCGCAAACTCAAGCGCCTTTTCCTCGTCGACACCCTTGCGCGCTTCCTCGATCAGCGACAGTACGTCACCCATACCAAGAATGCGGGAGGCCATGCGCTCAGGATGGAAAGCCTCCAGCCCGGACAACTTCTCCCCAACGCCGGCAAATTTGAGCGGCTTACCCGTCACATGGCGCACCGATAGCGCAGCACCGCCACGCGCATCGCCATCGAGCTTGGTCAATACAATGCCCGTTAGCGGCAGCGCATCGTTGAAGGATTTCGCCGTATTGACCGCATCCTGGCCCAGCATGGCATCGACAACGAAGAGGGTTTCGATGGGGTTGATCGCCGCATGCAGCTCGGCGATTTCCTTCATCGCGGCCTCATCTATCGCCAGACGGCCGGCTGTATCGACGAGCAGAACATCGTGATAGTGGCGCTTGCCCAATCAATGGCCGCACGGGCAATCTCAACCGGCTTTTCACTGGTGGTGGAGGAAAAATCAGCGCCCGCCTGCCCGGCAACCGTTTTCAGCTGCTCAATGGCGGCTGGGCGATAAATGTCGCAACTGACCACCAGGACTTTTTCTTCTTGTGTCCCCGAGAAATTTTGCCAGCTTGCCGACCGTGGTCGTCTTGCCTGCGCCCTGCAGCCAGCCATCAAAATCACGGCGGGGGCTGCGTCGCCAGGTTGAGGCCGACATTGGCCTCACCCATAAGGCGCGTCATTTCACGGTGAACCACCCCGACCAGCGCCTGTCCGGGAGTCAGCGATCCGACAACCTCCTCGCCCAGCGCCTTTTCCTTAACGGCAGCGATGAAATCCTTCACTACCGGCAAAGCAACGTCAGCCTCAAGCAGCGCCAGGCGAATTTCGCGCAGGGCATCGGAAATATTGGCTTCCGTCAGGCGCGCTTCGCCCTTGATGGTTTTCATCACGCGCGCAAGGCGCTGTGTCAGGTTATCGAGCATCTGCAATCCCGCTTGGTGTAAACTTTAATGATGCCGAGCATTCTACTGCACCTTCTACCCAATATCCTGGCAGCCCTTCTGTACGCCGCTCTCGGATTCCACTTCTGGCGAACCCGCTGGAAGGAGACCGACAAGCCGCTCGCTGCTGCTCCGATGCAGACCTGGGAACGGTTCGCTATCGGCGGCACATTGGCGATTCACGCGTTTGCGCTTTATTTCGGACTGTTCGGTGCCGGCACGATGCGCTTTTCCTTCGGGTTTGCCTTATCGCTGATGCTCTGGCTGGCGGTTTTCATCTACTGGCTCGAGAGCTTTCAGTCGCGAATGGACGGATTGCAACCCATGGTTCTGCCACTCGCGGCGGTGTGTGCAGCACTTCCGGTTTTTTTCCCTAACGCACATATCGTTCAGCACGCCGGATCCTGGGGTTTCAAAACCCACTTTCTCACAGCCATGCTGGCCTACAGCCTATTTACCCTGTCTGCGCTCCACGCCGTTTTCATGGGTTACACCGAGAAAAAGCTGCACCAACATGCGCTAACCAAGAGTCTGGCAAGCCTGCCGCCACTCCTGACCATGGAGGCGCTGCTTTTCCGCATGATCATCATCGCCTTCATTTTGCTCACCATCACCCTTGGCAGCGGCGTCTTTTTTTCCGAAGAAATTTTTGGAAAAGCGCTCACACTGGACCACAAGACGCTCTTCGCCTTCGCCTCATGGGGTATTTTCGCGGCACTTTTGATCGGACGGCGCGCCTATGGCTGGCGAGGCCGCACAGCGTTGCGCTGGACGATGGCGGGATTCATGGCTTTATTGCTGGCCTATATCGGCAGCCGTTTTGTTCTGGAAATCGTGCTCGGCCGGATCTGACCGTTTCCTCTGCATCGAACCTGGCGTTACTCGCCGCCCCCATCTCTCCTATTTTCAAATTTTTGAATGGGCTCATTTCCGCCAAACAGGCGCCAGATGTTTGATAGTTCGAACATCTGGCTCCTGTCAAACCGTGCAGATGCCCCGCTGAGCACATCAGGAACGCGTATATTTGCCAACAGTAATTTGTTGCCGAAGAAACTCCCTGAAATTCCCGCGCCAAGCCTCTGTCTTTACAAAGAGAGCGCCTCGTAGCATGATCAACCTGATCTCGTCGGCATACCCAACAAAATAGATTCTCTGAGCCTATGGCAGCAAACCCGCAGCAGGCACCGCTCAGCGGCCTCGCCCGCGCCCTCGTCCAAGCCGGACGCCTCAAGGAAGCAGAGGCGGAGGCCTTGCTCGCCCAAGCCGCGGCAAGTGGCAAATCGTTCATTGAGCAGGCTGCCAGCGCCAAAAAACTGACTCCCATCCAGATCGCCACTTTTGCGGCAGAAACCTTTGGCTACCCGCTGTTCGATCTCTCCGCATTTGACGACGCCCACATCCCGGCCAATGCGATCGACCGAAAACTGATCGGTACCCACAAAGTCATTCCACTGCACAAGCGCGGCAATCGCCTGACCATTGCCACGGCAGATCCAACGAATCTGCGCGCACTCGACGAAATCCGTTTCCAGACAAGCCTTGTCGTCGACCCGGTGGTGGTTGAAGAGCCGAAATTGATGCCGCTGGTGGCCAAGCTCTCGGAGTCTGCAGAAGACACGCTCAAGAATCTCGCCAGCGAAGACATCAACCTCGAATTCACTGACGAAGATGCGCAGGCAGCAAGTGAGGAAGCCTCGTCCATAGAAGTTGACGATGCGCCTGTCGTCAAGTTTATCCAGAAGATGCTGCTGGACGCGATTAACGATGGCGCCTCGGACATTCACTCCGAACCTTACGAAAAGTTCTATCGAATCCGCTTTCGCGTGGACGGAATTCTGCAGAGAAGTTGCCACCCCGCCACTCGTCATCAAGGACAAGATTGCGTCGCGGATCAAGGTCATTTCCCGCCTGAATATCGCCGAAAAACGGGTGCCGCAGGATGGCCGGATGAAACTGGTGCTGTCCAAGAACCGCGCCATCGACTTTCGCGTCAGCACCTTGCCCACCCTGCACGGCGAAAAAATCGTACTTCGGATTCTCGACCCCTCCAGTGCCACGCTCGGCATTGAAGCCCTTGGTTATGACCCGGACCAAAAGGAATCCCTGCTCAATGCAGTCAACCGGCCCTACGGCATGGTGCTGGTGACCGGGCCTACCGGCTCGGGCAAAACTGTTTTCGCTTCATACGTGTCTCAACATCCTCAACAAGCCGGGAATCAACATTTCGACAGCCGAAGACCCTGCGGAAATTCCTTTGGCAGGAGTCAACCAGGTTAACGTTGATGATAGAGCCGGCCTGACCTTCCCAGCCGCACTCAAGTCGTTCCTGCGACAGGATCCGGACATCATCATGGTTGGCGAAATCCGCGACCTTGAAACTGCTGAAATTGCAGTCAAGGCAGCGCAAAACCAGCCCACATGGTGCTGTCCACGCCACACACCAACGACGCCCCGCAAACACTGACTCGACTGGCCAACATGGAGTGCCGCTGTTCAACATCGCCTCAAGCGTGCTGCTGATTACCGCACAGCGCTTGGCCAGGCGACTCTGCAACTGCAAAATACCCTTGGAAACTCCGACTGAAGCTTTGTTGAATGCCGGCTATACCGAGGCCGACATTGACGGCACCTGGACGCTTTATGGCCCGGGCAGCTGCGACCGATGCAAAGGCTCTGGCTACAAAGGTCGGGTTGGCATCTATCAGGTGATGCCGGTAACGGAGGAAATTCAGCGCATCATTCTCGCAGGTGGAAATGCGCTTGATATTGCCGCACAGGCTGCACGTGAAGGCGTCAAGGACTTGCGTCGATCTGGCCTGATCAAAGCAATGCAGGGTGTCACATCCCTGGACGAAGTTCTCAGCACGACCAACGCATAACAACGCACGAACCAAGGGGACGCAATGGCCACCGCCAAGCCGATAAAAAAACCAGCAGGGGCAAAAGAAGTTACATTCGTCTGGGAAGGCAAGAACAAGGACGGCAAGGATTCCAGAGGAGAAATTCGGGCACCAGCGAAGCGGTTGCACAGGCGACACTTCGACGCCAAGGCCTGCGAATCAAAAATCAGCAAGCAGCGTTTCAAGAGCGGGGAAAATCACCGACAAGGACATCACGCTATTCACCCGCCAACTGGCAACCATGATGAAGGCAGGCGTCCCTGCTGCTGCAGGCGTTTGATATCGTTGGCAGAGGGCATTCGAACCCCTCGGTCGGAAAACTGTTGCTGGACATCAAGAGCGACGTGAGACAGGGTCCTCCTTGTCCCAAGGCTTCAGGAAATACCCTCTGCATTTTGATTCGCTATTTTGCAACCTTCGTCGCAGCTGGCGAGCAGGCCGGCATTTTGGAAACCCTCCCGACCGCCTCGCCACCTACAAGGAGAAAATGCAGGCGCTCAAATCCAAGATTAAATCTGCGATGTTTTTTTACCCCGCATCAATCTTGGATCATGGCGTTCGTAATTACTGCCGTCATCATGATTTTGTCATTCCCGCTTTCGAGCGAAGTTTTAAAGTTTCGGCGCAGACCTGCCAGCACCAACCGTCATCGTTATCGCCATTCCGGACTACTTTGTCGAATATTGGTGGCTCATTTTCGGATCAATCGGCGGCGCGATCTACGCGTTTCTGGAGGCATGTTGCCTGGAGGCCATGCAGATCGCTGCCGACCGCTTCATACTCAGAGCTCCGGTATTT
>JADKBB010000059.1 GCA_016715195.1 Candidatus Villigracilis proximus
TACTATAATGCGCGCTGGTACGACCCTCGAGTTGGGACGCTTCACCCAAGTGGATACGATCATCCCGGGCGCAGGGAATTTGTCCGCGTGGGATCGGTATGCGTATACGCTGAATAATCCGCTGCGATATACGGATCCGAGTGGGCATATGGTAGATGACGGAGATGATGGTGGAGTTGGGATAACATTTGACAGCCCATCATTGTCTAATGATGATAGCAAGTCTAATGATGATAGTAACTGCGCTGATGCTTCCTATTCTATTGTAAGCGCTTGTTTGACCTTACTGAATCTGAAATGGATGAATTTTATGAAGATTTAGGTACAGTTAGTACTGTTAATGATGTTTTTGGGGCGGCATCACTTATTGCTGCTTTGCTGAGCCTGTCGGGATCTTCTTTAGCAATGCAGTTAGTTGTTGGCTTAGTGATTGTTGGGGTTGCTGGACCTACTGCTATCGCTTTAGTTGCGGCATTACCAGCGGTGTTTTTGTTAGCATCAGCTGCGCTGCTAATCTCAGGTGCTGAAATGGGTGGCATCCGAAGTAATATAGTACATACAGATGCTAATAGTTTAGGAGACACGGTGACGGTTGCGAACTATGGAATAGTTACTAGGTATACTGTAACTACAAATAAGGATTCGCTTGATTCATGGGGGATAACTAATATAACCCCGTTAATTATCGCTCATAGTTGGGTGACTAGTCACCCAACTGAGCCAATAATTTTTCAATAGCAAAGGAGTAATAATGCTACAGATTACTTTTACTTATATTTGTGGGCCATTCTTGCCTTTTTGTGGATTGCTTCTTGTGATACGTTCTTTATTGCTTTCCGTAATAAGGATTTTAAATTTTGAAAACTATTCATCTACCCAACGTTGGCAGAGATCGTTTGTGGTTGGAATCGGAGCTGTAATAATTGGTTTGTTATTCCCTACTAGGAATTCTGGGGGGCGTTTGCCGCCTCCGTGATAGCAAAGCGGACTTAATCCCTGTCTGCTCTCACTTTGCCATAACCGCATAGTAAAATTGGATAACTAATCTTGGGACGCTTCACCCAAGCGGACATGATCATCCCGGGCGCAGGGAATTCGTCCGCGTGGGATCGGTACTCGTATACGCTGAATAATCCGCTGCGATATACGGATCCGAGTGGACATGCGGTAGATGATGACAGCGATGGCAATGGTTGTATTAGCCAAGATTTATCTTGTCAACTTGCGGCAGGTAGATATAAACCTAAGACGAAGGAAGAAATTGCTAAAGACCTACATTTGAAACGACCGGTATCTGGAGTACATGGAAGAGTTTCTGCTCAACAGGGTTTCTGGAAGAATATGGAATCTATGTGCAAGGGGAGATCTAATAATGGATTGGAGTACAGGAACACTTTATAGAATGGTCACTGTTGGATTATTTGAGGTAGGACTATTCCAAACGGCGTGGCCGGTGATTTATATGGAGGAACAACAAATGTTCATGGAATTCCTTTGTATGGAGAAGAAGATATTACCGAATATCTCGAGGCTCAAATATCGACATCGCAGTTTCAATGTACAGATGCTTTTGGAAAATTAGTGGAACTAAAGGATTGAGTGTTGATTTAGATTCTGGTCTTCCAGTGCATACCGATGCTGGTTTGTTGGGATATCAATATGCAATTGAGAATAGTGTAGAGATTGGAGCCAATGCCGTGCCAAATGGATTAGATGTGGTATTGAAGGTGGGATGAGTCGTCTTGGGTTATAAGTAAATATGAGATTCCGTATGGCCTCGATGAAAAAAGATAGAGACATGAATAAACATTTAATCCCGAATTAAGTATTTATTCTCTGGCTTTTGGCATTAATATAATGTTTTTGTGTTGACGGGTGACAGGTCGAACGTACAGTCTGCGGAAAATTGAAATAACAATAACACCTTGCAGGATTATTGATAATGCACAAATCAAGGTGGTGCAATTCAAAATTAATGACTCGCCGTGTATTTGCGGAAAAATACTGTCAGAATATTTACCTCTTGAGTTGCAGTTTGTTTTAACAGATAAACAGAGTGACGAAAGAGTGTATTATGCAAGTAAAAAAACTTGTTGATTATGATTTCCTGATCGAATTACCAAACAATTTATCTGTTGGAAAATATGAATTTGAAGTGAAATCTATGCTCGTCGGCACTTTGGACAATTAGTTTTGAGGTGGTTGAGTAGACTTTTCTTGGAAACCTCTTTGGTGAACTCCATACGAGGCGGTAAAGGTTCCGTTCTGGGATTTCAAGAATACGAGCAAAAACTTTTGTTTTGTACTCCTTCTCCAACATAGTATTTTTATTTCGCAGATTCTTTTTCCGCCAGCAGAGCGGATGTGGTTGAGGCGCTTTGTTCTGGGTTTCGGTGTGTTTTGTGTTTCTTCAACGTTATCTGACGCTCTCGGGACAGGCGCTTCGATGATTTTTTCCTGTGTTGGTTCTATGTTTTCGCGGACGCGGTTTTTGGCGTTGAATAAGGCTTCCATTTGCGGGTTGGTTTGTGCGGGTTGAGTAGGTATTACCCGGCGAGTAGATAATTTTTGCGTCAGCCATTCTCTTGCGCGGGATAAATCTTGAGTTGTGAGGATCAGTCTGCGGGCGGCGATGTCGATCGGGAGGAGCAGGGCAGCGATTAATAATAACCACGGGGCGATGGGCTGTGAGGCGCGGGTGGATTTTAAGTCGTGCGTGAATACGTCTGCGGGGCGGGGGGAGGCAAGCTGACCGTTAGTGAATGCCGATAGACGCAGGAGCAGGTCGGGGTTAGGGTCGATGCGCTGATATTCCGGAGAGTAGGATAATGCCCAGCCTGTGGTCTCTGCAAATGAGGCAGAGTCACTGCCAGCGTCAGTTGTCCCCGAAAAACGAATTAAATAAATACCCTGTTCCTTGGGAATGAATTCAGATTCACATCGCCCTGGCGCGGTTTGCGTGAAGGTTACGCTTTGCGCTTCGCCATTAGGTGAAATGATATTGGCTTCGATCTGATACGCGTTGAGAAAATCGCCGGTTCGATTGCGCGCGTCGAGCATGATCTTTGCGCTTTCACCCTGTGACTCGACCGTCATTTGCAGTGCCGAGTTGAGCGAGTCGTTGATGGTGTAGCGCACGGCTTGCACCCAGAAGGTCGGGAAGATTTCATTGCGCGCCCAATCACGCGCCCAACGGCCAGTGGCGTCGGATGTGAATGCGACAGACCTGCCCAAGCCGTATTGCCAGACGGCGAGGATCGGGTCGCCTTTTTCAGATTCGAGAATCACTTGCGCGAGGTCTTTGGCGCTCGATGCAATGTAGCCGTGCAGGCGCGGCGTTTCGGTGATGTTGGCGAGAATCGGCGATGAATTGACCAGCGTCGGGAAGAATGATTCTTCGACGATGTAGGCGCGGGTGGCGAGTGAGGTTTCTTCGGTGAAGATGGTGGCGATGTTGCCGGCGTTGTTGGTGAAGTGATAACGCCCGCCGCCGAGCGCGGCGAGGTCTTTTAGAAATGGCGCGGCGTCGTTACCCACACCGACCGTGGAAAGTGTGATGCCGTTTTCTTCATATAACTTTTTCACGAGTTCGGGAATGCCCGTAATATCCGCGCCGCCGTCGGTTAACAAAATCACATGTTTTACTTTGGCGGGGTCATCGGGCAACACTTTAGACATGGCCAGCAAGCCCGCGTAAATATCGGTGCCGCCGCCGAGTTGAATACCGCCGATGGCGTTTGTGATTTCAGCGGGGTTTTGCAGATCGGTGATTGGCACGACCCAACTGGCTGTATCGTCGAACGCGATCACACCGACGCGGTCATTCGGAAATAATAATTCGATCGAACGCGCCGCGGCTTCTTTTGCGAGGTCAAGTTTGGTGATGCCGCCGCTGGTTTCAGACATACTGCCCGAATGGTCAATGATAAAAACAATGCTCAATGAAGGGCGGCGCTTTTCATCTTTGATCTGCATATCCACGGGCAGAGTCTCTTCGAGCGGCGTGCCATAATAACCGCCCACGCCAAAACTCGTCGGCCCGCCCACTGCCACCAATCCGCCGCCGAGATCGCGCACGTAGGATTGCAAAGTTTCCATTTGGTTATTGCCCAACGCGCGCGCGGGCACATCCACCAGCACCACCGAGTTGTATTGCGCGAGCGTCGGCAGGTCAGCGGGCATGAGACTCGGCGAAACGAGTCTCACGTCAAAGCCGGCGGCGGTCAGCGCTTGTTGCAGCAAGGAAAATTCATCAGGGCGGATTTCGCCGCCGGGCAGAGTCTCACCTGCGGCGGGCGCCACCATCAAAATCCGCGGCGGACCTTCGACCTGTGAAAACGTATCCAGCCGATTGTTTTGATAGAACGCATCCTGCTCGGGCGTGATCTGCACCTGATAACTGACAAATCCCGGCTCCTGCGCCACGAGCGGCAGGCTCAACGTTTGCAGTCCCTTGTGCAGATCGTGTGTACCTTCATAAAGAATTTGATTCTTGGCAAGCACACGCACTGTGGCGCGCATTGCTTGATTGGCTTGGATGGAAACGTTTAAGTCGAATTGCTCGCCGTTGCGGAGATGGGTGGGCACATCCACTTCGCTGACTAATGCCTCGGCTCCCACCGAACTGATAATGGGTACAGTCACGATCTGCACATCCGCCGCTGACGCAAACTTGGCAGCATTGAGCGCGTCGCCTGTGGTCTCAGCGCCATCCGAAAGAATCACCATGCGCTTGGCATATCCCGATGGAAAGAGAGCCAGTCCCAATTGAATGGCTTCGGCTAAGTCTGTTTGATTGGTGATCGGCACAGACGTGATCGCGGCGAGTTCATCCAACCCAGACATTGGCCGCTCCACCAACGCATCCGCCCCGAAAAGAATGATCGCCGCCTTATCATCCGCGCTGATCGATTTCAGCGCCTCACGCACATAACTCACTTCTGATTCAATTGCTTGCTGCGGCATGGAATCAGAAACATCCACCAGAAAGACAACCGCCAGATCATTTCCGCTCTGCACGATTTCCAATCCGGCGATGGCGAAGACAAGACACAGAATAATAATCAATCGCAAGATAAGCGAAACTAACTCACGTCTGCGTGCTGGGTCGCGGAATTTTCCTCCGTGCCAGCCCAAATAGGCCGTCAGCGGCAGAAGGAGTAAAAACAGGAGGTAAAGCGGAGAAGTAAATCTCATAAGAAAGGATGAATTAAAGGATGAAGGATGAAAAAGAGCTAAATCTTTCTCCGTTCTCTTGACTTTAGTCACAATGGTG
>JADKBB010000060.1 GCA_016715195.1 Candidatus Villigracilis proximus
TCATCGGGCTCTGCGCGCAGGACCTCACTGGCGGCCTTGAAGAAGCCCGCGAAGGGATCAGTCCCGTCGCTACCGTCGCCGGGAGAAGGCGTGGCGCCCACCGCCGGCGTCGCGAGCGGCCGCTGCGACAGCCCCGCGATCGCCTGCGCGCTGAAGCTGTCCAGCGCCGCGATCGTGTCGGGATCGAGCACGCCATCGGTCCGCAGGCGCGCTCGGGTCGTTCCGTTGCTCCACCGCTGGAAGCTCGCGAGCGCCTGCTGCGTGCGCGCCGTGAGCACGCCCGTCACGTCGGGCGAGTACGTGCTCCCCGTGCCGAAGTCCTTCGGGACGATCGCCTCGGGGTGCAGCTTTCGGAAGGCGACCAGGATCGCTTGCGCCCGCAGGATCGTGCCCGGATCGACGGTCGCTGCCGCAGGCACGGTGCCCGGAGGCGCCGTGGGCGAAGGCACCGCGCCGCCGGGGAAGGTCGGGAACTGCGAGAGCCCCTGGTGCGGCGCGGGCGTCGGCGCGCCGCCCGGCGCGGGCCGCAGTTGCGGCGTGTCGGACCACGCGTCGGGGATGTTGATGATCTCGCCCGGCACGAGGCTCACCCACCCGAGCTGCTTGCCGTTGGCGTCGCGCTTCATCGCCTTGTGCGGGTTCGCGTCGCGCAGCTCGCCGAACCAGCGCGATCGAGCCGCCGCGCCGAGCTTCTGCGCGATCCGCTGCATGCCGTCTCCCGCGACCACGGCGTACGTGCGCGTCGTCAGGTTCTGTCGCGGCGCGCCCGCGTCGTCCAACCAGCCCGTGTCCGAAGCGGTCCACGCATCGGGGATGTTGATGACCTCGCCAGGCGTGAGCGTGAACCAGTTGCCCATCCCGCTATCCACGGGCTTGTGCGGGTTGACCTTCTGGAGCTCGGTGAGCCAGTGGCGGCGCCGCTCGGCGCTGAACTTCCGCGCGATCCGCTGCGGCCAGTCGCCGCGCACGACCGTGTACACCTGAGCGGTCACCTGGGGACGCCGCCCCCGATTGGCGGGGTTGCGCGAGAAGCGAGGATCGACGTCCTCGGGCTGCTCCGGCGCGTCGCGTCCGCTGCGCGAGGAGGCGCCGGAGAAGCCGAGCTGCGCGAGATCATCCCAGAGGTCGCCGGTGTCGCTCCCGTCCGCGGAGCGCTGCTTGACGACCGGCCAGCTCGCCGGGATCCAGAGCACCTCGCCTTGCGCGATGTCGCGCCACCAGCCATCGGGGCCGAGCGGCTTGTGCGGATTGGCGCCGCGCAGCTCGACCCACCAGCGCGGTCGCATCCAGCGCTCGCCGTCCCACAGCCCATGTCGGATCGCGATCGCCTCCGCGGTCGCGCGCACGACGTCCGGCGTGCCCGGCGCACGGACGTCGCTCCGCGCGACGAGGTAGCGATGAGGCGCGTCACCGGCGATCGGCCCCGAAGCCTCGCTCCCGTCCGACCTGGCGCGCAGCCACGATCGGCCAGGGGCCCGGGATCCAGAGCTCCTCGCCCTGGCCGATGTCGCGCCACCAACCACGGGAGTTGAGCGGCTTGTGCGGATTGATGTCGCGCAGCTCGGCCCACCAGCGCGGTCGCGACCAGCGCTCGCCATCCCAGAGCCCGTGCCGGATCGCGATGGCTTCGGCGACAGCGCGCGTGTGGTCCGGCGTTCCCGGCGCGCGGAGATCACTCCGCATGACGATATAACGGCGGAACGCGTCGAAGTCGGGATCGCCGGCGTCTTCCTCTTCGATCTCGTCGCCCTCCTCGTTCATCGAGGGATCCATGACGGCCGGCGGATTCACCATCATGCCGCCGGGGCGCACCCAGCGCGCACGCCGCGGGCGCCGCCCGCATCACCCGGCGCACGCGCCGACCGCGCACCGCTCCGGCTTCATCGAAGCCGCCTGCGTCGTAGTCGCCCGCGTCGTCGCCGGCCTCGTCGATGTCGCCCGCATCGAAGAACGCAGCCTCGTCGTCGCCGGCCTCGTCACTCCCGCATCGAAGAACGCGGCTTCATCGATGCCCGCTGCGTCCTCGAACGCGACCTCCTCGGGCCCCGCCGTCTCGATGCGCCGACGCCGCGCGAGCAGCTCGCGCACCCGACGCAGCGGGATCGAGTAGGGCACATAGCCGAACCAGCTCGGCGGGATCCGCACGCGCGGATCGCCCTCCGTGCGCAGCGGGTTCGCCGCCAGCAGCTCGCGCCAGCGTCCCCGGTCACCGACGAGCTTGAACGCGACGTCGATCAACGTCTCGCCAGGCAGCAGCAGGTACTCGCCGTCGTCGCGTCGACGCCGCGGACATCGCGCGCCTGCCCGACCAGGCCCGCCATCTCCGCGAGCACGCCTTCGGGATGCGCGCGGAGCTGCGGCACGAACATCAGCAGGCGGTGCAGCTCACGCTGCGACATCGGGCGCGCGAACGACATGTGATAGAGCGGCCGCGGGCGGCGGTTGCGCAGGAACGGCCACCACGCGGGCGCGCGACGCGCGTTGCCCGACACGAAGCGGGCGAGCGGAGGCGGCAGGCGCGGACGGACCGGCGCCGGGAGGATCGCGCGCTGGCGCCTGCGCCAGAGGAGATCGCGGAACGGGTCGAAGAAGCGGACCAGCTCGCGCGTCATCGGCGCACGCACGATGTCGCGGATCACGCGGACCGGCTCACGATGGATCACCCGCACCGGCCCGCGATGGATCACGCGAATGGGCTCGCGGTGGATCGGACGGACCGGCCCGCGGATCGGAACGCGCGGAGCTGCGTGAGGCGGCGGACCGTGCGGCGGCCTCGTCAGCGGCCGGTCGCGGCCGGGCTCGGGCCTCGCAGGCGGCCGGTCGCGGCCGGGCTCGGGCCTCGCAGGCGGCCGGTCGCGACCGGGCTGCGGTCTCGCGGGCCGCGGATCGGCGGCGTCTCTCTCGTCGGAGTCGCCGGCATCATCGAGGTCGCCGGCCTCGTCCTCGAGGTCGACGGCATCATCGAAGTCGCCCGCGTCATCGATGTCGCCGGCTTCGCCCTCGAAGTCACCCGCGTCGTCAGCGTCACCGGCCTCGATGTCGCCCGCGTCGTCGAGGTCGCCGGCATCATCGAAGTCACCCGCATCGTCAGCGTCACCGGCCTCGCCCTCGCCATCTGCGTCGCCCGCATCGTCCTCGGGGAAGCCGGCATCCACGCCTTCGAGAACACCGACATCGGCCTCGTCGGCGTCGCCGGCCTCGTCCCCCGCATCGTCAGCGGCACCGGCCTCGGCAGGGATCCACCCCGCTTCCTCACGCTGATCCCAGAGCGCCGCGAGCATGCGGCCCTTCCACTCGCGCGCGTCGACCTGCAGCAGGCGATTCAGTCGCTCTCCCTCGACCTGCTGGAAGACGCCGAGCGGATTGTCCCCGCGCTTCATCGCCTCCCCGACACGCGGCCAGCCACGCACGTGCCGACTCAAGAGCACGAACGGATCACCTCCGGGCAGGTGCGCGGGATCGAATGCAGGGCCCGCGGTGCGCTGCGCGGCGGCGAGGATCTTGGTGAACAGCGCCTCGCGCTGCGCCATCTGCGCGCGCGCCGCCTCTTCGAGCAGCCGCGCATACGTCGCGATCGTCTGCCGGGCCCCGTCCGGCCCGTCTGCGTCGATCGCGCTGCGCAGCGCGGCCTCCGCCTTCTCGTCGAGCCCCTGGCCCGTGGTGAGCTCGTGCCACCACTCGCTCGGCTCGGGCGCCCTCGGCGCGTGACCGGCGGTCACGCGCAACAGCTCCTGCGGCAGCGCGGCAGCCACGTCGATCAGACCGACACCTGCGAGCCCGCGCACGACCCGCTCCCCGAGCCGGCCTTGACCGACCCACTGCGCGAGACCGCGCTGAAGATCGAAGACGGTCGTCGGAGCTGCGGCCGGCTCTTTCCGATCCGTGAGCCCACCGAGCGCCTGCT
Source organism: Candidatus Villigracilis proximus (assembly GCA_016715195.1). Lineage (GTDB taxonomy): Bacteria > Chloroflexota > Anaerolineae > Anaerolineales > Villigracilaceae > Villigracilis > Villigracilis proximus. The sequence goes on from JADKBB010000060.1 coordinate 3,905, forward strand.
CGGCGAGCCCGCCGACCTTGCCCACGATCTCGGTCGCGCTGGTGGCCTTCGGTGCGCCCTCGCCACCCAGCACCGCGCCGAGCCCCTGATCGACGATCGCGAGCACGGCGGCGGTCTCGCTGTCGTCGACCGGAGCGGCGGCTTCGGCGTGACCGGCGCTCGGTCCGGCCTTCGGTTGCGTCGACGACTTGCGCCCGGTGAGGACACCAACCGCTTGCTCCGCGAACGCGCCGAGCTTGCCGCCGAGCGGGTTGTTCGCTCCCTGCGGTCCGCCGTCGCCGCCACCGAAGAGCGCTCCGATCCCCTGGCTCACCGTCGAGAGAGCGTCGCCACCACCCTCGCCACCGAGCGACCCGAGCGCGCTCCCCAGGTCATCGATCAGCCCAGCGGTCTCTTGATCGAGGAGCACGCGACCGAGCCGAGGCGCGGTGCGCGTCCAGTCCAGCGGGTTCCAGTGCGGAGCGTGCCCCCACGCGCCCATGTACCGGAGGAACGCGGCTTCCCGAACCGCGATGGCTTCCGCCAGGTTCTCGCGCTCGATGTCGCGCCACACCGCGAGCGGATCGAGCTCGCCTTCGGTGAGCGCCGCAGCGAGCCGCGCCCACTGCTCCGGCGCGAAGCCCGCGCCGAGGGGCGCGAGCACGCCGAGCTGCTCGCGGTCGATGCGGCACGGCCCCGGCACTCGGCAGCCGAGCCCTCCCAGGCGCCGCACGAACGCCGCCTCGCGCGCCGCCCGCCGCGCCGCGCCACGGCGAAGCAGGATCTCGCGGTACACGTCCCATTGCCGGCCCGCTTCCCACGCCCTCCGGAGCCGCTCCTCGGAGCCGCGGCCGAACCCGTGCGTGATATCCCCACGGCAACACGCCATCCGCCGCATACGCACCCGGCGGCGGCGCGTGGATCGCGTACGGCGCCGGTGTCATCTTTCGAGGCCCTGCGCGTCGTCCGCGAGCTCCGCATCCGGCTCGTTCGCACCGGCCGCCAGCACGTCCTCTGCGCCCGCGGCCCGCTGAATCGTGAGCTGGCGATCGCCGTCCGTTGCCCTCGTCATCGACGATGCTCGGGGGGTCGGTGACGAGCGCGCTCTGCGGCGCCGGCACCGGGGCCATGAGGGCGTAGGGCTCCTGCATCGGCGTCTGCACGGTCGGATGCCGGTTGGCCTCCCACTCGGCGAGCCACCTGCGGAAGGCGGCTTCCACGGCGTCGAGCCGGCGCCGCAGGTTCGCCATCTCGATCTGCTCGAAGACCGCCTCCACATCGCCGCTGCGCTCGAGCTCGCGGCGCAGCCGCTCCGCCTGCGCGGGGCTGAAGCCACGCGAGATGGCCTCGAACAGCGGCACGAGGGCGGGCTGCTCGATCGCCCACTGTGCCCGGAGCAGGCGCAGGAGGCGACGGCGCCGCTCGACGTGCGCGCGCTCGCGCGCCTCGCGCACCGCGCGATACGCCTCCACCATGGACTCCGCGCTGCCGCCCGGCAGGAAGGCGGACGCGATGCGCGCGATCTCCGGCGCGGTGAAGCCGTGAACCAGCCGCGCGAACGACACGCGCGCCGGGTAGTGCGGATGAACGCGCAGCGCATCGAGCGCGCGCGCGATGTCCTCCGTCGTGCCCGTCGCCGCCGCGAAGCCGAGGATCGAACGCTCGGCCAGGGGCCGATCGCGATAGAGCTGTCGCAACTGCTCGCCGTGGCGCTCGTGGACCGCGCGCAGGTGCCGTTCGAGTTGCCCCTTGGCCTCGTGCTCCGCCCACACCTGCGACGGCAGGCGCCGGGCGCGCGCGAGCTCCTCGTAGCGCTTCCTGTTGTGCGTGTAGAGCAGCAGGTCCGGCGCGTACCGGGACGGGTCGTGCTGGGCCCAGGTGGCGATCTGCTGATGCTTGGCGTCGCGCGTCGGGCGGTTCTTCCCAACGACATGAGCGGTGACACCGTTCACCAGCCCCACCGTCGCGCCGACGTGCGCGCCGCTCACCGGACCGACACCCGGGATCACCGCCGCGCTGGCGGCCTGACTTGCGCTCGAGCGCCGGTCCGAGCAGGCGTGCTCGCCACCGGGCCAGGTGCCTTTGTCCGCGCGAGGCGACGCGGCTGGGAGCCTGTGCCGCGGGGGCGGGCGGCGCCACCGAGGGCCGCCGAGAAGCGCTCTCGTTCAGGGCCGGTGCCGCGGGACTGACACCCTTCTCTGCCGCCTTGGCCGGCGGAGCGACCCGCGGCGCCACAGGAGCGCCCGCCTCCTCCTCGTGTAGAAGGCGAAGCGGGCGGTCCGTGACGCGCTCCACATCGCCGGCTTCTTCATCGAGCATGAGCGCGCGCATCGAGCGGTCTTCCGGTCCATCCGCGCGCCCAGCTTCCTCGTCCCGAATCCCATTGTCGCTGTTCCCCATGCACCATGTGTTAGCGATTCATCCGCGCGGGTCAACGCACCAGCATCCGATATCAGCACGGGCCCTGTTGATACCCGATATCGAACGCTGCGGCAGACTCTTTGGTTTCGATATCGGGGTTTCGGGTTTCGCTTTCGCTTCGGATATCCGGTTTCGGATATCCGGTTTCCGGTTTCCGATAACGAACGGAGATGATGGGTGCCGGAAGGTACCGGAATGACGCGCCGCGCAACGCCGGCCGTGGCTCCGAGCGGCGAGCGGATCGTACCGTGACCTCGCACGTACACACCATTGTGGCTGCGCATTGGGCCGGCCTGCCGCGACACAGCGATCCCCGCGTCGTCAGATTGACGATTGACGTGCAAAATCGGCTTGTTGGCGCGCGGGGAAGCGCAATAATGGACCGTTCGTTCTGGTCGGGAAGGCACCCAATGAACACGCTCCAGCAGCAGGCGCTTCGTCTTCCTCAGCGCGCACGTGACCGGCTCGCCGGGCTTGCGCACCGCCTCGGGGCTTCCGGGGCGCCGGTGAAGGTCGCCGAGGCGGCGCGCGGGATTTGCCTGCTCGCCCTGGAACTGGCCCGCGGCGCGGCGGGAGGTTCAGCGGCGAATGCCGCCTGCATCGCTGCGAGCGATCCTGTGCAACGGAGCGTGCGCAACGCGCTCGGTGCCTTCATCACCCTGCTCGACACCGAGCCCGTGACCACGCCCATGGAGAGGGACAGGGAGCGCGGAGAAGACCGGCGCGCGCGGGCGCAGCACTTCATCACCTGCCGACGCCCGAGCGTCGTGACCTCCACACCCAGGCCCTTCGCCTCCCCGAACAGGCGCGCAGTGATCTCGCTGCGCTCGCGGCGGCGCTCCGCGCTGCCGGCGCATCCGTGACCGCCGCCGAAGCTATGCGCGGGCTCTGCCTGCTGGCGCTGGAGATAGCGGACGGTGCGGCGGGCCCCAAACTCTCTGAGGCATTCGAGATCGCGGCGCGCGATTCCACGGCCTCTGGGATGTGCCGCGCGCTGGACGCCGTTCGGCAACTCCTCGACGGCGTGCCTTCAACGACGCCTGAACCACCCCCGCCGA
>JADKBB010000061.1 GCA_016715195.1 Candidatus Villigracilis proximus
CCGACTGCTTGACCACTTCACGTCCGCAGACGGGACAATGCGGAATGCCTGCACGCGCAAAAAGCAAACGCATGTAGTCATAAATTTCGGTCACAGTCCCAACCGTGGAACGTGGATTGTGACTCGTGGATTTCTGGTCAATCGACACAGCAGGGGAGAGGCCGTCAATGTAGTCCACATCGGGCTTGTCCATCTGGCCGATGAACTGACGCGCATACGCAGAGAGCGACTCAACGTAGCGGCGCTGACCTTCAGCGAAGATGGTATCGAACGCAAGCGATGACTTGCCCGAGCCGGATAAGCCCGTGATAACCACGAACTTATCACGCGGGATCTCGACGGTGATATTTTTCAAATTATGGACGCGCGCGCCCACGACACGAATGACATTCTTGGACATAGATTAGCCTTCTTTGTTGGATGGAAAAGTGAAATAATTATAGCACATGCGTTCTGGTAATGTGTGCGCTTTTTGAGTGGCGACTTTCTTATTGACCGGGGTTGCCAAAAGACTCCATACAACTGCTTTGTGGTAAAAGTTTTTAGTCCGATCTTTTGATACTTTTGCAATTGAAGACAATTCTTGATTATACCCAATGGGCCATTTCATTTACTTTAGTGAATGTTATAATTTTTTTACTTATGGCATCTTCCCGTAATTCACCGCTTGAGCCGATCACGGGCAATTTCTCCCGTAATGAGATGAATGTATTAACTTCATCCATTCCTGTAAAATTGCCTGCCCTGCGCGGACAGTGTGTTGGGCGTGAAAAGGAATTACAGCATCTTCAACAATTGCTAAAGAGTGAAGATGTCTCATTGGTTACGCTTACAGGATTTGGCGGCGCCGGGAAAACCACGCTTGCTTTGCAGGTTGCTTATTCCATGTTTGAAACATTTACAGGCGGTCTGTTTTTTATTGACCTTTCGGTGATTACCGAACCTGCTCTTATTTTTTCAACCATTGCCAAAACTTTACATGTGCAGGAAGAACCGCAGCGTGATATTAAAGATACGCTTAAAGATTTCCTTGCAAATCGATCCATTCTTTTTGTGCTGGATAATTTTGAGCAGTTGATCAGCGGCGCATCCGTTATCGCGGAATTTTTGGATATGAACCCGAATATCAAGGTCATCATTACCAGCCGCGAAGCGCTGCGACTGCGCGCTGAACAAGTTTTGCCTATTTCACCTTTGCCGCGCGAAGAAGCCGTGCAATTGTTTGTCAAACGCGCCCAATCTTTGAATCCTGATTTTCAATTGACAGAAGAGAATGCATCCGTGATTTCAGAATTGTGTGGGAAATTGGATGGACTTCCACTGGCGATTGAACTGGCCGCCATGCGGACGAAAATGTTTTCCCCGCAGACTTTGCTAACCCGCCTCCAATCGGACCTGGGAACTGGTTCTCCACTTTTAGCGACTCTCACTTTGGGCGCGCGCGATCTGCCGCAGCGCCAGCAAACATTGCGCAACACCATTGCGTGGAGTTACGGCTTATTAAATGATTCGGAAAAGAAAGTGCTGTTGGCCGCGGCGCTCTTTCGCTCAGGGGTTGGGATGATGCCCATCGCAACAGTGGCAGGTGTCCCTGAGAACGAAGCGTTGGAGTCGCTTGCTTCGCTGGTGGATAAACATCTTATCCAATCGATTCAGAGTGACAATCCGCATTTCATGATGCTGGAGTCGATCCGCGAGTTTGCACGTGAGCAGGCACAGCAAACAAACCAATGGGATGCTTTGTTTCGTATGTTCATTATTTACTATCGCGATCTAATTCAGCGCGCTGCTTTTGAGATCGAAAATGGTAATTCTCTATCTGCCATGCGGGAGATAGACCTGGAGCACGATAACCTGCTTGTCGCACTGGACGAGGCGCTCGCTTCACAGGATATGGATATTTTTTTAATGGGGATTCATTTAATGGGCGGAATGGATCAATATTGGTTTCAACGCTGTTATTTTAGCGAAGCAGAAAAATATATTAACCTTGCATTGAAACTTGAATATACCCATACGCAGAAAGATGTTCAGATTCTGGCTATTGTGTATGAGCTAAAGGGCACACTGCAATGGATGCGGTCTGACTTTGCAGGCGCCGTTGATTCACATAAGATTTGCCTTTCACTTTTTGAAAAGGCAGGGAATAAAATCCGCTCCGGGCGGAGTATGGTCAACCTTGGCGTAAATTTGGATTCCATTGGAGATTTTGCCCAGGCGGGAATTTATTATGAAAAAGGTCTGGCGCTGGCGCAGCAGGAAGGCGATCTTTGGAGTGAATTGCGTGTCAAAAACAATATGGGCTCCCATTATCATCATTCACTTAAGGACCCGGATCGTGCTCTCGCTTGTTGGCAATCTGCCCTTGCTATTGCCGAAAGCCTGCATGGCTATTTTGAATCTGCAACTATTCGATTTAATATGGCATGTTTGTTTTACTCCGCCGGTGATTTTGAGCGTACAACGCCAATATTGACAGATGCGATACAAATTGCGCGCGATCATCAATTTCCACAAATGTTGGCGGCGACTTGCGGCTTACAGGCGATGGTGGCAGTGGAACGAAAAGATTTTTCAGCTGCTTCCATCTTGTTTTTAGAAGCGTTTGAAATTAGCCATACCACTGGATTTCCTGATTTGCTTTACGAGTTAATGGAGGGTATGGCAAGCCTGTGTTTGGTTCAGAAGTGGTATGAGAAATTGTCAATTCTTCTGGCGGCTATAGAGGGGCACACTTCATTGGTGGAAGTTCAACGCCTTTTGCCTGTGTGTATTGGACTTAAGAATGCGGTAGATATAACCCGGCGGGCTATGGGAAATGAGTCCTTTGAGCGTGCCTGGCAAACCGGTAAGCGTATGCGTTATGAAGAGCTGTATATCTTTGCTCAAAATTTGTTTTTGGTCGATGATGGGAGGCAGCCGCAAGGTCAGGCGTTGTCTATGTTGACAATACGTGAACTTGAGACGTTACGTCTGCTGGCGCGCGGGAAAAGTAATGAAGAAATTTCACACGAACTGGTTGTTGTGCAAAAGACCGTTGAGAAACATGTCGCGAATATTTTGCGGAAGCTGGGCGTAAAGAATCGTACAGAAGCGGCGGCGTGGGCAATTGAGAATGGGTTGGAAAAATAAAAGGTCCCATTCTGAAATGAATGGAACCTTTTATTTTTTACACCTATATTTTGTATATTGCTATTAGGGCATTCTTTTTACTCACTACGTTTGGATCTTCTCTGATAACGAGTAAAAGCTTCGTCGTCATCGCCATCCTCTTGGTTTTTTGTTAAATCAGGATTTTTAATGTTGGGCATCCGCGCTGATCTGCTGCTTTTTGCCCTTGCAGCCGATTCTCGTATTTTTTGGACAGCTGGCACGAGTAAGCCGATTAAAATCACGCCGGTTGTAAGTCCGAGCCAGGGCAGCCAGGCAGAAGGTGGGGTGGTGCTGCCGGTATCTTCAGGCATATCACAATGGTAAACAGTACCGCCTGCTCCGTCATCTTGTCCATATCCTGAGCCGCCATCAGCCCAACACATAATATCGTATGCAAAACAGGAAGCCCATGAGCATGATTCGTCCCAGTCATCGTTGCCGCTGGTTGACCCATTATCTTGCGGACTGATGAGAATCGCGGAGTCTGCTTCAGGTGTAGATGTGGGTGGAAGTGTAGCGAAAGGTGTGACTTCTGGCGTAAGCCCGGGAGGTTGGTTTGTTGCTGTACTTGTGGGGAAGGCCATAAGCGGAAGAGGCGTGTTTGTAGCGGTTGCAGTGGCCGGGGGTATGGAGGTTGGCTTTTTGTTTCCATTATCATTATTTTCTTCACCTGATGGAGGCGGGCAGTCTGGACCGCCAGCTTGTCCGCAGGGGATTTCCGCAGTGGGCGGGCATGGGATAACTCCGCCGGCGGCATCGGTGCAGATAGGGTCTTGTGCATGGACGGATATTTGTGGAATTGAGATCAATGCACCAGCGAGGAAAAATGCTATGAACATGAATAAAGATATTTTTTTCATTATGAATCTCCTTGACTATTTAAGTTCCTTATTCTCACATGTTCAGTCGCATTTGTCGGTAGGGATAACCCTACCATTTTCCCCTACTCTAATCCCGGAGATGGTGAATGTCTGCGCATGTTATACTGAGTGCAACTTCTCAAATCCGGCGGTGTTATTTAATCAAACTCCGCCGGTAAGGTTTTAATCTTGCCGGAACTGGAATACAACGAAGAGGAAATTCTTGCACGCGCTTCACAGGGTGACCGTGATTCTTTCGGTCAACTCTATGAACGTTATGTGGAACGCATATTTAATTATGTGTACTACAGGACAGGCAATACTCACGATGCTGAAGATCTCACGGCTCGCGTTTTTCAACGGGCAATGAATCACATTAAGAACTATACAGATCGTGGCGTACCGTTCTCGGCCTGGCTGTATCGCATCGCGCATAATCTCGTTGCCAACTGGCACCGTGACCGCAGCCGCAAGCAGGAAATTCCACTGGATGATCTGCCCATTTTGCCAGCCAGGGGTGACCATCCCGAGAAAAATCTCGTTCGTTCGCAGGAGCAGGATGCGTTGTTACGGATGATCCGCAAATTGCCTTCAGAACGTCAGAATCTGCTGATTTTGAAATTTGTGGAAAACATGTCCAATGCAGAGATTGGTTCAATTATGGGTAGAAGCGAGGGTGCTGTGAAGAGTCTTTATCATCGTACTCTTCTGGCTCTTCGTGACCAATTGGAAGATCAAAACCTTAATCTTGAAGGAGAGTAAAACATGTTAAGAATTGTGACAGATGGCGCAGCCGATATTCTTCCTGCCTGGGAAAAAGAATTTGATATTCACGTTATTCCCATCAACGTACATTTTGGCGAGAAGACATATATTCAAAATGTTGAACTGAATTTTGATCAATTTTATAAAATGGTGGACGAAAAATCAAACCCGTTCCCAAAGACATCACAGCCTTCCCCGCATCAATTTGTGGAATTTTACAAGAATAACTTTGAAACTGGCGATACCATTCTTTCGATCCATATTACCAGCAAGCTTTCTGGAACATATGCCTCTGCGGTGTCTGCCGCGGAAGAATTGAAAGGCACGTATAACATTGTTACATTTGATTCGCTGGGCGGCTCGCTGGGAACCGGTTTTATGTGCCGCGCTGCACGCATAATGGAGCGTGAAGGAAAAAGCGTGGATGAGATTATCCGCTATCTTGAATCCATTCGCGATCAGGTGCATGTCATTTTGACATTAGACACGCTGGAATATGCACGCCGCAGTGGACGTGTGGGCACGCTTTCGGCAGCGATGGCTTCCATATTAAACGTGAAGCCGATCGCTCTCCTGCAAAATGGGCTTGTCAATATGGTGGAGAAAGTCCGCACGCGCAAAACCGCGTTGGAGCGTGTTCTTTCTCTTGGCAAGGAAACGGTTGGCGATAAACCTGTTCACCTTGGCGTCGTCCATGCACGCGACATAGAATCAGCCAGAGCTTTGCTGGAAGAAGCAAAGAAGCATTTTAATTTCAAGAGTGAGGTGATGACTGATCTCTCAATTTCACTCGCCATCAATTTTGGGCCCGGCACAGTTGGATTGGTGCTATTTCCCGCCGAATAAAAAGGTACGCATGACCAAACGTAAGAAGACTCACACCCCTGAAGAAGATATCCAACTCCTCGAAGCGCATCTGGCCGGGACCTTGAAGCCGGTTACGCCTTCGAGAGAGGTTATTCAACGCCTGCGCGGACGCATTCAAATGCCCAATCGCGAGGAGATCACTTTACGTCTCACAGACTGGCGCAGGTTGTTTATTGTGTTTGGCGGTGTCGTCTCTGGAATGCTTTTGTTGATTACACTCGCGCGGGCTTTCTACTACCTGACCGGCCGTAAAGACATGATGTAGTTCTTTAAACAAAAGATAACCCCTAAAGGTTTTTAAAACTTTTAGGGGTTATTCGTTTAAGAGCCAGTCACATAAAATACGTGACTCAGCGATCAGGTCTGCGTCGAAGGGGAGTTGGAATTCTTCAGTGACGCGCACTGTCAAATGGTCAACGATCAGCTGCAGGTCAGAGGGAAGATCCGCGTTTTCTTTAAGGAGATTCAGCAGATCGTAGGCGCTCATGTTTGGGACTTGCATCTCCTTGCGGGTTAGATATTCCCGAATTGCAATGCCGGCAGCGCGGCGCGCACAGACACGCGCCTGTCCTTCGTTTCTATTCACACGGGCTTGTTGGGCCTTTTCAAATTCTTTTTTGTAGTTGTGTTTTCCAGTCATTCATGCCGGACATTATAACCGCACGTTATAATCGTGGGACTTCATAAAGGAGACGCGTGATGAAAATAAAGATATTTCGTTTATTAAGTTATTTGATTTTGGTCAGCCTTGTGCTTGCGGGTTGTGCGCCAAAAAATGATGAACCGGTTATTGTGAACAATGAGAATCAACCCGCTTTGCTGCAGGGCACATTTCAGGTAACGAATGATTTTGTACTGACAGGCTATTATGTGGAAAACGCGGTGGCGTTGACTGATATGCACGCCTTTGTGATTCGTGATGAAGAGTGGGAGATCCCTGTTGAGTCGCAGGTGCTGGGATTTATGACCTTTGACCCTGAATCACTTTCAGGCACGTATGAGCTTAATCTGCCGGCTTTGCCGCGCGGCGAATTTAGTGATGTGGATAACGATGATGTTGAAGAACAGGGTGTGCAGATTTTTGCCGTGGGATATTCTCCCAATTTATACGGCGGACCTTTCTCTGAAGGGGATGATCGTTCACGCGGCTGGCCTTCGTATCTGGCTTCGATCAAGACCGATACTGAGAACAATGATGAAGTGATCGGCGGCAAATTGGTTGTTTGGGCGGCGGATGCAAATCAGCAATTCCCCAGTGGATTTGGAGCAGATGGTCTGCTCTTTACCGCAGATGATCCCGTTGCCGCGCTTCCAACTGGTTACACCATTGTTGATCTTGATACAAGTCCGTTTGCGTTTGTGCAGGAACCGACTTTGGAACTTGCGCTCTATGAACCAGCAGATGTTGCCATCAAAGACTTTTCTGCGATGACATATACACAATCCTTTGATGCCATGTTTGAAGCAGTCCGTAAGGAATATGCGTTCACCGACATTGAAGGCAAAGCGCCAGAATGGGATGCCTTGTATGCTGAGCTTCGTCCACGGGTGGCGCAGGCTGAAACGGAAAAAGATCCGAATGCGTTTTATCTGGCCTTGCGTGATTTCACCCGGGCCTTCCGTGATGGTCACGTGGGCTTGGGCGGCGGCGATTATGCCAACGAAGATTTTACAAATGCAACTTCCGGCGGGTACGGGGTTGCGATTCGTGAATTGGACGATGGCCGTGTGCTTGCCATATTTATTTTAGAGTCGGGTCCTGCGCAAGCCGCAGGAATGCTGGTCGGCGCTGAAATTCTGGAATTCAACGGTCAACCGATCTCTGATGCGATCAGCGCCGCGCAATCCTACTCGCTTCAATCTTCTGATTTTTCGATCAGATATCAACAGGCCCGTTATCTACTCGCCGCACAAATAGGCGCAGAAGCCGCGGTCACATTTGTGAACCCCGGCGGTGCGCCGCAAACCGTCACCTTGACGGCGATTGCCGAACGTCAGAGTTTTTGCGCACATCCTTGTATTATGGTGTTGATCGTTCGTCCTTTAACCCGGTGGATGCAAAAATTATCACCGTCGGTAACGACGGCGTTGGCTATATCCGCATTAATAGCAACTCTGATGACCTCGCATTAACCATTCGTCTTTTTGAACGCGCACTTCAAAGATTTGAAGCCAATGAAGTGGCAGGCATCGTGATCGATATGCGCTATAACAATGGTGGTGCGCCACTCGGCCTCGCGGGTTTTCTGACCGACCAGGAAATTCAAATGGGACAATTGGAATATTTCAGCGATAAGACCGGCACATTTGAACCCGAAGGTCTGCGCGAAAAAGTACTCCCGAATCAAAATCAATATCGTTTTGAAAAAATGGTTTTGCTTGTGGGTCAGGCTTGTTTTAGTGCCTGTGAAATTGAAGCCTATGGATTTAGTCAGGTGCCCGGCATGATCGTGGCAGGCCAAACCCCAACTGGCGGTGTAGAAGCTGAAACTGCGCGTGGAAGTTTTAGTCTGCCAGAAGGATTTAGTTTGACTGTCCCCACTGGGCGCTTTACTCTGCCTGATGGAAGTATCTTCCTCGAAGGGCAGGGGGTTCCTCCCACGCTCCGTGTCCCTCTGGACGAGGAAACTGCTACTGTTACCGAAGACATTGTCCTACTGGCAGGCATTGACGCAGTTCTAAAACCCCTCGGCGCAGACGTGACTCCCTCCGGTGCGCCGACCCTCGCATCTGCCGCAGAAGCCGAAGCCGCATTGAATGCAGGCGCTGCATTTCTTGAAGATATCGCACGCGAAACCTATGACGCCGCCACACTTGCAAAACCCGGTGAAGTTACTTATACCGTCCCGCTTGCAGATGCCGAACCCATGATCTGGGGGTATGTCTGGTGTGCCGCAGATAAAGCCACAGTCGACTCAAACTTTGAGAACATCCAATTAAAATTTGTGCTGGATGAAGATCAAGTGCCGACTGAATCATTCAGCACGCTTGAAGTTGAATCCGGCGGACAAATCTGCCGCCTGATCTACACATCTTTAAGCGAATGGCCCGCCGGCGAACATCATCTCGTAACCACTGCCGTGTTTACAGACAAAATTAATGATGGCACCGCTGATTACGAGCCCGGTGATTACATTTTGAAGTACACCGTGTTTGTAAAACCATAAGAGGATTTCAGCATGACAAACTTTGCCATGCTGGCCCCGCATATAAACTAATGTGAACACTGGATAAGCCCAAACTGGTCTGTAATTGTTTTTTAACCGCAGAGTTTTAAAGAAAACCGAGAAAACCAGTTAAGAACTCCACGACTTGCTATTCTGTGGACTGCGGTGAAAATTCTTTATCCACCAGCAATACGAATAAATACACACACCTGCCCGAGTTCGTATTTCGAGCAGGTGTGTACTTTAAGGGAGCGTCAACAGGTTTGAACCTAGACCTATGAAATTTGTAAGCCTGAAATCCCACAAATCAACTTAAAATACTTGCACTATGTATGAAGAACTTCAAGCTCGCATCGCAGATAAAAACGTACTTCTTTTTGGCGTAGGCAACCGTCAACGCGGAGATGATGGGGTGGGATCGTATCTTCTTAAGCGTCTTCAGAAAAAAATAAAGATACCTCTCCTTGACGGGGGCGATGTGCCGGAAAATTACATCGGTCAGATCGAAGCCTCGGGCGCAAATTTTGTATTGATCGTGGATGCTGCAGATTTTGGCGCGAGTCCCGGCGAAATTGCGTTGATCGAATTGAGTGATCTCAAGAAGATCGGCGCTTCAACGCACTCGGCGAATTTATCCCTTTTACTTAAGGTTATCCCAAAAGATAAACGCCCCGAAACTCTCCTCGTGGCGATCCAGCCCGGGTCCACATCTCCAGGCAAAGGGTTGTCTGAAGCGGTGCGGAATTCGCTCGACGGCCTGGATTCTTTATTCGTCAGATTGTTTAAATAAACAGACGGGCGCTTTGCCCGTCTGTTTGATTATTCTACAAATCTATATTTGATCAAAGTCCACACGGCTTCAAAGGCATCATGCAGTTTGATTTTCTTTCCTTGCGTATAGTCACGAGGGTTGAATGTGATCGGCACTTCAAAAATACGAAATTTGCGTTTCAATATCTTAGCCGTGAACTCAGGTTCAAAGTCAAAACTGTTGGCATGTAAGACCATCCCATTCAAAACTTCACGGCGAAACACTTTATAGCCTGTTTCCATGTCAGTCAGGATGGTGTTGTAAAGAATGTTGGTCATCAGGGTCAGCATTTGATTGGCAACCAAATGCCAGAACATGGTCACACGGTGGGCGCGGCCCAAAAAGCGCGAGCCATACACAACGTCTGCCAAACCTTCATGGATCGGCTCCAGCAATTGACCGTAATCGCGTGGATCATACTCAAGGTCGGCATCTTGAATCAGCAGAACATCACCGATGGCCGCCGCCATTCCAGTCCGTACTGCGGCGCCTTTGCCCTTATTTTTTTCATGCAAAATGACTCGTACGCCGTTCTTGCCGTCTAATTCTTTCAAGACATCACGCGTACCGTCTTTTGAGCCGTCATCAACAACGACGATCTCATGCACGAGTTTGGTGGCTTGCACACGCTGTAAAATGACCTGGATGCTTTCAACTTCATTGTAAACAGGGATTATGACAGATAGTTTCATATTGAGTCGATTATAAACGAAAAGAAGTATAATCCACTGGAAATAATAAATTCTTCACCAAAACTTGAATGGTAACCAACCTATGACGAGACAACCCATACAAAACTCCACAGCCGTGGGCGGTTTTTCGCCTCCACAGATCAACAGCCTTGAAGATACCGGTCTTTCGCCGCTTTGGCTGCAAGACCTGGTTCTCAAGGTCTTATATTTTCGCGGCTATCTGACAGGTTTCAAGATTTCCGAAGAGATCGCCCTGCCGCTTGCAGGGGTAACCGATCAACTTCTAACCACACTAAAGCAGGAAAAATTTATTGAGGTGAAATCATCTCAGGGCGGTCTGGGTGAAAGCGCCTACACTTATGGCATCACAAGCGCCGGAATTCTCCGCGCCCGTGAAGCCATGGAACGCAGTCAATACGCCGGCCCCGCACCCGTGCCATTTGCGGTCTACAACGAAGCCATTCGCCGCCAAAAAAGCGGACGACTCTCCGTCACCACGCGCACCATGCGCCAGATTCTTTCCCAGCTTATTATTTCTGAATCCACGTTTCAACGACTTGGCCCCGCGCTGAATTCAGGCTCGTCCATATTTATGTATGGTCCGCCCGGAAACGGCAAGACCAGTATCGCCCGTGCCTTTGGAAACTTAGTATTAAGCCAGAATATGTACATCCCTTACGCGTTGTATCTGGATGGACAGGTTATCAAAGTCTACGATGCGGTTAGTCACAGCCTTGCGCCTGATAATGAAAATGTGAACGCGGGCGGCACAACCAGTAACTTGCGAACCAATACCCGCCGCGATCCACGCTGGGTAAAAATTCGCAGACCCTTCATTGTGGTCGGCGGTGAATTAACGCTTGAAGGTCTCGATCTCGTATTTGACGACACCACTAAATTTTATGAAGCGCCATTTCAAGTCAAAGCCAACGGCGGTATTTTATTGATCGACGACTTTGGCCGTCAGCAGGTACGTCCGCGCGATTTGCTTAATCGCTGGATCGTTCCGCTTGAAAATCGTGTTGACTATTTGCGTTTGCACACAGGCCGCAAAGTGGAAGTGCCGTTCGATGTGTTAATTGTCTTCTCCACCAATCTGCCCCCGAAAGACCTCGTCGACGAAGCCTTCCTGCGCCGTCTGCGGCACAAGATCGAAATCGGCGACCCAACTTTTGAAGAATATCGCGAAATATTCAAACGTGTTGCACAGGACAAACGTGTTGAATACAGCGATCAGGGTCTGGCTTATCTATTACAGGAATGGTATATCAAGCGCAATCGAAAAATGCGCGCATCGCATCCGCGTGATTTATGCGATCAGATCCTCGATATTTCATCCTACCTTTCTGTCCCACCCACCATGTCGCGCGAAATGATCGACAACGCCGGCAAAGCCTACTTTGTGGATATATAACCCGCTTCGCACTTAACTTGAGCCTGCTACCGATGATTGAACAATTTTCCCAGCCCCATCATTTTCGCGCATCGCGGCGACCTTGCTCACGCGCCCGAAAATACGCTGCCCTCCTTTCAACAAGCCTTGCAAAAAGGCGCCGACGGCGTGGAGCTTGACGCAAAACTCACCGCCGATGGTCACGTGATCGTCATTCACGACCCCACCCTCGACCGCACCACAGACGGCAAAGGACGTGTTGCCGCATCCACGCTTGAGGTCATTCGCAAATTGGATGCCGGTGCATGGTTTAATGAAAAATTTGCAGGCACGAAAGTACCCCTGCTTGAAGAAGTATTTGAAACTGTCGGCAGGGATAAAATGATTAACATCGAGTTGACCAATTACGCTTCACCGCGTGATGGTCTGGTCTTAAAAGTAAGCGAGTTGATCAAGCGCCATAACAATCAAAGTCAAATTCTGTTCTCCTCCTTTTTTCCTTCCAATTTAAAAATTGCCGCGCAGACATTGCCCGCAGTTCCGCGCGGCTTGCTTGCCATGCCGGGGTTGGTTGGCTTGTGGGCGCGTTCTTTCGGATTTATGTTTGGCGATTATCAGGCTTTACATCCGCATATTTCCAACGCGAGCAGGGAACAGGTGCAGCGCGCGCATCGCCTCAAGCGCCGTGTGCATGTTTGGACGGCGAACACGCCCGAAGAGATCGTCCGCCTCAAAGAATGGGGTGTTGATGGAATCTTCACTGACGATCCGCAAACGGCTGTGCGCGCATTGGAGAGGAGCGGGTGAATTTGTCAGAATACCAGAAGCAGGCTTGGGCGGGGAGCGAAGCGAATATCCACCGGGCGTCGTTCATCGAGCGGCGTCTGTTTTATCTATTAAGAGACTGCGCAGATGTGCGCCTTGTTAAGTTGTGTTATAACGGGATGCGATGAAATTAATCCGCATTATTCTTTTGCTTGTTTTTCTTGTGCTGCCTGTTCAATCTGTTGTGCAGGCGCAAACTGCCACGCCTCCAAGTGTTGAGGCTGTCTTAAATTCCATGACCCCCGAAGAGCGTGTGGGGCAGTTATTTCTGGTTACATTTAATGGAACAGATACGAGCGAAGTTTCGCAAGTATACGATTTGATCACCCAAAATCATGTAGGCGGCGTGGTGCTGCTTGCTCAAAACGATAATTTTGTGTCTGCGCCTGATACGGTGGCGCAAACGCAGGCGCTGATCAATAGTATTCAACGTGTGGAGTGGGAAACGTCCATCAATCCGGTTATTGATGTGACGACCGGGTTGGAAATGAACTCGGTATATGTGCCGCTTTTTATGGGGATTGCTCAGGAGGGAAATGGTTATCCCACCGATCAAATTTTAAGCGGGCTGACCGCGCTGCCAAGTGAAATGGCAATTGGCGCTACCTGGAATACAGAATTTGCCGCGCGCGTGGGTGAAGTGCGCGGACGTGAACTCTCTGCTCTGGGATTTAATATTTATCTCGGCCCGTCGTTGGATGTGTTGGAAGTTCCTTCGGTTTCAGGTGGAGATTTGGGCACGCGCGTTTTTGGCGGTGATCCATTTTGGGTGGGTGAGATGGGGCGGGCCTATGTGACAGGTTTGCATACCGGCAGTGAAAATCAATTGTTGGTGATCGCGAAGCATTTCCCCGGCGTGGGCGGCTCAGACCGTTTGCCCGAAGAGGAAGTTTCAACAGTTCGTAAATCCCTTGAGCAGCTAAAACAGATCGAACTCTTCCCGTTTTTTTCTGTGACCGGGAATGCGCCTTCTCCAGAATCCGCCGTAGACGGTTTGCTGGTTTCCCATATTCGTTATCAAGGGTTTCAGGGAAACATCCGTGCCACCACCCGGCCGATCAGTTTTGATCCGCAGGCGTTGAATCAGATTTTGGCGCTGCCGCAATTTGCCGCCTGGTATGCCGAAGGCGGACTTGTAATTAGTGATGATCTGGGTACGCGCGCTGTCAGTGAATTTTATGCCATTGGCGGCGGGCAGTTCTCGGCGCGTACCGCTGCGCGTGATGCCTTCCTCGCGGGGAACGATATGCTTTATCTGGGAAATATCCAGTCTCTTGATTCTCCCGACTCATACTCAACCACAAAACGAGTCATTGAATTTTTTGTGCAGAAATATCGTGAAGATCCGGCTTTCGCCCAACGGGTGGATGCATCTGTGAAACGCATTCTTGCCGCAAAGGTTGGCGTATATAAAAATTTTTCTCTGTCGGATGTGATCGCGCCGGCGAGTCTATTAACGGCATTGGGCACCGCCACAGATGTGACCTTTGATGTGGCGCGCAATTCCGCCACACTGATCAGCCCCGACCAGCAAGACCTCGCGAGTGTGATTCCGCTTCCGCCGCAAGCCAATGAACGCATGGTCTTTATTACCGATACGCAAAGCATAAAACAATGCACCACCTGTCTTGAACAACCCCTGCTTGCAATCGACTCGTTACAACAGGCAGTCCTTCAGCTGTATGGTCCGCAAAGCGGAAACCAGACGGCAAACTTCCGTCTCACATCATACTCGTTTCAAAATTTGCAGGACCTGCTTGACGAGCTTAATCCTGAATTTATAGAAGATGACATTGTCCGCGCAGACTGGGTTATTATTTCATTGCGGGATGCCACGCAAGGTCAACCGGCCGTCATCAGTCGTTTCCTGCGTGAACGTCCTGACCTGCTGCGCGAAAAGAATGTCATTCTTTTTTCATTTGGCGCGCCCTATTATTTTGATACCACCACCACATCCAAATTCACCGCGTATTTTGCGCTGTATAGCAAGCAGTCACAATTTGTGGATGTTGCTGCGCGCCTGCTTTTTCAAGAGTTGACCCCGACCGGCGCATCCCCGGTTTCGATTCAAGGTATTGGATATGACTTGATCTCTATCATGACTCCAGACCCAACGCAGATCATCCCGCTCTTTCTTGACCTTGAACCTGCCCCTGTTTCAACAGACGAAGACTTCACCCCCGAGCCGACTCCGATTCCGCTTTTTCAGATCGGCGATACCATTGCAATTCGCACCGGCCCGATCAAAGATCATAATGGACGCTCTGTACCGGATGGCACTGTGGTTCAATTTTCAATGATGCTTACAGGTGAAGGCGGCGGCATTTTACAGCAGGTAGACGCCGTGACAACGCAGGGCGTGGCACGTGCAGCTTTTGGTTTGGATAAACCCGGCTTGCTTGAGATCCGTGTGGTCAGTGAACCGGCTGTGATCTCTGAAGTTTTGCAATTGGATGTCTCGCAATCTGGCGCAGTTGCGGTGACGGTGGTCGTCCCCGAATTGACTCAGTCTACTGAACCCACGCCCGAAGCGCCTGTTGTGGTGGTGGAAGATAGTTACATTTCAAATCAGGGGTATCCGCGTTTCTCGGCCTGGTTTGTGACCATGCTTTTCGTTGCATTCAGCGTCTGGCTTGGTTACGGAATCGGATCACGAATCACAGAAAATCGTTCTGCGATCCGCTGGGCATTGGGTATTGCATTGGGCGGACTCATTGCATATAACCTGCTTGCCTTTGGTTTATTTGGCTCAACGGTCTGGCTTATCGCCAGCGGCATAACAGGTTTGATCTTATTTATATTTGCCGGCGAACTGATCGGATTTGCGGCTGGCTGGGTCTGGTCACGGCGGCCATAATCTTTGTTAAAATGTTTACGGGGGATCGCCAGTACATTTGTATCCATTTATGTTTGTGTAAAGAATGTTATGATGTTTATTTATACCTTTAAGACAGGAGATTAAAAAAACCATGCAGGCACAGACAAAACCCAACAAAGAAAAACAACCACCGATCCTGTTTAATAAAACACAAACGATCATCAAGCAGGTGAATAAAATGCTTGGCGGCACAATGGTGACCTACTTCAACAATCCGCGCGGCAGTGTTTGTCACGACGATGTTTTGGCGTTATTCAAACTACTTGAAAAGATCGGCAAACAGGAAAAGATCTATCTCTTTCTTAAATCCAGCGGTGGTAATGGACAGGCTTCCCTGCGCATTGTAAATCTGCTGCGTCAGTATTGTAATGAACTTGTGGCAGTTATTCCATTGGAATGTGCGTCCGCTGCGACCATGATCACATTGGGTGCGAATGAAATACTAATGGGCCCGATGGCATATTTGACCCCGGTGGATACCTCCCTCACGCACGCCCTCTCGCCGATCGACCGCGACAATGACCGCGTCAGTGTTTCCCTCGATGAGTTGACGCGTGTTGTTAGATTGTGGCAGTCTCAAAAGTCTGATTCAAGCGAAAACCCATATCAGGAACTATTTCAGCATGTGCATCCGCTGGTGATCGGAGCAGTGGATCGTGCCGAGTCATTATCCATTATGCTGTGCAAGGAACTACTGGCGTATCACATCAAAGATGATGAGACTCAGGAAAAGATCGCCAGCGCATTAAATGAAAAATACCCTTCGCATGGATATCCCATTTTGTTTGAAGAAGCCAAACGCATCGGACTTAAAGTCAATCGTCTTCCCCATGAGATCAACTCGCTGCTGCTTGAACTTAACGAACTTTATAGTGAAATGGGTCAACGCGCCACAACTGATTTTGATGATACCCACGCGCACGGAAATGAAATTCTTAATATTTGGGAATCCACAGATGTGCTGGCCTATTATCAACAGGATAAAGATTGGTTCTATCGTACCGAGGAACGCCGTTGGATATCGCTCAACGATAACAGCAGTTGGCGGCGGGTGGCTATGGTAGGCAGAAAGATCGAAAGATCTGTTCTGCATATTGCATAGGATCTTACTCAAAAATTTACAAAAACTCGACAGTTATAAAACCTGTGCAAAACCTGTGCAATCTGGTAGAATTTCAAAGTCAGATTCTGGGAAAATCCGTGTCTGCCAAGGCACGGATTTTATTTTGAAAATATTGAAAGTATTTAAGGAAACATGGCTAATCAACTTCAACTTAAGTTTAATGACCTTGCACCAGATGCCCGCTTGCTTGCTTCAGATGGCAAACCCATCCAACTTTCCTCGCTTTGGAAGGATAAGATTCTGATACTTGCATTCACCCGCCATTTTGGATGTCCGCAATGTAAAGAGATGGTGGATCAACTGATCGATGCGCATCAAGCGTTGACCGAGAAGGGGCTGCGCCTCGCAATTATTTCTCACGCTTCAGCAGAATCAGCCAAACAGTTCTGCGATCAGCGTGCGCCTAGCGCGGTCTGTCTCGCGGACCCTGATCGTGCTGCCTATCATGCTTATGGTTTGTATCGCGGTACATTATGGCAAACCATTCTCTCGCCGCGCATCTGGCTTTCAAATCGCAAGATCGCCCGCGCGAAAGGCTATAAACCAGAATTGCCCCCCGCAGGACAGGACGCATATCAAATGTCTGGTACGTTCATCATCGGTATGGATGGACGCATTCGCCTGCCCTATTACTACGAAGATATTGCCGATCACCCGCCCGTGGATTTGATCCTGCACGGCATCATGGGCACAGACTGGAACAGACCGTTTGATTCCAGACCGGTTGTTTAGATACCAAATAAATGGAAAGAGCATAATGAACAATTTTTTTCTCGCAACTTATCTAGCTGTAAAAGAAGTGGTGCGTAACAAAGGACGTTTTTTGCTGGTGGCGCTGGTCATTGCGCTTATCACAGTACTCGTACTTTTTATCGCCGCGCTTGGTGAAGGACTCTCAGATGCCAATCGCCAATATGTAGCCAATCTCGATGCGCAATTGGTTGTGTTCCTGGAAAAATCAGACTATAGCATTACCGCCAGCCGGTTGGAAACAAACACAGTGAAAGCTGTCCGCCGGGTAGAGGGCGTGGCAGATGCAGGCCCGATCTACACATCGGCATCGGAGATCGTATCTCTGCCTGAGCCGCTAAAAATATCCATGCTTGGCGTGGAAGCCGGACGCCCCGGGATGCCTCCGCTTTTGGAAGGTCGTTATTTCCGCGGCGGAGAAGCGCGTGAAGCAGTGATGGACAGCAGTGTGGCGCAGCGTACCAACCTGAAGATCGGAGATGAAATTGAGATCCGCTCAACTCAGGGGACACAGGATGAGTTCTATACTTTAAAGATTGTGGGACTTGTCAGCAAGCAGGCGTATTTCTTTCAGCCAACGATCTTTATTCCCGCCGCAACCTGGGAATTGGTTCGCCCTCAGTCTGAATCAGATTTAAATAGTGACACTCCCTACCCGAATATTATTGCAGTCAAGTTGACCGACCCGGCACAGGTGGAAGTGATTAGACTTCGCCTGCAAGATGAGGTCTCCAATATTGAAGTAGCGGATATTGAGACCACGATCAATAATATTCCGGGCTACACCGCGCAGCAGGGAACGGTTCAAACACAAGGTGTGTTCACATTGTTGATCGGTATTCTGGTTATTGGCGGGTTCTTCCAAATTCAGATATTACAAAAAGTGCCACAGATCGGCGTCTTGAAGGCGATCGGCTCATCCAATTTTGTAGTTGGGCTTTCGGCTGTGATCCAGATCATTGTGGTCACTGCCATGGGTGTTGGAATTGGCGCAACTTTAAATTATCTCTTTTCACTAGGTCTGCCGCCTACCATCCCATTGGCCTTCAATGGGACGCGTTCATTGATCGCGATTCTGTTGCTTTTGTTCATCGGCCCTCTGGGTGGAATGGTTTCCATTATTTATGCCGCACGCATTGAGCCGCTGAAGGCTTTGAGATTAGGATAAGAATATGAGTTCTGTTGCTTTGGAAGTTCGTGATCTGGTTAAATCATTTGCGTTGGATGGCGCCACCATTAATGCGGTGGATAATGTTTCGTTTCAGGTTCATTCGGGTGAGTTTGTAGCGTTGGTTGGGCCAAGCGGTTCAGGGAAAACCACCATGCTTTCCATTCTGGCTGCCCTGCTTACCCCCACTGCCGGACAGGTTTTAATTGACGGGCAGGATCTGGCGCAAATGAATGAAAAAAAGCGCGTGAAATTGCGCCGTGAAAAAATTGGATTTACTTTTCAGTCTAATAACCTGATCCCATATTTGACTGCGCGTGAGAATGTGGAATTTATGCTGCGCTTGAACAACAAACTTGACCGTGCAGGCCGTGTGCGCTCAGATGAACTGCTGGCGCGCCTTGGATTATCTGACCGTTTGCATAATTTACCTGCTCAAATGTCAGGTGGTCAGCAGCAGCGTGTGGCGATTGCGCGCGCGTTGATTCATAACCCCGCTGTCGTGCTGGCGGATGAACCTACTGCTTCGCTGGATACCGAGCGCGCATATCAAGTTGTGGAGACTTTCGCGCATCTTATTCATGAGAATGGCCGCGCCGGAATTATGGTAACGCATGATCTGCGCATGTGTCAGTATGTGGATCGCGTGCTGCAAATGCAGGATGGAAAATTGGTAAATATCTATGATTCAAAAGAAGATATTATGGAACTTGCAATGGGGACGAAACATTAAAGAGAAGGTTGGAAAAGATAGAAATAAAAATGACCGGCATCTATTGAAATGTAGATGGCCGGTCATTTTTTGTTTAATGGGTGTGAAAAAAATTATCCAGGACGGGGGCAAAATTTTCGGGAATATCTTCGTTCCAGGCGCTGCCGTCGATGGATGCGCCTGTGGGATTCCCGCTGTCGTCTAATTGGTAGTAGACCGGAATTGCCTCCACGTTGAAGGTTTGTCCATCTCCCCAACCCCATTCGTCCACGTCAGCGCGGATGAGGTAGATGCCTGCAAAGGCTTTGAGGGTGAGCGGGTCTTCTGCTTTGAGGCTGGCTTCGATCGACTGGCAGGGCGGGCACCAGGTTGCGTCAAATTCAATGAATGGTATTTGATTAAGCTCTTTTGCTTTTTGTGTTTCTGCAGATAACTGTGTCAGCAGGTCTCCATTCTGGGTGTGGATTCTGACAATGGTGAAGGATGTGGGGGAATCGATTTGAGGCGTGGATAATGCGGCTTGGACGGTGGCAGGTTCGGGCGGAGTGGGAAGCGGGTTTTCATCCTGTTGAGAAGTTGGGATGAGAAAGTTGCAGGCGAGAAAAAAAAGCGGAGCAATTGTAAGCAGAATTTTTTTGCGCATGGGGTTCCTTGTTATTGAAAAAGTTCATTGCCGGGGATGTTTATGGCGATTGATTTTTTCTGTACGGGCGGGCGGCAGCCATTTTCGTCACAGGCCATGTAGCTGACGATGACTTCGTCTTCGATCCAGTTGTTTCCGCCGGGCAGAAGGATGGGGAGGCTGAGTGTGATTGCGCCGGCGGGATAGGTAAGTAGTTCGAGCGGCGGTGTGTTTGGGATTTGCGGTGATACGCTTTCTTTTAGGTCACCGATGATTTGCATGGGGGAGTCTTTTGGCAGCTCAAGCAAGGTCGGCCTGCCGATGCCGTTGATGCCGGTGATGGGAATGTCTTTGCTGTAGAAGTGCAGGTTGGGGTCTTGCGGGGTGAAGGTTGCGGACAAGATGAATTGTCCGCTTTGATCTTTTTCGAGTGTTATGCTGACCTGTACTTTATTTTCCAAAACATTTGCCAGTTCAATTTTTTGAGCTGTGTGCGGTGTGCTCTGGCAGGATGTGCCGAGGAGGAGAATTAAGATGAGTGGGGAGAATATTTGATATATATGTTTCATGTGTGAAAAGTATGAGTGGCGGGGTTTAGAGAGTGTTTGATAAGTCTGTTTTTTGGCCAAACATTGCGCCGCACGCCAGTGCAGGTGAGTCACTAAGTCTCAAAGACTCAAAGGAAAAAAAACTTAGTGTCTTGGTGCTTTTGTGTCTTAGTGGTTAAGTTATTAAACAGTCTCTTATACAAAGTTCATCATGATGAACGGAGATTTAAAAAAAAAGACGAAATATTTTTCGTAGGTTCTAAACAAGTTATTTTTTGCAATGTATTTGATTGAATTATAGCCGATGAAAACAATCAGCCCTAAAAGGATTTCACCTTTTAGGGCTGATTGTTTTCTTTTTGTGGTGTTGTCTTATGGCAGGTTGAAAGTTCTTACTAAAAAGACCGCTATCTGCGCGCGGGTGAGCGGATTCTCAGGGCAGTAGTTGCCGTTTCCGCAGCCGTTGGTGATGCCTTCTGCGGCGAGCTGCTCGATCCATGCGGCGGCCCAGTAATTGGCAGGCACATCGTTGAAGTTACCGCTTGCCGGGGGAGGTGTGTATGACGCGCCATACCTGGCTTTCAAGAGGAATATCGCCATTTGGGCACGGGTGGTGAGAGTTTGGTCAGGACAGTAATTTCCATTTCCACATCCACTGGTGATTCCTTCGGCCGCGATTTGCTCGATCCAGGCGGCTGCCCAGTAGTTGACGGGGATATCATTGAATACAGTTCCAGTTGCATTGGGCGGTGTATAAGATGAGCCATGAATGCCTTTCAAGATGAAGACCGCCATTTGAGCCCGGGTAACTTCGACATCGGGGCAGTAGTTGAGCGGATTGGCGGAGCATCCGCTGGTGATGCCGGCATTGTATAAACGCTCAATATGTCCATTTGCCCAGTAGTTATGGGGTACGTCAACAAAGATGGCTGATCTGTTGATAATGGTATAGGATTCGCCGCCGGTAAAGCCTGCGCTTAATGGATTGAGAGCTGCATCGATGATGGTGTTGTCATCCAATACATCCAAACGGATGCTTCCATTGCCAGTGCCGGTGTTGACACTTACAGTGTAGACGCTGCCTGCGCCGCTGACCCCGCTGACGGTTGCGGTTGCCACGCCGCTGTATGTCAACGTAAAGTCGCTCGTGTCTACGCCTGTCACGGGTTCTGAGAAGGTGATGGTGAAGTCTACGCTGGCAGTGGAGGCGGGGTTTGGATCAGCGCGCACACTGGAAATAACTGTTGGCAGTGTGCTGTCGAAGATAAAGGAGACTGTGTTATCTGTGCTGGTGGATGCGTTGTTATTATTTGCAGCGGCATCTTGTGCAATAGTAGATGGGATGGATGCGATCACAGTGCCTGAGGCGGTCATTCCGCTGACTGCGACATTGTAGGTGGTGCCGCTGCCGGTAACAATAGCAGTTGTCGGGTTGGCGGAGCCGCTTAGGGTTACATCCGCTTCGGTAAAGCCGGTGACGCTTTCGCTAAAGTCCACTGTGAAGTTGATTGGGCTGGAGTTGGCCGGGTCAGATTGAGCTGGTGCGCTTAATTTCTGGTTGATGGTTACAGTGGGCGCAACGGTATCATACGTAATGTTGAAGATGTTTGAGATCGAGTTGCTGTTGGTGGCCGCATCGGATGTGCTGCCGCTTGGAACTTGGATCGTTATTGTGCCTTGAGCGCTGGGGGTCAGTTCAAAGGTGTAGACTGCGCCGCTGACCGTTTGCGGGTTGCTGTCGACTCCGCCTACGCCGCCAATGACAATATCGCCAGCTGCGACAGATGGAGTGAAGCCGGTGACCGCTTCACTAAAGGTGATGGTGACGATGATGGGCGAAACATTGGTGGAACTGGTGGCCGCCGAACTTACAACAACCGTTGGGCTTGTCGTATCCACTATCCAGGTATAGCTGGCAGGGGTTGCATCCATATTTCCGGTGGCGTCACTGGCACGTACTTGGAAGGTATGGCTGCCATCTGATAACCCCGTATAGTTTTGCGGGGTGGTACAGGCTGTGAATGACCCGCCGTCAAGTTTGCATTGGAAACCGGTAATGCCCGAACCACTGCCATCATTCCCTGTGAAGCTGAAACTTGCGCTGGCGCTATGGGTGGGGTTGGTGGGATTGGCGGTGATGTTTGTATCGGGCGCAGTCGTGTCCACTGTGAACGTGTTGGTGTTGGAGTCTACGCTGGTGTTGCCCGCCGCATCGGTGGTTGTGGCTCGAACGGTATGAGACCCTTCGATTAAGATTGATCCAAGAATGAACGACCAGTCTCCACTTCCATTCGCGGATGTTGTTCCAGCGGGCGAGCCGTCAACGATCACGTTGACTGTACTATTGGCTTCAGCGGTGCCGGTCACAGTGGGTGTGCTGTCGTTCGTGTTGCTGCTATTGGCTGGGGCTTGAACTACTGGTGCAGATGGGGTGGTTGTATCAATCACAATATTCTTGCTCGCGCCCAATGAGTCAGGAGTACCTGGAGCAGGCAGAGTCAGGGTGGCATCGGTGCTGACTCCATCTTTAATTGTGCCGCTGTTGAGGGCTAGAGAGCCGGTGCCAACGTAATCGAGATCGGCTGATGTATGTCCAGCAGTGACGGTGTAGTTAAAGGTCAGAGTGGCTGTTCCGTTGCCACTTGTGTAATTCACTACCGCATCGGCCGCGCCGGTTTCGAGCGTCAACTGTGGAGTTCCAGTGACGGTTACAGATTCACTGAAGGTAATTGTGACCGGGATGACTGCGCCGGTGGTATAAGCTCCATTCGATGCTGTCGAGGTAACATTTGTGATGGTGGGACCATTATTGTCGACAGTGTATATCTCGTCAGTGGAAGGTTCGGTATTGGCAAGCGCATTGCCTGCCAGGTCTGTAATGTTCATAACACCGCTAAAGTTTAGCCCAACTGTGTCATTGAAGGCAGCCAGATCGCCGCCTGAGACGGTGACTTCATAAAGGCTGGCGCTAATGGGTGAGATGCCCGTTACTGTTGCTGTGGTGGTTCCGTTTACGGAGAAGTCGGTTGTATCTACTCCGCTTAAGCTCTCACTAAAGGTAGCGCGGAAGATGAGGGTGTCGGCGCTGGTTGGACTGGTGGCGGGATTGAAGCGTGTGAAGGAAGTTGTTGTTGGCGCATTGGTGTCAATGACGATGGCTTTATTGTTGCCCAATGAACCAGCCGTACTTGGTGAGGCTAGGGTTAGATTGGCGTTGTTTGTAGATGCATCCTGAATCGTCCCAGCGTTGAGGGTCAAAGCAGTCGTGCTGAAGTAATCGAGGTCAGAGGAGGTATCTCCAGTTTGAACGGTATATGTAAATGTCAGGGTATTCGTTCCACTGCCGCTGGTGTAATCCACTGCCTGATCGGTCGCACCAGTTTCCAGGGTGAGTTGAGGCGTGCCAGTGATAGTCACAATTTCGCTGAAGGTGATCTGGATGCTGATCTCATCAGAAGCATTGTAAGCGCCGTCCGCTGTACTGCTGGTAACGTTGGTTACGGTTGGCGCAGTCTTGTCGATGGTGTAGGTCTGGCCGGTGGATGTCAGGTTGGTGACATCGTGAGACAGCCCGACATCGCTGGTCATATTCAAGCCCAGTGTGCCATTGCCTGTGCCGGTATTGACTGTCACGTCCCATTGCGTATCAGGTGATGCAGTGACTGCGGAGACAGTGGTAATAGAAGGAGCGGTGAGTCCCGTGTTCGTCAGAGTAAAGTTGCTGCTGGTCAGACCAGAAACAGCGTTGGCAAAGGTCACACGCCAAACAACTGAGGTTGCATTCGTTGGTGTCGTTGAAGGTGTTTGACGATTGATCGAAGATGCGGTTGTGTCGGGTCGGTCAACGGGCGTACAGGTCTTTGTGCCGTTCACGCAGTCTGCCGGGCCGGCGTCAGTTGTAAGGACATTGCTAAAATTCGAGCCTGAGATCGTGCTCTGATTCAGTATTTGAGTTTTGCCATCTGGCTGCGGGCTATCAACAGTGACATTGTATGTGATCGTGATACTCTTGCCGGCCGGCAATGTGCCAATGGAGATAGGCCCAATCGTTTCACCAGAAAAGGCCAGAGCGGGCTGCATCAGCGCAAAGAGCGGCTTGCCTCCGTCTGGATTCGCAGAGACATTCGCTGTAGTTGATCGTGCCGGAAAATCATACTTCATCACTGAGCCAGGGGTGCCATTTGAAACCGTTTTTTCGATTGAAACGGGAGCCAAGCTAATCATGGTCTGAGTATCTATGCTGGCTTTGAGCTGTGCTTGAGCAATCGCCCCTGTCCGATTTGGGGAAAAAGAAACCGGCGGATTGGCACAGGTACTATTGCCAACCACGTTTACCGTACCAAACGACTCGGTTGTGGCTGTATTATTGGCTGCAAGCACCGCTGCTGCCGCGCCTGCTGAACTGCCCTGCTCAAGGTTAACAACTGCGGTGTCAGCTTGACGAATGCGGATACCTAATATGCCAGCAACGTTGCCTAAGGGGAAATTTACGGTATTGTTGCGTACATCAAAACAGGCACTGGAAACCTGACGACCCTGAACAGCAATCCCATTCATGCCTAAATTACCGTCCATCACATTTACAGTATTTCCAAACACAGTTACAGAAAAATTCGGGTTTGTGTTGGCATCCGGCGTGTCTACAAAAATACCGCGTGAGGCGCCGCCTGTAGAATTTTGAGTAATGACATTGTTTGTGACCATCACATTGGCCGGAGCACCTGCGCCAATCGTGCTGGTCGTCCATACGAGGATGGCGCTGTTTACGGCTGAGGTTGGGTGGTCAATGATGTTATTGGCAATATATGCCGTCAGGCTGGATGATGCAGAAGCATTGCCAGGTGTTTGGCCAACAAAAATATTTGCGCCGGGAATACCGCTGATATTATTTCCGGTAACATGGGCAATCAAATCACCATTGCTGCCATTTGACAACAAAATACCTTCATTGCCCTGGGAACTACGCACAAGGGTGGAGTTCTTAACTGTCATATCTAATGTTGAGCTATCGTTGGCAGCGCCCTGCACAGCCTGAGATTTGTTATCGTCAAAGCTGACAGTGTCCACTATCACGGTGCCGTTGGCCGTACCTTGCATTTCAACTTGAACACCATCACCACCCAACGATGGGCTTGCGTCTTTAATATCGCTGTTGGAGATTGTTGCTGTGAAAATACCGCTCTGCTGATAAATTTCAACCTGATGCTCAATCGAACAAAAGACTCTCAGATTATCCAGCAACAGAGAACCGCCACTCGAAAAACCATTCGAGCCGCTGGGGTTGGTGATTCCAAAGACCAGTGCTGCATCACCAGAACCAGAGCCTGTTCCGATGTCACCATCTGTATCGGCACAGGCTGTGCCAGAGATCGCACCAACAGTGCTGTATTGCACCGTTACGTTATTAATGCCAAGCCCATAAACGCCGTAATTATCAAAGCGTGTCAGGGTCATATTCCGCAAAATGGCAGAACCATTATTAATATAGACGCCCGACGATATTGATCCACTGCCATCCGCGCCGCCGGTTTTGTTCGTAATTGTTCCGCCGGAGCCGTTCCCACCCTTTGTAGTGGTGCCATCCCCTGCAACCACCAGCGATCCAGTGGACCCAGTGTTGGTCAGGATGATACCGGTTGCACTGCCGCCGCTGGATGAAATTGAGCGGAAGGTCAGGTTACTTGCGCCAATGGTGGTATTAACAACATTCACGGCGGTTGCATTTGTCGTTGTCACCGTGCTGGTTGTATTCGTTGCGCTTATTGTGCCGCCGCCAGCAGCATTGAAGGCTGTGTTTGCCCCAGTTGAAAGGGTTAATGCTCCGGTAAAGTTGATCGTCGCGCCGGTATTACTGGTGAGGGATATGCCACTGCCATCGCCATCATTACCATCAGTAATTGCACCGGAGAATGCATGTGTACTGGTGGCTGTCACGTTTTGAATTTGGATGAGAGTACCTATGTCATCGGTGATCGTACCTGGATAGGTGACCGTAACATTTGCGTTGGCATTGTTTCCGCCATTGATGGAGAAATCAGCTCCAGTGGCATTGGTAATTGAGCTTCCTGAAGGTGCAGTGAATGTTCCGCCTACTCTTGTTAATGAAACGCCGGTAGTGGCGCTATTTGAACTTGACATGGTATTAAGGACAAGGGTAATGTTAGCGTCTGTAATATCTGCCGCTGCTCCGGCGCTTGCTGCTAGCGTGGGGGCATTGGTATTAACAGTGACTCTTGTTCCTGAAGTTCCTGTGTAGTTCGGGCTTGTGCCGTTAACAAACAACGCGGCTCCACTATTTGCGTAGATGTCGAGGTCAGTAAAACTGATATCGCCTCTAATATTACTTAATGTTAACCCCGCTGCTCCTACGCTATTACCTGATTGCCCAATCGCTGTTGTACCGCCTGAAACGACATCGAAGGCAGCCGTGCCTGGTATGGCATCAAAGAGGATGCTCGCGCCTGTACCGACAATGTTAATGCCGGATCCACCCGTATTGCCTGACACCACGTTATCATCAAAAGTTGTGACTGTGATGCTGCCAGCCGTGCGTTGAATATCGATTCCATTTCCGTTTGAGGTAATAGTATTGTCGTGAAGACTTATGGTCAGTGCGCTGCTGCCGCCACCGTTAATATCAATACCTTCAGCGGTTGTGGCATTTATTACATTGTTGGCCAGTTCAAAACTGCCGCCAAATGTGCTATTCGTGGTGACATCAATAGCGTTGCCAGTGCCTGAGATGTCTAATCCTCTAATTTCAACACTGGTAAAACTTGCGCCGATGGAAACTGTGCTAAGTGACACACCATCGCCTGCGCCATTGCCGATGATCGGCAATGTGCCTGCTGTGCGCAAAGTAGTAGGGTTTGATCCGCCATTAATGCTAACGGGCACAGTTAAAGCAACGCCTTCGCCCAATAGGCGCTGCCCATCTTTGAGGATGATGCCTGTGTTCTGTCCGCTATTTGTACCGTTGCCCTGAAAAATATAAATCGTGTCGCTGGCAGATGAGGCGGTTTGTGCTTCAAGCAAGGTATCAAATGGATCAGACGAACGGCCCAGACCGCCTGCTGCTGCATCATTCTTGACATACCAAACCCGACCAAGGACATTAATCGTAACGGTGGCTGTGTCTGTTAGCCCTGCTGAGTCTGTCAGGGTATAGGTAAAGCTGTCGATACCAGTGAAATTGGCACTCGGTAGATACGTAAAGGTACCGGTATTGTTATCTAGCGTAAGTGTGCCGTTGGCAGGGTTACTATGAGATGTGATGTGTGTATGCGTAACGTCAAATGTGTCACCCAGGAACTCAACGTCGTTTGTAAATAGACTTCCAGCCACATGTACTGTCGGACTGGCGGGGACAACACTACTGACGTCTAGCAGTGTATTGCCGACCGTGTCGTAACTGTCGTTGATCGCCAATGGAGAGACATTTACTGTGCCGGCCACCAGTGTGGTATTGGCATCAATAATATCGTTGAAGGTGACCCCTGTGGCATCTGTGCCGCTATTCGAGATGACCGTGGTGTATCGGATGGTCTCACCAGGGTCGGCTTTTCCATCACCGTCGCCACCGACAAATGTATCAGCTTTTGTAGCCGTGATCGTTGGCAGCAGATTGGGAATTACATCTGCCGCCGCACGGGCGACCGTCACTGCTCCAATGGTTAAGAAGGTGCTCAAGATGACTGCGAAAAAGAAAGTGATAACCCGCGAAACACGTGCTTTGATAAATACAGGAATGTTTAAAGTAAATTCTTGAATAAGAAAATTTAAGTATGACATGAAATCTCCTTCCTGGGCACTGTTTAAAAAATAAAAATTAAGCTAACCACCTGTTTGCGTATGTCCTGCCTTTAAGACTATCAGGCCGCTAGATTTTAAGTAAAGTATATGTTCGTAGCGGGTAAATTCCTTGTAAGGTAATTCAAAAATAAAAGGTTAGGTATGGCATCGTATTATTGTGCGGCGTATCACCTTTTGCCGGATTTATATTTACCAGATTTGCAGGTGAGGCATAGATTGTTGCGTTTGCAGACTGAGCTAGCCCGCGATTGGAAATTGGAGCGTTCAGCTCGCCAAGATCCAAATCATGATTTCGAATAGTATGTGAGTGTATAGGGATTTCAGATTTTAAGAAAATTACGGCATGTAAACATATAAACCTCCAAAGACAGGCGGTAATCTTGAGCAGAGTATGTTTTTTTAAAATTAAAATACCAAATCGATTATTTTATTTCGTTTAGTGAGCTATTCAAACATGTACGATTTGCCGTAATGATATTCAATGATTTTCACCCATATTATCATGTTTTTTATCAGCACACTGTTTTTTTTGTGTATTTTAATCAGATCAATTAATTGACCCCTTGCCAAAGTAATCACCTGCCTGGGTATTGGAGGTTTTTAGATATGCCGGCTGACTCCACGTCTTTCTGCAGCAGGTGAAGACATAGGCCGCGCTGGAGTTGGTTGCGGAATTGTCTGCCTGATTTCCGTTTATGCCAGTAGCATTACTGTCTTCAAAAAATGCTCCCACCACGAGGGTATCTCCAGAGATGGCGACTGAAGCGCCAAACCAGTCATTAGGATTGGTATTGGAGGCTTTGAGGTATGCCTGCTGACTCCAGGTCGTTCCATTGCGGGTAAAGACATAGGCCGCGCCGGAGTCGGTCGCGGAATTGTCTGCCTGATTTCCGTTCACGCCAGTGGCATTACTGTCTTCAAAAATTGCCCCCACCACGAGGGTATCCCCAGAGATGTCCATAGATATGCCGAACGAATCATTCGCCTCTGTATTGGAGGCTTTGATGTAGGTTTGTTGAGTCGGGGGAAGCAAGGCTTCGATCTGTGACCAGTCGGCGGCGGTAAGCCCTGTGGGAAGATTGGCAGGGAGTGCTGCATGAGCAGGGCTGAAAGCCGCTGCACTGCCGAGCAGGGAAATCAACAAGGCAAAGAGTGTCAAAAGATTGAATATGGATTTGGGTTGGGCTTTCATTATTATCTCTCCCTAAATATTTCGAATGGTATTCATTTATTATAAAGTATCTTTTTCGTTGTATAGGCGGACAATAAAAGGCCCGGTGATTTTCATGAAAATCACCGGGCCTTTTTACTTCTCACTTACTTTACGCTGTTTCCATATATTTCTTGATCTCGTAATCTGTAACACTCAAGCGGAACTCGTCCCACTCTTCCCACTTGGCGCGCATGTAGGCTTCAAACAGGGTTGTGCCGAGTGCAGATTTCAAGACTTCGTTCTTTTCCAACTCGGTCAAGGATTCAGCCAGCGAGCCAGGGAGTTCGGTTACACCCAGCTTGGTGCGTTCTGCCTTGTTCAGGTGATAGAGATTGATGTTGTTCAACGGCTTGGGGGCTTTGAGGTTGCGGTCAATGCCATCGAGGGCGGCGGCCAGCATCACTGTGAACGCCAGGTATGGATTCGAGGATGGGTCAGGGAAACGCAATTCCGCACGGACAGCCTTGTCGCGTCCTTCGGTGTAACGAGGAATGCGGATCAAAGCCGAACGGTTCTGCTGTGCCCAGCCAATATATACAGGAGCTTCATAACCAGGAACCAAACGTTTGTAAGAATTCACGGTCGGAGCAACCACACCTGCCAGCGCTCGGGCGTGTTCCAATTGACCCGCGATGAATGAATAAGCCAAAGGTGAAAGGTGAGCGGAGTCTGTCTTATCGAAGAACAGATTGTTGCCGGTCTTGATATCGAAGAGAGACTGGTGGCAGTGCATACCAGAGCCATTAATGCCGTAGACAGGCTTGGGCATGAAAGATGCGGTCAGTCCGTGCTGGGCAGCAATTGCCTTCACGGTGTATTTCAAAGTCAGCACATTATCGGCAGCCTTAAGTGCATCGGCAAAACGGAAATCGATTTCGTGCTGGCCTAATGCAACTTCATGATGACCCACTTCCACATCGAGTCCCATGGCGTCGAGCGCTTCCATCAATGCGGTGCGTACAACCACAGCTTCATCGAAGGAAGAGAAATCAAAGTAACCGCCCGTATCGTGCGGCACAGGGTGAACGCCGCTTCCGTCAGAGGCTTTGAAGAGAAAGAATTCAGGCTCGGGTCCAATGTTGAGCATCCAGCCGCGGTCGGCAATTTTTTTGAGAATGCGCTTTAATGCTCCGCGTGGATCGCCATCGAAAGGCTCGCCATCGGGTGTGTAAATATCGCAGAACACGCGCGCGCGTTTTGAGTCATCAGATGACCAGGGTAAAACAGCATAGGTATCCGGGTCGATCTTCAAACGCATATCACTTTCCTGTATACGCGCGAAACCTTCCACTGAGGAGCCATCGAACCATGCGCCGTCTTTTGCCACATCTTCGAGATGACGTATCGGCATATCAAGGCTTTTCACCGCGCCCATTACATCTGTGAATTGCAGCGAGATGAACTTGACCTTATCTTCCTTTACTTTTTTGACTAAATCTTTTCCGTCCATTTTTAATTTCTCCTTTTTATTTTTTGGAGTCCGGCAGCTCACTGCTGGTTTTTCTCCAATTTTTCAGATGATTACTGACGACCCTCGGATATTTTCTGTTTACGATGCGCCTTCAACAACCTCCTTCGCTTCATACTTAACTTTTGGTCTGGTGCTGTTTATGAAAATTACCGACCCGATAATGATTGCAGTCGCGATCCACATACGCGGCTCCAGCGTTTCATTCCCAAACCAAACCCCAAGCAAGACAGCAACAACCGGGTTAACATAGGCATAAGTTGAGACCAGCGAGATGGGCGCATTCTGTAACAACCAACCATAGGAAACAAACCCGACCAGTGAACCTACAAAAATAAGATATGATAATCCATACAACGAGCGCGCTGAAACGGCGCTGATCTCCCATCCATTCAATTCGCCAGTGACAAACGAAATGATAAACAAACTAATACTTCCCGTCAACATTTGCGCGCCTGTATTCATCAATGATGATTTGGGCAGGTCTGCTGATTTACTATAAATGGAGCCGGTTGCCCAAAATAAACAGGCAGCGAGCAAAGCTGCCACACCGAGAGGATTCAGCTTTGTACCTCCCCCGGAAAATTCAGCAGGGCCGACAAGAATAAAGATGCCTACGAAGCCGATCAACAGGCCAACGATACCCTGCCAGTTTGGCTTCACGCCGTTTGGGCGGATCGCTTCTCCAATTACCAAAAACATGGGCACGGATGCAATAATCAACGCGGCGATTCCAGAGGGAATAAATTGTTCCGCCCAGGCTACCAGTCCGTTGCCGCCCAGCAATAAGAGCGAACCGATAATCGCGGTGGATATCCACTGTTTGCCTGTCGGCATGGATTGTCCCGCAGCGCGCTGCCAGATGATAAGAATCAAACCTGAGATGAGAAACCGAATTCCTCCGTGAAAAAATGGAGGGATGGTTTCAATCGCGATCTTGATTCCCAGATAGGTTGAACCCCAGACGATATAGAGTGCCAGTAAAGCCAGCCAGATTTTTGATCTCATTTTTTTCCTTAATAGATTCGCCCTAAGCGGAGTCGAAGGGTGAAGTTAATGATCTTGATTTTGTGTTCTATGCAGTTTGCATAAATTCATGTGCCAGCAATGCTTTTTTTCTTGCATTGCCATAACGATAATTTCCAAATTCGCCGCTCTTGCGTATCACACGATGACATGGAACCAAAACAGCAATCGGGTTATGTCCCACGGCGGTGCCAACTGCGCGAACCGCGCTTCGGCTGCCGATCTGCGCTGCGATATGCTCATAGGTGGTCAATGAGCCGACTGGAATATTTAACAATGCTTCCCAAACTTTTATTTGAAAATTCGTGTTGCGCAGATGAAGCTTGAGGGGCTGATCTGCCTGATCGAAAGCCGAATCAGGTTTCGGATTAAGAAAGATGCGGGCGATCAATGGGGCGGTGGTGTGGTAATCCTCGATCATCTTTGCCTGCTTCCAATCCGCGGCCAGGCTGTCAATTGCGCCGCCTTCGCTGCCGCTGGTTTGGATAAATCCCAGGTGACAGATGCCGCGTTCGGTGGCGGCGATCAGGCATTTTCCAAATGGAGTGGGATGCAACCCGTAATGAATGGTGAGCCCTGCGCCGCGTGATTTGTATTCGCCGGGCGTCACTGCTTCTGTGTTGACGAAAAGATCATGCAAGCGCCCCAAACTGGAAAGACCAACTTGATGCGTGGTGTCGAGCAGGTTTTCAGAGCGGGCAAGTAATTCCTTGGCGTGTTCTTTTGTCAGGAATTGCATGAAGCGTTTCGGGCTGATGCCTGCCCAGAGGGTAAATAAACGCTGAAAATGATATTCGCTCAATCCAACGGCAGATGCGATCTCGTCGAGTTCGGGCTGGCGCTGCACATTGGCTTCAATGTATTGAATGGCCTGTTCGATCAATTGATAATGTTGTGAAAGTTCGAGGCTGGGGTTATTTTCCATGGTTGATCTCCTTTTTGATGATGGAGATTGTATTTGACAGCCGTCTTGCGGGCGACCCGTTTCTTGCGCAATTGTTCTGGAGATGCATAAAAAAACAGATATGCACGGGCATACCTGTTTCAATACACGCGGGTATTAAAAAGAAACGCCCTTCCAAAAGCAACAGGCGGATCATGCCTGTATCACTGCGTTCATTTTATCCCATGCATCACTGTATGGCTTTCAATGATGAGCATTTTTAATTTCCATGCTCAAAACGCTTGCTTTGGAAGGGAGAAGGAAGTTTGTGATTAACTTCAGAGGCATCCGCTGATCTATCCGATTTTCTCGCTTTCGCGATTAGCGTCCCGTTCGCACGGGAGAACCTCCACCTCGTGATCTTGCTGATATTTATGTATCAGAACTTGCAAGACCCAGCCGCTTGTATCTCCGTATTTTATTTTGGGTACAACGAAAGGTATTGTATATGTACCCTGTGAACTCGTCAAGGAAGGTTTTAAGTTGTATATAAGTACCAACAAAAAAACCCCGCTTATGCCGTGTACCACCAGGTTTTGAACCTGCAAAAGCAGGTGGGTCCCTACCGAGAAACGCCGCCTTGGCTCAGGCCTATCGCGTTATTTCTGTTAAGTTAAGGACCCTTTTAATATGTATTGGCTCAAAACGTGAAGGCGATATCACGAACACAGAAGGGCTGTGATTCTTATACCATACTCAGCGGTGCAAGGGTAGATAAAAATTAATTCTCC
Source organism: Candidatus Villigracilis proximus (assembly GCA_016715195.1). Lineage (GTDB taxonomy): Bacteria > Chloroflexota > Anaerolineae > Anaerolineales > Villigracilaceae > Villigracilis > Villigracilis proximus. Next base: position 33,528 of record JADKBB010000061.1, read on the forward strand.
CGTATGACAGGGTTTACAAAACTGATTGCTTTTATAAATCATTTGTGCTACGCTTAATTTCTCATAACCAAACTTTATTTCAACGGAGGATTACATGGCGACAGTTCCGGGTATTGATGTTTCCTATTGGGATGCAGGCATAGACTGGCCCAAGGTGCGCGCAACAGGGCAGCGTTTTATGGTGGCCAAAGCCACCGAAGGCATCACCTATAAAGACCCCACATTTGACGATAATTGGTTTGGCGCGAAATCAGCCGGACTCCTGCGCGGTGCGTATCATTTTTTCCGCTGTAATGTGGATGCCAGAAAACAAGCCGATTATTTTATTGATTATGTAAAAACAGTGAAAGACAATGGCGAACTTCCGCCTGTGCTTGATCTTGAAACGCACGACGGCATGAGGAAGGAGAAGATCGTGCCTGCGGTTAAGATTTGGCTTGACCGGGTTGAATCTGTGTTTGGGAAAAAGCCGATCATTTATTCGGGTCAATACTTTTTACAGGATTATCTTGTCGTAGCTGGCGGCGGACCTCCCGCCTGGGCCAAGGATTATCCGCTCTGGCTGGCGCAATATCCCAATCAATATCAGGATGGCATGAAGCCCTATCTTCCGCGCGGCTGGTTCAATTGGACCATCTGGCAATACAGCGATAAGGGCAAGGTCAACGGCATCAATGCCTCTGCGGATATGAATATTTTCAACGGCACACTGGAAGAATTATATAAATTTGCAGGCGCAAGTATTCCCGATCAAAAGCCGAAGATCCACACCATTACCAAAGGTGACAGCTTCGAATCCATTGCGAATGCCTACGGTGTCACAGTGCGTGAATTGGTGATGGCTAACCCCCAACTACTTGTCACCGGCGACAAATTAACCGTGCCTGTTGCAGTTGCCATCCCTCAGGAAAGCGTATCAACCTCCACGCCGGTAACTGGGCCGGGCGATTCTGACACATCCTCCACCCCCAAGCGGACGTATACCGTGAAAGCAGGCGATACACTTTCAGTCATCGCCGTGAAACACAGCGTTACCGTTGCTGCAATTGCGACTGCGAACGATATTAAAAATATCAATAGCATCAAGGTGGGGCAGGTGTTGGTAATTCCGTAGTGCGAACGTAAAACGTAAAAAATACTCTGTGCCAGAAGCGCAGAGTATTTTTATATGTCTACATATTCTAGCCACCTGACTCTTTGTTTTTTGAACGCTTGCGAAGCGATCTGCGTCCTGTTTTAAAACTGTCGGGTGGCTAGGTCGATTATAGGTATGGTGTTATAGGATATGGGTGGATGTCTATTCTCTATCAATCCCGAAGGGATGAAATGATGTAGTAGCAAAAAAGCATATTGAAAACCAAACCCCGAAGGGGTGTCATGGATTTTTTCGATCTCTGACACCCCTTCGGGGTTGAATGCCGCGTTATCTATTTCCTATAATCATTTGACCCTTTCAGGGTCATAAGATTGGGTTATGAAACATGGTGACTTTACATGGTCGATCACCAGCCGCCCGACACTTTGTTTTTTGGACGTTCGTGAAGCGGTCTGTGTCCTATTTTAAAACTGTCGGGTGGCTGGTACATATTTACCTGTCTACTTATTTACCTGATTTATGGATACACTCTTTTGATCGTGCGCGGGAAGGCAATCGCCTCGCGGATGTGTTCAATGCCGCAGATCCATGAGGTGACGCGTTCGGTGCCCATGCCGAAGCCTGAGTGGGGGACTGAGCCATATTTGCGAAGTTCCAAATACCATTTGAAGGCGTCCTCGGGCAGTTTCTCTTTGCGGATGCGTGCCAGCAATGCATCGTGGTCGCTCATGCGCTCAGAGCCGCCGCAGATCTCGCCGTAGCCTTCGGGCGCGAGCAAGTCCACAGATTTGCAGACTTCGGGGCGATCGGGCCACGGTTCCATGTAAAAGGCTTTGACCGCGGATGGATAGCCATAGACAAAGACGGGTGTTTCAAATTGATTGGTAATGGCGGTTTCGTGCGGAGCGCCAAAGTCCATGCCCCATTCGAAGTCAAGCAGGGCTTTCTTTTCGGGGTCGGTTTCTTTCTCACGTAACTCTTCGATCATCTTCGCTGCGTCATCATAGGAAATGCGCGGGAAGGGGACCGACGATCTTCTCCAACTTGGAGATGTCACGCCCGAGGGATTTCAACTCAGGCATCCGGTCACGCATGACGCGCTGCACGATATGAGTCAACATCTGCTCTTCGATTTCCATCAGCCCATCGAGGTCACAAAAAGCGATCTCAGGTTCGAGCATCCAGAATTCAGTTAAGTGGCGGCGCGTTTTTGATTTCTCAGCGCGGAAGGTGGGACCGAAACAGTAGACTTTTCCAAATGCGAAAATATTGGCTTCGTTATAAAGCTGACCGGTTTGCGCGAGATAGGCTTTGCCTTCGTCGAAGTATTCGGTTTCAAAGAGGGTGGTGGTGCCTTCGGCGGCGGCGGGAGTGAGAATGGGCGTGCTCATTTCGGTGAAGCCATTGGTATCGAGCCATTCGCGGGTGGCCGCCATGACCGTGGCGCGGATGCGCAAAATCGCCCACTGACTCTGCATACGAATCCACAGGTGACGGTTATCGAGCGCGAAGTCTACGCCGTGATCTTTGAGCGACATCGGGTAATCGAGGTCAGCGGACTGAACCACCTGTAAATCCTTGATGCCCAGTTCGTATCCGCCGGGGATGCCGGGAGCGCGTTTGTCTTCACGCACCACGCCCGTGATAATGACCGAGGATTCCTGCGGCAGGTGCGAGATCTGCTCGAAGAGCTCGGGAGTCAGGTCACCTTTGAAGGCGACACACTGGATAAAGGCTGTCCCATCGCGCACGAGCAAAAACGATAATTTGCCCTTGTCGGTGCGGTTATAAACCCAGCCCTTGATGGTCACTTCTTTTTCGACGTAATTTGAAATTTTTGAAACGCTGATGTATTCAGCCATAAGATAATTCCTCTTAGTAGTTATTTTTTTTCAATTATAGCAGATGCGATTCGCTATTCTAAAGCAGGCTTGAGTTTATCCATTTTGCATAATCATGTTTACCCCAGGCTCAACCAACTGCCGATAAAAATCATTCATCTGCTCTGCGGAATAAGTAGAGTCATTATCCAACCACCAGGTCAGCAGGGAAATAAAAGAACTGGCGATATGATACGAAAGGATTTCAGGCGGGAAACCTTTTTTGCGTTTTGCCAATTGTTGTTTCAAGTGGTCTGTCAGATAGCCAGATAAATATTTTTGAATATAGGTCAGGGCAATGTTCCCGCCCTGTTTTCCAGCCATTGCTTTGTAGAGCCTGCGCTGGCTTTCTGCATGTTGAAACATGGACAGACTCAACCCCCACGGACCTTCATTGTTGGCAGAGGCGGCGTTCAAATGCTTTTCAAACTCTGCCCACAGATGTTCAAACCCGCTGAGGAGTAGATCCTCTTTGTCTTGAAAATGCGCGTAAAACGTGGAGCGTCCCACGTTGGCGCGGTCGATTACATCCTGCACGGTAGCGGCTTCAAATCCTTTTTCCAGAATGACGGCGATCAGAGCTTCTTGCAATAACTGGCGCGTGCGCTCAATGCGCCGATCCACTGTTTTTGTTGGCATGTTGATTCTCCTTTTTATTGGTGGCCTAGAAGCCCGAATGTTCTGTGAGGAGGACATTAAAACCGCCGCGAATATGAACAATTTGCCTTGTTTTGTTCAGTATTGAACATTTAAGGCATTTTGGTTGTTGACTTACTGTCAAGACACTGTATAAGTAATCAAACATAGTGTTCGGAAACGTATTTAGTGTACATCAGTTTCGTAAAAAAGAAAAGGAGAAACATCGAAGTGGAAACAAAACTTATTGAATTGCGCGGTGTCAGCAAGGCATACGATGTCGCGGCGGGAAAATTCCTCGCGCTCAAAGATGTGGATATAATCGGCGCGGGCGAGTTCGTGGCGGTGGTGGGGAAGTCGGGCAGCGGAAAGTCCACGTTGATCAACATGATCACGGGCATTGACAGCCCCACTTCGGGCGAAATCTTTGTCGCAACGACTCCCGTCCACAATTTAGATCAGGAACAACTCGCGGTTTGGCGCGGACGAAATGTGGGCGTGGTCTTTCAGTTTTTCCAGTTGCTCCCCACGTTGACCGTCTCCGAGAACATTATCCTGCCGATGGATTTTTGCGGCGTGATTCCCGCGCGTGAACGCAAAGAACGCGCATTTGCTCTGCTGGAGAAAGTTGGCATTGTGGAACAGGCGGATAAACTCCTTCGGATCTATCGGGTGGACAGCTTAGCGGGCGGCGACGGCGCGCGCGCTGGCGAATGATCCGCCCATCATCGTCGCGGATGAGCCCACGGGCAATCTTGATTCACACACGTCAGACGCAGTCATGCAATTGTTTTCTGAACTTGCCGCCGAAGGCAAAACGGTGGTGATGGTCACGCACGAACGCGACCTGACCCGTTTCTTTACGCGCTCGATCACGCTGGCAGATGGAGCCATTATTAGGAGCGGAAATGAATAGCCCACGTTGGAAAAAAAATGTTGCGCGACTTGCAAGCCGCGCGCGGACGCATGGTGATGATGACTGTCGCGATTGCGGTCAGTATCTTTGGCGTGGGAACCATCCTCGGCGCATACACCATCCTGACCCGCGAGATCAGCCGCAATTATTTGGGGACAAACCCCGCCTCGGCATTTTTAGAATTGGATCAGGTGGATGATTCGTTGGTCGCGGCTGTTCGTCAACAGCCAAACATCGCAGACGCGGAAGCGGGGTCATGGGTCACGGCGCGAGTTGAAACCAAGCCCAATGAATTCCTACCCCCTGCTGTTGTTCGTGGTCAAAGATTTTGAAACCATCCAGATCAGCACATTTAGCCCCGAAGCGGGCGCGTTCCCTCCGCCTGCGCAAACCATTCTATTGGAACGCGAAGCGCTCACACTGCTGAAAATGAAAATCGGCGACACGCTTTCAGTTCAAACTCCCAGCGGCACGAAGCATATTGAAATTTCGGATCTGTCACGACCCCAGCCTCGCGCCCGCGTGGCAGGAACAGACCGTGTATGGTTACATCACGCCAGCACGTTGAAATATTTGGGCGAAAGCGGCACGCTGCAATTGCTCAAAGTGGTTGTGAAAGATCAGCCCTACGACACGGCAGCCATTGATAAAACAGTTGGCGACCTGACGACATGGCTCAAGTCACAGGGACGTACCATCGAAGAGATTCGCATTCCGCCGCCTGGCAAACATCCGCACCAAAGCCAGATGACCTCCATCCTCATGCTGCTGTTGGTCTTCAGCCTGATGGCGTTGGCATTGAGTGCGATTCTCACTGCTACCATGATCGGTGGATTGCTTGCCCAACAGATTCGCCAAATCGGAATCATGAAAGCCATCGGCGCGCGCTCCACGCAAATTACTAGCATGTATCTCGTGCTGATCGCAACCTTGGGCGCGATGGCAGTTGTCTTGGGCGTTCCGCCCGCCATTTTCGCCGCGCGCGGATTTGCCACCGTGGTCGGTCAACTGCTCAACTTTACAATTTATAGCAACGCGATTCCTGTGTGGGGTGTATGTCGTTCTTTTGCTCATGGGGTTTTGATTCCGCTGTTGACGGCGCTGAACCCGATCATGCGGACATCGCGCACCCACCGTCCGCGGATTCTCCAGCGACTATGGCGCGGATAAGGAAGCCTTCGGCTCGAACAGACTGGGCAGTTGGCTCAGCAAACTTCGGGCGAGTGGACAACACCCTGATTCTGGCGATCCGCAACACGTTCCGTCGGCGCCGGACGATTGATCCTGACCCTCGGCCTGTTAGCCACCGCAGGCTTTGCGATATTAAAGACGGAGATCAACGTCCAAGGCGGGTTGGAATCTTATCTCACGAAAGCCGCCGCGGGCCGTCACTACGATTTGAGGATTACAACTTCAACGGTCCGAAATCGGAGGACAGGTCAACGCGATTCTCGCAAATCCTGCTGTGGCGCAAGCACGAAACCTGGGTTCACACCCGCCGCGCTTAGCCGCCCTGATAATTTGGATCTCGTGCAGAACTATCGATGGCGGACACTGGAAGTTTTACACTACGTTCCCGCGCCGCCTGGATCAAAGTTCATCGAAACCCCGCTGATCGCTGGACGGCTGGAAACAGGTGGCGAGAACTCCATGGCGTTGGATCAAAATACGGGGCGTTATTCCCGAACGCCCAAATCGGTGACCAATTTCAATCAAGTCAACGGGCTGGATACAAATTTCAAACTGGTAGGGTCATCAAGCAGGGTGCTTCTTTCGCCCGCGGCTGCCTACGTCATTCCATCCCACGTATGCCAAAGCGACGGGACTGACCGCAAACCACTACCGCCGTCCGCGTGGTCATGACTTCACACGACAAAAAATTCGTCGCGGCGCCACCCGCGAAATTGAACAACGCTTCGCTACGGAAATATCAACGTAAAGGCGATCTCGAAGCCCTGCTCGACAACGCCCTCAGCGGACATGTTTACATCTTCATCTTCAGCGTTGATCTACTGTGTCAGTCGTCATGGCTGTAGTCGGTGTGTTGGGATTAATGTCCAGCATGGGCACCAGTGTCATCGAGCGCACGCGTAAAGTTTGGCGATATGCGGGCGATCGGCGCGAAGTCCAAACACGATCTGCGCAACGTCATCGGCGAAGAGTTTATCATCGGCTAGCCGGGTTGGGTCATCGCCCTGCCGGTCTCGCGCCGCTTTCGTATGGCATTGATTATCTAGTGGGCTGGGCATGTTGTCCTTCCGCTCTCCACTGCCGCTCATCATTTCGCCTGTCGGTCTGGGAATTTGGCTCGTCGTTATTTTGATCGGCTCCATCGCCGCCAGCGCCTATCCCGCCAAACAGGCTTCACAACTGACAATCCGCGAAACACTGGCGTATGTAAA
>JADKBB010000062.1 GCA_016715195.1 Candidatus Villigracilis proximus
AAATGCATATAATTGCCCTTCGCCAGTAGAAACGAAAAAGATTTCGTCACCCAGACAAATCGATTACAACTGAGTAACCGTCTCCACATCAGAGACTCAAAGCAAATAAGTTTTTGCAGTCTGATGAACCGATGCGAAAGTAAAAGCATCGGTATTTTTGGTCTGTAAAAAACCTTGACAGACGGTTATAGAGCAGATAAAATATCGTCCGCTCAAATGGCAAGCACCACTAACAGCTGAAGAGGTAGGAAGCAAAATTTTTTGTTGAACCAGTAAATCATAACTTTAACACTCCCAAGAGTGATGTTTTTGCGGAGGAGAGTTTGATTCTGGCTCAGGATGAACGCTGGCGGCGTGCCTAAGACATGCAAGTCGAACGCAGATCTGATAGCAATATTGGGTCTGAGTGGCGAATGGGTGCGTAACACGTAGGTGACCTGCCCAGAAGTGTGGAATAACAGTCCGAAAGGACTGCTAATACCGCATGTGGCGCGCGGGGTTAGAGCCTGACGCGAAAGGTCCGCAATTCACGTTGGGAGGGGCCTGCGTCCCATCAGCTAGTTGGTAGGGTAATGGCCTACCAAGGCTACGACGGGTAGGGGGCCTGAGAGGGTGGCCCCCCACACTGGCACTGACACACGGGCCAGACTCCTACGGGAGGCAGCAGTGAGGAATATTGCCCAATGGTCGAAAGACTGAGGCAGCAACGCCGCGTGCGCGATGAAGGCCTTCGGGTCGTAAAGCGCTTTTCAGTGGGATGAGGAAGGACAGTACCCTGGAATAAGGTACGGCTAACTACGTGCCAGCAGCCGCGGTAAAACGTAGGTACCGAGCGTTATCCGGATTTACTGGGCGTAAAGCGCACGCAGGCGGTCTAGCAAGTCGGGCATGAAATCTCTGGGCTCAACCCGGAGGGGTTGTCCGAAACTACTGGGCTTGAGGGCAGTAGAGGGGGGTGGAATTCCCGGTGTAGTGGTGAAATGCGTAGATATCCGGAGGAACACCAGTGGCGAAGGCGGCCACCTGGGCTGTACCTGACGCTCAAACACGAAAGCTAGGGGAGCGAACGGGATTAGAAACCCCGGTAGTCCTAGCCGTAAACGATGTTGACTAGGTGTCGACGGTCTAAACCCCGCCGGTGCCGGAGCTAACGCGTTAAGTTGACCGCCTGGGGACTACGGCCGCAAGGCTAAAACTCAAAGGAATTGACGGGGACCCGCACAAGCAGCGGAGCGTGTGGTTTAATTCGAGGCTACGCGAAGAACCTTACCAGGGTTTGACATGGCGGTGGTAGTGAAGCGAAAGCGGAACGACCCTTCGGGGAGCAGTCACAGGTGCTGCATGGCTGTCGTCAGCTCGTGCCGTGAGGTGTTAGGTTAAGTCCACTAACGAGCGCAACCCTCGTCGTTAGTTATACGTGTCTAACGAGACTGCCGGTCTTAAGCCGGAGGAAGGTGGGGATGACGTCAAGTCAGCATGGCCTTTATATCCTGGGCTACACACACGCTACAATGGCCAGTACAATGGGTCGCCAAGCCGCGAGGCGGAGCCAATCCTACAAAGCTGGTCTCAGTTCGGATTGCAGGCTGCAACTCGCCTGCATGAAGTCGGAGTTGCTAGTAACCGCGCGTCAGCTATAGTGCGGTGAATACGTTCCCGGGGCTTGTACACACCGCCCGTCACGTCATGGGAGCTGGTAATACCTGAAGCCGGTAGCCTAACCGCAAGGAAGGCGCCGTCAAAGGTAGGGCTGGTGACTGGAGTGAAGTCGTAACAAGGTAGCTGTACGGGAACGTGCGGCTGGATCACCTCCTTTCTAGGAGAATTCGAGCGATTTGGCTTCGGCAAGCTGCTCTACTCATGTTCTACGCCCAACGGTGCCTTGGGCACTGGTTGACCACTCACCCACGCGCTTCCTATCACTCCTCAGTTGCTGAGAAAATCCCGTCCCGGGCTTGTAGCTCAGTTGGTTAGAGCCTGTCCTGATAAGGGCCGGTTCGATCCTCAGGCCCACTCCAAGTTCGGGGATGTAGCTCAGTCGGGAGAGCGCGCGTTTGCAACGCGGAGGTCACGAGTTCAGCCCGCCATCTCCACGAGTTCAGGGAGAGCGCTTGTAAAGAAACCGCTTGAAAAGGTTGTTTTGCACGGCCGGTAGCGCCGGGTCGTTTTGCCTCTAGCGCGAAGTACTTTAAAAATAATTAAGGCCAGATGAAGGGTTCGATGCTTGATTTCGGTCCAAGAGTGTCGGGCGCCGGTCAATGGTGAATGCACCTTAAAACTGAATAGCAAGTGATGTAGTCCGGCAAAGTAATATATATTTATCAACTTCAAAGAGAAAAGTATCAATTTCTCCGTATCACGTGGAAGAAAGCTACGAAGGGCGTACGGTGGATGCCTAGGCGCTAAGTGCCGACGAAGGACGTGGGACACTGCGATAAGCCTCGGGGAGCTGTGTGCAAGCGCAATATCCGGGGATGTCCGAATGGGGAAACCCCTAACCGTTGCGAACCAACGGTGTCCTCTCAATTGAACACATAGACGTTGAGGATGGGAACCTGGGGAACTGAAACATCTCAGTACCCAGAGGAAAAGAAACCGAGATTCCCCTAGTAGTGGCGAGCGAACGGGGAACAGCCCAAACCAAACTTTACAGATTCGGGGTTGTAGGACCGGCAATACGGAAGTTACAAAATAATCAGTTAGCGGAAAGGTGTGGGACAGCCTGCCAAGAGGGTGATAGTCCCGTATGCGAAAATTGATTATCTTCCGGGATTTCCTGAGTACTGCCGGGCACGCTAATCCGGCGGGAATCTGGGGAGTCAACTCTCCAAGGCTAAATACAATTGACGACCGATAGTGAACAAGTACCGCGAGGAAAGGTGAAAAGTACCCCTGTTAGGGGAGTGAAATAGAACCTGAAACCATAAGCTTACAAGCAGTTGAAGGGCTACGGCAAGTTGAGCCCCCGAAATAGGGACGTTCCTTGTCATGCCTGACAGCGTGCCTTTTGGAGAATGAGCCTGCGAGTTAATCTCAGTGGCGAGGTTAAGGGAGTAACACCCGAAGCCGTAGCGAAAGCGAGTCTTAATAGGGCGTATAGTCGCTGGAATTAGGCCCGAAACCGTGTGAGCTACCCATGGGCAGGGTGAAGCGAGTCTAAACACTCGTGGAGGCCCGAACTCACTAACGTTGCAAAGTTAGGAGATGACCTGTGGGTAGAGGTGATATGCCAATCGAACACGGAGATAGCTGGTTCTCCCCGAAATAGCTTTAGGGCTAGCGTCGTGCGTTTAGTACTGGAGGTACAGCACTGAATGGGCTAAGGGGCTTACAGCTTACTGAACCCAATCAAACTCGGAATGCCAGTACTCCATAGCATGGCAGTCGGACTCCGGGAGATGAGTTTCGGGGTCGAAAGGGAAACAGCCCAGACCATCGGCTAAGGTCCTTAAATCTATGCTAAGTGGGAAACGAGGTGAGGTTACTGAAACAACCAGGAGGTTGGCTTAGAAGCTAAGGGCGACTGGAGCGGATAGAAGTGAGAATGCAGGCATGAGTAGCGTACAAATATGTGAGAACCATATTCGCCGTATATCTAAGGTTTCCGACGCCAGGTCATTCCGCGTCGGGTTAGTCGAGTCCTTAGCCGAGGCCGAGAGGCGTAGGTGATGGACATCTGGTCAACATTCCAGAACCGCTAGAGAGTGCGATGGGAGGACGCAACGAGATAGGCCAGCCCATTATTGGATTTGGGTGCGATCCATCTAGGCGTTGAGATTGGTAGGTAAATCCGCCAGTTGAGCTGAGGTGAGAGCGAGCCGTAAGGCATAAGTGGTTGAGCCTTGTTGCCAAGAAAAGTCTCTAAGCATAACTTTCTAGCGCTCGTACCGCAAACCGACACCGGTAGATGGGTAGAGTATACCAAGGCGAACGGGAGAACTCTCGTTAAGGAATTAGGCAACATGACCTCGTAACTTCGGGAGAAGAGGTGCCCTCTAGGGTGTTAAAGCCCAGGAGGGTCGCAGTGAAATGGCTCTGGTGACTGGTTAACAAAACCACAGGTCTCTGCTAAGCCGTAAGGCGATGTATAGGGGCTGACGCCTGCCCAGTGCCGGAAGGTTAAAGGGAGAGGTTAGCGCAAGCGAAGCTTTGAACTGAAGCCCCGGTGAACGGCGGCCGTAACTATAACGGTCCTAAGGTAGCGAAATTCCTTGTCGGGTAAGTTCCGACCCGCACGAACCGCGTAACAATTAGAGCACTGTCTCGACGAGGGACCCGGTGAAATTGAAATGGCTGTGAAGATGCGGCCTACCCGCAGCAGGACAAAAAGACCCCGTGGAGCTTTACTGCAACTTGGCATTGTATTTGGATATAATCTGTGTAGGATAGGTGGGAGGCTTTGAAGCTGGCGCGCTAGCGTCGGTGGAGCCAATGGTGAAATACCACCCTGATCATGTTTAGATCCTAACCCCATTCCGTAATCCGGATGGGGGACCGTGCCAGGTGGGCAGTTTGACTGGGGCGGTCGCCTCCCAAAAAGTAACGGAGGCGCCCAAAGGTTCCCTCAGGTGGAATGGAAACCCACCATAGAGTGTAAAGGCATAAGGGAGCTTGACTGTAAGGCCAACGCGCCGAACAGAGACGAAAGTCAGGCTTAGTGATCCCACAATACCGAGTGGAAGGGTTGTGGCTTACCGGATAAAAGCTACCCCGGGGATAACAGGCTGGTGAGATCCAAGAGTTCACATCGACGATCTCGCTCGGCACCTCGATGTCGGCTCATCGCATCCTGGGGCTGGACAAGGTCCCAAGGGTCGGGCTGTTCGCCCGTTAAAGCGGTACGCGAGCTGGGTTCAGACCGTCTAAGATTAGATCCCTGTGACCCGTAAGGGTGTAAGACCCCAGGTAGACTACCTGGTTAATAGGCAGCGTGTGTAAGCGCAGTAATGTGTTAAGCTAAGCTGTACTAATGGTCGAGGGCTTCCTTCTTGTGATGCGGAGAATTTGGTACTTTTCTAGAAGACAAATACATCATTTTGCTGTTCAGACCAACATTGTGAAAATGTCCCTTGGTGATTTGAGCGACGTGGGTACACCCGGTCCCATACCGAACCCGGCAGTTAAGCATGTCAGCGCTGATGGTACTTGGAGGGCGACCTCCCGGGAGAGTAGGTCATTGCCAAGGGGCTTTTCTTTTACACATAACACGCGCGGGATTTTTCTATCCGCGCGTGTATGTGTTTGTATGTATCATCATTTGCTTATGCAATTTTGGTGTTGATCATATAATGGATCTAATTAGCTTGTGGTCTTATTTATAAAGTCCCCGGCCGATTAAGTGTAGCGGCCGTTTTTTTTGACTATTTTATGTGGAAAGTAGGTGATTTCGTTGGCTTCAGTAAATTTACGTAACGGCGAGTCTCAAGACTCTTTGCTCAAGCGCTTTCGCAAGAAAATAGTAAAGAGCGGTATTTTAAGCACCATTCGTAACAAACGCTGGTTCGTCTCGAAGAGTGAGACGCGTAGAATGGAAAAGAAGAAGGCTATTCGTCGCATTAAACGACGCGCTTTCAAAGATAACGAATAGATCGAGAGGCGTGTATGACAAAAGAAGAAGGCAAAATTAAAGTGGATGGTCTCGTGATCGAAGCCCTGCCTGGAACTCAGTTCCGTGTGCGGCTTGATAATGGACATGAAGTGCTGGCTTATCTTTCGGGTAAGATGCGCAAGCATTATATTCGTATTTTGCTGGGCGATCATGTTTCCATGGAGATGTCTCCATACGATTTATCTCGTGCCCGTATTACTTTTCGTCAGCGAAAGAATGCGCCAGTTTCGGTTAGCAGCTAGATTTTGTAATTTGTATGTTGGAAGGTCCTCTGTGAAAATGGAGGGCCTTTTTTGTTTTAGTGAATTAGCGGCTGGGATGTTTGGGATGCAGAACCAGTTTTGGGTGAGTTTGATGCGGTCTGGTTGGGGTGGGTAAGTTATTCAATTGGAAAATCCATGTGGGTGAGGCAATTCCTAGGTGGAAAATTTGATAGAAAAATCTTTTCATCCATGCGTGTATCGTGTATAATGCCGATTGCAGTTTCAGCATGGGCTTTTTTGCCCTTTCTATAAAGCGAGGAGTGTGAAGCGCATTTTTTGATCGTATGGTCAGTGAGTTCGTTTCTGGTCTTATTTATAAAGTCCTCGGCCGATTCTGCGTAATGGTCGATTTTTTTTGTCTATTTTTTACGTGGAAAGTAGGTGATTTGATTGGGTTCAGTACATTTACGTAATGGCGAGTCTCAGGATTCTTTGCTCAAGCGTTTTCGGAAGAAGGTTGTTAAGAGCGGGGTGTTGAGTACGATTCGCAATAAACGCTGGTTCGTCTCAAAGAGTGAGACGCGCCGGATGGAGAAGAAGAAGGCGATTCGACGTATGAAACGAAAATCTTTCAAGGATACAGAGTAATCAGAGGCGTGTATGACAAAAGAAGAAGGCAAAATTAAAGTTGATGGTGTTGTGATCGAGGCGCTGCCCGGGACTCAGTTTCGGGTGAAGCTTGATAATGGACATGAGGTGCTTGCATATCTTTCCGGTAAGATGCGAAAGCATTATATTCGTATTTTGTTGGGGGATCGTGTTGCGATGGAAATGTCGCCTTATGATCTGACTCGTGCCCGTATCACTTTCCGTCAGCGTAAGAATGCCTCTGCTCCTGTTGAAAGCTAGTTTTGTGATTTGAGTTTATAAAAAAATCCTCCGTGAAAACGGAGGATTTTTTGTTTAGGGCAGGGTTCTGAACGAATTCAGGACTTTCATGTAATTTGCCCGTTCGAAGGCTGCGGGTTCTTTTACTGATTTTTGACTCATGCTTCCCTGCATTTGGTTGATCGAGACATATTCCCGTTCTTTCATCCATGTTTCCAATTCGTTTAATATGGATGGGATGACCTGGTTGCCGTTATGCAGGAGATTTGAGGCCATCATGGCAACTTTTGCGCCTGCCATCATGGATTTGAGTACGTCGTTTGCCGTGTGGACGCCGCTTGTGAGGGCAAAATCGGTGTTGAGTTTTCCGTGCAGGATTGATATCCAACGCAGAGGAAGGCGCAGTTCGGCGGAGGTACTTAAATCAAGGCTGTGGACGATTTCCAGTTCATTAAGGTCGAAATCTGGCTGGTAGAAGCGATTGAAGAGGACGATTCCATTTGCTCCGGCTTCGACGATTTTGCGCGCAAAGTTGGGCAGTGCTGTAATGTAAGGGCTCAATTTGACTGCGAGTGGAATGGATATCGCAGATTTTACCTGTGCCACCAATTCAACTTGTGCGTTTTCCAATTCCTGGGCGGTGAGGTCGGGGTCAGTTGGGATGTAGTACAGATTCAGTTCCAACGCATCTGCTCCGGCTTCCTGTATCTGTCTTGCGTAATTCGTCCAGCCGCCTTTGGATACACCGTTTAAACTTCCAATGACGGGGATGTTTAAGGCTTTCTTTAACCCGGCTACCTGATTTAAGTATTTTTCAGGACCAACCGCGTACATACCGCCATCAGGCAAATAGGTCATTGCTTCGGCAAATGAGTCGGTTCCGCGGGTGAGATAGTGGTCCAGTTCGAGGCTTTCGTGGATGATCTGTTCCTCAAAGAGGGAATACATTACGATTGCTGCAATGCCGGCTTCTTCCAATTTACGTGCCTTGTCTATATCCTTGGAGAGGGGAGAAGCCGAAGCAACGAGTGGATTTTTTAATTGTAGACCAAGATAGGTTGTGGTAAGGTCGATCATGATTTTTTCTCCTCGGTTTCGCTGCCGTTTTCATAATGCATAGAAGCCATTTGCTGGTACAACGTCCAGCGGGATTTTGCATCGTGCTGCGCTTCCTTCATTAACATTTCGGCACGCTCTTCGTCCATTTGGATGAGCATCTTGTAACGGGTTTCGTTATAAGCGTATTGTGAGATCGGAATGCTCGGTTCCTTGGATTCGATCACGAGCGGATTGTGTCCCTGCTCGGCCAGGCGTGGGTCGTAACGATACATGGGCCAGTGACCCGATTGCACCGCTAATTTTGTCTGATCCAGACTTCTTGCCATATCGTAGCCGTGTGCAATACACGGGCTGTACGCGATGACGAGAGATGGCCCGTCGTAGGTTTCGGCTTCGAGTAATGCTTTGAGCGTTTGCTGATCGTTCGCGCCCATAGCAACGCGGGCAACATAGACATATCCATAGGACATGGCGATCAGCCCGAGGTCTTTCTTGGGCAATCCCTTGCCGCCCATGGCGAACTTGGCAACTGCCGCGCGCGGCGTAGACTTGCTGGCCTGTCCGCCGGTGTTTGAATAGACTTCAGTATCCAGCACGAGAATGTTGACATTGCGTCCGCTGGCGAGCACGTGATCGAGACCACCATAGCCAATGTCATAGGCCCAACCATCGCCGCCGATGATCCAGACTGATTTCTTGACCAGATTATCCGCCAGGCTGATGAGGTCTTTTGCACGGCTATCACTGGACTTGCTCAGTTTATTCTTCAATTCAACAACACGTTCACGTTGAGCGCCAATGCCCGCTTCATCTTCCTGATTGGCATTCAAAATGGCTTCGACCAACTCGGTACTCACCGTTGATTCAAAGGACTTGAGCAATTCACGCGCATATTCAATTTGCTTGTCAATAGTCAGGCGCATACCCAAACCGAACTCGGCATTATCTTCAAACAGCGAATTCGACCAGGCCGGGCCGCGTCCATCGGCGTTCTTGGCCCACGGCGTAGTGGGGAGGTTGCCGCCGTAAATGGATGAACAACCCGTGGCATTTGCGATCACGGCGCGGTCGCCGAACAATTGCGAGACCAGTTTCACATATGGGGTTTCACCGCAGCCTGCGCAAGCGCCGCTGAATTCAAACAACGGGCGCAGTAACTGCGAGTTCTTGATTGTGGACGGATTGAACAGTTTTCTGTCCATATCGGGGATATTCATGAAGAAATCCCAGTTCTTGACTTCGGCTTCGCGCAAAGGAGGCTGCGCTTCCATGTTGATCGCCTTGCGTCCCACGGCGCGCTTGTCCTTCACAGGGCAAACTTCCACGCACAAAGTACAGCCTGTGCAATCTTCGGGCGCAACCTGCAAAGTGTACGCAAACCCGGTCGAAAATTCCTTGAACTTCGACGCAGTATGCTTGAAGGCCTCGGGTGCCTCTGCCAATAATTTTTCGTCATACACTTTGTGGCGAATCACCGCGTGCGGACAAACCATTACGCACTTGCCGCATTGGATACAAATATCCGCGTCCCAAACAGGAATTTCGAGCGCAAGATTGCGCTTTTCCCATTGCGTTGTGCCGGTGGGGAAGGTTCCATCAATTGGGAATGCGGAGACCGGAATGTTATCGCCGTCTGAGTCGATGATCTGACCGAGCACATCGCGAACGAACTCAGGCGCTTCAATCGGGACCGGGAGCCTGCGCGTCGTCTTTGAGCTGATCTTCGCTGGAACTTTGACCTCATGAAGATTCGCGACAGTTGCATCCACTGCTTCAAAGTTCTGCTTCACAACCGCCTCACCGCGTTTGCCGTAGCTTTTTTCAATGGCATGTTTGATCTCGGCGATTGCCGCATCACGCGGAAGAATACCGCTGATGGCGAAGAAGGCCGTCTGCATGATGGTGTTCATGCGTCCGCCCATGCCAGTCTTTTCCGCGACATCGTACCCGTTAATGGCGTAGAACTTGAGTTTCTTTTCGATGATATCTTTTTGAACTTCCTGCGGCAATTCATCCCAGATTTCGTCCGGGCCAAACATGCTGTTGAGCAGGAAGATCGCGCCTTCCTTGGCGTATTTGAGCATATCCACGCGTTCGAGGAATGCATACTGATGACAGGCCACAAAATTAGCCTGATTCGCTTCAATGAGATAAGGCGCACGAATGACTTGCGGGCCAAAGCGCAAATGTGAAACGGTGACCGTGCCCGACTTCTTCGAGTCGTAATAGAAGTAGCCCTGCGCGTAATTGCTGGTTTCTTCACCGATGATCTTGATCGAGTTTTTGTTCGCGCCCACGGTTCCATCGGAGCCGAGACCGAAGAACACACAACTGACCATGCCTTCTGATTCAAGCGAGAAACTTGAGTCTACTTCAAGGCTGGTGTGAGAGACATCGTCATTAATGCCGAGGGTGAAATGATTCTTGGGTTCAGGTTTGGATAATTCGTCAAACACAGCCCGTGTCATGGCAGGAGTGAATTCCTTGGAGGAAAGGCCGTAACGTCCGCCGATGACTTTGATATCGGAGCGTTTGCCTTCCATGAGCGCATTCACAATATCCAAATACATCGGTTCGCCATTGGAGCCGGGTTCCTTGGTGCGATCCAATACTGCGATGGATTTCACACTCTTGGGCAGACCCTTGAGGAAATGTTCAATGGAGAACGGACGATACAGGCGCACACGTAATACGCCAACTTTTTCGCCCTTCTTTGCAAGATAGGCAACGGTTTCTTCCACAACTTCGCCGCCGGAGCCCATGATGATAATGACGCGTTCAGCATCGGGATGTCCGCTGTAATCGAAGAGGTTGTAATGGCGGCCAGTGACCTGGGCGAATTTGTCCATCATCTCCTGCACAATGGCGGGAGTGGCGGTGTAGTAATTATTCGAGGCTTCGCGCATTTGGAAGTACACATCTGGATTCTGCGCGGTGCCGCGTAGGACGGGATGTTCAGGCGTGAGTCCTCTTGCTCGATGGGCACGCACCAGGTCATCGTCCAGCATGAGGCGGAGTTCTTCATCCGTCAATTGGAAGATTTTGGTCACTTCGTGCGAGGTTCTAAATCCATCAAAGAAGTGCATGAAGGGCACGCGTGATTTGAGCGTGGCGGCCTGTGAGATGGCGGCAAAATCCTGCGCTTCTTGAACAGAACCTGAGGAGAGCAGCGCCCAGCCGGTTTGGCGGACGGCCATCACATCTTGATGATCGCCGTAAATGGAAAGGGCGTGAGAGGCAATGGCGCGCGCGGCTACGTGGAAGACGGTGCTGGTCAGTTCGCCCGCGATCTTGTACATGTTCGGGATCATTAATAACAAGCCCTGAGATGCGGTGAAGGTGGTCGTGAGCGCGCCGGTTTGTAGTGCGCCGTGTACGGCTCCCGCCGCGCCGCCTTCGGATTGCATTTCAATCACTAGCGGCACGGTTCCCCAAAGATTTTTGCGTCCTTTGGAAGACCATTCGTCTGAAAATTCGCCCATTCCGGAGGATGGGGTGATCGGGTAAATGGCGATCACTTCACTGAGACGGTGCGCAACGCTTGCGGTTGCTTCATTTCCGTCGGTCATGATGATAGGTTGTTTCATTACTTGCTCCTTTGAAAGCAGGTTTACACCTGGGATTATCTTCAACATACAAGTTTATCCCTCCCTGAGGACATTGGTTAGTTATGAATGACCCGAATCTACCTGAGAGTTGTCATATTTTGGATAAGAATTGTAGAATTAAATAGACAGACGGCAATTTTTTTGCCGTCTGTCTATTTAATTCTGTTATTTAATTATTGAACGGGCGGAATTTCATCCAGTGCAAAATAAATGTTCAGGCTTCGTTTGCGCGCAACCTCAACCATTAAATCTGCTCCTTGTGACGCGCCGCCCACCCTGAGAACTGCATCACATTTTTCCAAAAGTCTCTCTGCAATCGGATGAAAAATTTCATTGAATGGTTCGTCTCCAATTTGCTTTGAGCCAGCCAGGGCTACCAATGGAAGCGCGAACCATTCACCTAATAAGGGAATATGCCCCAGGCGAAAAATAGGCAGTGCAAAGGTTTCCATCAAGTGGACATTCTCTGCGATCTTTTTAGGATCATCATTTGTGCCGGAGCGATAGGGGCCTGCAATGAGAATAAGCATATTATTTTGTTTGTAGATGTGACTTCGCCAATAACAACGCCGCCAGCGACTTGGCATCGGGCATCCCGCCTCTTTCGACCATTTGAATTGCCTCTGCGTAGGAAAGTTTTTCCACGCTGAGAAATTCATCTGCATCTGCTTCAAGCGGATCGTGTCTTAATTCTTGCGCGAGAAAGACATGCATGAATTCTGTTGAATATCCGGGTGCGAGATAAAAATCACCGATCTTCTCGATCTTGTCTGCAGCGAAACCTGTTTCCTCGCGGATCTCGCGCGCGGCGCACACTGCCGGATCTTCGCCGTGTTCCAGGGTGCCCGCAGGCAGCTCAAGCAAGTCCATGCCTGCCGCGTGCCGATATTGACGCACAAATAGCAGATTGCCATCTTTATCGATTGGAACAATGATGACAGAACCGCCATGTTCGATAATGTCAAATTTGGTTTCACGTCCATCGGGTGTTTTTAGTGTGTCGCGCCGGATTAAAAAGGCACGGCCTTTTAGCAGAGTCTCTGAGTGAAGTAATTCAAACGGCATCGGAAGTTCCTTGTAAAAAGATAATAAAAAAAGCCCAAGCATTTGCTTGGGCTTTTTGATTTCAAATTAGGGTATTTTCAATGCTTGCCCGGCAGTTAATGACGCTGAAATTGAAATGCTATTTGCAGAGGCAATCGAAGCAGGATCAACATCACCAAATTTACAGGCAATGCTGTAAATGGTTTCATCACTTGAGACCACTGTGTAGGTGGCCGGGTGAGAAGCCAGCATCCGCGCACCAGGGAATGCACCGCTTTGTGGAATGGTTAGAGTTAAGCCTGGGTAATACAGATCAGGACTGGTCAGCCCACTTGCGCTGAGCAAGGCATCAGGGTCAACATTGAAACGGCGCGCAATACAGTAGGGAAACTCGCCATTTTGTAATGTGTATGATGCAGGGCGTACACCGGCAGGTACAGGGGTTGTCGTTGGTCCACTGGGAAAGACAGGTGTTAAACCAGCTGCCGCAGGAGTTGTGGGTACAGCGTTGGTAGGTGTGCCGGGCACTGGCGTTGAAACGCCCGGTGTGGAAGTTACTCCGGCTTGTGGCGTAATGACCGTTCCAACCGTGGTGATTGCCTGTGGGGTGCCAGCTGTACCGCCTGCTACAGATGTTTGCGCTGCGGCAGTCTGTTTTGCAAATTCCTCGATCATTGCCATCGGATTTTCAACAGATGGGAAGGGCGAAACGAACAGTCCGGTGGGGAGCAAGGTTGGCGTTGCTACAGGTGCTGCAGATAGTGATTGCGTGCAGGCAGAGATCAACATAGTGGACACTATAAAAATGAAGACTACCAGCAAGCCGCGTTGTTTATTACTCATAGTTTCTCCTCTTTCGATATATTCAACAAACGATGGTAGCACATGACCTTTAAAGCGTCAAGCAACTGGGAAATTCCAAATCAGATTATGATAATTAATCCCGGATTATGTGCAAGCTGCAATACCCGGCGCTCCCAAAGAGCAAAAGTCACAACGCGAATTCGGCAAATGAAGCGAATATTGCGAAAAAAGTTGCGGCCTTCGTTTCATTTAATCTTTTTAAGGAAAAATATTCATTATGTTTCTGCAATTATAGAGCGGCGCACCTTTCATTTTTGTTAGGTATAATATTTTAATTCCAGCCCTTTGCACGAGCTTATGAAATTATAGTTAATGGGATATTGATATTCTGCGCTAAAAAGGAACCATATATGAAAAGATCTCTTCCGTTAATGTTGCTAATTGTAACCATACTGTTGCAGGCCTGTAGCGCATCCACACCGCCGCCTGAAATCGTTGTGACGGGATCAACTGCTATTGCAAGTGAAGCTGTCATGATAACTCCAGAGACTGTACCTTCAGCAGTACCAACCCTCCCGCAAGCTATACAGATCGAGCATGTTGCAATTCCCACTGAAGGTACTACAGACCGTGCAACCGCTCATGATAATGAAAATTCATTATCCTTTGAAACAAAAAAAGTAAAGACTGGTGACTTTTTGCGAAAGAATCGTTTTGAACGCCCCTTCACGGCGGTTGACATGGTCTACCTGCCTGATGTTGACATTGCAGACTTTTCGATCACCAGTGATGACACCTTTTTCTACATCAAGATTTCTTTAATCGGGCTTGATTCTGAAACGCAATCCCTTACAGGTTCCTATGGCGTGGAAATCGATCGAAATGCTGATGGCAGAGCAGAGATTTTACTTGCAACACGTCCCCCATATAATAAAGATTTTAACGCGGATAGTGTTGCGGTTTATTTTGATGTGAATAGCGATATGGGCGGCAGCAGTATCAACCGCCCTGATGATTATGACAGTGATGGATTTGAAACGATTATTTATGACTTGAGTAAGGGAGTCTACCCTGAAGGCGACCCCGACCTTGCATGGGCGCGCCTGAGTACCTATGGAAATTTACCCGCCATAGAAATCGCCTTTAAAAAATGGATGTTTGATGGTGGAAAAGAGACATTCATGTGGAGTGTCGTTTCCAGTGACGCAGTACTTGATCCCGGCCTTTTTTATTTTCACGATCATTTCACAGCCGAAGAGGCAGGCGCCGCCAATACGGATGACCCTACTTATCCGCTTAAAGACCTGGCTGGAATAGATAACACCTGCCGTGTGCCGTTGGGTTTTCAGGTAATTGGAAATGAGCCGCTGGGCTGTTACGTTAAGGGCGGGGAAGTAGAGGAGTTTGATGAGCCTTCTGCGGAAGGAGCCGAATCCACCTGCTCCCAGTTTAGCGAGCTTTGCAAACGGACAGAAAATAGTTCGGTGCTTTTTAGCGTGCAATAATAAGTTTGTGGCAGGGAAATAAAATAAGACCCGCCGTGACAGATTGCTGTCACGGCGGGTCTCGCTTTTTCTGTATTTGGTACTATTTTTCGCAAAAAATAGTATTGAGTAATTTTTGCATCTCAGGCGTTGTATCAGAATTCCCAAATTCAGTGGCAAGTTTTTTACAGACCTGATATTTTTGGAAAGGGTCTTTTTTTATATCTTTGGCGATCTTTACTACTTCATCAAATTGATTGAGCCGCGTATATGCCTTTAGAAAGATCAGCCATTCAGATTTATCAGTGGGGCGCAATCCTTGATTCCAGGCTTCATTTCCGAGTGTGGCGGCGTGATCCCAATTTCCGCGCTGACTGGCCAGCGATGCAGTTTGAAAATAATAGCACCAGCCGTGTTCCGGTTCCGCCCCAAAAATGGACAATGGGGGAGTATGTGCTTCGGCGTTTACATTGATCAGGTCAATATCTGAATAATTTGCAGCAGATGTAATGTCAGTCTCTTCATAGGCTGAAATGATCGGATTTTTTCCATCCATGAAATGCACACAGGAGAATTGCGTGGGCTGGCTAAGTACCAGAAGTTTATCGAGATTAGGCTGTGTGAGAATGCCGCGCCTTTCAATGGGTTTTATCTCCCCGCCTTGCATGATGTCTAAA
Source organism: Candidatus Villigracilis proximus (assembly GCA_016715195.1). Taxonomy (GTDB): domain Bacteria; phylum Chloroflexota; class Anaerolineae; order Anaerolineales; family Villigracilaceae; genus Villigracilis; species Villigracilis proximus. The sequence continues at coordinate 15,376 of JADKBB010000062.1, forward strand.
AGATTATTTTCATTTAAGACAATCGCATAGATCAATGGTTTTATGATTTGATGATCTGTGGATGCAGGATTGTAAATAAGATTTGCAGGTCCCCAAACGAAATAATCCTCTTCAATGGCTGTGATTGGATAATTGGCTGCCAGCGTGGTTTCGGGTTGGAATTCAGGCGCACGCCAACTGACTTGCCACCAGAAATCGCGAAAGGAAGCTGTCTGCTCTGCGGCGCGCGCGCCATTATGGAAATGGGTAAGGGTTGCAATCGTGACCAGAAAAGCCAGTGCGCTATGGCGTATCTTTTTATTGGATATTGAATAAAGCAAACCAACCATCAGCATTGCCGAACCCAGCGATGCAGCGAGTGCATAACGGGAATAGACCTCAAAGATCAGGCGTCGATTCACAAAAATAACAGGAAAAAGACTCAGGATAACAGAAGCAAGCCCGGCGGCGATGGAAGCGGTCTGCCATCCATTTTCTTCGGTCTCGGCTTCTTTGTCGCTTTCCAGATATTTTGATCCTGAAACAATCAAAGCGATGATGAGTGCGGCGATCCCAAAACTTAAAAGATGATCTCGGACCCGCAGGCCAGTGTTAAATAAATAAAGTGGAACTCCCCATGCGAGAAAGGCCGCCTTGATCGTGTCTTGAAAAAGAGCCAGCGCCAGCCAAAAGCCGTTGAGCAGCGGATTTGCTGAAATGGTTTGCAGTTGCGCGCCGATGTCTGTGGCTTTGCGTTCACTTTCAAATAAAATGATACGCCAGAAAAAGAATCCGGCTGGAATGATCGCGCTCGGCAGCCATTGTTTGAACGATATAAACGATGTTTGTGTAAAAGATTTTTTAATATCCTTATTAAGCAGGTAAATAGAGATGATCCGGAATAATTCAAATCCAAAAAAATATTCAACCAGCCCAAGATAAAAAATGCCGGTCACGATTGCAGACAGAAGCAATATATATTTTTTCCATCCCGAAATCAAAATTGCTTTTATGGTGAGCGCAATGGATAGTATTGCGAGAAAAAGACTAAAGAGTTGTGATTGATAATCGATTGGATTGGTCTGTGAAAGAAAGCCCGGGTAGATTACAAAAAGGATCGCGATCCAGGTATTCGCACTTTTATTTTTCGGCCAGATCATTTGAAAGAGCCAATACGCGCAGACACCGCTTAGAAAACGAAAAAAATATCCGCTTAAATGATAGAGAAGAATATTGTCGCCAAAAAGAAAATATGCAGGCCCCATGACAAATGCCCGCATGGGTCTATCGCTGCTGAATACAAGTGAAAAAATATCTGCGCCCCCGGCTTTTCCCGCAAAGATCAAATACCAATCATCGTTTATCAATCCGATTTTTTGAATAAATGGAAGATAGACCAAAGCCGAGATAACCAGCAATAATAAAAATGGAATCCAATTTGATAATTTTTTTCTCAACCAAGCCTCCGTGAATTGGTTTTATTATAAATTACTCGACCATGTACTTAATATTTTGGATCGGCGTGCGGATGACGAGATCGCAGCCCGGCCAGATTGCATCCACGCCCGCATCTTTCGCCCTGACAATTGATTCGCGTATTTGGGCATCATCTCCCCGAAAGAGAGTCTCTACGGGATCAAGATTGCCAAACAGCAATGTATCCCTGAGAGCCAGTCGTGCCGCCGCCAGATCAACTGTCTGGTCGAGAGAGATCGCGTCCGCTCCCGTTTGCGCCAGCAGATTAAGTGATCCCGTCACATTCCCGCAGACCGATAAAACATTCGGCTTGGGAAGTTTTTCAATTAATAACTTTTCAGCCGGCAAAACAAATTGCTCATATTTACCCGGACCAATAAAAGCGGGTGAGCCGCCCATATCATGAATGGTGACAAAATCTGCGCCCGCTTCTCGATAGGCAGTGCCAACATCCGCAAGGAAAGAGGAAAGAAGAACGAGCGCATCAGTAACAGCCTGCGGTTCCTTCTTCATTTCGATGAACATATTTTTTACATCCACGACCAACAGCAACAATGTATACGGCCCGGGGATCATGCCCCCGATGACCGCATCATTCCCAATATCTTCCTTTAATAATTTGATGGCTTCGCAAACTGTCTGTATACGCCCCAGACTTCGGATGTCTTTTAGAAGATTCCAAAGAAGACTTCCGAAGTCTCTCAACCAAATCTTTTGCAGACCCAAACAACCCCGCATGCTTCACCTGCGGAAACTCAAACTCGCGATCCTCGCGGAAGTTAAGCTCCGCGCCTAACGCCTCTGCTTCCACATACAGATCCAAAGGCAGAACCGCCGAAGGGAATCCGCTTAACTTAAATGTACTCGCCGCCGCCTTCGCCAGCTTCTGCGCATCATGGTGAACCTCATGAAAGATCAATCCCTCACTCTGCAATCCCTCCGCAGTGACATGGATCAACCCGCTGAAAGCAGGCTGAGTATCTATTTTTTTACCCGATAACAAATCCAATATTTTTTCACGCATATGCTTCACCTTTAAAATAATAACGGATTACCCCTTCGAGTCACAAAACCCGTAATTGATAATCCATTATCACCCTTTCACTATTGCTTTGAACTTCACACTTATTACTCGTTACTTATTACTTCTCACTATTACTTCACAGCCTTCGCAATTGCCGCAATATGCTCGGGAGTATTTCCACAGCAGCCGCCTACAACCTTCGCGCCCAATTCAACATACTTCTTTGCATAGGTCGCCATATCTTCAGGCCCCATGTCATACACGCCCTGCTCGGTCTCAATATCCATGTGCGGGACACCAGCATTCGGCTTGACCCACAACGGGAAGTTCGGAATGGTCGCCACATATTCTTTCACAACGGCTTCCATGTTTTCAAGTGTTGTGCCGCAATTCGCGCCGATCAGAGTCGCGCCCATTTCACTGTAACGCTTGATCACATCCTTGGGTTTCACGCCCATCATCGAGCGTGTGCCGCGGTCATAACTAAATGAGACAACGATCGGCAGGTCGGTTGCAGAGCGTGCGCCTTCAAATGCGGCGGTGGTCTCTTCAAAAGAGAACATCGTTTCGATCAGAAGAAAATCCACGCCGCCATCGGCCAGAGCTTTGGCTTGTTCGGCAAAAGTTGCCCTTACATCGTCAGCTTCCACCGGACCATACGGCTTGACCAAAGCGCCGATGGGTCCCATCGAACCGGCCACCAGTCCATTGTTCAGTGAAGCGGCTTTGCGTGCAATCTCCGCCGCGCGGATATTTACTTCCGGCGTCCGATCCTGATATTTTGAATCCTTCATTCTCATGCGTGTGCCGCCGAAAGTGCAGGTCAAAATAATATCTGACCCGGCGTTGGCGAACGAACTCGCAAGTTTCAAAAGCGTATCAGGATCATCAATGATCAAATCCTCCGGCGGCTTGCCGGGCTTCAGCCCCATCTTTTGCAAATTAGATCCCGTTGCTCCATCCGCAACAAGAATTTCCCCTGAATTCAATCTTTCCAAAAATTTATTCATCCTGCTCTCCTTTTTTTACCACGAAGGAGACAAAGGGTCACAAAGGTTTTTTTAAATCTTTTCCTTTGTGTACCTTCGTGACACTTTGTGGTTAATATTTTTTACTTAACCTTGAAATTCTTCGCCATCGGGTCCGCCACACGATTTGGAATCAAATGCGCAATGTGGGGGAAAGGTTCGCTCATGTGCGGGAAACTCGTTGCAAGCATAAACTGATTTTGGAATTCAGGATCAGTTGGCAATTCAAATCTTTCAACCTTGCGAGTCACTTCTTCAATTTCTCTGCGCTTCTCAACATTCAACAGAGCGATCCGCGCACCGTCACCCGCCGCATTTCCAACCGCATACACATGATCCAAAACACAATCAGGGATCAGCCCGATCAGCATGGCTTTTTCTTTATCAATATAACTGCCGAAGCCGCCAGCGAGAATGATTTTATCAGGAGTTTCCAAACCAGAGCGCTTTAACAAAGTCCGCGCTGCGGTGAAGAGCGCCGCCTTCGCCAATTGAATCTGCCGTACATCCTGCTGAGTCATGGGGATGTCGCGTCCGATGGAAGTTTCCTCGGCCCAGGCAATCACATACTCCCAGCCGCTCTCTCCCTTTCGAATACGTTTCGACTCAAGCCCCTGCTTGAACTTGCCCCGAGAATCAACGATCCCCGCTCTGAATAATTCTGCCACTCCGTCGATGATGGCCGAGCCGCAAATCCCTTTGACCTTCCCGATGAACTCAGCGTGGTCTGTGTTCCAGCCGTCCACCCCGATGACTTTATATCGCGGCTCAAGAGTCTTATCGTCAATTTCAATGCGTTCCATCGCACCGGGCGCGGCCCGCATTCCATATTCCACGTGCGCGCCTTCAAGCGCCGGCCCCGTAGGCGTGGACGTACACACAAGACGTTTGCGATTTCCCAGAACAAGCTCGGCGTTTGTGCCCACATCGATCAACAGCCAGTTCTCATCCTGTTTGTGCGGTTCTTCGGCAACGATCACCGCGCTGGTATCCGCACCGACAAATGAAGCGATGGTGGGCAGCACATGGATATTGCCCGAGGGATTAATGTGCAGTCCCAACTCACGCGCCTTCACATCCACTGACTTGTGAATCGCGGGCACGAAGGGCGCGAGTCCCAGATCTTTGGGATGTAAATTCAAGAGGATGTGGTGCATGGTGGAATTACCCACCAGAACCATTTCCAAAATTTCACTGGTCTTGATGTTTGCCGTCTTTGCGGCCTGTTTCAATAATTTATTCAGCGTGGAAATAATGGCCTTGTGTAATTTCTCAAGCCCGTCAGGATATTCAATTGTGTATTGAATGCGAGACATCACATCTTCGCCATACACAATTTGCGGATTCATTTCTGATTCTGCGGCGAGCATTTCACCGGTGCGCAGGTTACATAAATAGAGCGCAACGGTTGTCGAGCCAATATCCACTGCCGCGCCGTAACTGTCTTCCACGTATCCGGCTTGCACTTCGATCACTTCGCGATCCTGCCAAACCGAAACAGTCACATTCCATTTTGCTTCACGCAGCGTGGAGGATAAAGTCCGCAGACATTGATAGTCAATATTAAACTCATGCCAGCGCGGAAGTTTTTCCTCGGTGCCGCGCACCAATGCCATGGAAGTTTCCAGTCCCTTGGCGAGTCTTTCCCAATCTGCGATCGGTCTCTCCAGCGTGGGTGGACTCATCGAAACCAGATATTTCCGCACCGACGGTTTGACTTCGATCTCACGATTGCTGGCGCTTTTGCGTACGATCTGTTTGTTGCCGCGGCTTTCTTCGGGAACATTGATCAGCACATCGCCCTGTATTTTGCATTGACAGGAAAGCCGCACCTGGCCCACTTCCCAGCCTTTATCTTTTAATAACTTGGGTCTGCGTGCAAAATATGCAGCTTCTTCGGTGGTGACAGGCGAAACGTTTTCACGCTTTGAATCAATGTTGTATTTTTCAAAGCGGCCTTCTTCGATCAAGACCATACACTTGCCGCAGGTGGCATTCTCAGCGCAAATGGATTCGATCTCCACGCCGAGGTCGCGCGCTGCGGAACGAATGGACTGGCCTTCTTCCACTTGTCCACGGGAGCCGGAGGGTTGCAGGATGATGTTGTGTTTTTGGGTCATAGGGTTGACGATTGACGACGGACGATTGACCACGGTCTGCGGTCTATCGTCCATGGTCGTTATTGGGAGGAACTGTCCCGGCGTGGAATCTCTATTTTGGCAAACTCAGTTTCCAGTTCAGAAAGAAGCGCTTCTGCAACTTCCTCGGGAGTGCCTTCGCGTTCGACCCACGGTCCGCGTTTGTATTGTGCGCTGTAATCCTCTGTGGAGGTTGAGCCGGTTGCCATCGCGTAGGCGTCTATCGCGTTTTGAATTTTTTGCGAAAGTTGTTTTTTGACGGTGCGCCCATCGCCTTCAACAGTGAAGGAGGAGGGGATATGTTTCCAGTAAAAGATGCGGTATCTAGCCATGTGTTTGCCTCGTGAAATTATATATAATTTTAGTTCGTGATTTTACGTGAGGTTGGGGATGCGGTCAATGTAAAAATTGACCCCGCATTTGCGGGGTCATGATGATTAGATGAGCGATCTTTCCCATAATAGAAGTGCGATTGCAAACAAAATAAAAAATAGGATCAGGGCGATGCCTGTTTTTGTCCAGTGGAATTGTTTGGTGTAGGTGCGGTCGGGATAGGCGCCGAAGCCGCGTGATTCGATGGCGAGCGCGGTGTTCTCGGCTTTGCGCAGCCCGTTGACGATGACCGTGAACATGTAACGCTGCCACAAGCGGAAGCGATGCTGAAGCGGGGAGCGTGCGGCCCGCCCGCGGATGGCGTGCGCGGCTTTGACCGCGTCCACTTCCTGCTGCACGACGGGCAGAAAGCGCAAGGCCATGAATACGGTGAAGGCGTAACGATAGGGCATACCGATGCTAACCAGCCCGACCATCAGGTCGCGGATGTCGGTTGTCCAAATTAAGATGAAGGAAGCCAGGACCATGATCGTGATGCGCAGAAAATATTGCAGGCCTTTATCAAATCCCTGCTGACCAAGAGTGAAGCCGGCGATATTTATATAACTCGTGGATGGTGTTGAAAAAAGATGCACGAAGAATAACAGCGTGCCCATGATAAGAATGATGGGCATGGCCTGCCAGACAGACTTGAATGGAATTCTGGCGAGGAAGATCATAATGAAGAATAGTAATCCAAGCATGACAAGCCGCGCCGAATTATCGGTGAGTTGAAATGTGACCAGAATGACAAGCACGACCCACAGCAATTTGCTTAACGCGTCAATGCGGGTGAAGAACGAACCATTGTCAATATATCGCAGGGAATGTTCGCTCATTGCATGGCTCCGATGAAATCGTCCACGGTGTTTAAACCGTCGGGGACGGTGATGCCTAGTCCGCGCAGACCATCTACGAGGCGGCGCAGTGTGGTGGTGCGCAGGGATGCGCGTTCGACCAACTCAGGAGATTGGAAAAGAATATCAGGACTGCCGTCAAATATTTTTTCGCCGTTCGCCATCACAATGGCGCGGTCGATGTGTGTATCCACGAGACGCATGTCGTGTGTGATCATCAAAATGGTAATGCCTTCACGCCGCAGATTATTAATCAACAGCATGAGTCTTTCAGTGAGACGGCGATCCTGCCCGTAGGTGGGTTCATCCACGATCAGAAGTTTGGCGCTTCCGCCGATCAGCATGGTCGCCACGCCGAGTCTGCGTTTTGCGCCGGCGCTCAACGAAAACGGATGACTATCTGCGGTGTCGGTGATATCCAAACGTGCAAGCATATCTTCCACACGCTGATTCACAACGGCTTGATCGTCAATGCCTTGCGCGAGCAAACTGTATTCCAATTCTTCGCGCACGGTATCGCATAAAAATTGATGTTCTGGATTCTGGAAGACGAGCGCGATTTGATTCGCAAGATCCTGGACTTTCCAACGCTTCGCACTTTGGCCGAACATGGTCATTTCACCCGCAGTCGGTTTCAGCAACCCGACCAGGAGTTTGCTAAGCGTGCTTTTGCCCGCTCCGTTTTGTCCGACGATGGCGACGATCTCACCCTGTTTGATGTCAAATGAAACACTGCGCAAGGCTTTGAATTTGTTACCGTACGCGAATTCGATATTCTCAGCGTGGATCAAAGTCTCAGAGTCAGTGACCAGTTTTTCGTTAGGTTTTGATGCGTGAAATTTTAAATCCGCAAAATCTTTTACCGCTTCGGCCACCGTAATCGGCACGGACTTGTTGAACTGTCCGCTGGCTTTTAGGCGCAGACCGATCTCTGTCGGTTCGGGCAGCCAGACGCCCAGCTCAAGCATTTTATTTCCATGCTGTGTGATGACATCACGCGGCGATCCCTGTGCAACCACGCGCCCTTCGGCGAGCAGAATAATGTCATCGGCTTCAGCCATGAATTCATCAAGGTCCTTGGTAACGAGGATCACGGTCTTGCCTTCATCACGCAGGCGCAAGATCAATTGGTGGACGGAGTGGGTGGTGGCGGGGTCGAGATTGGCGGTGGGTTCATCCAAAACGATCAGCGGAGTCTGCATGGCGATGACAGAGGCCAGCCCCAGTTTTTGAGTCTGCCCGCCGGATAAAGCCCAGACGAGATTATTCCGCAGGTGCTGCATTCCCACATAATTAAGGGACTGCTCCACACTCTCCAGAATATCCATTGGGTCGCGGCGCAAATTCTCAGGGCCAAAGGCGATCTCATCTTCCACTTTGAGCGTGGCGAACATCCACTCGGGGTCTTGAAACAACATCCCCGTGGACTTGGCTAATTCCTGCACAGGCACTTTGGAAATATCCTGTCCTTCGACAGTGACGGTGCCGGTTAATTTTCCGCCCAAAATTTGCGGGATGATGCCATTCAACAGCATACACAAAGTGGATTTGCCCGAGCCCGAAGGCCCAACCAGTAACGTAAAAGACCCGCGCTGCACTGTGAGATTTACATCAGACAGTGCGGGCGCAGGCTTATCGTAGTGCTTATAAGTAACTTGCTCGAACCGGACAAGCGGTTCACCAATGGACTTTATTTCTGTTGTCAAATTAAACCTGAGTTTTTATATGATCTTGCGGGGATAGTCACAAAGACACAAAGATCAAAACTTTGAGGTTCTCTTTGTGCCCTTCGTTACTTTCGACTGCTGAAAATTATTCTTCCTTGCGGCGGGTTGACCTTAAGAGACCGGTCTTTTCGATCATCTTTCCGAGATAGTATCCGAGCAAACCGGAGAATATAAAGCCGGAGATCATGTTGATCGGAGCGGCGATCAGGTAATCTTGAAGGGAGGTCCAGCCGTAGAGGATGAAGCTCCAGACGGTCCCGAATTGAGATGCGCCTGCGCCAGCCAGACCCAGTGCAAGCCAGCCGAATTTGCTGTACATGCAGAAAGCCATGACCACTTCCGCGCCGATGCCTTGTGAAATGCCCCAGCCCAAAGTGGAGAGTCCAGCTTGATTGCCGAGCAAGGCTTCCACGCTCGCTTCGATCAGGCCGATGATCAACATTGTGCCGGATTTGCGCACAAGGAAATAAGCCAGCACATAGGCCCACATGAATGTGCCCTGCAACGCAGCGCCGTAAATGGGGCTGACTGTATTGGCGGCATACCAGATATTTCCCATCCAGGTGTTGATCACGCCCGCGAGCGCGCCCAACACGGCCATGATGACCAGGTCAGAGGTGGTGTAGTTGAAATTGAAACCGCCCTTTGTAGTTGGGTCTGATTTGACGGTTTTGGCAATGGCGCCTAATGCAACAAGGATGGCAAGATTGATGCCAAGGATAACGGGGGTACTCATGGGAATTACCTCTCTTTGAAATTTGGATTTGATCTATGCCAGAGCAGGTGCTCTGAAATATCCACAGGTGCTTACAGCTTTAAACCCATTTCTTTCAATTCAGTTTTGACTTCCTCGTACATCTTTTGCCAGAAATCCAGCGGCTCGATTCTTTGAATGTCATAGACTTCATCGAAGGGCTTGCCGGGATTTCCATTTTCCAGCGTAAAGACATGCTCATATTTTGGCAATAACTGGAGGACGAAATCATTCGCCTCCTTAAGTGACATTTTCATCTTGTGAGAGGCGAGCGCCACCTCAGCCATTAACCGCGCTTCAAGGCCTGAACAGTTGGGCTGATTCCCGTCCGCAGCACCACAGCCCTCAAGGTGACTCCCGCTCATCGCATTGACGATGGCATTGGCGGCTGTTTCATATAAGAGTTCCTTCGTCCCTGCGCCTGATTTGGGATAAATATCCGCCACGATAATGGAAGGCGCATGGCGGGCGAAGGCCTGCGCGGTTGCATTGATCACCCACAACACTTCAGGCGTGGAGGTGGCAATATTGCGGACATGAATGGGGTGCAGGATGTGATAATCTGCGAGACAGGTGATGTTGGCGATCAAATACGATGCCACATTGACCACTGCCGACCCGGCAGGTCCGCCGCCCAGCCCGCCGACGATGACACATGGCAGCGAAGCGTTGACCATGCCATACTCAAGTGAATTGACCGCGCGCGAAATATTGCGGTGATCCATTTTGAGTTCATTTAACACCGGCACAAGATGCGAATCGCACGAACGTAAATAATCAGGGTGCGCCGCCGCGAGATCGCCCAACTCAGAAACACTGGATTGTGCCGCGAGCATACCCATGCCGGCGCGTCCGGCGCGCTTTAATCCCTGGCGCATGTATTGCAATTCACGGCGGGTGGATACGATCTCGATCGGGTTGCCGGTGCGCACTTCACGCCCGTCCACTTCTACGATGGTGCCGCAGGTGGCAAGATCGATCAATGGCTCCTGCATATAAGAGATGACGTTTTGAAGAAAGAATCTTTCAGGAATAGGTGTGCCAGGTGAACCGCCGAAAAATAATGGCGCGCGTTCATCATGTAGATGACGGGCGTATAAAGTGCGCACATCCTTGCCTTCGCCCATGATGACTTCCTGCGGCATGGTGCGGATTCCGGTATCAATTTCATCCTGTGAAATTTCAATGATGCGCTCCGTAGATCGGCTGTACGCGCCCAATTCCACGGCCATTTCGTAGCCTGCATTAAAGATGGCTTCCGAAAGAGAGGCGTCATCGGTGACCAGTTCGTTTTTGTTCCACTCAAGTTTATATTTCTTGACCAGTCTGCGGGTGGTCATGGCGACCTTTTCAAGGTCCCAGTTTTCTTCCGCCATATAGGGTCCGTTGTTTGCACGGTCAAGAATATCGAGATAATTCAGCATTGATTTCTCCAGTTAATAAAATAAATGCGCAGTTAAACTGCGCACTCAGGCCTTTTCCAACATTTTTTCACGGGCAAGTTTTACCGCGTCTGCCGCGTTTCTGGCTGTTCCGTCTGCGCCGATGGCTGCTGCCCAGCCCGCGGTGACCGCTGCGCCGCCGACCAGCACAATATACTTTTGGCGAATACCGCGCGCTTCGAGCAGATTGATCAGGTCTTTCATAAACGGCATGGAAGTGGTCAATAGGGCGGAGAGGCAGATAATTTGTGCGTCGATTTCTTCGGCTTTATTGATAATGGACTTGATCGGTACATCCACACCCAGATCGGTCACTTCAAAGCCCGAAGCAGTTAACATGGAAGAGACGATGTTCTTTCCAATGTCATGAATATCGGTATGGACCGTGGCCGCCACCACTCTGCCTTTCATCTGGCTGGAATCCGCATATTTTTCAAGCAGGGCGGGTTTCACGATTTCCATCGCGCCTTTCAGGGCGCGGCCTGCCAGCATCAATTCGGGTAGAAAATATTCAAAACGCTCAAAACGTTTCCCACTTCGTCAGCGCCATCCATCAGCCCTTGATTAAGAATTTCCAATGGGTCAATGTTTGAATCCAAAGCCGCTTGTGTGGCATTTACAGCGTCTTCTAATTCGCCGTCAATGACGGCCGCTGAAATGGCTTGCAAATGCGTATTCTCAGACATGGTTTCTCCTGACTGCTCAGAATATTGTTGCAGAGATTTTATGATAGATGTTATCTACGGTCAATAATGACTTGATATCAAAATCGGCTCCATTTTGTGAGTGCCGATTTTATCTTTTCTTACAAGTCAAAAACAGAAACTCAACTCGCCCGCTGTCTGACATAAGTTAGCTTGCAGCCATGGCGTTGCCGGCCAGCCAGCCGGTTGTCCATGAGGATTGAAAGTTAAAGCCTCCTGTGATGCCGTCGATATCGAGCACTTCACCGGCGAAAAACAAGTCTTCAACCATGCGGCTTTGCATGGTTTTGAAATCCACTTCGTTCAGGCGCACGCCGCCACAGGTGACGAACTCTTCCTTGAATTGTCCCTTGCCTTCTATTTTATATTCACCAGCGGTTAATTCTTCGGCAAGTTTTCGCATTTCAACTTTTGAAATATCGCCCCAGTTTTTATCGCCGATGAATTGTGTCAGTTGTTTCCACAAGCGCACAGGGATCTGCGAGAAGGCGGGCTGACTTGCAATTTTCTTGCGCGCGTTTTCCTGCCAGTCTTTGTTACGCTGTAAAACTTCCAGCGCAGAATCCAGCTTGTAGTCGCCGAGCCAGTTGACAGTTAAGGTCGACCGGTATTTTTTGTCCGCTAGAATGCGCGCACCCCAGGCCGAGAGTCGCAGCACGGCGGGGCCGCTTAATCCCCAGTGGGTGATAAGCATCGGGCCGCTTTGAGTCAGCGAATCCATTTTGAGAGTTACATTTTCAACCGCCACGCCGGCCAGCCCGTCAATTCTTTTGTCTTTCACATTGAAAGTAAATAATGAAGGCACAGCCTCTTCAACCGTGTGCCCAAGCGATTTGACGATCTCGCGCGTTTTGGAATCGCTGCCGGTGGCGATCAATAATTTTTTTGTTTGGATGGAAAAAACTTCCGCATCTTCCCTAACCTGTAAATTGAATCCACCCTTCGGGCTTTTTTCCACCTTGAGCAGACTCACCCCAATATGCACCTGAACTCCGGCATTTTCCGCCGCTCCGCGCAAACAGTTTGCAATGGTCTCCGAGGAATCAGTGACGGGAAACATGCGATTATCGGCTTCGGTCTTGAGCCGCGTGCCATGTTCTTCAAACCACTTGACTGTATCCGCCGGTTGAAAGCGGGTGAACGCGCCGCGCAAAGCCATGCCGCCGCGCGGATAGTAGGTGATGAGCTGCGCCGGGTCGAAGCAGGCGTGAGTCACATTGCATCGTCCGCCGCCGGAGATCAGTACCTTGCCCAGAGTCTGGCTGGCCTTCTCGATAATTAACACGCGCAGTTTCGGATTTAATTCCGCACAACGAATCGCAGCGAAGAACCCTGCCGGTCCGCCGCCCGCGATGACAACATCCCAATTTGGTTGATTTGATTTTGCCATAGATGATATAAACCTCTCCGTCAGTATACTCTGGCAGGGGTACTTTTATCAGCGCAAAACTCAGAGGTTATATTTTTAATATTCAGGTAAAATCGTTAGGCGATTGAACAAAAATTCCCAATTCTTAAGTCAGGTGTATTTATGTCTACAAAACTAAAATTATTACCCTCCGCTCAATATAAAGGCGTTAATCAGTATGATCCGATCAAATATTATTACTGGCCGATTTTTGGGCGCATGTATTGTCAGCGGGTGGAACTCGCATTGGATGAATGCACGGGCGGGGAACGTGTGCTTGAAGTCGGTTTTGGAACCGGACTGGCGTTTCCCAATCTACATGAGATGTATAAAGAAATTCACGGGATCGACCTGACCGCAGATATTCACGCGGTTAAATCCGTTTTTGACCCGATGGGTATTCCGCTATTCCTCGAAAAAGGGGATGTTTTGAAAATGCCTTATCAGGATAATTATTTTGATACCGTTTTAATGGTCAGCATTTTGGAACATTTGAAACCACTTGAACTGGCGCAGGCTTTTGTTGAAGTGAGCCGTGTACTGAAACCCGGTGGACAGATGGTCTACGGGACGCCGGTTGAAAAACCATTTATGGTGTTCATGTTCAGTTTGCTCGGTCACAATATCCGCGATGAACATTTTTCAACCGAGAAGGAAATTGAAGAGGCGGCTCATAAAGCTTTTTCAAAGGGGCATGTCATTCACATGAAGAGCACACCGCCGATCGCTGGGGCAGTGTACACGGTTGGAAATTTCATCAAATAAAAGGAACTATTAGCCGCTTTATAGCTCCAATAAAAAAGGTTGTATATCCCGAAAAGATATCCGACCATCATGTTTATCATCCTCATTGAAAAAAAAGACTCTCCGGATGGAGAGTCTTTACTGTTTGAGTGGATAGATTGTTTATGTTTGTTGAATAGCATATTTCCAAATGAAGCGTACTGTGCAATTATCCCAGCATAATTTTCTGGGGTATTACAATGCATCTGGCAGATGCGCGATCGTGACGCCGATGAAAACTTTGGCGCGATGAATGCCACATAGGAATAACATGTAACCGAAATTTATACCCGTATACATGATATATGCCGTGCTGGGAAATCTTATGACAATTCCCTCAAGATGAAAAACATAAAAATTATGGTTTGGATATTTCCCCGTACTTTCTTTGACATATTATTTATAAGATTAAGAGTGCTGGTTTACAACTCTCTTAATCTTCGTTCAAGGAATTCTCGTTCAGATTTCTGCTGGCTTAGTTGCAGTGCCCGTTCATACGAAGCGCGAGCCTCTGCTATTTTCCCAAGACGGCGACATAGATCCGCATGCGCAGAATGGATGAAGTGATAATCCTTGAGGTCGCCGCGCGTGAGAATAGCCTCGATGAGTTCCAGTCCGGCAGCAGGACCATCACACATGGCAACTGCCACGGCACGATTTAATTCAATGATGGGGGATGGATCTGCCTGGTTCAAAATATCGTATAAAGCAACGATCTGTCTCCAATCTGTCGCATCTGCTGTGGATGCGCGCGCGTGGACAGCAGCGATAGCTGCTTGAATGGTATAGGGGCCAAAACGACGCGAGACAAGTGCTTGTTGGATCAGACTCAAGCCTTCACTGATTTGAGCATGATCCCACAGCGACCGATCCTGCTCATTGAGCAGAATCAGTTCTCCCGTTGGCGAGATGCGCGCGGCTCGCCGCGATTCCTGTAAGAGCATTAAGGCCAGCAAGCCAATCGCTTCAGGTTCGGGTAATAGTTCAATCAATAAGCGTCCGAGCCGAATGGCTTCGCTGGAAAGGTCGTGACGGGTAAGTGATTCACCGAAAGATGCAGAGTACCCTTCGTTGAATACCAGATATATAACATGCAAAACAGTATCAAGCCGATCTGGCAACTCTGTATGAGAAGGTACTTCATAGGGAATTTTCGCATCGCGGATCTTTGACTTTGCGCGCACGATGCGTTGTGCGATGGTTGGCGGGGGAGTGAGAAACGCGTGCGCGATCTCTTCTGTGGTTAATCCGCAAACAGTACGAAGGGTTAACGCGATCTGCGCATCTGGAGATAACGCAGGATGACAACAGGTGAAGATCAAACGCAGGCGTTCATCTTCAATATCTTCATCATCAACTTCAAATGGGTCTTCCGTGTTCGGACCTAATTCATTTGCGATCTGGGCGAGGGAGGAGTCGAAGCGTACACGGCGGCGGATGTTGTCGATGGCTTTGAAGCGGCCTACTGAAACCAGCCATGCCCGTGGATTTTTCGGCACGCCTTCGTGCGCCCATTGTTCCAGTGCGGTAGTGAAGGCTTCATGTAATGCCTCCTCTGCAAGATCAAAATCCCCCAGTAGACGAATTAACGTAGCGAGGACGCGGCGCGATTCAACGCGATAGATCTCATCGATTGTCTCACGTAATGTTTCGCGCGCGTCCTCGTTCATACTTAAATTCAGGCTGTCAGGAATGCCAGCTCCGTCTCCCATTTGCTCATATCGGGTTCAGTATCGGGGCCGGAGTAATACCATTCCACACGCCCGCCCCAGCGTTCACCGTTCATCTTCCATTGGATGTTATTTTTTTCCGCCCAGGCCAATAGGTTTGCTGTGGCTTCTTCGAGTTCGGATGGATGACCTGTATGCAACATGGTGGCATAACGCCCGGCGGGAAGCACATCTGCAATGATCTGCCCATCCCCTTTGACTGCGGAAGCGATAGGCACGGCCACATCGATCTCCAGTTTTTTATCCATCTCCACGACGTTATAGCGCCAGAATACTGCGCCCGATGGTTGGATTCCTTTTTCGGCAAGCCAGGCAAAGACATCATCGCTCAGGGAGGCAGGATGGGTCCAATCTCAGCCATGGTGACGAGTTTGCGGATCGCTACATAATGTTGTTCGCTGCGTTCCACGAGTTTGGGTTCTGTAATGTTGATCATGTTTTCTCCTTGTTATTTTAATCGACGAGCGCACCACATGTTAAATTTGCGACCGACGCAGTCATCGCGCTGGCGCCATCCGAGGCCATAAACGCTGCAACGTTTGCGATCTCTGCCATCCACGGCATGCGCTTGAGCATGGACCCACGCGCCGCATAGGCATGGAATTCATCAAAGGTCATGTCGGAATTTTTTGCATGGATACTTAACGCTTCATGCACGCCGGGCGCATCCGGTGACCCTGCGGAGCGCAAACAGATCACACGCACGCCATCTGCTCCAACTTCCACTGCAACTTGCCGACACATGGCTTCGATCGTGGCACATGCCACACCGAATCCGCCAGAGTAGGACGAAGGCATGCGCGCTACATTTGCAGTCAGTGCCAGCATCACGCCTGATTTTTGTTTTGTCATATGCCGCGCTGCGGCGGTCATCGTCAAAAATTGCGTGCGTAGGGCAGTGGTGGGTGCGATTAAAAACTCGTCCAGAGTCATATCCACAAGCAGGGTGCCTTGTTCATCCCCAAGACTGATCAAGTTGAAAGAGACATCCAAACTACCAGCCTTTTTGACCACTTCAGCGGCGTGTTTCTCGACCGACTCTTGATCGAGCGCATCCACTTCTGCGGCCTCGGCTGATCCACCCAAGTCAGCAATTTCCTCCGCGACAGTTTTTAGCTTCGCCAACGTATGACCCGCGAGAAAAACTTTCGTGTTTTCGCGTGCAAAGGCGTGAGCCATCGTGCGGCCCACTGCGCCACCCGCACCGTAAATGATCGCGTTCTTATTTTTGAGTATCATAATTGCCTACTTTCTTTCCAATTCCCAGATGGGGCGGACTTCAATGCTGCCGAAACGGGCCAGCGGAATTTTTGCAGCGATCTGGATGGCATCATTCAGGTCTCTGGATTCGATCAGGATGAAGCCGCCCAGCTGTTCCTTTGTCTCCGCGAAGGGGCCATCGGTGGTGGATATCTTTCCGTTTCGCACTCTCACGGTGACGGCAGACTTCACGGAGTCGAGTGCCTCTGCGGCGATGAAATGACCGCTGCGTTGCAACTCTTCGTCGTAAGCCAGCGATTCGTTGTCAAACGCGATCTTTTCCGCCTCTGACAGAACGGTGAGTGCTTTGGGTTCAAAATAAACCAGACATAGATATTTCATTGTGTACTCCTTTAATTTGATTTGAGCTTGCTTTCACGGAATAGTCGTTTGGCAAAGTCCAAAATCGACATTCTGGAAAAATTGCTTATTTCTTCTCAAACTCGTACACGCGGCGGACGTGGATAAAGCCCATACGGGCGGAGGGAATCCCTGCCGCAATCTGGATCGCTTCATCCATATCCTTCGCCTCGATCAGAACAAATCCGCCCAATAATTCCTTGGTCTCGGCAAAGGGCCCATCGGTGATGGAGATCTTTCCATTTCGCACGCGCACAGTGGTGGCGGTTTCCACGGGCTGCAAGGCATTCGCCGTGAGCCAATGCCCACTTTGACGCAGCACTTCATCGTAATCGAGGTGCTCATTAACAAGGTCTTCTGCTTCCTTCGCGGTCTGTGGACCCAGTCCACTCGGTTCTTCATAGACAAGACATACAAATTTCATCATAGACTCCTTTTTATTGAATAGTCGCTTGAGAACGCTTGAAATCGACAAAACACCAGCCCGAAAATTGAACTGGTGTGAAGGATAATGGAAAATAATGTGGTTGTGTGAAAATCAAACGGGATTTTTGCTGCTTTTATAATCTGAAATTTTCCCCTTTCTTGTGCGATAAGATCCATGCTCCGATTTATCCTAAAGTTTTATTACAAGTCTCTGCGGCTTTGGGAACTATGAAGTATTTTCCTTTTTACTGAGCGATATGATTATGTGTGAGAACGTCCCAACAAAAACCCCTGGCAGGTAGGGGAGTTGATTTGTTGATATTTTCTTCTCTATGCGGTTGACGCAAACTGGGCCGGTCTGAATTTATACCCGTATGCATGAGATATGCCATACCATACTCATGCTAATGATTCGATTCTATTTACTGATCGCAAAACTCTTGACTTAAGGTCTCTAGTTTGCTAAAATAATTTGGAAACGCTTCCAAATATAAACATAAAGACACCTAATAAACAAGAAAATTGGCCAATAAAGAGTCAGGAAACCTTATTAATGTCCAAAAAAAATGTAAACGCTTCCAATCAAGCTCCACTTTCCAAGGTTACTATTGTGGAAGTAGCAAAAAAAGCTGGCGTTTCGCTTGGTACCGTTTCACGTGTCATCAACAATGATATTCACGTAGCCGCAGAAACTCGTAAACGGGTTTTGGCAGTTACACAAGAACTGGGGTACGTTGCCAATCGGCAGGCGCGTAGTTTGGCAGGCGGGAAGACCAATACGATCGGAGTAATCGTTCGTGATTTAGGGACTGGCTACATTGGTGAAATTATCCGTGGAATTGATTCTGAACTTAATTTAAGCGGTGTTGATCTGGTTTTATACACTACGCATCGAACGGTAAGCAAAGAAGCCAATTATGTAGCGAGCCTTGCCCAAGGTATGGTGGACGGCCTGTTGCTGGTCTTGCCGCGCAGTCCCGTAGATTACATTGGAACATTGATGGAACACAACTTCCCGTTTGTCTTGATTGACCATCAGGGAACTGGCACAGCCTGCCCCGCAGTTGGGGCAACCAATTGGCAGGGAGCCTATAACGCAACAGAGTACCTGATTAAGCTCGGTCATCAACGAATTGGATTTATCACCGGCTCAATGGATTTGGGATGTGCGGAAGACCGCTTACAAGGGTACCGCTCTGCGCTTCGTACGCATCATCTCCCGCTGGAAACTGAACTTGTTTACGAGGGGGATTTTCTTCAAACAGATGGATACACAGGCGCATCAGCCTTGCTGGACTTGCCAAATCCGCCGACTGCAATTTTTGCCTCAAATGATGTAATGGCGATGGGGGTGATGGATGCAGTTAGAAATCGCGGGTTACGCGTTCCAAATGATATTTCTGTGGTCGGTTTTGACAATATTCCGCAATCTGCAATGGTTTTCCCCCCGTTGACTACCGTTCAACAACCGCTTGAACAAATGGGCCGCGTTGCAACCCAAATATTGCTGGGAATTTTGAAAAAACCTGAAAAAGAAAATGGACGGATCGAATTACCAACTGAATTGATCGTCCGAAACTCTACCTCTGCCCCAAAGGGCAGGGCTGGCTAAACGGCCAAGTCTCACCAGCCCTGCTTAACATGTGGGATCCCTCTACTAAGAAAGGAGAGCCAACATATCTAAATTATACGCCAATAATCCCCCGGTTAGTGACAATAGAATAGTAATTCAATTTATCTGATTCTCAAAAGGAGAAGAATATGTTACGTAAATTTTATACCTTAATGAGTCTCGTGCTCATTGTTTCTTTTGCATTGGCTGCATGTGGTTCTCCTGCAACCGAGGTACCTGCTGTCGTTAATGAACCTGCATCCACTGAGGCTCCCGCTGCTCCTGCTACTGAAGCACCCGCTTCAGCTGAGCCTGTTACCATTACCTGGTGGCATATTACAACCAAGGACCCGGGCCTGTCAGATTGGCAGAAAATGGCCGATGACTACATGGCCGCACATCCAAATGTCACCATCGAGATTACCGTCCTCGAAAATGAAGCCTTCAAGACCAAACTCACCACCGTTATGCAATCTGGCGAAGTCCCTGACATCTTCCAGAGTTGGGGCGGCGGTACGTTTAATCAGCAGGTCGAAGCTGGATTGTTGAAGGACATCACCGCTGAACTCGCTGCCGATAGCGCATGGAAGGATAGTTTTGCGCCCGGTGCTTTGGGTGTCTATAGCTATGCTGGCGCGAATTACGGTGTACCTTGGGATATGGGCATGGTTGGTTTCTGGTACAACAAAGCGCTCTTCGAACAGGCAGGCATCGCGAATCCTCCCGCCACTTGGACCGAATTCCTGGACGCTGTCAAAGCCCTCAAGGCTGCTGGCATCACCCCGATTTCCATTGGCGAAGGCGACAAATGGCCGGGCATGCACTTCTGGAATTATCTTGCCACTCGTAGCTGTGGACAGGCAAAATTTGAAGCCGCCATGGCTCGGACAGGTTCCTTTACCGATCCTTGCTTTATCGAAGCTGGCACGAAGCTCCAGGAATTACTCGCCCTTGAGCCTTTCCAGGACGGTTTCCTTGGCGCAACCCATGATGACATGCAGGCAGCCTTTGGAAATGGCAAGGCCGCTATGGAACTTTCCGGACAATGGGCGCCTTCTACATCTGCAGCCAACAGCGCAGACCAGAAGGGCGTGGGTGAAAACCTTGGCCTGTTCGGCTTCCCGGGACTCGAAGGCGGAGCTGGTGATGCAGGTGATGTTGTCGGTGGTGGTAATGGATTTGCGATTGGCAAAGATGCCGAACCGGAAGCCATTGACTTTGTTAAGTATCTCACCAGTGTAGAGAACCAGACAATTATCGCAGTAAATGGATCAGGTATTCCAGTAGTTAAAGGTTCCGAGACAGGCTTGGTAGATCCCAATATGCTTCAAGTTCAGCAGACCTTTGCTGCTGCTCAATACTTCCAGCTGTATTACGATCAGTTCCTGCCCCCGGCCACTGGGTCAGTCCTTAATGACTCTGTACAGGGTCTTTTCGCTGGCACACTGACTCCAGAGCAGGTGGCACAGGCAGTCGAAGATTCAGTTGCTGCAGAAATAAAGTAACCTGTAAGACAACCAGGCGGTTGATCAGAAAAAACCACCTGCGTCTGTAGATAAAAATGGGCTTCGTGGCGCCTCCGTTGGCGCGGAATTTTCGACAAGGCGCCACGAAGCCTAAAAAAGGATACTCTTTATGCAACAACTTCCTGCTGCCTCAAACACCCTGGAGTCGAAGCGTGTTTCAAGTTTTCCAGACAAGTTAGTCATTGTCTTATTCCTGGCACCTGCTCTTATTCTCTTCCTGCTTTTCGTTGTTTATCCCATTTTTCGCTCGATTTATTTCAGTTTGTTCGACTGGAACGGTTTAGGCCCCGCAGTGGATTTTGTAGGATTTGGGAACTACAAAACTATTCTCACCGATAAAGTATTTATAAAGGCGCTCTGGAATGGCGTCATGATCATCGTGTTCTCGTTAGGATTGCAACTGCCCCTGGCGTTGGCACTGGCCGTATTAGTAGGACGTGACCTGCCGGGACGCGGCATATTCCGCACCATTTTTTTTCTCCCCTACGTTCTTTCCGAAGTTAATGTCGCGATCATGTGGATGCTGCTTTACAACCCTGACCCCGATCGCGGCCTTCTCAACTCGATTGCGGTTATTTTTGGCGCAGAACCTGTAGGCTGGCTTAGCAATACGAATCTTGTTCTTCTGTCAGTCTTCATCGCGTTAACATGGAAATACTTCGGCTTTCACATGCTATTGTATTTGGCTGGTCTCCAAAACATACCCCTGGATCTTGAAGAAGCCGCCCGCATTGATGGCGCAAATAATTTTCAAAATTTCTTTTATATCACCCTGCCGCTGCTGGGCGGTACGATCCGTACCTCTGTCTATATGTCCGTGCTTGGCTCGATCCAACAGTTCATTTTGGTCTGGATCATGACCAAAGGCGGCCCGGTCAATGCGAGCGAAACCCTGGCAACTTATATGTATCGCTTCGGCTTTGTACGTTTTGAATTGGGATACGGCTCCGCAGTGGCGATCTATATGTTTGTACTCTGTCTGATCTTTTCTTTGATTTACCAGCGCCTCACACGCCAACCCGATTATCTAACCGGTCTTTAAAAGGATATAGTCATGCCGATTTTACGCCCTCGTTGGCTGCAAAAAGCACTGCCAAGGTTCTTTCAATATCTTATTCTTTCGATCGTAGTAGTGGTTATATTTGTGCCGATCGTGATCCTGCTCTTTGGCAGTGTCAAGACAACTGGTGAAATGTATTCGCACCCTTACACAATCCCCAACCCTCCACATTGGGAAAATCTGCTGGGGATATTGAGCACGCCCGTGTTCTGGGTCATGTTACGAAACAGTTTGCTGGTAATGTTTGGAACTACATTCGGTGTGGTCTTTGTCTGTGGT
Source organism: Candidatus Villigracilis proximus (assembly GCA_016715195.1). Taxonomy (GTDB): domain Bacteria; phylum Chloroflexota; class Anaerolineae; order Anaerolineales; family Villigracilaceae; genus Villigracilis; species Villigracilis proximus. The sequence goes on from JADKBB010000062.1 coordinate 37,321, forward strand.
TTGGCGGCTTTTGTTTTTGCGCGTTTGGATTTCCGCGGCAAAGATTGGCTTTTCAACCTGTTCACTCTGGGCCTTATGTTCCCGATCAATGTCGCTATTCTGCCCGTCTATTTTGTGTTGCGGCAAATGAATGAGATGGGCATAGAAATGATCGATAGTCTTTGGGGTGTCATCCTTGTGCAGCTCGCTTTCCAGATTTCTGGAAACACTATGATTCTGCGCGGTTTCTTTGCTGCTGTCCCGGCTGAATTGCAGGATGCCGCGTATATAGACGGCTGTAATAATTTTGATTTCTTCTGGCGCATTCTGCTTCCATTGGCAAAACCTGCGCTTGCAGCCGTTGCCGCGTTAACAATGATCGTCAGTTGGAACGATCTGCTTGTTCCTCTCGTGATATTGAATAGTGATAAACTCTGGACTCTGCCCCTGGGCACCATGCAATTTCAAGGTCAATATGGACAGGATTTAGCCCTCGTCTCGGCATTTGTAGCTCTGTCTGCCATACCAACAATTATTTTCTATATATTTGCGGAGCGACAAATCGTCTCAGGTCTGACCGCCGGTGCTGTCAAAGGTTAAAGATTTAATGACGAGAGCCTTTCATAATCCGATTCTTTCCGGTTGTTATCCCGACCCATCCATCTGCCGGGTTGGAGATGATTATTATGTAGTCACTTCAACCTTTGAATATTTTCCTGGCTTGCCGATCTTTCACAGCCGTGACCTGATTCACTGGCAGCAAATTGGACATGTATTAGATCGCGCCTCACAACTTGACCTGGATCTGATTCGCCCATCTGGTGGTTTATACGCCCCGACGATTCGTTTTTCGCAAGGCACGTATTACGTCATCAACACCCTCGTGGATGGAAAAAACAAATCAGGCAACTTCATTGTGACTGCCACAAACCCGGCGGGCCCTTGGTCTGAACCATACTGGTTGGATGATGTCGAAGGATTCGATCCCTCCTTATTTTTTGATGAAGATGGAAAAGTTTGGGTAACGGGTACTCGCTTAAATGAAAAAGACTATTACACAGGTCATACAGAAATATTCCTGAAGCAGATCGATCTTCAGGCCATGAAAACGATTGGCGAGGAATATATTCTTTGGGATGGAGCCGTAAAAGGTGCCGTATGGGCAGAGTCGCCCCACATTTACAAAGTAAATGATTACTACTATTTACTTATCGCCGAAGCCGGAACGGCCCATCATCATGCAGTGACAATTGCCCGCAGTAAAAATATTACAGGGCCTTATGAAGCAAATCGCGGCAATCCAATTTTGACACATCGTCACCTCGGGTTGGATTACCCAATTGTTGGCACAGGCCATGCGGATTTGGTTGAAACACAAAACGGCGAATGGTGGATGGTTCTGCTTGCCATGCGTCCATATGGCGGATATTTTTTACAACCTGGGTCGCGAAACATTTTTAGCCCCTGTTCGCTGGGAAGAAGGCTGGCCCATTGTCAGTCCTGGTACCGGGCGCGTGGAATTTACATACGCAGCCCCTAATCTGCCTGAACATATCTGGGATACTGCGCCAGATCGCGATGAATTTAACACTCCTGATCTTGCTTTGCATTGGAATTTTCTACGCACCCCGCGCGAAGAATTCTACAGCCTCAAAGAACGGCACGGCTATTTGCGTTTGAAATTACGTCCTGAAAAGTTATATGAATTGGCAAATCCCAGTTTTGTTGGACGGCGACAACAACATATCAATTTTGTAGCGCAAACAGCGTTTGAGTTTACACCGCAAAGCGAAACAGAATGTGCTGGCCTGGTACTTATTCAAAACAACAAATTTAATTTTCAATTCGTTGTAACCCAAGATTCAGTCCGTGAGATTCACCTGATTAAATGTGTTGACGGTCTGGAAGAAGTTCTTGCAAAAAAGCCCATCATGGCTGGAATGATCTACTTGAAAATAGAAGCTCGTGGACAGGAATATAGTTTTTATTTCTCAAACCAACCTGGTGAATGGCAGACATTAATTGAAAATATCGATGGCCGCATCTTGAGCACACCCGTCGCCGGTGGATTTGTCGGTGCTTATATTGCCATGTACGCCAGTAGTAATGGACAAGCCAGCAATAACCATGCTGATTTTGATTGGTTTGAATATATTGGTTTGGATAGCTTGGAAAAAAGAAATTAAACAAGCCTTCTGGCTACTTGCCATGTCGAACTTGTTCGATTCGTTTTCTAAATAATGCAGTAAAGGTATCGAATTGGGGATGATACTGAACTTATTTTAAAGGAGCACTTCATGAGTGTGACAGGCACATCGGAAAAACCTGCGTATCTTGATACATCATTATCCTTCACAGAGCGTGTAAAGGGTTTGGTTAAGCTTTTAACATTGGAGGAAAAAGTAGGCTTGATGAATCATCCGGCACATGGTGTGCCACGCTTGAATATCCCTGCTTATAACTATTGGAATGAGGCGCTTCATGGAATTGCCCGCAGTGGGCGCGCCACAGTCTTTCCGCAGGCCATTGGCATGGCGGCAACCTGGGACAAGGAATTGATCTTCAAAGTGGCAACTGCCATCAGCGATGAAGGACGCGCAAAATATCATGCGGCGTTGCGCCGCAATGGATATACCGCGCAATATCAGGGATTAACCTTTTGGTCTCCCAATGTGAATATTTTTCGTGACCCTCGCTGGGGGCGCGGACAGGAGACTTGGGGCGAAGACCCATTCCTGACAGGGGAGATGGCAGCTGAATACGTGAAGGGATTACAGGGCAATGATCCCAAATACCTCAAGGCCGCAGCATGTGCCAAACATTACGCTGTTCATTCCGGCCCGGAAAAAGACCGTCACACGTTTAATGCCATAGTAACAAAACGCGAGTTATATGATACGTATCTGCCCGCTTTCAAGAAATTGGTAACAGAAGCAAAAGTTGAATCCGTAATGGGTGCCTACAATCGCACATTGGGCGAAGTCTGTTGTGCCAGTGAACTTCTGCTCGATAATATTCTGCGCGGCGAATGGGGGTTTGGCGGGCACGTTGTGTCAGATTGTATGGCACTGTCAGATTTTCATCTCCATCACCAGGTTACGGAAGATGCGGCAGATTCCGCAGCGTTAGCTTTGAAATACGGCTGCGACCTCTTTTGCGATCACGTCTTCAATGAAATTCCCACCGCCATCGAACGTGGCGATACCACCGAAGAGTTGGTAGACCGCGCGCTCGAACGCACACTTGGTACACGCTTCAAGCTTGGCATGTTCGATCCTGATGAAGATGTGCCTTTTGCTTCCATTCCAATGGATGTGGTCGCCAATGATGAGCATCGTCAACTTGCATATCGCACAGCCGCCGAATCTCTGGTGTTGCTCAAGAACAAGAATAACATCCTGCCCATTAAACCTTCCACAAAGAAGATCTTTGTCACCGGCCCAACCGCCGCCAGCATGGAAGTTTTGCTTGGCAATTATTATGGCTTCAACAATCAGATGATCACTTTGCTTGAAGGCCTCACCGGACGCATCCCTGAAGGCATGGGCATGGAATATACATCTGGCGCAATGTTGAAGCATGCACGTGAGATCAAAAATACCTGGGCGCCGCAAATGGCACAATCCGCTGACTTTGCGATTGTCTGTGCGGGCTTCAACTCGTTTCTTGAAGGGGAGGAAGGCGAGTCACTTTTATCTCCGCAGAATGGCGACCGCGAAAGCATTTCACTTCCAGCCAGTCAGGTGGAGTACATCAAAGAACTTTCAATTCACGGCGTGAAGATCGTGCTTGTGCTTACAGGCGGCAGCCCCATCGCATTAGGCGAAGTCGAAGATATGGGTCGATGCGATTCTTTTCGTCTGGTACCCCGGTATGGAAGGCGGAAGAGCCGTGGCAGATGTTCTTTTTGGCGATATCTCCCCCGCCGGCAAACTTCCGCTTACCTTCCCCAAATCACTCAAGCAGCTTCCCGCTTTCGATGATTACAGCATGAAAGGGCGCACCTATCGCTACATGACAGAAGAGCCGCTCTATCCCTTCGGCTTTGGTCTAAGCTATACCTGTTTTGAATATTCGGATTTACAACTCGACAAAAAGAATCTTACGCTCGGAGATTCTCTCAACGTAAGCCTGACTCTCCGCAACAACGGCGCTTCAGACTCAGCCGAAGTTGCCCAGTTTTACCTGACAGATATCCAAGCCTCAAGCATTGTCCCGCTTCATCATCTCATCGGCTTCGAAAGAGTTGTGCTCAAAGCCGGTGAAAGCCGCAAGATAAAACTCACCATCATCCCGGAAATGATGTCATTTTTTAATGACGATGGCAAACTCACGCTCGAACCTGGTGAATTCCGTTTGGAAGTTGGCGGATGTTCCCCCAGCAACCGTGGACAGGAATTAGGCGCTCCAAAACCTGTTACAGCAATATTTGAAATAAAGTAAAAACAAAAAAACAAAAGGAGTATCTCATGTCAGACTACACACCCAAACCTGAAAATAAATTCACCTTCGGCCTGTGGACCGTAGGCAATGTCGGTCGGGATCCATTCGGAGGCCCCGTACGAGATGCGAAATCACCCGCAGAATTGGTACGCCTGCTCGGCGAAGTCGGTGCGTATGGCGTCAACTTCCACGACAACGATCTCATCCCAATTGACGCCACCCCAGCCGAACGCGACAGCATCCTCAAAGAATTCAAAAAAGCGCTGGCAGACACAGGACTTGTCGTCCCCATGGCAACCACCAATTTGTTTACGGAACCCATCTTTAAAGATGGCGCATTCACCTCCAATGATCCAAAAGTGCGCGCCTATGCCTTGCAAAAGACCATGAATTCGATTGATCTAGGGGTTGAGTTTGGTGCGAAGATCTACGTTTTCTGGGGCGGACGTGAAGGCACAGAGACAGATGCCACCAAGGATCCCATTACTGCCATCAAACGCTCACGCGATGCAATGAACTTCCTGTGCGAATACGTAAAGGATCAGAAATACGATCTGAAATTTGCACTCGAAGCCAAGCCCAATGAACCGCGCGGTGACATCTACAATTCCACCACGGGTCACATGTTGGCATTCATCAACACCCTCGATCATCCCGAAATGGTCGGCGTGAATCCTGAAGTGGCGCACGAACACATGGCTGGACTCAATTTTGTCCACGGTGTGGCGCAGGCCATGGAATCAGGCAAGCTCTTTCCATATTGACTTGAATGACCAGGCCTTTGGCCGCTACGATCAGGACTTCCGCTTTGGCGCAGTAAACCTCAAGAGTGCATTTTTCCTTGTAAAACTGCTTGAAGATAACAAGTACGACTCAAGCCGTCACTTTGATGCTCATGCCTATCGCACCGAAGATTATGAAGGCGTGAAAGACTTTGCCCGCGGTTGTATGCGAACCTATTTGATCCTCAAAGAGAAGGCCGCTCAATGGAACGCCGATCAGGAAATTCAATCTGTTTTGGCTGAGATCAACGCCGATGATGGCTCCATGAATCAATACCTTGGCAAATACTCTGCTGAAAAAGCAAATGCACTCAAAAGCCAGATGTTTGACCGCCCCGCAATTGCCGGACGTGGATTGAAATACGAACGTCTCGACCAATTGACGGTGGAAGTTTTGTTGGGCGTGAGATAACGTTTCGGATCCAGGTATCAGGTATCAGGTTTTTCCTGACACCTGATACCTGATACAGGAGCACCGATGTACTTTCTAGGTATAGACACATCCACAACATCGAGCAAGGCGTTATTGATTAACGATAGCGGTGAAGTAATTGCAGTTGCCTCATCGCCGCACACACTGCAAACACCGAAACCTTTGTGGTCGGAACAGGATCCGCTGGAGTGGTGGGAGGCTGTATCAGCGAGTATCAGGTCTGTTTTGGAAAAAGCAGGCATCAGCGGGGAACGAATCGCGGCCGTCGGGTTGACAGGTCAAATGCATGGACTGGTTCTGTTGGATGAAGCGGGAAATGTTTTACGTCCAGCCATTTTGTGGAACGACCAGCGCACACAGAGTCAGTGTGATGAAATCCATCAAATTATTGGCAAAGAAAAATTTATTCGCATCACTGGCAACATCGCGTTGACCGGATTCACCGCCCCGAAAATTTTATGGGTGAAAGAAAATGAACCCGAAGTTTATGCGAAGGCAAAACATGTTTTATTACCCAAGGATTACATTCGTTACAAGTTGACCGGCGAATACGCGATGGATAAAGCTGACGGCGCAGGCACGGTCTTGTTTGATTTGAAATTGCGCGATTGGTCTGATGAAGTTTTATCGGCGCTTGAAATTCCGCGCACATGGATGCCGAAAACTTTTGAAGGGACTGAATTCACGGGCCATGTCACGGCTGAAGCAGCTTCGCTCACCGGATTAAAAATTGGCACACCGGTTGCGGCGGGTGGCGGTGATCAGGCCGCAGGTGCTGTGGGGGTGGGTGCTGTGGAACCCGGCATTGTTGGTTTGACTGTTGGTACGAGCGGCGTGGTATTTGCAACCACACCATTGGCGTTGATCGAACCTGAAGGAAGACTGCATGCGTTTTGTCACGCGGTGCCGGGCATGTGGCACTTCATGGGCGTGATGCTTTCTGCAGCCGGAAGTTTGCAATGGTATCGCGATACGCTTGCGCCAGACATAAGTTTTGATGATCTATTAAACGAAGCAGAAGCGATCCCTGCTGGAAGTGAAGGATTGCAGTTTCTGCCGTATCTTTCCGGCGAACGCACGCCTCATCCCGACCCGTTGGCGCGCGGCGCTTTCATCGGCTTGACTCTGCGCCACAGCCGCGCACACATGACACGCGCCGTGTTGGAAGGAGTTGCGTTTGGGTTGAAGGATAGTTTTATGCTTATTCAAAACGCCGGATTGGACACGATCACACAAGTCCGTGCTTCGGGAGGCGGAACGAAAGGTGCGCTATGGCGGCAGATCCTTGCTTCTGTTTTAGAGGTGGAACTGGTCACGGTCAACACCACGGAAGGCGGGGCATATGGGGCCGCATTGCTGGCGGGTGTTGGAGCAGGTGTCTGGCCGGATGTTGCAAGTGCCTGTAAGGCATGTGTCAAATTAACGGGAAGCACACTGCCAGACCCCAAACAGATGGATGTATATCGAAGGTCATACAAAGTGTTTCAAGGACTATACCCGCATTGAAATCCACATTTGGTGACATGCAATAGTCAGGTTTTTTTCAGTGTATAGCGAATAAATTTCTTGCGCAGGGATTATGTTTTTTTAAGGAAGAAATAAACGAGCGCCCTATGCATAGGGGCGCTCGTTTATTTCTTGATAGTTTATTCTCTGGCATGATGGGTGCAATTACAGCAGGCCTGAATTTATATCCGTAAACGATCAATCCGCGCTCGTCGCCGTCGTTGCGCATTTTGCGGGTGACCATTTCCACGGGCATGCCGATCTCAATCGGCTGTTCGCCGAGGTCGGTCAACTGTGCGGTGAGCATGGGACCTTCTTCGAGCTTTACGATTGCCACGGTATAAGGAGCATTTGCGTCAAAGCCGGCGGGGGCTTCATAAACGGTTGTGAATGAATAAACTTCGCCTTTGCCGCTGAATGCAAACTGTTCTTTTGCTTCGTCTCCGCAATTGGGGCATACATCGCGGGGTGGGAATATTTTGTATTCGCAGTGCGGGCAGACTTCGCCGACCAGTCCGTATCGTTGTTTTTTGAGTCGCCAGTGTCGTGGGATTTCCATTTTTTAGTATTCCTTTCTATGAGGTTAATTCTATCCCGTGCGACTGTCAAACACTATCAGGATTAAATATTGTCGATATTACTCCTTTTCGGTCAGGTAATGGAGCAGGATCAGGCCGAGGCCAAGAAAAAGCGGAACGAAGCCGCCCAGCATCCACGGTCCGAGGTGAAGCGGATAGTTGTTGCCAGAGTCAAATCCAATGGGGTAGAGTCCGATTGAAAGGGCGAATCCGATCGAGGCGATGACAATTCCCCAGCGCAGCAGGCCTTTCCCTGATCTAGCTTCGGGGCGCGCCAGTCCTTTTTCTGCGAGGGCGATAGCTTCCTTGTAATTCATGTAGCGCAGGAAGGCCAGGAAACCGAAGATGATCGTGAGAACGCCGACAACGCCAAGACAGGGAATGATATCGTTCATAAAAGGTCCTTTTGAAAAATTCAGGGCTTGGAGAAAACTCCAAGCCCTGTTATTTTACTTGATGGCCGTGATCTTGATGTTACCGCTGTTGGTGGCTGCTGTCAGTGTGCCGCCGCCGCCATTGATACTGCCTGCGATTTGATCTTTATCTGAATTGGAACTTTCTGTTAAGGTGACTGTGATCGGGAGGTCTGAGCTGATCTTTCCAAAATCTGTTTTGAGATCTACATTCAGTTTTGAGTCTGCGGGCAGGGCAAAGGTGATTTCACCGAAATCCGAGTTGACCAGGTGCGGACCTTCGCCCAGTGAGCCGCTAAATTCAATTGTGCCGCTATTGGTCTTAAGGTCGAGCGTGACCGATTCCGCGTTCTTGATCGCGATGTTTCCAAAATCAGTATAGGCTTTGATTTCATTCTTTGCGCCATCCAGAGTGATGCCGCCGCTGTTGGTGTGCAGATCATATGAACCAGCGCTTGCTTGTTCCAATTCGATTTCGCCGAAATCGTCATCGACTTTTAATTCCTTGCTGATCTTTAATTTGACGAGGGATACTTTGCCGTTATTGGATTCAATATTAAGCGAGTTGGCAGAGCCATTCTTAAACTTCGTATCTCCGAAGTCGGTCTTTGTGACCAATTCACCCGTAGCGCGGACATCGTTCATTTCAATGGCTCCGCTATTGGAGTTGATCGTAATGTTTGCACCGCTGGCTTTTTCAAGTGCGATCCCGCCGAAACTGGATTGTAGGTTGATATCTGCCTTGTCGGCCTTGATGGCTATGGCGGTAACTTCGCCGCTGTTCGTTTTGACGGACAACGCGCCTTCAATGTTTTCAATGGTCACATCGCCGAAATCATTGACAATATCGACGGTCCCTTTCGTGTTGGAAACATTCACTTCTCCAAAATTAGCTTCAATGTTTGTGCTTGTTTGATTTGGCACAGTGATGACAAAATCCACTGTATTGTATTCGCTAAAATCATTTAGATTAGGCACTTCATATTTTATAACGATAGTATTGTCATTTTGCTCAATGCTGTATTTGATAGCTTTTACTTCTTGATCAGCTTTCTCCTGAGTGGAGTCATAGGCTGTCTTTGTCACATCAATTTGTACAGTAGCTACATCGGCTCCGACAATGGTGATCTTGCCTAAATCATCTGTTACATTCAAAATGACAGGGCTTTCAGTATCTACTTTGAGGGTTTTACTTTCCTCCACTACAGAGGAGATATTTCGCCCATCGAACGGGTTGTTGGTTTGGAAGCCAGTGGCGAAGTAGATGACTGAACCGATCCCAACACAAACCAGTACGAGTGCTACAACTAACAGGGTAATTACAACAGGTCTTTTCATTTTGTTTTCCTTGTTTACAAATTTCCGCATATTACGGTAGGATGTTCTCACTACGTTTGACAGCCGAGTCTCGAAAAAGTTTCAAAACAGATGAATCATGGACAATGGAAGGATGAATAAAGGAAGGTTTTCCTTTGTACCTGTGTCTACTGTCCATATTGAAACTTTTCCCCGCTTTCCCTGTCTAATCTTCTAGAGAACCCATGGCAGATACAGAACAAATCCTCATCCAGCGTGCGCAAAAAGGCGATCATGATTCTTTTGCCGCGCTTGTAGAGGAACACCAACGCTATGTTTACAACCTTGCCTTGCGCGTTGTTAAAGATGAAAACGAAGCGCTCGATCTGGCACAGGAAACCTTCGTCCGCGCCTGGACGGCTCTGCCTAATTTCAAAGGTCAATCCCAATTCCGCACGTGGTTGTATCGCATCGTCACCAATCTGTGCTACAACCGCCTGCCTAATTTGCGCCGTTCATTAAATGATCTGGGCGATGATGTGATGGAAAATATCGCCGAAACCGACTCGAATTTTGATAACCCCGCCCGCGAATTTGAATCCAATGAAACCAGAAACAACCTGCATCAAGCCATTGATAGTTTGGATGAGAACTACCGTCTGCTGATCACCCTGCGCTACCAAAACGAACTCTCCTACGAAGAGATCGCATCGACTCTTAACCTGCCGCTGGGTACTGTGAAGACCGGCATTTTCCGCGCGAAAGCACAACTGCGAACCACGCTCGCAAATTTGGAGGACTCATGGATCACCGCCTAACCCCCGAAGAAAAAGACATACTCATTGAAGATGCGCTGAAAACCATTCCGCTCGCGCCCATGCCGCGCAGTATTACCGTCAATGTCATGGCACGTATTCAAAAAGATATTCATCCCAAACTTATTACATGGAATGACTTTGTACTGAGCCTCGTCATCACCTTATGCATCGGTGCATTATTTATCACCATGCAAAGCCTGCCCCCGATTCTGGTGGCGAAGCTTCGCGTTCAAGGCATTCTTTTGTATCAGGATATTCTGGTTAATATCCGCTGGCTGGTGCCTGCTGTGCTATTTGGTTTTTCCGCGCTTTTCTCTATGTTGACGATATTATTTTGCGGAGAGAATTCAGGTAGCACCACACTAGAGAATTGGACTTTTTTCATCATAATACCCTTCTCCAGTATGGTGGGGACCAGACCCACGCAGACTATACTGCGATATGCGCATCTTCTTCCGCCCCCTCCTCCTGCTCTGTTTTCTAACTGCATGTACCTCGCCTCTTCCTTCTTCAAGTCCCACGCCTGCACCAACTTCATTGCCTGTTGAATTAACAGGAACCTGGTTGAGTGGATTTGCGAAATCAGACGGCTCCATTCAGTCATTGATCTTTAACTTTGATGATAAGAAATTGACGATTCAACCCCAGGTTCAAACCTGGCCGGTGGAAGTCCCAACTCAAACGGATGGCAGCTTTCAGGTAAAGATAATAGATACATCAGGGAAAACTTTTGAACAAATCAATTTCACAGGGAATTTATCTGATGGTGTACTTGCAGGAGATTTGATTTGGGATGAAGAGACCATTCCCGTTGTATTTACTCAACTTGCATCTGTTGATGTTTCCCGGCTTGAAAAATACGTTGGCGTGTATCGTTTTGACTCAGGGGATATCGTTAGTGTTTTGCTATGCCCCAGTTATGATGCCGGCGGTTTGCAATTCTTTCCGCCCGGATTGATGTATACCGACTTCACCAGCGGAGATTCGCGCGGATTGTATCCTTTGGATGATTCCACTTTCGGCATTGGTTCGGCGCGTGTGTTGGCTTATCCATTGGAAAACAACCGCATCCAATTCGTGTTGAATGACTCTGGCCAAGTGACTGAATTATAATCTTTTGATGTCAATGATCCCACAAAAATAGAGAGCGCTTCACGAGTAAATTACTCAGTGGAAGAGGTGAAATTCACAAGCGGGGATGGGGAAATCATGTCTGGCCTTCTGACATCTCCTGCAACAACAGAGTTGCATCCTGCATTTATGATGATGCATGGCTCTGAGCCCGGGGTAAAAGACGGTTTTGGTCAGCAAATATTGGCGCATTATATGATCGGTCAGGGCATTGCCTTGTTGACATACGACAAACGCGGAGTAGGCGACTCAGGCGGTACATATCATGAATACCCGGATGAATCCAACGTCAATCTTATTGCCTCGGATGCTGTTGCAGGAATAAATTATTTAGCAACGAGACCTGAGATTAACTCTGCAAAGCTGGGTTTGATTGGAGGAAGCCAGGCAGGCTGGGTGATTCCTGTTGCAGTAAATGAATCAGATAAAGTGAATTTCTTTGTGATTCTGTCCGGCCCTGTTCTTTCTTTGGCTCAAGATAATAAATATAGTGCAGTCACGAATGATGGCGAATCCGTCACAACTTATGATGCTGAACAACTAAATCAAACTTTGCGCGAAATGAAATCCAGCGGTGTTGATCCAATACCGGTGCTTGCTGAACTCACACAGACCGGGCTTTGGCTGTGGGGAAGTATGGATAAGAGCGTGCCTGTAATTGTCAGTGCGGAGAATTTGCAAGTTTTGATCGAATCAGGGAAACAGAATTTTTCCTATTTCATACTTGCGAACGGCGATCACAATCTTAACGAATCTATGCATGGGTATTTTGCAGAGATCCCATATGCGCCTCGCGTTCTTTATTTTTCCGAGTTGACCAAATGGCTTGAAGAAAACAACATCATCCCAAAGGAATAAAACGTGAAAAAATATTTTATTCTATGCCTTGCTTTTATTTTGCTTGCATGTGCCGCGCCTGCTACAGAGAACGCCCCGGTTGAAGAGTTCACTGCGCCGCCAGCAACAGCGGCTGCCACTGATGTGCCAACAACCATGCCTGAGCCTCGGTCGTTCTTTACGGTATTTGGAGATGAACCAATTGTTTCCAAAGGGAATTCCGGCACATGGGACGATCGCTATACTGATCCCGGCGCTGTAGTTTTTTATGACGGCGTGTTTCATATGTTTCGCAATGGCTTTCGTGGATTCCCCGCCGCATCTCAAGTGGGATATGTTACTTCGTCTGATGGCTATACCTGGACAAAGCAGGGAGATGAGCCGGTCTTTGAAACCAAAGATGTTGCTTATGCAAAGATCGCAATGTATGCCTCCAGTGCTCTGGTGGAAGATGATGGAACATGGGTGATCTATTTTTACACATGGGATTCGTCTTCATTCCCTTCTTCGAGCGTGATCGGGCGTGCTACAGCAACAGATCCCAAAGGTCCGTGGGTTGCGGATGCGGCACCTATTTTTCTTCCAGGTGCATCAGGTGAATGGGATGCACAACAAGTGCTCGCGCCGCATGTGATCAAAAAAACAGATGGATATGTGATGTATTACAGCGGCACCAATCGCGCGGGCACGCAGCAGATCGGCATGGCAACTTCAAATGATGGAATCGTGTGGAAAAAATACAACGACCCCGCTACAAATGAAACTCCCTATCTTGAAAGTGATCCTGTGCTGCAACCTGCTGAATCAGGGTTGTGGGATGGAAACTGGGTACATCAACCGCGTGTTTTTGAAACCGCGCAAGGCTGGGTCATGTTTTATCGTGGCACAAAAGATGAAAGTGAATCTTCCATGGCGCTTGGCCTTGCCACCAGCGATGACGGTATTCATTGGAGCCGATCTGCGCTCAATCCGGTATTTCTGCCTGAAGAAATTTTAAAATCCAAACAGTTTTGGTTTCACAGCGGGGTATTGGTGAATGATACATATTTTATTTTGCTTGAAGGCGATATCAATCAAAAAACGCAAATTTATCTGGCAACGTATGAGGGAGAAATTGCAAAATAAAATAATAGACCGTGGACAGTAAATCGTCCACGGTCTATCGTCTACTCCAATCTTTTATTGTCTCATCGTTCCTTGTTGAGCCGGGAAGGGCAGTGCAGACTAGCCAGCAGGTGCTGGGATGAATGATCCTAAGAACGCACAAAGTGCAAAAAACGCCAGCCAAATTAGGAGGAGAGTAATTTTATGTTTGGTCATTTCACCTATCCAGCCTTTGCAGGACATGACTAACCGCCGTGGATGCCGGCCCGCCCAGTGACTGGATCAACGCTGTCTTCGCGCCTGCGATCTGATTCGCATCAGCCTGACCTCGAAGCTGGGTGACTGCTTCGACAGCCTGATACACACCCGCAGCGCCGCCGGGGAATCCACGGGCTTTCATGCCGCCCATCGTGGCACACGGGATTTTTCCTTTCAGTCCAATCGCGCCATCTTCTGCAAGTTTCCAACCTTTGCCTTTAATGGCGAATCCAACTGCTTCCAAAGATAGCGCGGCGTAGATACTAAACGCGTCGTGATATTCAAAGAAGTCGATTTGATTTAATATCACGCCGGCCTGTTTCATAGCCTTGCCCGCGGATAGTTGTGCGGTGTCGAAGTACAGCATATCTTTTCGGTCATGTAATGCCAACGTATCAGAGGATGCCGCCGAGCCGGAAATCTTGACGAGTGAATTATTAAAATCGGACGGGAGCAGGCTGCGGCGAGTCAGAACGAGCGCGGCAGCGCCATCCGCATTGGGGGCCACGTCAAACATATTGAGCGGATCGCTGACCATATCCGCTTTTGAATAGGTTTCAGGTTTAATGGCTTTTCTGAACATGGCGTTTTTATTTGCAACGCCGTTTGCGTGCGCAGTGAGCGCGAAACCAGCCAGCCCATGCGCAGGGACTTCGTTCTCGTGCATGTAACGCTTCATTAAAAGCGCGGCTTGCGCGGTGGTAGTCATACCTTGCACGGCTTCAAAATCAGAATCGCTGATGGTGGAAACTGCTTCTTCCACTTCGGCGCCGATCTTGTCTGTAAATTTTTCCACACCGACCACGAGCGCCACATCTACCATGCCGCTGGCAATCGCGAGATAGGCCTGCCGCAGCGCGGCTCCGCCCGATGCGCCCGCCGCTTCAACCGTTGCGGCTTCGATGCCGGTCAGGCCGGCGTAGTCTGCGATCAGCGCGCCAAGATGCGCCTGATTGGAAAGATTCGGCGCGAGCATATTGCCAACGAACAAAGCCTGCGGCTTCAGTCCGCCGGAATCTTCGAGCGCGCTGTGAAGCGCCTTATAAGCAAGATCACGCAGACTGATCTCCCAATGTTCGCCAACTTCTGTTTGTCCGATACCTGCAATTACTACATCTGTCATGGATGATTTCCTGATTGTGTTGATTCTTGGATACGATATTTGATAATTCGGGAGTTGTATGTTGGAGAATCCGATTCTCGACTCTCGAATATCGAATATCGATTCCCGTTTTACCCAAATACCTTCTTCAAAAACTTAACCTTCTCCAGCGTCTGATAACTTCCGCCGCCTTCGTGGCCGTTGTATGGATAGACCTTGATATCTTTTTCGCCGGCCCAATGATTGTATGCCGCGTAAACTGTCGAAGGCGGGCAGACTTGATCCATTAATCCGGTTGAGAATAATGTTTTCGCTTTTGCCCGCGCCGAAAGATTAACACCGTCAAAATAAGAAAGCGTGTTGAAAACCGCATCCACCTTGTCACGATGGACATGGCAATATTCAGCGATCTCTTTATATGGATAGGAATCCACGAGCTCGGTTGCGCGGCGATAGTGACAAAGGAAGGGCACATCGGGCATGGCTGCGACAACCTCGGGGACGAGAGCTGCGGCGGCGATGGTGATGCCTCCGCCTTGTGAGCCGCCTGTCACGGCGATCTGCGCTTCATCCACTTCGGGACGGCTGCGTGCTGCTTCGATGGCACGGACTGCGTCTGTGAATACGCGCCGATAATAATAGTGCTTCGGGTCGAGTATTCCCTTCGTCATACTGCCGGGGAAGTGCGCATTGCCGCCATCAGCATACAGATCGGGTGTATCGCCCGCAGACCATGTGCTGCCTTGTCCACGGGTATCCATGATGAAGTGTGCATAGCCGGCACTTGACCAGAGCAGCCAATCAAACGCGAAACTTCGTCCGCCGCCATAGCCAATGTATTCAACTACGCAGGGTAATTTCCCAGTACGTTGACTGGGCAAGATCAGCCAGCCTTTGATGGGTTGTCCGCCAAAGCCGTTGAAGGTGACGTCATAGGTTTCCTGTGCCACGAGTCCATAATCCACGCGCTCAAATTTTGCATTGAGCGGATGTGCCCGCGCCTCATCTAAAGTGGATTTCCAGAACGAGTCAAAGTCCGCGGGTTCTTCACGCGTGGGGCGGTAGGTCTTGAGTTCGGGGAGGGGGAGATCAAAGAAGGCCATGTGGTTTCCTGCGTTGTTGATTTATGGGTTTGACGATATTAGATAATTGATATTCGAATGCCGAATTATCTAATATCGTTTTTCGAGAATCGCTCTTACTTCATCGCCAACTTGCCACGATAGCGGACATAAGTGGCGTAGTCAATTTCTGTGCGGCGGGCGATGTAATCTTGAGTTTTCATGGCGCGGCCCTGGCGCTCGGTGACTTTGTCAGTGACAGTAATGTCGAAGGCGTCTGATCCGGCTCCAGATCCGAAAGATACGACGAGGATTCTGTCACCGGGTTGGGCGATGTCGAGGGTGGCGGTTAATCCGATCATGGCTGCGCCGGCATAGGTATTCCCAATCGTGTGGACTAATAATCCGGGTGCGATTTGTTCGGCGGAAAATCCCAGTTGACCTGCGACCTTTTGCGGGAATTTTGTATTCGGCTGATGGAAGACTGCCCATTTGTAATCTTTGGCGGTGGTGCCGTTGGCTTCCATGAGATGAGTTGCGGCTTCGCTAATGTGTTTGAAATAAGCGGGTTCGCCGGTGAAGCGCATTCCGTGCTCGGGATATTTTTGATATTCGCGGCGCCAGAAATCGGGCGTGTCGGTGACGTAGGAATAGGAAGCGTTGATGAGCGCTAATGACTCATCTGCGGGGCCGATGATGTACGCGCCGCCGCCCGCGCCTGCTGTGTATTCAAGCGCGTCGCCGGGCTTGCCTTGCGCGGTGTCCATGCCGATCGCCATGGCGTAATGTCCCATGCCCGAGCCGACAATTCCCATCGCGGCCACCATGGCTTCGGTGCCGGCTTTGCACGCGAATTCAAAATCCGCGCCCTGTGTGTTGGGAACTGCGCCGATCGCTTCAGCCACTATCGTTGAAGTTGGCTTGACCGCATACGGGTGCGACTCTGAGCCGACCCAAACCGCCCGTAATTCTGTCGGGTCAATTTGCGCGCGCAGCATGGCATTCCGCGCCGCTTCGATTGACATGGTGATCACATCTTCATCGAGACCGGGCACGGCTTTCTCTTTGATGGGAAGACCAGTGCTTTTGCCTGTCCAGACACGCGCAACTTCTTTTGCAGGAAGGCGGTATCTTGGCACATATGCGCCATAGCCAACAATGCCAACCGGCTTGATGGGTTTAAGGAGTGTGGGGGAGTGTGTTTGTGGAGTTGTCATTTAGGTTTCCTTCTTTGATGGAAAGACTTCGGAAGTCTTTCTTGATGCATTATGGTTTTGGAGTCTTCAAAAGAGCGTCGGTGCTGGTTTGCTGTTTTCTCCGTCTTTTTGCGTCAATTCCCCGGGTGTTTCGCCTGCGGGTGTTGCGCGCTTTTTCCAATGGACCACGGGTATGCAAATTGGTTGTTTGGAAGGGGCCCTGCTTAAATTCTCCCGTGTTTTGGGTGGGCGGGGGGGGGGGGGGGGGGGGTGTTGTGCTCCCGGGAGCCCGGCCAAGGGGGGCTTGTTGCAGAGATTCAGGATGTGTGTGGCCGCGTGCAGCCATTGAAAACTCCGTGCTTCAGGGGGGGGGGCGGGGGGGGGGGTTGGCGCGGCGGGGGGGGGGGGGGGGGGGCGGGGGTTTTTGTGCATCATTGCCAAAACAGCCATATCAACCTATTGTTTGATCTTGTAGGAAGACTTTCGAAGTCTGGTTTACACATACCAAAACTTAGACTTCAATCCTGCTTGCTTGAAAACTTCTGCAACCTGTTCTATGCTACGTCCATGAAAATCCACAGACATTCGATTGCCATACCAGAGTTTGGAGAGTTCCCAAACCTGATTGATCGTTAGAATTTCGCCGTGTTCGAGATGATTTCGCTTGCACCACTTATCAACCCATTCTTCCGACCGGAAGAGCAGCATGGTCGCTCAGGTAAAGACTAGATCATCATACCAATGGGCGAAGCGTACAGGAAAGTGGACGAGCAATTCGCCGTTCGTCACTTTTCCATCCCGAATTTCCAGTTGAACTGCCTCATTGCTTTTTGTGAATACCGCGTCAATGACCGCGTCGCAATGCAGAGCGGCGGGGATGCCGAGCATGTCCCAGGCGCAGTTGGCAAAATATGTCTTGCCATTCGCATGGACTTTGAAATCCGTGGGAATGCCAGAGAATGGATTTGCCATACGGATGCTCAATGTTTCTGGTTCTAAAAAGAACGCATGGCGATTGTTTAATTCCTTGTATATTTCACCTGCTTCTTCATTACTCAAGTTAAAGTGCCTTGCAGTTTCGTCCACGCTCGGTGCGTGTGTTGTATCTGCGAAATGTTGATAAACAAAGGCGCGCACATCCCAAATATCCATAAGTTTTTCCTTTTGGTTTTCCTTTGTGCTCTTCGTGTCCTTCGTGGTTAACCGCTTTTAATTTCCAACAAAATCTCTTCCGCTCTACTGACTCGAATCGCCTTCTCAGCCACCATTTGCGCCGCGACTCTCTCGATCATTTCACCAGCAGCGCCGGCAGCGAGGGCGACTTGTCTTGCGTGTAGCGACATGTGTCCGCGTTGGATGCCTTCTGTGGCGAGGGCACGCAGGGCGGCCATATTTTGCGCCAACCCAACACAAGCAATAATTTCTGCAAGTTCGGCGGCGGTTTTGATTCCCATCAATTTCACAGCGGCTTGCGCAGCCGGGTGGACTTTCGTTGCGCCGCCCACAATTCCCACCGCCATTGGGATTTCAATCGTGCCAACCAAATTTCCGTTCGCGTCTTTGCCCCAGGTGGATAGTGACGTGTATCTGCCAGAACGCGCCGCGTAGGCATGAGCGCCGGCTTCGATGGCGCGCCAATCGTTGCCCGTGGCGAGCACTACTGCATCCACGCCGTTCATGATGCCTTTGTTGTGAGTCGCGGCGCGGTACGGGTCACTCGCGGCGAAGGCATACGCGGCGATAATTCCATCGCGCACGGTTTCGCCTTTGAAGGTTTCGAATCCCACTGTCAACTCGCTGACCGGGATCGTGCATCTCGCGCGCGCCATTCTGCGATCTGACAAATTCGACAAAATGCGCAAGTGAACTTTTCCGCCGGTGATGGCTTCGATCTGCGGCGCGAGTCTTTCGCAAGCCGTGTTGACCGCGTTCGCGCCCATCGCATCTTTCACATCATAGATGAGATGCACCACCAGGAACGGTCCAATGGGGGATTCTTCGATCAGGCGGATTTCCAGATCTTTGGCACCGCCTCCCATCTTACGGAGAGTTGATTCTGCCCGATCGGCATTTGCCAGCAATTCGGCTTTGTGCTCATAAATTTTCAAACGCGCTTCATCCATGTTGACCACATTGATCAACTGCATTTGTCCGATCATCAATGACTCGGTGGTTGTGGCGGTGAATCCGCCGCCGGCGCGTGCCAGCTTCGCCATGAACGATACCCCCGCCACGATCGACGGTTCTTCCACCACAAAGGGAATCAGCACATCCCTGCCATTGATCATGAAATTCAACCCAATGCCGATCGGCAATGAATACATCCCGATCACATTCTCGATCATGTGGTCGGCTGTCTCAGCGGTGAGTCCGCCTGTCGTAAACGGGAGCAGGTCTTCGGGCGTCTGATTCGATGCTTCCGCCAGTTTTTTGCGGCGCTCTTCGATGGTCAGATTGTAGAATCCGGATATGCGGGAGTTTGTCATGGTAGAGTTTCTCAAGTGTAGTATTGGCTTTCTTTCAAATTCTATCAAAAAGCAACGAATTGATTATAATGGCATGTATGCTTCTTACGCGTGAACAACTACAGGAAAGACTATTTGCCCTTCACCGCGCAAGCCTGGAGTTGGTAAAAGATGTTTCACTTGAAACATTGCTCGAGCGCATCGCGTCCACGGCGTGCGAACAGTCCAATGCACGTTATGCCGCGTTGGGCGTTTTGGACGATGAGGGCGGACTCAAACAATTCGTTACCATGGGCATGTCGGATAAAGAAATAAAAAAAATGGCGCATCCGCCGGTTGGCCTCGGTTTGCTTGGCGCGTTAATGAACACTGAAACCCCCATTCGTGTGCCTTCCATTAAGGATCACCCAAGTTCGGTGGGATTCCCTGCGCATCATCCGCACATGGCTTCGTTTTTGGGCGTTCCCATCCGCTCGGGTGATAAACAAATTGGGCAGATCTATCTTACTGAAAAAATCGGCGCGGATGAATTTGATGAAAATGATGAAATGATCATTCAAATGCTGGCTGCATATGCATCCACCGCCATCACAAACGCGCGGCTATATGAGCAGATGAAGGAACGCGACCTCGCATTGACCCGCCGCAATGTAGACATGGGACTGCTCAACGGCATCGCATCCACCTTAACCTCCAGCCTGGAACTGGACGAGATCCTTAACAAGACCCTCGGGCTTGTGATGAACTACATGAAAGTCGAAGCCGGTGAGATTTTTCTGCTTGAAGAGGATAAAACCACCCTACGCATGGTTTTGCATCGTGGTCAGGCCGCCGAAGCCTTCTGGACAACCAATGTTTTTCAAGTGGGTGAGGGATACCCCGGCATCGTAGCTCAAACTCGCAAGCCCATGGCCGGAATGCACCTTGCCAATGACATGAACTTTTTGCGTGATGCGGTGGTTCAGGCTGGTTTTCAACAAACAGCGAGCATTCCCTTGCTTTCAGGCGAGAATCTCATGGGTGTGATGAGCGTGGTCACACGGGGCACCGATCCATTTGATGAAAGAAATATCCAATTACTCACGGCTGTCGGCACTTGGGCCGGACTTGCGATTGAAAATGCGCGTTTACATGCCAATGCACGCCGTCTGGCGGTGCTTGAAGAACGCGACCGCATCGGTATGGACTTGCACGACGGCATCATTCAGTCCATTTATGGCGTTGGTTTGGCACTTGAAAATGCACAGCTTACATTAAGTGAAGACCCCAAAGCCGCAAAAGAGAAGATCCATCATGCCATCGATGGATTAAACCAGTCCATTCGTGATATCCGCGCTTATATTCTTGATCTCAGACCACGTCAGCTTGGCAATGAAGGTCTGGTTAACGGAATCAAGCGTTTAATTGCTGAATATCGTGCTCATACCTTTTCTGAAGTCAACTTCACCGGCCCTGATGAACTAAAAGATCTGCCGCATACACAGTCATTGGCCTTGTTCCATATCTGTCAGGAGGCATTGGCTAATGCCGCCAAACATGCAAAAGCCAAAAAAGTGGAAGTTTCAGTATGGACAACCGGCGAACGCGCCTTGCTTGAGATCAGAGATGATGGCAAAGGCTTTGATCTGGATAAGATGCAAACTTCCATCGGTCATGGACTCGCGAATATGCAAACACGCGCACACGCAGTGGGCGGTGACATCGATATTTCGTCCACGTTTGATGATGGAACGACCATCCTGGTATGGGTTCCTCGCGCAATAAAACACTGAATCAACAAAATCAGTGAATCATTGCAAAATGAATCACGAGAACCTGAGTCTCGTTTGATATGAATCAAAAATGTTTTGTATCGCGATTTTTTAAGATAGATATGTACAGATTGCCTTCAAAAGGCTTCTGGTACCCATATATGGGGGGCAGGGGGGCGGTTATGGTTGTGTTTGGCTGAAACGCCTGTTCTACTCGAAAACAGGATTCTCATTGAACGCATAATCATTTGTTAACATAAGCCAACCTTAAAAAAACAAATCTTTTTAACTTAACGTAGGCATAACGCCTTGTTATCTATTGAGACTATCTGCTAGAATGATGGCACGCTGATATAAAGGATGCATGCCCCTCGCATCTGAACCCCGCAGGAAATATTTACAACAGAACAAGCATTAACTTACTAAGCCGCACACAAGGCGGGCTAGTTTATGCACTCTACATCTCTCACTTAGGAACACTTATGAACGCTGAGCAGGCTTGGCAATCGGTACTTGCACAACTTCAAATGGAAATGCCCCGCGCATCTTACGATACCTGGGTGCGTGATACCCGTCCCGTTTCATACGATAACGGGATTATTACCGTTGGAGTAAGCAATGCCTACGCTCGTGACTGGCTCGAAAGCCGCCTTTCAAGCACTGTCAGCCGCTTATTGATCGGAATTTTAAACTCAAACGTCTCAGTTGACTTTGTTGTATCTCAAGCCGACGAAGGCGATTCAACAACTGACCTTGAGCCTGCTGCCGCTTCGATCGAAATTACCGCCCCTGAACCAAAACAGCGCCACGTTACGCTGAATCCACGCTATACATTTGATACGTATGTCGTTGGCTCTGGAAACCGCCTTGCTCATGCGGCTTGTCAGGCGGTGGCCGAGAAGCCAGCCCGTGCCTACAATCCGCTTTTCCTGTATGGCGGCGTAGGACTCGGCAAAACGCACTTATTGCACGCTATTGGCAATGCCTGTCATGCCGACGGTTTGAATGTTTTATACGTTTCCTCTGAAGAATTCACGAATGACATGATTACCGCCATTCGTACGCACACCACCCAGGCCTTCCGTGAAAAATATCGCTCCGCTGATGTCTTGTTAGTAGACGATATTCAATTCATCGCCGGCAAGGAATCCACTCAGGAAGAATTCTTCCATACCTTTAACACCTTGCACGGTCAGGATAAGCAGATCATCGTTTCATCTGACCGTCCTCCCAAGTCATTGGTTACTCTGGAAGAACGTCTGCGCTCCCGCTTTGAGTGGGGGTTAAGTGCCGACATTCAGGCTCCAGATTTTGAAACCCGCCTTGCGATCCTGCGCTCCAAAGCCGAACGCACCGGCCGCCAGATTTCAGATGAGATTTTGGAGAATATCGCCAAAAGAGTGCAATCCAACATTCGCGAATTGGAAGGCGCCTTAAATCGCATCATTGCCTTTGCTGATTTGAGTGGTTCGGCCCTCACTCCCAACCTGGTTGAAGTGGCATTATCTGATCTATTGCCCTCCCGTGGTGACGTGGAACCTGCCCGGGTGGTTGACCTCGTTGCCCGTAAATTTAATCTTACCGCTGAAAAACTTTTAGGCCGTGACCGCACAAAAGAAGTGGCTTATCCGCGCCAGATCGCGATGTACTTATTGCGCGAAGAAACCAACTTTTCCTTCCCGCAGATTGGTGAAGCGCTGGGTGGACGCGACCATTCAACAGTAATGTCTGCCATAAAAAAGATCGCAGACCAGATCAAACATGATGATCGTCTACAACGGGATATTGCATCCCTGAAACAACAGGTACACGCACAAGTTGCAGTTGTATAAAAATAAATAACAGGATGGTTTTTCAATAAAAGGCCGGTTCCGTTTGAGGAATCGGCCTTTTATTGTCTCTCGAAATAGCGTGATTTCAGCGGGTGTCTTGTGATATAATCTCGCCGCCTTGAAAAAGGCACAATTTGCCTGGGACGGGCAATAAGCGTCCCTGAGCGGGTTGAATTCCCGCTAAACTCATTCTGTTCCGAACCATTCCATGAATGCGCTTTGGGAACAGCACAAGTTAAGGAGTAATCAATGGCTGTCATTTCTATGAAAGCCCTGCTTGAGAGCGGCGTCCACTTTGGACATCGCACAAACAAGTGGGACCCCCGTATGAAACCGTACATCTTCACAGAGCGTAACGGTATTCATATTATTGACCTGCAACAGACTGTCAAGTTGTTAAATCAGGGCTATAACGTCATTCGCGATGCAGTTGCGAACGGCGGCAACGTCTTGTTTGTCGGCACCAAGCGTCAGGCTCAGGAAACTGTGGCTGAAGAAGCTGCCCGCTGCGGTATGCCCTACGTTACCGAGCGTTGGATGGGCGGTATGCTCACCAACTGGGCGACCATGTTCAAGCGTATTCAGGAATTGGAACGCCTTGAAAAAGTGCGCGACTCAGAAGAAATCAATAATCTCACGAAAAAAGAAGGCTTGCTGATCGAACGTGAGATCACCCGCTTGCAGACTCGTTTATCCGGTGCGCGTATTATGAAGCGCCGCCCGGATATGCTCTTCATCGTCGATGTGGGACGTGAAGAAGCTGCTGTCCGCGAAGCCAATTTGCTCAAGATCCCGATCGTTGCTTTGGTCGATACCAATTGCAATCCTCAGAACGTTGACTATGTGATCCCTTCCAATGATGATGCCATTCGTGCCATCAAATTGCTGGTTGCCAAGATCGCAGATGCCGTACTTGAAGGCAAAGCACAGCGCAAGGAAGAAGAACCCGAACAAACCGAAGATGCCAAATCCGACGGTAAGCCCAAAGTCCGTGGACCCCGCAAACCCGTTGTAGAGACCGAGCAGGATGAGAACATGGGCGAAGACGCCTTGTTGGGTGAATCCACATTGGCGAAGTTGAACGTCACTCGCAAAGCAGACGACGCTCCTGTAACGGATGCTCCTGCGGCTTCTGATGAGGCCCCCGCTAAAGCGGAATAATTGACCGGTAAAGTAAAAGATCAAGGATAGTGAAATGGAAATAACAACACAGATGATCAAGGAATTGCGTGCCGCGACCAGCGCTCCCATGTTGGATTGCCGCAAAGCCTTGCAGGAAGCGAACGGAGATTATCAGAAAGCTGTCGATTGGCTGCGCGAAAAAGGCATGGCTACCGCTGCCAAGCGTTCTGATCGTGAAGCCTCGAACGGCGTTGTGGAAATGTACTCCCACGGCGGCGGACGAGTAGGCGTGATGGTGGAGATCAATTGCGAAACCGATTTTGTGGCTCGTGCTGAAAAATTCCGCACATTGGCACATGAGATCGCTTTGCAGATCGCTGCAAGCTCCCCCAGGTACATCAAAGCGGATGAAATTCCTGCTGCTGAACTTGAGCATGAAGCTGAGATCGCCCGTGCTCGCGCCATTGAAGAAGGCAAGCCCGAGAATGTAATGACGAAGATCGTTGAAGGCCGCGTTGAGAAATATAAAGACGAGGTCTGCCTCATGCGTCAAACTTACATTCGTGACGAATCTCTCACGATTGAAAAGCTCATCCTGCAAAACGTGGCAGCGATTGGCGAAAGCGTGATCGTCCGCCGTTTCCAGCGATGGGAACTGGGCGAAAGCACGAAAGAAGAATAGTTTTTAAAAGCCAGCCTTCGGGTTGGCTTTTTTTATAATTGGTATAAAGACAAACTAACCTGGAGGCATGAATGGCTGAATTAAAATATAAACGTATTCTTCTTAAGTTAAGCGGGGAAGCGCTTGGCGGCGGATCGGGATTTGGCATTGATGTGGATGAAGCCGAGTCGATTGCCAGCCGCATTAAGGAAGTCCGCGATATGGGCGTGGAAGTGGCTGTGGTGATCGGCGCCGGGAATCTATGGCGCGGCAAGCAGGGACTCGAACGCGGTATGGACCGCTCCACTGCCGACTATATGGGTATGCTTGCCACAGTCATGAACGCCATGGCCTTGATGGACGCTCTGGAACGTCTGGGTGTGATGACCCGTGTGATGTCGGCGATTGAGATGCGCGCCATTGCAGAGCCTTACATCCGTCGGCGCGCGGTGCGTCACCTTGAAAAGGGACGTGTGGTCATCTTCGGAGCAGGAACAGGCAACCCGTTCTTCTCGACCGATACGGCTGCCGCACTGCGCGCCACAGAAGTGGATGCTCAAGTGGTCATCAAAGCCACAAAGGTGGACGGTGTCTATGATGCCGACCCGAAGAAGAATCCGGATGCGAAGAAGTTCGATCAACTAAGTTACATTGAAGTGCTTAATCGCCGTTTGGAAGTGATGGACAGCACAGCCATTACACTGTGCATGGAAAATCATCTTCCCATTCTGGTGCTAAACCTTTGGGATACAAGTGCTTTACTCGGCGCATTGCGCGGGGAAGCGGTGGGTACACTGGTCAGCGGGGACTAATCTGGTCTGAGCATGGTCTTTCGTCTTTCATTCTTTCGTAAACAGGATGAAAGACGAAAGAATAATCGTAAGTACGTTCGTTGTTTCCCTGAGAGTCTCTCAATTTTTTGCATTCCCTCTCGTTTATTTGTGCTCCCATAGCATAAATTCTTGTTTTAAGGTATCCTTGCGTTGTAATTATTTTTATAGAGTGCCGCTTAAATAACCCAACCATCAGTATATTTTTATATAGGTTTGGCAGTTTATTCAACAAGCGGTAGGAGGAAGATCGTGAGTACTGATGAAATCAAGGATTTAATGAAAGATGCTGAGTCTCGTATGAATGGAGCGATCCAATCTCTTTCAGATGATCTGGCTGGCATTCGCACTGGACGCGCCAGCCCGGCGCTGGTGGAGAGACTTCCTGTGGAATATTACGGCGTGCCGACACACCTTATGCAGCTTGCATCGATCAGTGTTCCCGAGCCGCGTTCATTGATGATCAAGCCCTTCGATGCAGCTTCGATTAAGGATATTGAAAAAGCGATTCGCGCCTCAAACCTTGGCTTGAATCCAAATTCAGACGGAAAAGTAATTCACTTGAATCTGCCTCCTTTGGATGAAGAACGCCGCCGTGATCTGGTAAAGCAAATGGGGCATCGTCTTGAAGAAGCCCGTGTTGCCATTCGGAACATCCGCCGTGATGTGCATAATGACATACGTGATTTTGAAAAGGAAAAGCTAATTACAGAAGATGATCTTAAGCGCGGTGAAGAAGATTTGCAGAAGGTGACCGACCGTTTTATCGAAGATGTTGCAAGGCACGGCTACAATAAAGAAAAAGAAATAATGGAAGTGTAGTTGTATTTACTTTTGAGATGCCGCCTATGGCATCTCAAAGAGTGTTAAAACTATGTCTGATACCCCCACTACTGTTCCTATTGAAAGAGTCCCTCAACATGTTGCCATGATCATGGATGGCAATGGACGCTGGGCGATCCAACGCGGATTGCCGCGTCTGGCTGGTCACAAGGCCGGGACGGAAAACCTGCGCCGTGTGATTCGCTCCACGGTTGAATTTGGCGTCAAGTATCTTACGATCTATGCTTTTTCCACCGAGAATTGGGGACGCCCGCCCGAAGAAGTGAAGGGATTAATGCTCATCCTTCAAGATGTGATCGACCGTGAACTCAGCGAACTGAATAAGGAAGGCGTACAGCTGCGTCACATTGGGCGGCTGGAGGGGCTGGACCCGCGCATTCAGAAGAAAGTTTTAAAAGCCATTGAGTTGACAAAAAATAATGACCGGCTGATCTTAAACGTGGCCTTCAATTACGGCGGACGGGATGAGATCGTCTGCGCCATTCAAAAGATCATCAAAGACGGCATCCCCGCTGAAGATATTACTGATGCGTTGGTGAGTAAATACATGTTCACTGCAAATGTGCCGGACCCCGATCTCATTATCCGCACATCGGGAGAATTGCGCGTCAGTAATTTTCTGATCTGGCAGGCCGCTTATTCTGAATGGTATATCACGCCAACCTTCTGGCCTGATTTTGACAAGGAAGAATATCGCCATGCATTAGAGTCATTTGCCCATCGTGACAGACGCTATGGGAAAGTAGCTTCAAGCGAACTTCAAGAGACGAATGCGTAGACGACTCATTACCACGCTTGGATTGGCTGCCATAGGAATGCCCGCCATTTTGTTTGGCGGCATCTTTTATTTTTTACTGATGGGCACGTTTCTGATCGGCGCAGCCTGGGAATATGTTAATTTATTCCGCGCTGTGAAGTTTGAACCGAACATGTACATCACTGTGGGCGGTGTGACCTTTACCATCATTGCGCGCATGTTCTTTCCCTCCTTCGCCATGCCGGTTTTTGCAGCGACCATTTTGATCGCATTGGCTTATCATCTTATTACTTATGAGCGCGGCCGGGATCAGGCCGCGCTTGATTTTGCCATTACCCTGGCCGGATTCACCTATATCGGCTGGATCGGATCTTATCTTCTTGACCTGCGTACCCTGCCCAATGGCGGCTGGTGGATGATGCTGGTTATGTGCTGTGTCTGGCTTGGGGATTCAGGTGCGTATTCGATCGGCAGGGCTTACGGAAAACATAAAATGGCGCCGCGCCTCAGCCCGAAGAAAAGCTGGGAAGGATATGCCGCGAGTGTTTTCACCGGCATGATCGGTGGAATGTTCTTTGTGTATGCGTTTACCACCTATGGAAACCTGACCGGTCAAATTGAAATCTGGCAGGGAGCCATTCTTGGTTTGATCCTTGGGGCGCTGCCGCCTTTTGGCGATCTCGGTGAGAGTATGATCAAGCGTCAGTCGGGGATCAAAGATTCGAGCGATATCATTCCGGGCCACGGCGGATTTTTCGACCGCGTTGATTCGTGGCTATGGGGCGCAGTGATCGGTTATTACTTCCTGATTTGGTTCATCATATAGACCTAGACCCTGGAGGCAGCATGGATGTGTTGGGCG
This sequence comes from Candidatus Villigracilis proximus, assembly GCA_016715195.1. Taxonomy (GTDB): domain Bacteria; phylum Chloroflexota; class Anaerolineae; order Anaerolineales; family Villigracilaceae; genus Villigracilis; species Villigracilis proximus. The sequence continues at coordinate 65,381 of JADKBB010000062.1, forward strand.
CTACACCTACTCGTAATCTTGCACTCGAATTGGCGCGCGTAACCGAAGCGGCGGCGATGTTGGCAGGTCGCTTTATGGGACGCGGAGATAAAGAAGGGGCAGATCAGGCCGCCGTTAATGCGATGCGCTTAGTCCTCTCCACAGTGGATATGAACGGCGTGATCGTCATCGGAGAAGGGGAGAAGGATAAGGCTCCGATGTTGTTTAATGGGGAAAAAGTAGGGAACGGTTCTTCCCCCGACGTGGATGTGGCTGTGGACCCAATTGACGGGACTCGCCCTTTGGCATTTGGCCGCTCAAACTCGCTGGCGATGGTGGCTCTTGCTCCGCGCGGTACGATGTTTGACCCGGGTCCGTTTTTGTATATGAATAAGATGGCGGTGGGACCTGAAGCCAAAGGCGTGATCGATATTGAACGGTCGATCACTGATAACCTCAAGGCAATTGCGAAAGCCAAGGGTAAACATATCGAAGATCTGACCACGATCATTCTTGACCGTCCGCGCCACGATGAGATGGTGGCTGAGATCCGCTCGTGCGGCGCGCGCATTCGTCAGATCCCTGATGGTGACGTGGCGGCTGCGTTGATGACTTCCTGGCCCGATACCGGCGTGGACGTGTTACTCGGCATTGGCGGCACGCCTGAGGGCGTACTGACGGCCTGTGCCTTGCGCGCGATGGGCGGTGAAATTCAGGGCAAGCTCTTTGCGCGTGATGAAGACGAACTGCGCCGTGGGCATGAAGCCGGTTATGATTTCGATAAGGTGTTGACGATGAACGATCTGGTTTCATCAGAGGATGTGTTCTTCGCCACGACCGGCATTACCGATGGGGAGCTGCTGCAAGGCGTGCGCTATTACGGCGATCACATCACCACCGAAAGCCTCGTGGTGCGCGGACTGACCGGCACCATCCGCCGTATTCACGCCACACACAGCACCGATAAACTCGATAACTTAAGTTCGCTCCATTATTAACATCGCCCCGCACTTCGGAAGTCTGCATTGGTGTATCCAGGCATGGAACTTTTATAACCCCAGACTTCGGAAGTCTGCCATTCACGCACCTGGGCATGGAACTTTTAAAAAAGACTTCCGAAGTCTTGCATGTGGATAAATAAATTCCACCTTGACAGTACTCCACCTGACCCGTATAATCTCGCTCGCATTCCTGGCTAGCTCAATCGGCAGAGCGAGCGGCTGTTAACCGCTAGGTTCTAGGTTCAAGTCCTAGGCCAGGAGCCTAAATCCCCTAAACTTTTTGTTTAGGGGATTTTTTTGTTTTATAATGGACACAGAAAAAGAAAAACCGATATGATGAGTACATGGAAGATTACTACTCTTCAAAAACTTTCAGAGTAAAACTTATTCTACGGATAATACTCTCTTTGATGATGTGTGCAGTACCAGTGTGTTTCTTTTTATATGTATTCAAACCAACCCCCAAAGAACTAATCGATTTGGTCAATATTCTGTTTCAATAAAAATGAAACCATA
>JADKBB010000063.1 GCA_016715195.1 Candidatus Villigracilis proximus
CTTTCACTCTTGCGCTCCCTCGCTAGCGTACAGCAGACTTACAGGTGGCCTGCCCACCGTCCCGTGGACAGCGCTCTCTGCAAGTGACTTCCTCGCGTTGAATCGCATCACCTTCGGCGCAAGAGTGGAGGAACGCGCCCGCTTTGTAGAGATTGGTTTACAAGCCTACATCGAAGAACAACTCAATCACGAATCCATCAACGACCTCGCCTGCGACCTTCAACTTTCAACCTTCGACACATTAAAAATGGAAGCCAACGAACTCGAAGGAATCAGCAATCAACTCTTCGACGGCTATGACCGCGAGAAAGTCCCCAATGAATTGCGCCAGGCTACTTTCCTGCGACAACTTTATAGCAAGCGTCAACTCTACGAAGTGATGGTCGAATTTTGGAATGACCACTTCAACATTTTCATGGACAAGGAAAAGGAATTCTTCCTCAAGACTGTGGACGACCGCGAAGTGATTCGCAAACATGCGCTCGGCAATTTCCGTGACCTCGTGTGGGCGTCTGCGCATTCACCAGCGATGATGATCTATCTCGACAATCAAGCCAACGAGAAAAGTCATCCCAACGAAAACTATGCGCGTGAACTGATGGAACTCCACACTCTTGGCGTGGATGGCGGCTACACTCAAAAAGATGTGATGGAACTCGCACGCTGTCTCACGGGTTGGAATGTGAAGGAACATTTCTGGCTTGGCGATTTCGTCTTCAAGGAAGACCTGCATGACACAGGTGAGAAAAATATTTTGGGTCTTTCGATTCAACCGTCGGGTCAGGCAGAAGCGGAGCAAGTCATCGAAATGCTGGTCATGCATCCATCCACTGCAAAATTTATCTGCACCAAACTTGCGCGTCGTTTCATCGCCGATAACCCGCCGCAGGCACTCATCGAAAAAGCTGCGCAAACTTTTCTCAACACGAATGGCGATATCAAATCTGTCTTGCGTGTCATTCTGCTTGATGGTCTCCCGCTCGCGCAGCCCAAATACAAACGCCCCGTTAATTTTCTTTTGTCCGCGCTGCGCATGCTCAACGTTGAAACCGATGGCATCGCGCTGCATGAATATCTCGTCCGCATGGGGCAGCTTTATTTCAACTGGCCCACGCCCGATGGTTACCCCGATTACAGTGAAGCCTGGCAGGGCAACCTCATGCCGCGCTGGCAATTTTCCTTCGCGCTGATTCGGGACGAACTCGACGACACAAAACACAATCTCAAATTTATTGGATGTCTCGTCTACTGGCATTTTACAAGACGATATAGATCCAATTACATCTTTATTATTAGGCGCCCCTTTAGAACGCTTCGCCCGTAACGAAATAATTGACTCCGTCCGAGCAGCAGGCGCCACCGACGAAGAGACTCGTCAAATCATCGCCGCAAGCATCATCGCTTCGCCTGCATTTCAATGGCGGTAATTTAACTATGGAGTGCAACAGCTTGCTGTTGCAAAACCAAACCCTCCCTACCTGGCTCCCCCGCTTATCCTTTGCCCCAGTCAACACCGCCCCGCGCGGAGATACACTCGTCGTCGTCTTTCTCCGCGGCGCAGCGGATGTGCTCAACATGGTCGTGCCGCACGGCGAAGACGCATATTATCAATTGCGGCCTTCGTTGGGAATTGCAAGGCCTGATGATTCAAAAAAGAAGAAAGAGGAAAGAACAGTTGACTTGGATGGGTTTTTTGGCTTGCATCCAAATATGAGTCCCTTGCTTGAAGCATGGCAAAGTGAACAGCTTGCCATCATCCACGCTTGCGGCGCACCTGACGAATCGCGCAGTCACTTCAAAGCGATGGAACTCATGGAGCGCGGCGTGGACGATGAACGCGGTCCCGCCTCAGGTTGGATCGGACGTCACCTCGCCACGTTGAACACGGGCAACTCATCACCATTGCGTGCCGTGGGAATGGGAACCCGTCCGCAACGCAGTTTGAGCGGAAGTGTGCCTGTCTCCGCCCTGCGCTCGATTACAGATTTTCATCTTGGCGGTGATGTACGTGCTTTACAGCAAATGCGCGCCGCATTGGAAACAGTTTATGTAGGCGATATCTTGGGACAAGATACATTATCCATCATGGATACTCTCCAAAAACTAGACCCCACAAATTACCAATCTCCAATCTCCAATAATTACCCCGACACCGAATTCGGCCTTGCTCTCAAACAAACCGCCATGCTCATCAAAGCCGAAGTCGGTCTCGAAGTCTCAGCCATTGACCTTGGCGGTTGGGACACGCACTTTACTCAAGGTTCGATGACTGGGCTCATGCCAAATCTAATGAAAGACCTCGCCGAAGGTCTCGCCGCCTTCCATGCCGATATGGCAGACCATCAAAATCAACTCACCACCGTCACCATGTCCGAGTTTGGACGGCGTGCCTCTGAAAACGGCAGCCTCGGCACAGACCACGGTCACGGCAGTATGATGATGGTCTTGGGTGGAAATGTGGACGGCGGCAAAGTCCACGGGCAGTGGCCGGGGCTGGAGGAAGGTCAACTGATTGGGCCGGGTGATTTAGCGGTCACCACCGATTATCGTGATGTACTTTCTGAAATATTAACCAAACGATTAAATAACCCCGCCACAAATGAGATATTCCCTGAATATCAACCGATCATGCCAAATGTGATTTTTTAAAACTTGAATATATTCTTTATCCGTTTATCCGTTTTGCGCAGTAATCCGTTACTGAATCCGCTTATACAGGTTATATAAAATATTTTTTATTTTTGTAGCAACTGTAAATTTATGGGCTTCCAAAATCTACAACAATATAATCCCCATACGCGCCATTTGAAAAATATGCATATCCGACCCCGATTTCCGTTGACCGTGGATTTAAGATCGCGTCACGATGGATCTGGTCGCTCATCCACCAGCTCATTGCCGCCTGCGGACCGCCTCCACCGTAGATGATTTCTTCTGAATATGAAGGCGAATACCCTGAAGCCAGAATACGAGAGTAAGCTGATGAGCCATCCGAACCGGTATGACTGATCATGTTATTACATGCCATGTCTGCGGCGTGACCTTGTGCAGATGCAGCAAGCAGTGAGTTAACTGTCAACGCGGGCAGACCGGCGTTTGCGCGTTCTGCGTTTATTAACGATGCGATCTGACTGATATATCCCGCATTAGAACTGTAGTTGCAGTTGGTTGTAGTCGTTGTTGTCGTATTGACTGATTGCGTCGGGCTTGTGCTCGAAGAACTGGTTGGGACAATGACGCCGCTGCCCACAACGATCTTTACCCAGAATGTTTTTTCAACACCGATCATCACGATCTTGTCTGCTGAGTTGTGTAATGTGAAATACCCGGTGTATGTCCCGCTGGCCGCGGGTGCGGTCAAGTCGACAGAGACGAGTGCTTTCTCACTCGAAACAGTAACAGGTATCGGCGCGGAAAGAGGCGCTCCCATTGCGTCACCGGCTGCAAAGACCAGCGTGTAATTGATCCACGGGCAGGTGCCGGTATTTTGAAATTCCCATGTCTTTGTAAATTTTTCGTTCGGCTTCACTTGCGTGTTGTCTTGAATGGTCACGTCACGTAAAAGTACGGCGCCGTCAGTGCAGTTTGGCGGAGCGGTGATCGCAATCGTTGGCGTGATGACAATCTCTGAAGTTGGGGTCAACGTGGGAGGAACATAGGATTGTTTGGGGGGGCAGCGTGGCTGTTACGAAATCTGGTCCAACCGTGGGAGGATTTGAATCGGTTGAGACGGAAATGCAGGACGTCAGCAAAGTTGTGATTAACAGCGTGTAAAAAAATCTTTTCATTTTTTACCTTGTTTTTAGAAATTATGCAAATTGATTTTCATCAGAGATACCCATGCAGGTGCAATGCGATCAGTGATAAAAAAGGATGTTTTTAAATCTTTGTTCACATTGTGCCCGTATGGGTATCTCCGTTCATCAAGGCGGACCTTATGTACTTTAAAACATCATCATCTGTCCCGTGGATTTTTCGACGGGGTCGCTGGCGATCTGTTCTTCAAATGTTTCGCGGGTCAAGATCGGGACCTTGAGCAGGGTGCGCAATAAACGATATTTCACCAGCGGATGCTTTTTCAAGCGCGCCGCGAGCGATGGGTCGCGATCCTGCTTATAGGCGGCGAGTGCTGCCCGTCCGCCGGGGATGACAATGATGGTGTCTGGAGCGGAATCCTGCAATGCACGCCCGAGCAGGGCCGAAGCCAATACGTTAAATGTACGTACCCTGTTTCCGTTTTCTTCCCAGTGCAGAAGTTTATCCTGCTTGCGCGTTGTATAGTTTAATCTTTTTCCGACGGCTTCGATCAGTTTGTAAATATTATTTAATTCTTCGCGCCGTGTTGCTGCAATATCCTCATCACGCAATTTCCAGGAGCCTGTTTCTCTTTCTGCGTACGAATTTAAAATGGCGTAGATCAAACCTTTGGATGGCGTGAGTAATCCCATAAAACGCGGATATAGATCTTCTTCGATCTCAAGATAAATCGCCTTTTGATTCTTTTGTAAATAATTTACCACCGCAATTTCAACACGGTCTGAAAGTGATTCGTTTTCTTCACTCGAAGAACGCAATCCCCACATTCCGGTATCAACACCTTCGCCCGTTGAGTGGTGAATAAAACGCTCATCATTTTTCAACACAGATTCAAACAGGGCGTTTGTCTTTCGCAGTGCTTCATCAAATTCCTGCTCAGGGATCTTAAGAGAATCTGCTTCGGCTAAAGCGATCAAGCCTGCGGCGTGAATATGTAAATAAAGCGCAGGTTCGCCGCGCAACAGAAGATACTCTTGAATTGCATTGAGTAAAATATCTGCGCTTGTTTTTTTTGCTTTTTGTTTTTGCTCGTTCTTCCATACGACTTGCACTGCATCATGTTCGGTGCGCAATGCCACACTTTGCAGCGAAAACTTTGCCGCGCTTGCCGCCGTAAAAGCGGATGTAAGAAATGCAGGCTCAGGTTCAGGCAGCAGCGCAAAAAACGTCACGCCTTCGGGCAGCAGGTCACCCAGATGATTGAAAGCAGAATTCAACGCGGTGGCGTTCCATGCCCAATCGTAGCGGCGGCGGCGCAGCGCAACTTTATACGGCTCCACCGCATCCTTGCCCCACAGCCAGCCCGCCCACAACGCAGAGAGAGTCCAAAACGCCTGATTAGGACGCGGCACCGAGCCGATCACTGCCGCAATCGGAATTTCCTTTTTGACAATATTTGCGAGGTCTTTCAAACGCCCTTCGTAGATTAAGATGCCGCCGCTCTCTGGCAGTTTATTCGGCCACGCTTCAACCGTGACCGTTGAACCGGTTTCTGTCCACAGGCTTAATCCACGCTCAAGCATCATCCACACATTATGCTCGCGGAATTGATTCGGCGTACTCAACTGCTTCGGCCGTGGACGTTCCGCCGGGTGGGCCCAGATCGTATTGCCCGCATCACACGCGACAAGGATCAGGGCGGTCAATGCGCGTTTTCTTTCGGCTGATAAATTTAAACTATCAAGACGGTTGATAACTGTTGTGATCACATACAGCGGACGCGGTAAATAATATCCGATGGCTTCTTCGGCGTAGATGCGGTCTTCATTGTTTAAGGCGACAACTTTTTCAAAAGCGCGTGAGCGATGCAGAGTATCTGTCTCTGCGATTTTTTTGACACGTTCAATATCTTCTTCGGTGACGCTATGCTCGCCCGAGTCACCGCAGTGCGGACATTCATAAATGCGCGCGTAGGGAATATCCTCCCCTTTGCGCCATAAAAAGGAATGAGCATATATTTTTTGTTCGCATTTTTCGCATGACGTGAGATACAAAGATTGTAGATGCCCCGCGAGTCTTTCGTCCCCTTTTTTGACTGCGCCCAGATCTGCGAGTGCGGCTGTGAATTCAGATTGCGCCGGCGGATTGGCAAACATCTCCAGCAGAAAGCGGGTGACCGGGTTATTCGCCGTCACCAGCACGCGATATCCGCTGCGGGCGGCTTCAAGTACCAGCCGCGGGGAGAATCCGAATGGGTCGAGCAACCAGCTACCGGCTAGAGGTTGACCCGTGCCGGCTGTCTGTTGTGAGAGCCAGGCAGAGATCACTCCGTCTTCAAGCGCGGGAAGAAAGCGCGAGAGCGGTCCCGACTCTGTGTGACCTAATCCGGCGACGTACGGTTGAAAATCCATCTTGGGTTAAGTATACATCCCCCGTGAAAAACGCGTTTATAACTTTTTGGCGGCAAATAATTCAAACAGCGGAATCGGCCAATAAAGTGTGGCGATGGGTTCGATGCGCGAGATTGGCGCGAGCTCGGTTTTGATCTCGGCGATGCCGCGCTCGTGATACGCGCCGGAATATTCGGGGCCGGCGATCTTGCGCCCGATGCGATATAGAATATTTTCCGTAGGCCCGGAGACGATCAACTGTCCGCCCGGTTTGAGCAGTGTGAGAAGTTCATTCAAGGTGCGCGGCAGATCTTTAACATGCTCAAGCACATCCAGCGCGATGATGAGATCAAAAGAATTTGCGGGCAGGTCGCTGATGTTTGTTTTGGATGCATCTTTCACTTCCACATTCTTTGCGAGCGGAATATGAACCTGCACGCTTTCAAGCGGAAGCAAGTCCACGTCCATCGCTGTGACCTGATTGCTGATCTGCGAAAGATAGGGGAGCATCACGCCGCTGCCGCAGCCAAAATCCAGGATGCGTTCATAAGATGTTGGGCGTTGAATGTGTTCCATCACTTTGCGCAGTCGCTGCCAGAAAAGCCAGTTGATGATCGGGTTGCGATGTGAGTATGCGGGAAATGCAGCTTCATCCAAACGGCCTGACTCGGTTTGTGCGAGTACCTGACGGATGGCGTTGCGATAGCGTGTTTTATAAGTGTTGAAGTCAGTTGTTTTCATAGTGAATCTGAAAGCGCCTTGCGTGGAGTGGAGTTCATATCAATTTCAATCGCAGATAATAAAATTTGAATTCCTAAAATTACAGAGAGTGTAGGCAGCATAACGGTGCCGGTGGGGGCGGGGATATTCTGACTCGCGTATTCGATCCATTTTACGCTGCCGAAGATTCCGCCAAATAATAAAAGTGGAATGCCGATCATCAAATACAGCGACATCATCGAAAAATCATAGATGTAATATCTTAATAAGATGCGCCGCAAAAAAGTGATGAGTAATTTAAATGGAAATTCAAACAAGGAACGTCGAATGGAAAGACTCGATGTTTCATTTCGATAACGCGCCGGAATGGGAATGTCTATGACCAGTGCGCCGATTAAGTATAAATTTGCGAGCATGGATGTTTCAAAGTAGTAGCGGTGATCTATTTTCTTAAGTGGAAGCTGTGTGAGAACCTCGGCGCGGATGGCGAAGAATCCGTTTGTTGGGTCGAAGATGCTCCAATATCCGGTCGCGGCTTTGGTCAGAAAACTTAACCCCAAATTTCCGATGCGGCGTACGAAAGGCATTTGTAACAACGACTGAAAATCACGAAAGCGATTGCCTTTTACATAATCAGCTTTGCCCAAAATGAGCGGCGTGATGAGTGCAGGGATGTGCGCCGGATCCATTTGACCGTCGCCGTCGATCTTGACCACGATCTGCGCGCCGAGTTCGAGCGCCTTACGAAAGCCGGAGATCATCGCTCCGCCCACGCCCAAGTTTTCGGTGTGATGAATCAGGGTGATGCGGCTGTCTTTTTTTGCGGCAGCAGTTACCAGGTCAGAAGTGGAATCGGGCGAAGCATCGTCCACGACAATAATATGTTTGATATATGCAGGCAAATCCTGTAAAACAGATTCAATATTCTGCTCCACCCGATAGGCGGGAATGACCGTTGCAATAGCATAAGCAGTAAAATTCATCGCAAAGATTGTACCCGAAAAGGTGATAGAATCGGCGAAAGGAAAAAAACATGGCGCCCGGGGAACAAATTCTCATTGTTGAAAGTGATCCAGATATTGCCGATTTGATCGGAAGACAGTCTTTACAGCCGCTTGGATATCAGGTGACTGTGGTTGGCGATGCTGCTTCTGCGATCAAATTTGCGATTCAAACGACCCCGAGCCTGATCCTCGCCAATTTAAATTTACCAGGCCTGAGCGGAAAAGACATGCTTGCCGCGTTGAACGCGCAAGGTGTGAAATCTCCCGTGATCGTCATTGCTGAAAAGGGACAGGAATCAGATGCGATTCAAGCTTTCCGGCTTGGCGCGTCAGATGTGATCTTCTGGCCGGTACGTGATGCGGAAGTTGTTTCCATTGTTGAACGTGCTTTAAGTCAGACTCGCGAATCGCGTGAACGGCAAAAAATGGGCAGCCAAATTGACTCGATGAACGCCGAGTTGCAAAAAAGATTGCGCGATCTAACGACGATCCTTTCCACGGCCAAGGCTGTGGTTTCGATCACAGATCAGCGTGTATTGTTTGACCGAATTCTTGAAAGCGCCTTGCAGGTGGCCGAAGCGGATATTTGCTGGCTGATGCTGCGTGAAGAACGCAGCAATGCGTATTTGCTGCGCGCACAGCGTAACCTGCCTGAAGCATGGGCCAAGAAAATGAATCAGCCCGTGGATGATGGCATCAGTTCGCTGGTTGCGCTTTCAGGGGAGAGTCTGGTGATGAGTGGTTCTCCATTACAAAAATTAAAAGTTTCGGCTTTGGGCAAATCAATCGGTGTGATTCCGATCAAGATCCAAAGCGAAGTGATCGGGTTGCTGATCGTCGCGAGAAAAATAGACCGTGAGATCACCCGCGAAGCGCAGACTCTGCTGGAAGCCATGGCAGATTATGCTTCAATTTCACTGGTCAATGCGCGTTTGTTCCGCGCGTTGGAAAAAAATGCTGAAAGTGCGCGCACAGGTGAAAAGCATCGCTATGCGGCGCTTGAAGCAGTGCGGAATTCCATTCAGACCGAACTACAGGCGGCAAGTTATCCGCTTAATCTGGTGTTGACGGAGATGCCGGGTGCGCTTAACCCTGAGCAAAGGCAGGCGCTTGAATCTGTGCAGGGGGCGCTCCAGCGTCTTTCGCGTTCTTCTGAAAAGACCGTTGTTCCCAATAAATAAAGTAGAAAAGATTACACTGATCCCATGGCGAAACAAGATCTGATTTTACTGGCATTAAATCCATCCCCAATTTTAGATTTAATGGAACGTGCCCTGCGTGCGGCTGGATATGAAGTGGCTGTTGCCCATGACCAGACAGGTTTGAATAAATCTGTGCAGGAAGCCATCCCCGCTTTGATGATCGTTGGCGAAAAATTCGCCGAGGATGATGGTTTTTCCGTTTCAAGAAATTTGCTGGGAAGATTCCCCACTCTGCCGATTATTTTATATGCAGATCAAGACACCTCCGGTCTCGCCAAGTCTGCGCTTAAGATCGGGCTGAGCGGTTATTTATATCCGCCGCTTAGAATGACCGACATTATTGATGAAGTGCAAAGGAGTCTTGCGCGCGCGAGAGAATTGGGAGATTGGCTGCGCCGCGAAGTAAAACGCACCACTTCGTCACTGGCAGAAAAAGCTAAAATATCCGAAACCGAGCGATATAAACTGGAAGCGATCATTGGCAACATTCAGGATGGTGTGATCGTCATGGATGAGAGGCATCATGTCCTGCTTGCAAATCGCGCTGTTTATGAAATCTTTAATTTGGATGGCAAAGATACCTATGGCAAGTTGATCGAGGAGGTCATTTCAAATGCAGACCTTAAAGCCTTGATCACACGTTCCAGCGAAGGGCCGTTGAAATATCATGAGATCAACTTTGATGATGGCCGTGTTTTTAATGCGCAATATACGCCCATTCCCAAGATCGGGTCTGCCATTACCATGCAGGATATTTCCTACCTGAAAGAACTTGACCGCTTAAAAAGTGATTTTATCCATACCGTTTCACATGACCTGCGCTCTCCATTAACTGCCATTCTCGGCTATACAGAATTGATCGAGCGCACGGGGCCGCTGAATCAAAATCAACAGGAGTTTTTACATCGTTTACAAGGCAGTATTCAACATATCACAACCCTTGTTAACGACCTGCTTGATCTTGGCCGCCTCGAAGCCGGGTTCGACACCCGTCGGGAACTGGTTCAACTTGAAAATATTTTGAAATATTCATTGGATATGTTTGATGCGCAAGTGAGGAAAAAGAATATCAAACTGGATGTCACCATCGCCGGAGATATCACAGCCTTGCGCGCCAACCCGATTCGCATCCGCCAAATGATGGATAACCTTGTAGGCAATGCCATTAAGTACACACCAGCGGAAGGCAGCGTGCATGTGAAGATGTCAATGCAAGATCATCAGATCATTCTTAAAATTGAAGATACAGGTCCGGGTATTCCACCGGAAGAGCAATCCCGCGTATTTGAGAAATTCTTCCGTGCCACTAATGCGCCGGAGCAGGTGGAAGGTTCCGGCTTGGGATTGGCAATTGTGAAATCCATTGTCGAGAGTCATCAGGGGCGCGTATGGGTGGAATCAATCGTAGGGAAGGGCTCGTCCTTCATTGTAATTCTCCCCGCGCAAGAATAAAAAAGCAGAAATAAAAATTAAATATCGACTTAAAGATGCTGCCGCTGAGTGGGAACTCAGCGGCAGCTTTCGCCCAAGGAGGAGACAGGAGGAGCATGTTTGGAGGTGTCTTTGTTCCGTCTCCGTCTATATAGTAGCCCACTTCTTTTTTTTGCACCATCGCTAAATGTCACGAATAGATTGTGACAATATTCACAAATATTCACTGGCTGGCAATAAATGAACGTGCCTGTAAAATCGCCTCTTCCACTGTTTCGTAGGCCTGAATAACAAGCGCGGCATCTTGATTCCCAGTGATCATTTTTGACACTTTACGTTCCTTTTGGTGCATACACAATACCGGCTTCCCGATATTCAAAGCAAAACCGATCTCGTATCCAACGCCGTGCGAAGGCGTGCTGACCTCTGCGATGAGCACATCGCAATTCTTGATCCAGTTGACATCGCGCTCGTAAACTTCCTCGGGTGTCAACTCTCGCTCATTTTCCATCACATCCGACAGCACCAAATGCGACGTGGGGATTTGATGACCATCCTTTATAAGCGCAGCGACAATCTCTTGATATGTACTTTCAAATTCGCGTCCGCCGGTGATGGAACATGCAAAATAAATGTTCATTGGTCTTTGCCGGGCAATCGTGAAAGGATCGAGTTGTCGCGTCTTTGCCTGGGCGCAGATGAATCTGATGTGCCTGACCGCATACTTTCTATTTCACCGCTGAGTTTCATCCAATCATCAACAAGGATGACGAAATGCGGTGTCTTGTCTTTGAAGAAAAGCGGAGAAAGGAAAAGCCGCAGCGAAGATTGTGACATGGGGAAGGCATTTAATGTAATTACGATCGCGGTCATTTTTGCGAGCGGTTGAATGATCTCAACCTGCCATTTGGTTACACTATTGGGCGGAAAGAGTACGCCTATGTTTGCCGATGATGTGCGCTGAAATCTTTTATACGAAATATTCAGGCGTAATAAGGGGGTCGCCAGCCGAAGGTGGTCACTGAACGGCTGCACATAAGCGGCTTTGCGAATAAGAATTAAGAATAAGCCGATAAATATATTTACTGCGCCAACGCTTGCACAAGCCAGCCAGCGCCATTCTTCAAATCCCCACCACTTAACCAGCCAGGCCACGCCAAGTAATGAAACGCCGATCGCAGAAATGGCAGGCCACCAGCGATCGATCATGTGAGTGTAGACGACAAGCGGATAACGGCGGCCACCTTTTGCCATGATGAATTACCCGTTTCTTTTTTGACCGTTGAGCGGGTCGCTGTTTAATTGAGCGCTCAACTGGCTGATGGCTTGTGTGAGATGTTCCCCACGCAGACTAAAGGTGATATCTCCGCGAGTCTTTTCGATGATGCCGCGTGCCAGATCTGTCTGGCGGCGCAGGCCATTGGTGATGGCATCGGGATAGTCCATGGTGACCATGATCGAGTAGATCTCGTCCATGATGTTTAGCAGGCGTTCCACTTCAGGAGAATACCCGTGGCGAAGAATGTCGAGGCTGCGGCGGCGTAATTCGCCGACCACTTCTGCCAACCCGTTGAGATAGGTTGAGGGTTCAACGACCAGTTCTTCGGGAGTCTGAAGCGGTTCATTCCGAATTAAGGCGCAAGTGACATTCGCTTCGACAAATTCCTTTAAGGCATCCTGTGTATATCCGGCGTAAAACAAGTCGGGATATGCTGCCAAAGAGGCGCGCAGTGTATCTGCCAGTTGACGTGCTTCCTGTAAATGTGCGTTCATCACATCGGCTTCTTCACGATGCACCGCGCGGATGGCGAGTGAGCAGGCGCGTGTTAACTGGCGTGCCTGAGCGAGTGCCTGGTCGCGGGCGGATGTGCGTGCGTCAAATGTTTTGCGGATGCGGTCTGTGATCTGTTCGAGTTTATGCATATTTTTTTCTACGGTTCTTTGGGTGGTTCGGGCGGCTGTTGAAAGGGACGGAAAAGATTATCAGCGAGTGTTGAGTTGGTTGGGATGTTGATCTCGCCGAATGCGGTTTCGTAACGCGCAATATTTTCGGTAAGTGCGCGCACCAATAATTTTGCACTAAGCGGAGTCATCACCACGCGCGAGCGAATTTTGGCGCGCGGTTCACCGGGTAGAAGATGTGCAAAATCAAGCACGATATCGGCGGGGGAGTGGGCGATGCGTGCGAGGTTGGCGTAGACAAGCTCAAGATCTGCGGGGAGTTCAAGAACGGGGCCGGTTTGTTTTTGAGGAGTTTGGGGAATGGTCATGGGAAGGGAATCCAAATGTGCTGAACGGGTGGTAAATTCAAAGACTTCGGAAGTCTGCTTCAAAGACAGAGACTTCCGAAGTCTGGTATATGTTTACGAGATTAGAATGGAATTTCATCCTCAGGAGGAAGCTCGGCCATTTCCATACCGCCGCCTGAGACGGGTCCGCCTTCACCGCCTTCACCACGTGCTGAGAGAAAACGCACATTGGAGGCTGTGATCTCAAAGGATGCGCCGGAAGAGCCATCAGATTTTGTCCAAATGCGGGGGCCGCCTGTATTTTTATCGGGGGTCAATCTGCCTTCGACCAAAACCTTTGAGCCTTTTTTAACATACTGATTGCAGACTTCGGCGGTCTTGCCCCATGTGGAAACACGGAACCAGATGGTCTCTTTTACCTGTTCACCGTTGCCGGCTGTATATTGGCGGTTGGTGGCGACAGAAAATGAAGTGACGGCCTGTCCTGATGGGGTGTAACGCATTTCGGGATCTTTGCCTACGTTACCGACGATAATAATAGTGTGATACATGGGGATGTACTCCTTTGGGGTTTGAGGTACCCGTCGAATCGCGACGGGGAAAATGAAACAAAAGCTATTTTACACCACTACCCCTTTTGTAAGAAAGCAATTCGTGATATTGTCATAACACAAACATTTCTAAGGAGAAAATAATCATGTCTGAATCCACACCAAAACGTTACCATCCCGCCCATGTTGCCATTCATTGGTTGATGGCTTTGCTGGTCTTTATGATGCTCGGCATCGGCAAGTTTGTCATGCCGGGAGTATCACCAGAAGACCCGCAAAAAGTGATGATGCTCCAAAGTCATACTTATATTGGCGGAGCCATTGCGATACTGCTGCTCATTCGTATTGTTTTGCTTTTTACTACGAAACGCCCCGCGCCTGCGGATGCTGGAAATGCCTTTTTGAATCTTGTCGGGAAAGCAGTGCACGGCCTTTTATATTTATTTTTGCTCGGTATGGCACTCAGTGGACTGGGGTTATTCCAAATGGCAGACCTGCCCGGCGTATTCAGCGCGGAAAAACCCTACCCTGCAAATTTCTTTGATTATCTGCCGCGCATGGGGCATGGACTTTCCTCGTGGCTGCTGCTTGCGTTGATCGCTCTTCATGTTGGCGCGGCTTTATACCACCAGTTTTTGAAGAAGGATAATTTGCTTGCGCGTATGTGGTTTGGAAAATAGGAACCTGTTTCCGGCATGATAAAAAAAAACTGTCATGCTCTTTTATTTTTTACCGGTAAACTGCCATGGATTGGAAAATAGAATATCTTGAAAGCGAAGAAATTTTATATATCAAAACAAAAGGCGTGATGACCGCTGAAGCCGCAAATTTAATGGTGAGTGAGATCGTCAAGGCTGCAGAGTATCATCAATGTGACAGACAGATCGTTGACCATCGTGAGACGTCTTTTGCTTTCAGTTTTTTGCAATATTATGAGCGCCCGGAAGTTAACGCAAAGATCGGTATTTCGCCGAAATGGAAGATCGCCATGGTATTCAAGGAATTAAGTCAGGATACCTATTTTATGGAGACGGTTTTCAGAAATCGCGGATATAACTTTTTTCAGTTCGATGATGTTGAAAAAGCAAGAGAATGGGTTCTAAGCTAATAAAAAACGAAGGCGAAAGCCTTCGTTTTTTATTAGCTTAATTGTTTGTGCGTGCCAGTTTTCTCATGGCGGATATTTGACGTAAATGATCTGATTCATGAGCCAGCATGAGTAACATCCATGTTTTGTATGTGCATTTTCCAAATGGAGAACTTTCTTCGATTTTTTCAGGGTTGTGATTTTTACGCGTACCTTCGATCACCACCTGGATTTTCCGGGTAGCCATGCTCAGATTTGCGGTTAATTCGTTGGCAGGGATATTTAACCTGGCGCCTTCTCCGAACCCGCGCGGCGCTTCAACCGCGTGAGCCAGTTGACTGGTGGAAATATCGAGCAGTTTGTTATGGTAAAACCCTTGTGTAAAAATAAGGTGAGTTACCGATTCGCTGATCGACCAGAATGGATGAACAGTGGATGAATAAGACACTTGCGCATCCGTCAGGTCTTCAAGATTTGCCTGTGACTGTGCCCGTGTGCGGAGAAAGGTCTCAATAAACTCATCCAGCGAGTAGCGGGAGGAGGCATCCAACCAGGTTATTTCTTTGGTGAAGGCCGAAAATATGAGCGGGGTAAGGACATTAGAGTCGATCATATTAACAGGACGCTCCTTCTATTTTTTATATTACCCAATCTCACAGGAATACAGAATGGTTTCCATTTCCTGCGGAGTTAATCCGCCGTGGTGACCGTAAAACCGCTGTTCATGTTTTCCTTTTTCATACCACCAGACTGATTCATACCGATACGAAAGAATCACCAGATTGCCCACCCGCTCCCGAAACCGGGCAGATACTTCCGGGCCGAAATAGCCATCTGCAATGAGTGACTCGGTCTTGACTACATCCGCTTTGCCCTCCAATCTTGTGGCAAGGAAGGCTTGTGCTTCATCCAGCAGATCGTCCTTGATATAGAGGAACATATCACGCGGCGAACCAGCCGGGACAAGCAAATGGTCTTTGCGGTTTTTCTTAATGAAGCGTTGAAAATTCTCAAAGTTCGGATTGATATTCAAATAAGTGGTGGTCTGCGGGTCAATTTCACACATGCCGTGATCGGCGGTCATCATGAACAGGATCTTCTTGTTTCCCTTGAGCAGGGTTTCAAAATAATGTTCCATCATCAGCAGGAAGGTTTCAATTTCCGCATCGACCTGCGGCGCATTGGGACCATACTCATGGCAGAGCGAGTCAATCTTGTCGAAATAAAGATGAATATAAGTTGGCTTCGTTTGCTTTTCCAGCAGCAGATTTACATTTGTAAAAGCCTCGGAAAGTGTCTTGAATGGATGCGCCTCCGAGCCTTCCATGATGATGCTTGAGTAGATGGAAGGCGTGTAATCACGCAGACCAAAATTAAAGGATTCAACGCCCATCGCTTTTAACTCAGGGTAAAGTGTTCCCTTCGGGTAAATCGATGCCGGGTTCACATTCTTTGCTTTTAGTGAATTATTTTCCTTTGAGCCTGAAAAGGAAAATAAGAGCGGCGCGATGATCCGGTCCACTTGCGGTTCGTAGTAGATCCATTCATGCACACCGCTGATGCCGACGGGCAATCCTGTATGCATGGTGGTCACATGCGCGGCCGTGGTGGACGGGAATTGCGAAGTCAATTTTTCGATCCTGCCGTGTTTGGCAATTCGTTTGATGAAGGCCGCATCCTGAAAGCGTTCGTAAAAATGCCAGCCAAAAGCATCAATAAAAAAGATAATAACAGCGTCATATTTTTTGGGAGGCAAATGCATCTTTAATGCGGTTTGGAATCCCTGCAAACCCGCCTGAGTCATATCTTGGTTTTACGAAAGTTTTCATTCAAAGCAACCGCCTTAAAATAGAGCGCAAGAAATATTTTCTTACGCTCACAAAATTACTACTTCATCATCCTCGCGGCTTTTCTTCCGATCTCCACCGCAAAGTTTGTGCCGCGATCCCACGGGTAGACTTGACTCATAGAAGCAAAATATAATCCTGTAATGGGTGTTTGTATTTCAGGAATATTTTTTGAATGGTTTACCAACGGCACAGGCTGGGCATAATTTGTTTTGGAAACCCATATCTTCTTCACCCAATCGCGCGAAAATTCAGGATTGAATTTTTTGAATGCGGGAATAAATCTTTCGAGCAATTCATCATCGCTCATTGTGAAATATTCATGACCCAATTCCAGATAATCGCCGGCATACATAATATGGTCGCCGCCAAAATTTTCCTTCGGCACAAAATTCGTATGCTCCACCAGCGCCAAAAACGGATAGCCTTCATCCTTCGGCACGTTGAACCAGTAATAACCTTCCTTTGATAAAGAATATTTGAGTGATAGCGTCATCACCACCGCGCCCATTGATTTCAATTCAAGCAAACCCTTTAAATAATTTTCAGGCAGATCGGGACATAACTTTGCCATCAGATTGGGCGACGAAGTGACCAGCACCTTATCGAAGATATCACCGTCCACGCTCAGACTCACCGACGCCTGATCCTGCTTAATAGACTTGATCGGCGCGTTGAGTTTGATCTCCACACCCATCTCGCGCAGCTTCTCCGCGAACAGATCAGCGAACTTCTGAAAGCCGCCTTCAAATGTACCGAGGCGGGTCGTGCGTGCATGGATGCGTGCCCACATCCACGCCATGTTAACATCCTTATAAAACGGACCAAACTTGCCGATCAATAACGGCTTCCACATCTGCTCGTAGACTTGTCTGCCGGCGTATTTCAACATCCACGCATCAGCGGTGACTTTTTCCAGCGCACGCCAATTGTTCGTGAGGCGCAGAAATAATCCGACGAAGCCGAATCTAATTTTGTTCAGACCAAATCCCAGTCCGGGGAAACGAAGCGCGTTGATGATCGAGTCAAAGGGATACCATTTATTCTTGTACAGCATCACGGTCAACGGGCGGGGGAAGCGGACTTTGTCCTCCAGCCCCAGCTCGCGGATCAATCCCAGCATTTCTGAATCACTTTGAAACCAGTGATGATAAAACTTTTCCACCGACCAATCCCAGTGCGGCTCCTTGAAACCGGATGCCAATCCGCCAACATAATCGGCAGCTTCGAAAATGGTCACATCGTGTCCCGCTTTTTTTAGATCATACGCAGCCACCATGCCGCTGTATCCTGCTCCAATAATTGCTATTTTCATTTTTCCTCATTTGAACGTTGAAACGTATTAGTTTTTTGTCTCTTCACGTAAATCATCACTCCACTTCAATCCTTCGCGCGCCATGTAATATGCGCCGAGCAAAGTGATCGGCAGCCACAAGGCGACATGTAATGTGAGCGTGTACCCCGCCGCTGTGGCCTGATCCACGCCATAGGCGGTGAGGACGGCGATGCCCGGGGCGTCGAAGGTGCCGATGTAGCCCGGCGCGGAAGGAATGGTGGTGGCGAGATTGACAATGCCGTTCATCAACATCAACGCGAAGAATGACACTTCAAAATTAAACGCGTGCATCACGAACCAGTATTTGCCCGTCTCCAACAGCCAGATGATGACCGAAGTAAAGAAGACCATCAAAACGTTAAAGGGAGATCGGAGCGAAGCGAGTCCATCCAGAAATTTATTCATAACGCTGGTGATGTTGTCATGCAGGCGTTTGGGGGTCAGATGTTCAATGAACCATAATCCGATCTTTGCTGTGAATTGCGGGAACATGGCGGCCAGTAGAAAGATCAATAAAGCGCCGAGAAAAACTCCCGTGCCGTAGATCGCCACTTGTTGAATGTTGCCCACAAAGCCGGATGCGCTGGTGAGTTTTGCCAGCTCTGATAAATTTAAAAAAACAAAAGCGAGCATTACCACGCCGTCAAAGATGCGCTCAACGATGATGGTTGCAAGTGAAGCGGAAACGGGCACGCCTTCTTTGCGTTTGAGGATCACGGCGCGTAATACTTCGCCGGCGCGCGCGGGGTAAATATTATTTCCCATGTAGCCGATGGTTGTGATGGGGAACATGGTCTTTGTGGGAATCTTTTTGATCGGTCCCAGTAGATAATGCCAGCGCCATGCGCGAATCCACACGCCGATAAAGTACACGCCAATTCCCGGGATCAACCAGAAATAATTCGCTTTCTGCACAGTTTGCCAGAAATCATTGAGATGAAGTCCGCGCAGGGAAAGCCAGATAAATACGATGCTGATCAGCACCCCAAGCCAAAATTGCCATTTTTTCATAGGCGATTATTGTACCAAAGGAAAGGATGAGGGATAAAGGATGAAAAAAATGGATGGCTTTTCCAAGGTCAGGAAAATCTTAACGCGAACACTTGCGCCGCACGCCAGTGCAGGTGTTACACGACAAAACCTTTTTAAATACGCAAAATTCGTTCATTCGAGAAATTCGCGTTTCAAGTACGCCACAGAAATTAAGACACATCAAGCGGTCTTGGAAAAACCATGGTGAAAAAAGAAGATGCTAAATTCGTTCGGCTATAATGATTTGACTTCAACATAATGGAAAAGGATTTCTTATGAAAAAATATTGGATAAATAGCCGGGATTATATTTTGATCGTCCTGGGCGCGTTAATTCAGGCGGTTAGCTTGCGGATATTCTTTGTCCCTGCGGATCTGGCTTCGGGCGGGGTGAGCGGAATTGCTCAATTGATCAATTTCTATACGGAATGGCCGATCGGTTTGATGGTTCTGGTGGGGAATGTTCCGCCTTTTTCTGTTGGGATGGCGTTTTCTCGGCGGGCGCCGCTTTGCCCTGCGGACGGCGGTGGCGATCGTCACATATTCCCTGTTGACCGATCTGCTGCTGAAGATTCCGCTGTTCATGTACTACACTGATATTTTGATCGAGGATTTGAAAGGCGATATTTTTCTGAACTCGTTGTATGGCGCGATCATCAGCGGCGTGGGCTATGGACTGGTCTATCGCGCACGCGGTACAAGCGGCGGCTCGGATATTCTGGCGCGCATTCTTAACAAGTGGCGCGGCATTTCGATGACCCAAAGTTATTTGATGGTGGATACTTTGGTCATTCTTTCTGCCGGGTTTATTTTTGGATGGAAGCAGGCCTTGTATGCAATGATCACGTTATATGTCAGCGGACTTGTAGCTGAAACGGTGCTCGAAGGCGGCGGGACTGTGCGTACGGCGATGATCGTGACGAATAAACCAGAAGATGTTACCTCCAGAGTTATGGAAGAACTTGAACGCGGTGTCACATATCTGGAAGGACGCGGTGGGTATACCGGCAGTTCACGTCCCGTTTTATATTGTGTGGTTTCACGTGCAGAGGTTGCAACGTTAAAAACCATCGTACATGAAATTGATCCCGAAGCATTTATGGTGATCGGTGTTGCGCATGAAGCATTAGGGGAAGGCTTTAGGCCGTTGAAAGGATGAAGAAGTGAGAAGAAGTGAGAAGTGAGAAGTGGAAAGTGTAAAAAGTGAGAAGTAAAGAAACTTGAAGTAGGATGCCCTGTGAGTTTAAAAACTCACAGGGCATCTTATTACTTATTACTTATTACTTCCTCTTGATATATCCAAACTGATTTAACATATTTTGATTATCGCGCCAGTCTTTTGAAACCTTCACGCGCACTTCGAGGAATACTTTTCGTCCGCCCATGTCTTCGATCTCTTTTCTCGCAGCCGAGCCGATAGACTTGAGCATTTTGCCGCCTTCGCCGATGACGATTCCCTTTTGTGATTCGCGTTCCACGAAAATGGTCGCGGCGATGTAGGCCATGCCGTTTTCGCGCTCTTTGAATTCGTCAATGCGGACCGCCAGACTGTGCGGCACTTCATCGCGCAATATCTTCAGGCATGATTCACGGATCAAGTCTGAAGCGATGTCGCGCTCGTAAGAGTCTGTCACTTGTTCTTCGGGATAATCGGCTTCTCTCTCTGGAAGCATGCTGATCAGTTTCTCGCGCAGTTCATCCAGCCCGATCTTTTTCGTCGCAGACACTTTCATAGCGCCTGTGTTGAGCCCGGTCGAAACATCGGCATGATTTAGCAAATTGGAAAATGTATATACCCGGGCAGTTTCCTCTTCAGGGGTGAGCGTATCTATTTTGTTGAGCACCAGCAACCGTTGAGCGCGAAGCGGGAGCTTGTTAAGCAGGTCAGCGATGCGGATGTCATCCTCTGTGGGTTCGTCGGAAGAATCCACCAGCCAGATAATGATGTCCACGCCGTCTGCGGCTTCTTCGGCTTCATAGTTTAGGAACTCGCCCAGTTTATGACGGGCTTGATGGATGCCGGGCGTATCCACAAAAACGAGCTGGGCATTTTCAATGGTGAGAATACCAAGCTGACGGCGGCGCGTGGTTTGCGGACGCGGTGAAACGGCAGCAACTTTTTGCCCAAGCAACGCATTGAGCAAAGTGGACTTGCCCACATTGGGGCGTCCGATAATGGCGATAAAACCTGAGTGATGCGCTGTACTTGTCATGATTGTTTTGTTTTCCAGTTTACAACGGCAAGACTTGCAATGATCAATGCGCCACCTGCGAATAATTGCCAGGATAGTTTTTCATTGAGGAAGATAACACCAAGGATAACACCGCCGGGGGGAAAAGTGTATGTGACCATGGTGGTGCGGGTGGGGCCGATCTCGTGTAATAAATAATAATTGAGGGCCATGGCGATTCCTGAGCCAAGGATGCCGAGCCATAGGGCCGCGATCCATGTGATGGGCAAAGCAGGGATTTTAAACGGGACTTCTGCCACGGGGCCGATCATCCACATGAAGAGGGTGGCGGTCAGCAGGGGAGCGGCGGCGCGCACAGCGCCTTTGACATGCTGTGTTACTTTGCGGGCATACACGGCGCTGCCTGCATAAAAGAGCGAGGCTAGAATCACTGCGGCCTGCCCTAAAACTGAAACATGCTGGCTTGCAAATAGATCTTCACTTAAAAGGATAATGATGCCGACAAACCCAACCAGCAGACCGATGACTTTTTGCAGTGTCATCTTGTCATCATGTAAATAGAAGTGAGCGATGATCAAGGTGAAGAGCGGCACCGTTGCATTAAGAATGGCAGCCACGGCTGAGTCTATGCTTTGTTCGCCCCATGAGATGAGGAAGATCGGAATGGCGAGGCTGGTGGGGCCGAGAATGGCGTAGATGCCCCAGGTTTTCCAATCACGCGGCCATACATCTTTTTGGTAGAGCGCTATCGCGACAGCGGTGATTACACCAAATAACATGCGGAAGGCGACCAGCGCCATCGGGCCGACTTCCTGTACGCCGATCTTGATCCACAGGAAGGATGAACTCCAAATAATGCCGAGGGCAATAAATACGATCCAATGTTTTGTTTTCAATTGAACTCCTGATGTGATTTACCTTTCGACTTGAGTTTATCATTTATACGGATAAAGTCTAATAAGTATATCCATCATTTGTCTTGCGGCTGGTGTTCGCCAGCGTACGCGCAATATGAAAGCTGTGATCGTAGATGCTACTCTTCTTCCTTGTCCAATTGTTTGGTGATCAGCAATAGAATCACCGAAACCAGAATCAAGACCACTGACAAGGCCATTGCCACGCCGAGGTTGCGTTCAAACCCAATGTAAATGGCGATCGGCATGGTCTGGGTGACGCCTTCCAAATTCCCGGCAAATAAGATCGTCGCGCCAAATTCACCAAGGGCGCGTGTCCAGGTGAGGATGGCTCCACTGGCAAGTGCGCGGATGGCAATTGGAATCATGACTTCGTAAAATAATTGCCATTGATTTGCCCCTTCCACATAGGCAGATTCTTCAAGCTGCTTATCAATGTGTGCGAATCCAATCCGCGCTGACCGGACATACAAAGGTGCGGCGACAAACATTTGCGCCATAATGACTGCGGTTGTGGTGAATGGAATGCTGATTCCGATATCATTCAGGAATGCGCCGAATAACCCCCTACGCCCAAAAGCGATCAGCAACGCCAGCCCCGCCACGGAAGGCGGCAAGACAATCGGCAGGTCGAGAATTAATTCCAGCCATGCTTTGAACCTGAATTTCCAGCGTGCCAGAAGATAGGCCAATGGTGTTCCCAGTGCCACAGCAATAAGCGTGGTAATGGAGCTGGTGACCAGACTTAATTTAAGCGCCTGAAATGACTGTTGTGAAAGTGCGTTCTCAAAAAAATCAGGCGCGATGGAACGATATGCCAACGCAATTATTGGAAGCGCGAAAAAAGCAAGCAGAATCAAACTGGGTAGAAGGAATATCCATTTTGAATATCCTTCTCCAAAAAAGCGGCTGAAAAGTTTACGAGAGTTGGTCATGTGAATAAAAAGTCGCGGGATGATTATCCCGCGACTTTTATTTTACTCAAAATTATTTAATCGGGGCAAATCCCCACTTCGCCAAAACGGATTGTCCTTCGGCAGAGAGCACGTATTCAATAAACTGAGCAGCGAGTTCTGTGTTTTCAGAGTTGACCAGCGGTGCAATCGGATATTTCGCGATGACGTTCAAATCGGCTGGGATTTCGATGGTCTTCAAATCAGGTGCGGCTATCGCATCGGACGTGTAGACAATCCCCGCATCCGCTTCGCCAAGCTGAACCTTGGCAACCACCTGTTTGACATTATCTTCATTGGAAACGACATTTGCCAAAACCTTGTCCTTGAACCCTGTTCCAAATGAGGCATCCATGAGATCAAACGCCTGACGTGAATATTTGCCGACTGGGACTTCCTCGGCTGCAAGTACCAGTTTAATCCCCGGGTTTGCAAGGTCTTCCAACTTTTCAAGCGCAGCGGGATTATCCGCAGGCAGGATGACGACCAGTTTATTTGTCAGAAAAACTTGCGCAATATCTGCAGTGACAAAATTGTCTGTTACGAGCGTATCCATCTCTTTGGCATTTGCAGAAGCGAATACATCCACCGGCGCGCCTTCTTCGATTTGAGTCCGCAGGGTTTGCGAACCGCCGAAGTTAAAAGTGGTGGTGACGCCAGGGTTGGCGGCGTCAAATGCTGCGCCGATTTCGATGAAGGCGTCTGTCAGGGAGGCGGCGGCGAAAACTGTCAGGGTCTGAGGTTCAGGCTCGGGTGTGGCAGTTGGCGGAGCTTCTGTCGGCGCAAGAGTTGGCGCTTCGGCGGCAGAAGCAGGCGTCGGGGCGGATGATGCGCCGCAGGCTGTCAAAAAGATGGACAGCAAAAGAGTCAGGGATATTAATCGTTTCATGGAATCTCCTTCTGTATAACAATGATTGGGAGTTTTGTACTCACTCAGTGAGTATATCCAGAAACCTTATGCCTGACAAGTGATTAATCACATGGCTTTATGGGTGGGCACGATTGGCGTACCAGCCGAGTTTTTCAACTGTGTGAACATCGAATTCGGGGATGTATGGTTTGATATCAAGCAGCGGGGTTCCGTCGAGCATGTCCACCCATTCAATTTGCAAACGCAAACCGGTTTGTTGAATCAAACGCACAACAGAAAACCCGATCGGGTTGGGGCGTTGATAAAAACGGGTGGCAAATACGCCGTGAGTTTTCTCATCCAAAAAAGGTTTGACCCATAGTTCCTGACTGTGAAGCGCTTCGTGAAAAACATAAATCAGGATGAGATGCGAGAGTCCGTCGATGCTTTTTAGCCCGGCTTCGTATTCAGGAAAAACTTCAATTTCTCCGGACGCAGTGGAGCGCGAAAATTGAATGGGCGTTTCAGATTTTTCCTTGAATGGCGTGTGAATGACGCCAATGGGCTTCATGCAAAATTCCATGTTGACTCTGCCTTCGCTAAAAAAATTGCCGGGTTTCATCCAGCCATTCCAAAACAAATCGCAATTGTTTCAATCGCATTTCGAGACTCAGGCGGTTGTAGAGCTGGTCATTGGGTAATTCAGCCAGTGTTTTTTCCAGTCGTTGAATGTGTGTGACGGCTTCGGCGCGCTGTTGTTCAAAAGCTTTCGCAATTTTTTTTGGAAAAAATAATTTTAGAAAATACAGGCGGGTGATGAATTCCATGCGGATGGCGCGGGTGCTGCCGCCGCTGGGAGCATGAAGCCAGTCTAAAAAGTTTTGGCGGCCCTGCGCGGTCATTTGCAACACCTGACGGCTGGGAAGTTTTTCCTGTGGAATCTCTTCCACTGAAATATCGCCGCGCGTTTCGAGTCGTTTGAGAATCGCGTAGGCCTGACTCTGGCTGAGATGCCAGACCTGACCGAGGTCTGTGTTTACTTTGCGGTGCAGGTCATAACCGTGTCCGGCTTCTTTATAGAGCAGACCGAGCAATGCCATTTCAGGAGAAAGCGTGCCAATGTGATGTGGTTTTTGATTTGTCATAATATTTTTTACGCCGGTATGGCAGGCAGCGAAATTATAAAAATATACATTCTGTAAATCAGATCTTCTTTGCCAGATAATATTCGCCGCGTTCAAAGCCGCGATCCAAATAGTAGTGACGTGTTCCAATCGCTGAGATAACGGCAAGTTTCTCAAAACCATGTTTTCGCGCCACGCTTTCTGCTTCTTCGAGCAGACGTGTGCCAAGCCCCAAATGCTGGGCCGCGCCGGTCTGTTCCGCGCCGACTGCGAGTGACTGTCCGTAGACATGCACTTCGCGGATCAATGCTGCGTTATCAAGATCAGACATGCCTGTTAGTGTCGCATCTTTGGCTGGCAATGACAAACGGATGAATCCAGCGAGTCCATCATCGGGGGTGATGAAGGAAATGAAATGTTCTTCGGCTGTGTCAGCCTGATAGGTGAGATCATCAAGACGCAGGGTTTCTGATTCGACAGTTTTTCCGCGCACTTCACGGCAGCGAATACACTGACAATGCGTGCCGCGCTCTTTCATGATCGACTGAATATCTTGCCGCAGACTGGTTCGCGTATTTCCTTCCACCACATTGTTTCCGGGAATATCACGAATGACACGGTTGACCCGGCAATAGCGCGGAATGGTGGGTTTTATATTTGCGATTAGATCCACCAATTCTTCAGTGGCGTATGGATGAAATTCTCCGCGCTTCCAGTATTCATATAACTCGGCATTTGCCAGTAATTGATTCGGGTAGATCTTGATTTCATCGGGACAAAAATCCTGCCAGAATTTGGCGAAGTCTGTGCGGTCTGATTCAGGAGTCGCGCCTAAAAGATTCGGCATCCAATGCAGAACGATCTTGAAACCCGCCGCGCGCAGCAGGGCAGTGGCTTTGCGCGTAGACTCTACATCATGTCCGCGTTTGTTGATCTCCAAAATATGGTCATCAAAACTTTGCGCGCCCATCTGCACTTTGGTCACACCGAGGTGACGCAGCCAGCGCAATTCATCGGGATTAATTTCATCAGGGCGGGTCTCGATCACGAGTCCCACATTGCGATGCATCGCAGTTTCATTTGTAGCCTGCGCCTGCGCGATGTCCACTCCGGCAGTTTCTACTTTATCGGCGTGATCGCGCAGTGCGCCTCTTTCAGTTTCATTCATCGCATCGAAACAACGTTTGATGAACCATTCCTGATAATCGCGTCTGTACGATGACCATGTGCCGCCGAGGATCAACAACTCGATCTTATCTGTTGGGTGGCCGAGATTTTCAAGCGCAAGAATCCGCGCGTAGACCTGTTCATAAGGATCAAACTCATGCTGCAAGGCACGCATCGCGCCTGGTTCATCGGGCAGATAACTCTTCGGCATACGCACATCGGTCGGGCAGAAGATGCATTTTCCCGGGCATGGATACGGTTTCGTTAAAACAGTGACCGTCGTCACACCGGAGAGGGTGCGCATCGGTTTCATGCGGATGCGCTCCAGCAGACCGCGGTCGGGTTCAATCGTGCCTGCCGCCACCATTTGATTATAGGCAGCCACCAAAGCCGCTTTCGTTAAGTAACCTTCACCACCCTCCAGTGGATGAGTCCGCAGGGCACGCATTACCTCTGTCCCTTCGCGGATTTCCTCCAACACGTGATGCGCCAGCGTGAGTTTCTCTGGTGTGAGGGTATTATTTTTTTTCCAGCGTTGTCGTCGTTCAGAAGTTTCCATAAAATTTTCTATAAGGATGGCAGGTTTTAATTTTTCTTTTGCCAACTAAAGCCTGTATCCTGAATTAACTGTGCTCCAATTTTTCCACCTTGGCGGCATCCGTTTGAAATTCAACCTGCGCCTCGGCAATATTCTTTTTACTAAACATGGTTGTGTGCAGCCCGCATTCCACTTTGCCGCGGCCCGCCCAACGACCGGCGCGTTCGTCATCGTTTATGCCAATGGCGATCGTGCAGGGCGCGCAGCCCACACTGCGATAGCCTTTTTCATACAACGGATGTTTTGGAAGATGATGTTCTTCCGTGTAACGCTGCACATCTGCCTTCGTCCAGTTTAATAATGGATTGACCTTTAATAACCCATCATCCTGCAGTTCTAAAATTTTTGCGTGTGCGCGCACCGCGGTCTGATCGCGGCGGATGCCGCTGATCCATGCTTTAATATCCTGCAAAGCTTTTTGCATGGGCTGAACTTTATGCAGGTAACAACACAAGTTCGGATCTTCAAGCGGCAGAGTGCGCGTGTTTTGGCGGGCAAACACATCCCAGCGTGTATCTCGATACAGATCAATTACATTGATCTTCCATTCAGATGCCACCTGCTCACGGAACATCAGCGTTTCCCAAAAATGATAACCTGTATCAATGAAGAAGACAGGCAGTCCGCGCTTGATGCTTGTTGCCATGTGCAGCAACGGCATGGATTGTGTTTGGAACGATGAACTCATTGCAATCTCGGGCCAAAAGGTTCCCACTGCCCATTCGATGATCTCCTGCGGGGTCTTCGTTTCAAATTCCTCTGAAAGTTTTTTGATTTCCATTACCGATAACATGCTGGGATTATACCGTTACATACTGTCTGAATGGGTATAATGCCGTTATGAATTCACTCACAGCGCAGCGACTGCTGGCCATCAACCACGAATTTTATAACCGTTTTGGCGATCAATTTTCAGCCACTCGTCAGCGTTTGCAGCCGGCGTAAAAAAAATCCTCGATTCAATTCAGGAGGATGTCTCTGTTTTGGACCTGGGATGCGGCAACGGGCATTTTCTACGCGAGATCAGTAAACGTGGTCACAAACAACCGCTTCTCGGCGTAGACTTTAGCCTGCCTCTGCTCCGAAATGCAGAATCAGCGCCGGGAGTGATCTTCCGAGAAGTTGATCTGTCGCAGTTATCAGCAGTCAGTGATCAGTTATCAGTGCCCGGCGGCTGGGATGTGATTACGATGTTCGCAACGCTTCATCATATTCCGTCTGTTGAAATGCGTTTGGATATTTTGCGAACTGTTAAAAAATTATTGAAACCCGCAGGAAAATTTATCTTATCGAACTGGCAGTTTTTAAATAGTGCGAAACTCAAGTCACGGATTCAACCGTGGGATAGAGTTGGCATCAACGAAAATGATTTGGATCAGGATGATTATTTATTGGATTGGCGCAGCGGGGGAGAGGGGCTGCGGTACGCACACCATTTTTCAGCGCAAGAACTGCTTGGGTTGGCCGGGCAGGTTGAAATGCGTGTGACCGCGTCTTTTCCATCCGATGGTGATGGCGGAAATTTAGGACTGTATCAGGTTTGGGAATCTGTCTGAGTCGCTTCGTTCACAAATACACAATTGCGTCCGGCGTGTTTGGCGCTGTAAAGAGCAGAATCGGCTTTTTCGATCAGCGTGCTTAATGTATCCATTTTTTCAGCTTCTGCAACACCAATGCTGATCGTGATGCGCAGCGGGCCGGCCTCTGTGGCGAAAGGCTCTGCCATAATTGCTTGCCGCAGACGTTCAGCGACAAGCCGCGCAGATTCAAGATGAGTTTCGGGCAGCAGGACTACAAATTCCTCACCGCCATATCTGCTGACGAGATCAACGGCGCGCGAACCTGAGACGCAGCGCTGCGCCAATTTGTGAAGCGCCTGATCTCCGGTTGCATGCCCGTAATGGTCATTGACTCGTTTGAAGTGATCAATATCAAACATCATGGCGCAGAAGGGACGGCCAATGCGGCGCGAACGTGAGAATTCAAATTCCCCAACTTCAAATAAACCGCGGCGGTTGTATATGCCGGTCAACGGGTCGGTGATGGCCTGATTCTGTGCCTTTTCATAGATGCGTGAATTTTCAAGCGCAACAGATACCTGATCTGCAAATGCTGCGACCAGGGTGATATTTTCCTGTGTAAACTGATTGGGCATCGTGCTGTCTATGGTCAGCAGGCCGATAATGCGCTCTTGAAAGATAAGGGGAATGCCCAGCCAGGAGTGAATGTGGTTGTGCGGCGGTTTTTTAAACTCAGTGTATATATCGCCTATTTCTGGCAGAAGATACGGTTTTCCGGTTTGCATTACGATTGTATTTGGGTTATTTCCCGGAACGGGGAAGCGCATCCCGATCACAGCTTTTGCATCGATGAAGCCTTTTCCGCCTATGATTTCCAGTTCATTTTCATTAAGCAATTGGACAGATGCTGTGTCATAAGGGACTACTTGTTTAAGTTGTTCAAGAATGCGTTCCACGGTTTCTTTGATTTCAAGAGTTTCCGTGATGGCCGCGCCTGCTTTTCTAAGCGCTTCAGAAGTATCAGCGCGCCGCTGCGCCTGCTCCACGGCTTTGAATTTTTCAAAAGCAAGTGAGATCAGACTGGTGGCTTGTTCGCAGAGCGCGACTTCCTCCGGTTGAAAGTGATGATATTCATTGAATGAAAGGAGGATGGCGCCAAGTTTGTTTTTTGCCGCGATCAATGGCAGTACGATCAGCGAGCGTGATGGACAATGTTTGGCGATCTCATGTTCAAGATACGGTGAGTTGAGAGCATCGTCCACGATCAGGGTATGTCCTGCGTTTAGGGCTAATTCTGTAAATGTGTGTTCACCTGAAACAGGCTGAAGGGGTAGGTAGGTGTCTCCACTGGTGCCATAGGTGGCGAGTTGGGAGGTTTGTGTGTGGTCTGCGTCCCAGAGGGTGATGAAACATTCGTTGGCGTTGATCAGCCTTGCCAGCCGGTCTACAATATCTTCTGTCATGTGTCTTAGTGTTTTTGCCTGCAATGCTTCACTGACAATGTCCTGCAACAGGCTCAAGGCTTGTTGACGGCGGATCAGTCTCTGTTCGGTTCGGACGCGGGTTTCTGCCGAGCCAAAAATGCTGGCGGTAATGTGCAGGGCTTCGAGTTCTGTGCCTGTCCAATGACGTTCATAGGTACATTCATCGAAGCCGATGAAGCCCCACCATTGATTATCCACAAAGATGGGGATGAGCGCCATCGAAAGAATGCCTTGATCTTGCAATGCTAATTGTTCAGTTTCGGGGAATTCACGCAGGAGGCCGCGGATCATTTTTCCTTTTGAGAGAGATTCCTCCCAGCGCTTAAAACCCGCTTCACGAAGATTGATATGCTGAAGATTGGGATTGTTGATTTGGGGTGTAACTCCGGGTGCCGACCATTCATAGCATTGACTGGTATGGATGATGCCTTTTTCATCCGAGTAATTCATGAAGACATAGACCCGGCTGATACTGATGGCTTGTCCGATACTTTCCAATACAGCGGGTATATTGTGCTCCCATGTGGATTCTTTTAGAAATTGTTCAGCGGCCAGGCTGATGGCTGACATCATGGTTTCGCGTCTGCTGAGCGCGGTTTCAGCTTTTTTGCGTTCTGTGATGTCGTGCAGAACGATCATGTGATCGGGTCCGGCCTGATTTTTGGAAGCTGATGTCGTGGACACCGGTGCAATGTTTACTTCAAAAACTCGGGCTTGATCTTCTTCTCCGATCGTGATCTCCGATTGATGTTTGGCTGAAGCGAGCGCCTCGCCATATTCTTTGGAGATGTAATTAAGCGGTTGTCCGAGTGTATCCACCTCAGAGCGGTTAAGCAATTTTTCGATCAATGGATTGATATACAGCACGCGTTTATTTTTGTTGATTACGATCACGCCATCAGCCATGTTCTTTAGCACGGTGAGATGCTCAAGCGGCAGGATTTCCAACAGGTGATAGCGTGTGATCGCCCACGAAAGGCCAAGCCCTGTGGGGAGGAAGAAAAGCGGTGTGAAGTCGAGGTTGTTAACCGGGTTTACTTTTGCAATAAAAATGAGACTGCCCAGCCAGGGCGCAAGGATTCCAATGACGATCAAGCTGACCTGAATCCGATATACGCCCGGTCTTTGTATCATTTCAATCACAAGCAGCAGGCTCGCCACAAGTACAAGGATATAGGAGTAGATTACCTGCACCCAAAAGAAAATGCCATAACGGATATCTAGTAATGTCAGTCCGCTGGAGCCGTTGATGGATTCCGCATCCCATACAAGATGGTGGTAACTGTTCGTCCAGACCAGGATTACGATCAGTACGGGCATAACCCAAAGCAAAATTCGCCATTGCCGGGTTAGCAGATGGCTTTTTCCGATAAATTCGAGGGAGAAGATCAGGAGGAAGACCGGGATGGACACAATCCCGACATATTCGATATTTGTAAACAGTAATTTTAAAGCAAGCGATGGCGCAAAAATTTCGAGACCATATGCGAATGACCAAATAGCCATGCCAAGCATCGTCCATGCAAATGTGGTCACCGCGATTGCCGGGCGTTTACGCCATGCAAATAATCCCAGCCATGCGTAAATGACCGCAGTCAGGAAGTAAATGAAAGGTACGTAAAGATCAGGACGGTTTTGCATGTTTTTTACTTGGTGAAAAAAAGAACATACAATAATTGTATACAGAATTTGTTTCTATTACATTGCAAATGGGTCAAAATACTCGTTTTTTGCTTATTTGTTAGTTTTGTTTCTTTGCGCTTGATTTACGGTTTTGAGGAGGTTTTAAGAAAACTTCGCGTGAATCACAACACAATTTATTTTATTCTATAAGATCACCAATTGCGGGTTGACGACATACTGCCACCAGTTATTGTGTATTCCATTTTTACGTCCGGCAACGCGCGGGAAGTGGTTGAACCACCATTTGTGATGTTCGCGGATATCGCCGTTGCCCCATTCCGAGGCGGCGACGATGCGTTTGTCACCTTTGAAGTCGGGAAAATTTAATTGCCAGTCGTGGCATTCGCTGATCACAGGCGCGGGATTATTCCAGTCGTAATCCCGTTGACTATTTGGCGCGAAGTGAATGTTTCCGCAGGCTGATTTCCCCGGTGCAGATTTTTCATAGCGGATGAAACGTTTCCATAAATTTGCATCCCCGTTCAATTTGCTGAAGGTTCTTTCCATGATCGATTCGGCACGATGACCATAAGCCTCCTGCATTTCGCCGATATATCTTTCAAAAGAATAGCCCATCACCACAAAACGGCGTTTGCTGGCTTCTGTGTTTTTCAACGGAGGCGCATTACACCAGAAAGCTCCCGGCCCGCCCATGGTGGATTCGTAGAGTCCTGCGTGAGGAAAACCGAAGATCCATACTTCATCAATTTCATTGTTTGCCACACGTTGTAAAATATTATATTTACCGAGGATGGCATTGTAATTAATTTCCGCTGGCGTATGCGCTGCTGTCTCGCCGCGTAAAACGCTCATATATGTTTGCGGAGTATATTGAAAGTTATCTGTTTTGGCCGGGAATTCATCCACATCCACGCGCTGGACGATCTGGAAACGCGCCATGCCGCCGCTGACCTGGAGCATATCTGCCATGAATCCGGTGATCAAGTCGGCGGGACGATACCATCTTTGTTGTTGAGAAAGTGTCACTCCTGTGGATTTATCCATGATCGGGTCGTACACGATCACCAATACTTTACACAGGGTGATCTGCGCGGGTTCTGTGGCACTGTCGGCAGGATATTTCGCCTGGGCGGGTTTGAAGAAGTTGAAGAGCGTGTTTAAGAAGTTAGGCATAAATTCTCCACATATCCGGCATATTATGGCATGCCTGTTGCGAAATAAACCTGTCCATTCACTGCAAGATATAACACATGGTTTGGCCCAACGGTGACGGCGCCCACCGGTCCGGATGGAATCGGATTCGCATTCCCGGTTGTCGGGCGGAATTGATTCTGTAACTCAAGAGAGCGCGGCGCAAAACGTAATACGCCTTGTGTGTCGGCGTCCAATAAAAGGATGGATGGGTCAGGCGGGGCGGTGAACAACATTTGTGTGAAGTGCGCGTTCCCGAACAGATCTATATCCTGATAAGCGGCAAACGGATTAATTAAGGGGGTAGGGTCTTGATAACGATTGGGCGCTGATTCGATGCGGCTGTATGAACTGGTGGAGAGATGTCCATCGGCATGAAGCATGAAGAGGTCATCCCCGGCGATGACGAGATCGATCACATCCTGAGTTGGGGTTCGTTCGCCAAAGAAAAAGTAGGGACGGTCAATAAATGTACTGTCTTTGCCGGTGTAGACCCAGACCGCGCGGGCGGGAGCATCCAGCACATAGAGATTGCCGCTGTCCAATGTAAATGAAGTGACACGCCCCCAGTTGGTATCGGGCGGAGGCAGGGGAATGGCTTGCGCCACTTGTCCGGGAGCGCAATAAAGAAGATTGCCTGTGGCGTCTATGCCGAGCAAGGTGGCATTGATCGAATTCAGCGCGGGCATTGCCAGTATATCCACCAGCGGACCGACGGTATAGCTGCCATAAAGACCGGGTTTGCAATTGAAGGTTGTGTCCAATTGGAAGCCGCGCCCGTTGGTTAATTCAGCGCGGAGCACTTCGCCATTGGCGGCGTTGAGCATGAAGAGGTCCAGTTCACTGGCTGCCATGCGGCTGATCTCGATTCCCAAATTACTGCTGAATACAGGATTAAATTGCATTCGTGTGATACCTAGCAGGGTATCGAGATTGGCGTTCGCTTCCTGACGGAGTGTGATGGTTTCAGAAGTTT
Organism: Candidatus Villigracilis proximus; assembly: GCA_016715195.1. Classification (GTDB taxonomy): domain Bacteria; phylum Chloroflexota; class Anaerolineae; order Anaerolineales; family Villigracilaceae; genus Villigracilis; species Villigracilis proximus. Next base: position 33,218 of record JADKBB010000063.1, read on the forward strand.
CGCGGTGAGATTCTGCAATATCCACATTCAGTAAAACATTTTCCCAGGTGATGCGTTGTTCCACCGGGTTGGTTTGGGTCAGGGCTTGCGCTTTCATTTCCTGCGCCTGCCCCAGATACGTCTCGTATTGTTGACTGCGCCCATAGCGCAGATACACCACGCTCGCAATGGTCACCACCATTAAGGGGATCAGGACCGCCATGAACATCATCGTTGCGCTGGAAGGCATAATGACTTCATTGGTTTCTGTATTTGGCAATAAGCGCGGCAGGAAATTTTTTAATTTCTCGCCGATGGTTTCGCTGATGCGCCGTGTGGATTGTATGCCGGTTGCGATCAGTTTCGCGGTTTGACGTGTCCGTGCGGAGGGTTCGCGCGGCGGCTCGGGTTGTTTGACCGGCGCAGGCAAAACGATTTTTTCGGCTTCGCTTTTTTCTTCCGGTATGGTTTTTATTTCATCTGCGGGAGAATCATTTTTTTCGATAAGCGGTTCGCTGGCAACTGGCAGGGCTTGAGGTTTGATGCGCGGAATGGATGCAGGGAATTCGCGCGGCCCTGTGCGCGGCAAACTTGCCAGTGGATCGGGTTTAACATTTTGTTCTTTTGGCGGTGTTTCTTCCAGTTGTGGCGGAATTGTATAATCCGCAGGCTGTACCATGTGCGCGGAGAATTCAGGATCAGGCTCGGGCGTGGATACTGCTTCTTCGAGGCTGGGCAGGTTGTTCGTTAAAGGAAGATCCGGCTTGTGCTTCTCATCCTCTTGCTCTTTCAGCTCAGCCGTTCCCTTTAAAAGAGTTAAGAGTCCCGCGCCGTCTGTGGCTTGCATCAAGACGGCGTTTAAGTCGCCGCTGGTGAGTGTGGTTAATCGGCGGCGCATTGCATCGAGTGAAGAAGGGGTTGGGTCTTCGAGTGTACTATCCCACGCGCTTGGCGCTCTGCCATAAAAGAGCAGACGGTCGCCGGCGCTTAAAGAAGTTTGTGCGTAATGAATGCTGGTTACTGGATGAACGCCCAGCCCTTTGCCAGATACGATCGGTTCGTGAATGTGACGCATTTCACTCTGACCAAACCAAAACACATGCATCGGCCCGCTTAATAAAAATGTGCATTGTGTATCACGCAGTGCGGCAAGCGTCAGCCAGCCGACCGCGTATTGGCCCTGTCCGCTGGTGGTCATATTTCGTTCGAGCAAAACCTTGTTAACTGATTCCGTCGCGGCGCGTAATGCGCTGGTCAACGCGCCGGGTGTCTGATAAAAAATAGTTGAAGCATCAATTGCAACCTGCATATATTCGCTGGTTGAAAAAGTGGAATTGCCGGTAAGCAGCAAATACACCAACAGCCGGTCTTTTTCACGTCCGCGTGCGGCATTCGGCGGAGGCATAACCGCGAGTAGGCCGGGTAAGCTGGCGATTTCCTGTCCGCTGATACGATAAATGGGTGAGAGAGTGAGATCAAGAGTCATGTAAGAAAAAACCTTGAATGCCTATCCAGAAGGGTGCGTTTGTTGTTCTTCAAGATATGCTTCACCATCATTATACTGGTAAAATTCGGCGGCCATGAAATATACACTTCACAAAGATTTTTCAGAAATAAATACACAGGAATGGAACGACCTTGTACAAGGTTCGGTCAGTGATAATCCTTTTTTGCGTTACGAATATCAACGCGCCTGGTGGGAACATCGCGGCGGCGGTGAATGGGCAAATGCCCAACTGGTTTTGGTCACTGCCCGCGAAGATGAAAAACTGATCGGCATCGCGCCGCTCTTTATTTCAGAATACGACGGCCAGCCTGCGCTTCTTTTAAATGGCAGTATTGAAATCTCTGACTATCTGGATCTGATCGTGCGGATGGACGACCACGCACATTTCATCACCGGATTATTAGACTTCCTCGCATCTTCCCTAGCCGACAGTTGGCGCGGTCTCGATTGGTATAACCTCCCCGATTCATCTCCCACCCTCGCCGCCCTCAAAGCAGAATCTGCACAACGCGGCTGGACTCACCTCGAAGAGATGTATCGTCCCACGCCGCGCATCGCCCTGAATGGTGACTTTGACGAATATCTCTCGCGCGTGGAAAAGAAACAGCGCCATGAGATTCGCCGAAAAATTAGACGAGCCGAAGAGAGTGAACGCGGTGTGCGCTGGTTCATCTCAGACATGGCCGATGTGGATGCTGAGATCGATGCGTTTCTCGGTCTGATGGAACAGGATCAAGGCAAGGCTGGCTTTTTGCAGGAATCCATGCGCGATCAAATGCGCGCCGTCATCCGCACGGCTCACGAAAACGGCTGGCTGTGGCTGGCCTTCCTCGAAGCGGACGGTCAACGGATCGCGGCTGCGCTCAACTTTGATTACAACAATAAATTATGGGGTTATAACGCAGGTGTCAACCGCGCTTTTATGGATCTTTCCCCCGGCTGGGTCTTGCTGGGATATGTGCTCCAGTGGTGCTGTGAAAACAAACGCACCGAGTTCGATTTCATGCGCGGCGATGAAGAGTATAAATATCGCTTCGGCGCAGTCAATCAATATGTAATGCGCGTAAAGTTGACACGTAATCAATAGCACAATTATGGAGTCCATCAGCTTGCTGATGGACTTTTAAGAATTTTTTACAGTTAAACTGTCGTAAGTTGGTATTTCTTTATTTCTCATAACAAACGGACAGCAAGCTGTCCGACTCCAGAGTCTTTACTGATTTTTATATGGCATTTTTATATCTTTGGGATTATGATTTATAAAGATATTGGAGGTTCCTCATGCGAGATTTAACAAATGAAATCCTTGAACTGATTCGCCGTACCTCATCCAGCCTGCCGCCGGATGTAGAGAAGAAACTGCGTGCATCCATTGAAAAGGAAGAACCGGGCTCCACGGCGCGCGGAGCATTGGAAACGATCCTTAAGAATATTGATCTTTCCCGTACACAGTCCACGCCGATCTGTCAGGATACCGGCACACCGATCTTTTATGTGCATTATCCGGTGGGTGTTGTCCACGATCAAACTCAAAGCGCAGATCCGCTCTGCGATGGCCGAAGCCACCAAACGGTCCTATATGCGACCGAATGCCGTGGATGCCATCTACGATAAAAATACCGGCAACAACCTCGGCGGCGATGACTTCCCCTATGTCCATTTTGAAGAAGTTGAAGGCGATGATCTCACCATTGAGTTAATGCTCAAGGGCGGCGGATGTGAGAATGTTGGCCGTCAATATTCCCTGCCCGATAATTCCGTTGGAGCCGGCCGTGATCTGGCTGGCGTGCGCAAAGTGGTTTTGGATGCGGTGCAAAAAGCGCAGGGTCAGGGCTGCGCGCCCGGTATTTTGGGTGTTGCCATTGGCGGTGACAGAGGTTCTTCGTATATAAAATCAAAAGAAGTGTTGTTCAGCGAAATGGACACACGTAATGAAGATCCCAAACTCGCAGAGTTGGAAGAACGCCTGACCAGTGAAGCCAATGAACTGGGAATCGGTCCGATGGGATTCGGCGGCAAGACCACCGTATTGGATACCAAGATCGTCGGTTTGAGCCGATTGCCCGCCTCATATTTTGTCTCTGTTTCATATATGTGCTGGGCATATCGCCGCCGCAAGATGACGGTGAAGGGCGAAGAGATTATTTACGATGAATGGGGTTTTTGGTGGTCGAGTCGCCCCGAAATTTTTTTGGGGGGGGGGGGGGGCACTGTTCGCAAGGAGAACCAATGAAACAAATTACCACTCCAATAACTGATGATGTGATCCGTGATCTAAAAGTTGGTGATGCGGTTGCCCTTTCGGGCATGATGGTCACCGGGCGCGATGCCGTCCACAAATGGATGATGGAAACTTTTATTAAGAAGACCCGCCAGCCGCAAGGCGATGACCTTCAGGTGTATGAAGAACTGAAGAAAATCCTGAATGGTTCGGTCATCTATCACTGCGGACCGGTCGTCTCGGGGCTTGATACGAAAGACTATAAATTCGTAGCCGCCGGGCCGACCACTTCCATCCGCGAGGAACCGTATCAGGCTGATGTGATGAAACACTTTAATATCAAGGGCGTGATCGGTAAAGGCGGCATGGGACCAAAGACCCTGAAAGGCTGTGAAGAAACCCCCGCTGTTTACTTCCATGCGATCGGCGGCGCAGCTTCCTATATCGCGCAGACAGTCACCAAAGTGCATGGCGTGTTCAAATTGGATTTTGGTGTGCCTGAAGCGATCTGGGTGATCGAAGTAAAAGAATTCCCGGTCGTCGTCACCATGGATTCGCATGGCGGAAGTCAACATGCGGTGATCGATGAATCTTCAAAGAAGGTTTTGGAAGATCTGATGTCACGCTAAACAGAAAAGTATAAAAATAAAAAACGGGATTGCCCAAAATGGCAATCCCGTTTTTTATTAAAAATGCGTATGCCATTGTAAAAAGTCTGATATATAATGAAACATCATGCCGAATCGTTTGCGCCGTTTTTTGGCCCCACCCATTTTCGCTGACGAAGAAAAAACGCGAGTTGCGTTGGTTCTTAATAGCTTTGTGTGGAGTGCAATCGCTATTCTTTTATCCATTGTTCTTTTTCGTATGGTTGCCTGGGCCGAAAATGGATATGTGCCAATCCTGGTTTTACTGACGGTTGTGGGCGTACTGGCCGGGGGACAGATCTTGATCCGCCGTGGGTATGTGCGCGGCGCAAGTATATTTCTGGTGAGCGCATTATGGATCGTGATGACCTATCAAGCCTGGGAGGCGGATGGGATTCGCGATGCGGCTGTCATCGCCTACATCGTTGTGATCATCTTCTCAAGCCTTTTGCTGGGGTGGCGTTTTGCATCCGCGGTGGGCGGCTTGAGTGTGGCTGCGATCTGGGTTTTTGCGATCATGGAAAAAAACGGACTGCGTTCTTTTCATGTGGACACCTCTTTTAATTATGCGCGTGATATTTCACTCGTTATTATTCTGATCGGTATATTGATCTATCTGCTGATCTCCAGTTGGTCACGTACATTACAGTCAGCCCGCCTTGAATTAAATGAACGCCTGCGGATCGAGGAGAAACTTCAGCGGCAGGCAGATTATCTCACCGCGCTAAACGAAACTGCTATGGGGTTGTTAAGCCGCTCCGAACTTCAGCCATTACTTGAATCTATTTTGACTCGCGCCTGCGATCTGCTCAATACGCGGCATGGATTGATCGATCTGGTGTTACCAGACGGGTCTGCACTGCGGCAGGATGTAGGACATGGCGTTCTCTCCAAATATAATGGGACTCTTACCGGTAAAAATGAAGGAGTGACTGGAAGTGTGTGGGTCAGTGGACAGCCAATGGTGATCCAGGAATATGGCACCTGGGAAAAAAGTCTGCCGGATTTTATTGATGCCGGATTTAACGCGGTGCTTGGTGTGCCTCTCAAAGTAGGCAATGTGGTGATCGGCGTACTTGCCATTTCCTATCTTGAGAAGGAACGCACATTTACCGAGGAACAAGTCCGCTTGATGGAGCAGTTCGCCGCGCTGGCTGCACTTGCCATTGATAATGCCCGCTTATATGAACAGGCGCAAAAAGAGATCCATGAACGCAGCGTGGTTGAGATTGAGCTGCGCGCCAGTGAAGAAAGATTTAGAAAAGTTTTTCAAGCCAGTCCGGTGGCGATTTGTATCACTTCCCTTGATAACGGCACACTGCTGGATGGGAATGATGCCTACTGGAAAATGAGCGGGTATGACCCGAAAGAGTCCATTGGGCGCTCTGCCGAAGAATTGGAAATGTGGGATTCCATGGAGGACCGTCTGCATTTTGTAACGCAGATCAAAGCGCAGCATTCCATTCTTAACTCAAGTTATGAGTTCCTTACTTATCTTACGCTGGAACGCCACTTTGCAATTGCCTTGTATGAATTGATCGAGATCAAGGATCAAACCTGTGTCCTGTCCATGTTCTATGATATTACCGAGCAAAAGCAGGCAGAGGACGCCTTGAAAAATACAGAAGCGCGGACGCGCGCCATTCTCACCTCCATCCCCGACATGATCTTTGAAGTTTCCAAAGATGGCACCTTTTTGGATTTTATGGCATCCGCCGAACATAGACCCGTCATGCCGCCTGCGCAATTCCTTGGAAGGAATATCAGGGAATTATTTCCGAAAGCCATCGCCGAACAGACACTATTTGCGCTCGAAAGAACTCTGGAAACAGATCAAGTCCACGCCTTTGAGTATGGTCTGCCCCCGGGTGAGGAAATCCAGTTTTTTGAGGCGCGGGTTGCCGCCATCTCATCTGAATCCGCGATGATCATGGTGCGCGATATTAGTCAGCGCAAATGGGTGGAGACCGAACGCGAGAAGCTGATCAATGAGTTGGAGGAAAAGAATAGTGAGCTGGAACGGTTCACTTACACAGTTTCACACGATCTGAAATCTCCGCTCATAACCATTAAGGGGTTCCTCGGCTTTCTTGAGCAGGATGCATTCAGTGGGAATAGCGTCCGTTTGAAGACCGACATTACCCGCATCGCGGATGCGACTGACAGAATGCAGACCCTGCTGAATGAATTGCTCGAACTTTCACGTGTCGGGCGTTTAATGAATGTTTATCAATCTATTAATTTTGCAGATCTCGCCAGCGCCGCAGTTGATATCGTACAGGGGCGTCTTGTTGCGGGCAATCTTCAAGTACATATTCAGGAAAACCTTCCAGTGGTTTATGGAGACCGTCAACGCCTGGTGGAAGTACTGCAAAACCTGATTGATAACGCTGCAAAATTTATAGGGACTCAAACCCAGCCTCGAATCGAAATCGGTTTGCATGGATATGAAGATGAAAAACCGATTTTCTATGTCAAAGATAACGGCATGGGCATTGAAACCATTCATCATGACCGCATCTTTGGCTTATTTAACAAACTGGATGCAAACTCGGAAGGCACGGGGATCGGGCTTGCTCTCGTGAAGAGAATTGTCGAAGTCCACGGAGGCAGGATCTGGGTCCAGAGTGAAACGGGAATTGGATCCACTTTCTTCTTCACGCTTCCCACCGGACCTGCATCCTGATTCGTGTTATAAATGGCGTCATCTCATCTATGGAGGATTCTTCATGAAACGTGCGGTCAGCATCAGCATTGGCTCATCTAAAAGAAATAAGGCAGTGGAAGTAACGTTGCTGGGGGAAAAGATCAGCATCGAACGAATTGGCACAGACGGCGACATGGAAGTCGCTGCACTAAAATATAAAGAACTCGATGGCACAGTGGATGCCTTTGGTGTAGGCGGCGCAGACCTGGGTGCCCTCGCAGACGGAAAATGGTATCCCTTACATTCTGTAACTCCCATGGTGCGCTTTGTAAAAAAGACTCCACTGGTGGATGGCGGCGGATTAAAAAACACGCTCGAAAACAAAGCCCCTGCATTTTTAGATCAGAAGATCGGCGATTACATCAACGCCCGTGGACGGAAAGTACTCGTCACCGTGGGTGTGGATCGCTGGGGACTCTCGCAGGCTTTTGCCGATGCAGGTTATGAAACCGTCTACGGTGACTTGATGTTCGGGTTGGATATTCCAATTGCCATTTATAAGATCAGCCAACTTAAAATTGTTGCTGCCCTGCTCATGCCCATTGCCGGGCGTCTGCCTTTTTCGTGGATCTATCCCACGGGCGAGAAGCAGGAAAAGCGCACTCCAAAATGGGGAAAGCATTACGCGTGGGCAACCGTCATTGCCGGCGACTGTCATTACATCAAACGCTTTATGCCTGATGATCTGACTGGCAAAGTGATCGTCACCAATACCACCACGCCTGAAGATGTTGCTGAATTTAAAAAAGCCGGCGTGAAATATCTGATCACCACCACCCCCGTTCTGGACGGACGTTCCTTCGGCACGAACATGATGGAAGCCGCCCTCGTGGCTGTGGCTGGCAAGGGCCGCGCGCTCACCTGGCCTGAGTTAACTGAGATGCTTGATAAACTCGGCTTCGAGCCGCAATTGCAGGAGTTGAATTAAATTATGGATGCGATCGTAACCGCAGGCGGAATTCCGCAAGCTCGTGATCCCTTGTATGCCTACTCAAACGGAAACTCCAAGGCCTTGATTGATGTTGCAGGCAAGCCCATGGTGCAGTGGGTTTTGGATGCATTGAGTGATTCCAAAAAAGTGGAAAATGTGATCGTCATTGGTTTGACTGCAAAGAGCGGACTGACTTGCAAGAAGCCTTTGCATTACGTATCCAATCAGGGGCGGATGCTGGCAAACATTGTCACAGGTGTGAAGAAATCCATTGAATTAAATAAAAAGAGCGAATATGTACTGATCGTTTCTTCTGATATTCCTGCGATCAAAGGCGAAATGGTGGATTGGCTAGTGAAGACCGCCATGGAAACACAAGACGATATTTATTATGGCGTATGTCCACAGGAAGTGATGGAGTCACGTTATCCCACATCCAACCGGACCTATACAAAGTTAAAAGATATGCAGGTCTGCGGTGCGGACATGAACATCATTCATGTTAATCAGGTCACTGAGCATCTTGAAACCTGGGAAGCGGTAATCGGCAACCGTAAGAGTCCGCTCGCATCGGCGGCTGTCATCGGCTGGGATACACTTTTTCAATTATTTACCCGCCAATTAACTTTACAAGGCATGGTGGAACGCGCCTCTCAACGCATCGGTATCAAAGGCCGCGCCATTCTTTGGGATCATGCTGAACCAGGCATGGATGTGGATAAACCGCATCAATTGGAGATCATGCGCGAAGACCTTGCGCGTCAAAATAAAAAGAATCTGCCGTGGTGAAAAAAGCCACACCGGTTAAAAAGCACATCACCCAAAGTGCGTGCCCAGCTTAGAACGAAGGCAAAGCAAAAATGAGTTTTCGTTCTTTGCTTGAACTCGACGCCCGACTCTCCGGTCAATTGCGTGTGGCCGAGAAGCCGGGCCTTTTGCGAAACCTTGCCGCTTTCCTTGCCCACTCCGGGTGACTCATGGTTCTGGGCGGCGGCAATCATCCTGTTATGGTTTTTCAGCAATTCAGCATGGAAGCAATGGGAAGTCGTTGAGTTTTTTGGGATTCTGGGTTTGGCCGGCGTTGTGCTTGCCATTAAGTTTCTCGTCCGCAGGGAAAGGCCGCAAGGTGAGTGGGGCGGAATTTATCGCAACACCGACCCGCATTCATTTCCATCTGGACATGCCGCCCGTGCATTCCTGATCGCAGTCCTCGGCTCGGCTCTTGCCCCGCTCTGGCTTGCCACTGTTCTTTGGGTTTGGGCGCCGCTGGTATCTTTAGCCCGCGTAGCGATGGGCGTACATTACCTTTCAGATGTGATCGCCGGTGCAATTTTGGGAACCATCGTCGCCTTGATCGGTCTGCAGATCTACCCGCCGATGATCGTCTGGCTAACAGCGTTGATCGGTTTTCCACTCTGGTAAAAAAATAACTTCTAAAACATAAAAAGACATAAGTGCAATAAAAATGCATTTTATGTCTTTTTATTTATCTCTCTGTAAAGGAAACCCTAAAGGTCTCCTCTGCTTTCGTAAAATCCCGATTCGCAACAAAGACCTTTAGGGTTTTTACGAGGAATTTGTACAGCAGTAAATTTATAAAAACAAGAGGCTCACTTAATGAAAACGTATACCTTTCGCCTAAAACCCGGCGCGGACTTATTCGACTCAATTGAAAATTTCGTGTCTGAACAGCATATTCAAGCAGGCTGTGTGCTCTCCTCTGTCGGGAGTTTAACGCATGCCACCTTGCGGCTTGCCAACCGCAGTTATTACAACGAATACGAAGGCCACTTCGAGATCGTCTCTATGACCGGCACCGTCTCAACGAACGGCTCGCACATCCACATTGCGATATCCGATGGCGATGGCGTGACCATCGGCGGTCACCTCGTTTCAGGCTGCAAGATCTACACAACCGCCGAGATCGTTCTGGCCGTCCTTGAAGATGTTATCTATAAACGTGAATTGCTGGAAAACGACTCTGGCTATGAAGAGTTAGTGGTTTATCCAAAATAACAAAACGCGGACCGAAGTCCGCGTTTTGTTATTTTCTCATTGCACTCAAAAACTCATCCTGATTTCTAACCGTTTCTTTTAACCCTAATCGTTTTCCGAGCCTTGTCAACTGCGGCGGATCCACATAGGTCTGCGCCAAAATTTCCTCCTGACCCAATACCTCGCGTGCGGGGCCGTCGAGCAAAATTTGTCCTTTTGATAATGCAATTACACGCTCAAAATTCTCGGCACAAAAATCAATGTCATGCGTGATCGTAATGACGGTCTTGCCTTCCCTGTGCAGTTCCGCGATGACATGCGCGATGCGCGCCACATTGACCGCGTCCTGCCCGGTGGTGGGTTCATCGAAAATCACGATCGGCGTATCCATCGCGATCACAGATGCCAGCGCCACCATCTTGCGCCAGGTGGGTGAGAGGTCGTAGGGATTGGTCTCGGTCTTGTCGCTCAACTCAGTCAGCGCAAGCGCGCGCGTGACCAACTCATCTATTTTCTCTTTTGAATATCCCAAATTGCGCGGACCAAACCTGATCTCTGTGGCCACATCTTTTGAGAATAATTGTTCATCAGGATTCTGGAAGACATACCCGACTCGTGACGCTAATTTCGCCACTGAAGTTTTTTTCGTGTCCCAGTCACCGATCATGACCGACCCGCTAGCTGGTTGCAACAACCCATTAAAGTGTCTCACGAGCGTAGTCTTGCCCGCGCCGTTCTGTCCCACAATCGCAACCTGCTCGCCCGCTTCAATCGACAACGAAATGCCGCGCAGAACTTCAAGCCCGGTGGGATAGGTAAAACGGAGGTTATCAATTTGTATTTTCATAATTATTTTACTGAAACGTGATACGTAATTTGTTTTACGTTTCACTCATCACGTTTCACAAATCCCTCCACAGCCTCATCCAATGTGACTGGTAAATTTTCCTTCCTCCATAGTCCCTGTTTCTTCGCTTCTCTGGCCGTGGACGTGTAACGTGAAACCCCGAATCCATTTTCAGCCAGAATATTTGAAGTTAATACTTCATTGGGTTTGCCTTCAAGCAGAATTTGACCGTCTTTCAAAGCGATGACTCGATCTGCGAATTGTGCGATCCATTCCATTTTATGTTCGACCATCACCACTGTCATGCCGCCTTCGGCCATCTTGCGCACCACGCTGAAGACCTCGCGTGTGCCGATCGGGTCCATTTGCGAGGTCGGTTCGTCGAGCACGAGCAGCTTGGGTTGCATGACCAGGATCGAGGTCAGAGCGACGCGTTGTTGTTGTCCGCCGGAGAGTGAATAGGGCGAGCGATCCGCCAGATCGCTGATGTCGGTCAACTTCATGGCTTCCTCCACGCGGGCTTTCATCTCTTCGCGCGGCACGCCGCTATTTTCCAGCCCGAATGCGATCTCTTCAAAGACCGTATATTTTGCGCCGGAAATCTGGTTGAACGGATTTTGAAACGCCAGCCCAACGTTCATGACCCATTCATCGAGCGTGGACTTGCTCGACTCCACGCCCGCCACTTCAATGCTTCCGCTGATCTCGCCTTTGAAAAAATGCGGCACGAAACCAGCCAGCGCATAACACAGCGTGGATTTTCCCGCGCCGTTCGGCCCGATGACCGCGACGAACTCACCTTCGTTCACTTGCAAATTTATATTTTGCAAAACGGGCGTTTTGGTAAGCGGATATTGATAAGTGACGTTTTGAAGATTTATGAAGGCCATAAGTTTAGCGCGATGGAAACGATGACGAGGAGGATGAGAACCCAGCGGATGATCTGATCTGATTTGTGATCAGGAATTTCATACAGGGATGTTTTTACTTTTTTCGATGTAAAGCCGCGCGCTTCGATCGCAATTGCGCGTTCTTCCACTTCGGCCAGTGAGCCAAATACCAACGGGCCAATCAGCGGAGTGAGCGACCCCATTCTTTTAATGAAGGTGCTTTCTGTATCCAATCCGCGGGAGCGTTGAGCGGAGATGATGGTCTGCGCTTTGGCTTGCATTTGCGGCAGGATCTGCAAAGTTGAAATAATGACGTATGCAAATTGACCGGGCAGTCCGCGCCGTGTGAGATCAGACATTAATTCGCTGGGATGGGTGGTGAGTAAAAGAAAGGTGAACGCGGAAACCATGACGATGACGCGCATGGCATTTCTGAATGCGAACAACATGCTTTCCTGTGTGACATCCAGAAAATAAAATTTGAAGATCACGGTTTCCCCAACCGGTTGAAAGAAGGCCTGCATCAGAAACAGGAATCCGGCTGCGGGCAGGATGAGGCGGAACGCTGTTTTGAAAAACTCGGGCGCTACTTTGCCAATGAAACTTAAAGGAATGATCGCGATCAATACCAGCAAATGCGGTGTCCAGTACCAGGGACTGGTAAAGGCGATCAGGATCAGCGCAAGCACCAGGGTCAATTTTGTGAGCGGATTGAGACGATGAATTACGCTGTCACGTTTAACGTAGAAGGAAAGTCGCTCATGCATAGGAGTCGATTATAAACCACAAAAAAAATTCAGTAGCGATGTAAGCTTTTAAGCTGCCACAAACCATTAACGCGAATTTGCGAATAAGGCGAATTACGCGAATTTTTTTATTCCCATTAAATTTAGTCCGCTTTAGCGGGCTTTGTAGGAATAGCCCGATGATTTATCATCGGGCGGGAATGCAGGGAAGATAAAATTATTTGAAACAGAATCAACTATCAGTTAAGAAAGAATCGAGATCGTTTCAGTCCCAACTACCCACGGCATGGGCTATCCCCGATCCAAAAAAAGAGACCGAGCTAAAAGCCGGTCTCTTTCACATAAAACACAGGACTTCGGAAGTCTGCTTTGATTCGTCTGGATTGTAGAGTCTTCAAAAAAGACTTCCGAAGTCTTTTTTGAAATTAATTATCCGCCGAGAATATTGCGCAGCATGAAAGCCGCGAATAAAACGAGAACCACAACGACACCGACAGCAATATACAATTGATTCTGGCTTGTGCCGCCTTCAACAGCCGCCTGTTCTGCCTTGGGATATCCGCCAATTGTGCGCTTGGGCAAACCTTGAATAATTGCGAAGGCGAGCATGGCTGTGGTGATTTTATCAACCGGCTCGGTCAGGAAGCTGGTGCTGACCACTGCCGACCAAATGCCCTGACCGGTCTGGAGCAAATAAGCGGTGATGAAGGATGATCCGCTGGCGGTAATGCCGCCGAACAGATACACAGCGATCGGGGTGGAAACGATCGCGGCGGTCAGCGCCACAACGAAACCAGTGACAACCACTTTCCACCAGGATTTGAAGAAACCCCATTGCGCCATGCGTCCGGCCATGTAACCGATCATCGCGGCCACAGGCCACCAGGGCAAAGCGCCCGGGTCAATGGCAATACCCCAAATAACGTTTGAAAGTGTGCCAGTCAGTGCGCCGGCCCACGGGCCGCACAATACAGCCACCAAAACTGTGCCAATGGAATCGAGGAACACGGGTAATTTGAGCAAGAGCACGATCTGGCCTATGGCGATATTGATGGCGATGGCGATTGGGATGAGTACCCAGGTCTGTGTGTTGAAATTATTCTTGATCTTTTCGAGCATGTTATCCTCCGAGTGAAATGATTGATGAACTTACTTTTACATAATAACACTTTTTGACTCCAGTGGTCACGAAAGTGAATTTGCCAGTTTTTCCATTCTTTCCAAAAATAACTCCATGAACATGCGCGGGCGCACGCCCAAAGCCACTTTCATGTTCGGAGCTTTTTTCTCATAGTTATAGAAATCTGCGAAGGTATTTCCCAGCCCAACGCCAGTTGAAATATCCACATCCACATATAGATCTTCATAATCGCAGATCTCGGGCATAAAGGTCAACGCCAGAGTCATCGGGTCGTTGATCACACAGCCATCGATCTTTTGATACTCATCGTGAAACTCCATGTAAAAGCGGGTTGAGTCCGCGATAAATTTTGTGATCGGTGAATCAATTTTTAACAATCGATCCAAATCTTCCTTAAGAAAAATACATTGATAAGTCACATCCAGCGGCGTGAGGGTCATCGGCATGCCCGAATGAAAAACCATGTGCGCGGCGTGCGGGTCCACATAGGTATTGTATTCGGCCAGCGGCGTGGTGTTGCCCTGATGACGAATCGCCCCGCCCATGATAAACACCTCTTTGACATTTTCCACAATGCGCGGCTCTTTGCGAATCGCCAACGCGACATTCGTCAGCGGACCGATCGCCACCAATGTGATTTCCTTTGGATGTGACATGATCTGCTCGATCAGATAATCGCATCCATGCTGCGCCCGGGCCTGATTCAGCGGTGCTGACAGATTCGCGTAGCCCAGACCGGTGTTGCCGTGCGTTTCAGGGCTGAGCAGCGAAGGCTGCACCAGCGGAATCTCGCAGCCTTTGTAAACAGGCACATGACTTGCCTTTGCCAGTTCCAAAATCGAAAGCGCATTCGTCGTCACCTGTGCCGTGGATGCATTTCCATGAATCGCGCTGATGCCATCGAGCACAATTTCGGGCGAAGCGAGCGCAAGCAGAATTGCAAGCGCATCGTCAATGCCGGGGTCGGTGTCTAAAACAATATGTTTGGGCATGGTTAATCCGCAATGGAACGGCTGAGCGTTTCCATCCTTTCAAGGAATAATTCAACAAAGTCACGCCCGCGTACGTTGAGCGCAACTTTTATATTGGCAGGTTTCTTGGTGACTTTCATAAAATCGGCGAAGGTATTTCCCATGGAAACGCCGGTGGAAATATCCACATCGATGTAGTGATCTTCAAAAGTGAACAACTCTGGCGCGATGATGACCGCCAATGTCAGCGGATCGTGTAAAGCGCAGCCATCGAAGCCTTCGTATTTTTTGTAGAAATCCATATAGATCGCAGTCGCATCACCGACAAATCTGGCGATGGGGGATTTGATCTTGTTTAAGCGTTCAATATCAGCCGAAGTGAGCAGACACTTATAGGTCGCATCCAATGGGATCAATGTAATTGGAATTCCCGAATGAAAGACAACATGCGCCGCGTGCGGGTCTGCGTGGATATTGAACTCGGCCTGCGGTGTGATATTTCCGCCTGCCCGGAGTGAACCGCCCATGATGACAACTTCCTTCAAGGCCGGCACAATGCGTGGATCTTTGCGGATCGCCAGCGCAAGATTGGTCATGGGGCCGATGGTATACAGGCTGATCTGCTGCGGCTCGGCCAGAATCCGCTCGATCAAATAATCAATGGCGTGCTGTTCAATCGGTTGAGCCTTTGGTTCCGGTAGATTTGATTTGCCAATTCCGCTGGTGCCATGTACGGCATCACCTGAGTTTCCAAGTTTATTTAGCATTGGATCTGCACATCCGCGTGCGACGGGAATGTGGCTGGCGTGTGCCAGTTCCAAAACGGACAATGCGTTGCGTGTGGTTTTGTCGATGCCGATGTTACCGCAGACAGTGGTCAGCGCTTCGAGTTGAATCTCGGGGGAAGCAAGCGCGAGAAGGAAGGTGAGCGCATCGTCCACGCCCGGGTCGGTGTCAATGATGATTCGTGTTGGATTCATAATGTCCTATTGTGATATTCGTATCCGTCCCCCCCGGCGCCCCCCCGCCCACGGGTAAGGCAAAGGGCGACCATAAAGGTCGCCCCTACGATATAAATTTTTCTGTTTCTTCTTTTGTGGGTAATGAAGGCTGTGCGCCGAATTTTGTGGCGGCCAGTGCGCCGCAAGCGTTGGCATATTTCACGGCTTCTTCGATTTCAAGTCCGCGCAATAAAGCAGATGCAAAACCGCCGATGAAGGCATCTCCGGCGGCGGTGGTATCGACAACGTTGATGGGATAGGCTTCGATGTGAGTCACTTGTTTGTCAGATACAAATAATGCGCCTTTGCTGCCGAGGGTGACGATCACATGCTTTGCGCCGCGATCCAATAAAATTTTTGCAGCTTGTTCGGCAGATGAAATATCTTTTACTTCATGGCCGGTTAATAAACTTAATTCAGTTTCGTTGGGGATGATGAAATCAACCAGCGCGATCAATTCATCGGGCAGGGATTTGGCGGGGGCAGGGTTGAGGATGACGCGAATGTTATTTTGTTTCGCAACCTGCGCAGCGTGGAGAACTGTCAGCGTGGGGATTTCCAGTTGAAGCAGGATCAGGCTCGGGCTTAAGTCAGATGCGTGGTCTACATCCGCGGGTGAAACTTTGCCGTTCGCGCCCGCTGACAAGACAATGCTATTCTGCCCGTTGGCATCCACAACAATGATGGCTGTGCCGGTGGCGGAGTCATCGCTGTGAACGTGGGTGATATCAACTGAGTCTGATTTGAGGCTGTCTAAAAGAAAGGGGCCGAAGCTGTCGTTTCCCACGCGCCCGAGCATGGCCACACTTGCGCCCTGCCGCGCGGCGGCCACGGCTTGATTGGCTCCCTTGCCGCCGGGGATAATATGCAGGTCGTCGCCGCTGATGGTTTCGCCGGGCTGCGGAAAATGCGGTGCGCGTACCACGAGGTCTGCGTTGAGTGAACCGATGACGAGGATGTTGGGCATGGGGGTATTTTACTTCATGAGTTATACATCCTGAGCGGAGTGACGAGTGTTCTTCGAGGAACGCAGCCGAAGGATGTAAGTTTTCAAGATAAATAATTGTTTTCGAGATTTCGTCCTTCGGCTGCGGGCTTCGCGAAGTGAAAGAGCGCTCAGCCCTCCGCTCAGGATGTAAATATGTTTACTTTCTCGGCTGCACCACGCCGCCGCTGACATCCCAGATTTCTGATTGATCTACGAATTCGGGGGTGAATAATTTTGTGTCGGTGGTGGTGAATAAAACCTGCTCGCTCTTGCTTGCATATTTCAACAAGTCGGCGCGGCGGTGGACATCCAACTCGGCCATGACTTCATCGAGCAAAATGACCGGCCACTCACCGGTGCGTTCTTTCATCCATTCCACTTCGGCGAGTTTGAGCGCGAGCAGGGTCGTGCGCAGTTGTCCGCGTGAACCGTAATCGCTGACATCGGCTTTGTTGATGATGAAGCGCAAGTCGTCACGGTGCGGACCAATCGTCGTCACGCCGCGCGCGATCTCTTCACTGCGAATCGCTTTCAGCCGTGCGAGAAATCCTTTTTGAATTTCATCGAGTTCCAAACTGGAACGGTCAATCGGCGTGTCAAGTTTTAATCCCAATTGCATTTCAGGTTTCGGCAGCGGATCAAAAGCCGGCTCATACGCGAGGCGCAGCACTTCGTTGCCGCGAGTCAACTCATGATGGATGCGGGACGCGAAACGTTCGATCTCCTGCACAGCCTGGATGCGCCACAAAATAATTTGCGCGCCAAGTTTCACCAGCGTTTCATCCCACACTTGAAGCTGGTCGCTGTTTCCGCCGCGCTCACTCAGCGCTTTGAGAAGGGCATTGCGTTGGGTGAGTGCCTGGTTATATTCACTTAAGGCCCGTGCATAAGCCGGGACAGCCTGCGCCAGTGCAAGGTTGAGATAACGGCGGCGTTCGTCGGGTCCACCTTCGATGATCTGTGACATTTGCGGCACAAAGATGACCGCGTTGAAATGTCCCATAATATCGCTGACATGTTTCTTCGCGCCGTCGAGTAACACTTCCTTGCGCAAGCGCTGACCGTTGACGCCGGTCGGCTCAAGGATCAGACGTGCTTCGAGGCGATGCTTTATTTTTCCGCGCTGATAATCGGCCACAAGCCGCGTCACTGCCAGCGGATTCTTCGCCTCGTGAAAGTTGACGATCTGCCGGTCCACGTGCGTTTGAAAGGAGGTGAATGCCGCCAGAAAATAAATGGCTTCGAGTACGCTGGTCTTGCCCTGTGCATTTTCACCGACAAGCAAAACAACCCCGCCGTTTTTTGGCGGGGTTTCTCTTCGCGGCAGTTCAATATCCAGACGGGTAAGACTGCGAAAGTTGGTCAGTGATAAGTGTTTGAGATACATGATTGGAAGAGTCGAAGGTCAAAAGTCAAAAGTCAAAAGTCTTAAGACCTTTGACCTTCGACTTTCGACAAAGGTTTTATAGCTCGTGTTCTTCTTCGTCTGGCGGGAATTTCCACAGGCGGCTGGCAATTTCTGTGAAGAGGATACCATTCAAATGATCGATCTCATGCTGGAAGATGCGTGCCATCCAGCCGTTTACTTTGATTTTTTGCGGCTTGCCGAAGCGGTTCAATCCTTTGACTTGAATGGCTTCGTATCTTTCCACGTCACCTTGAATGCCGGGGATGGATAAGCAACCTTCCACGCCTACAACTTTTTCTTCCGAGGCTTTCACGATGACCGGATTGATCATCACATAGAGTTTTTTGGGTTTCGCCTCAGCCTCTTCTTCGGTGTCTTCGTCATCGTCCTCTTCTGAATATTCAACAACGATCAACTGTTCTGAAATATCGACCTGCGGCGCAGCCAGCCCCACGCCCGGCGCATCGCGCATGGTTTCGATCATGTCGTCGATCAGGGTTTGCAGGTCTTTGTCAAATTTTGTAACTGGTTTTGCCTTGCGCTTTAAAACTGGATCAGGCAGGGTTACGATAGGTCTTAATGTCATACTGGTTATTTCCTTTTTTTGTAATTTCAGACCTGACAGGTCGCTTCACGAAAAACCTGTCAGGTCCATATATTTAGTTCTTCTTCTCATCATCCTTCGGGACAATGATCGGCTTCTTGAATGAGTCCGCGTTTTCGTGATAAGCGGCGATCCATGTTGCGAACCGTTCGCGGTCATCCTTGCCGGCATCTTCGTTCTTTTTGGCGATACGCACCATGCGTCTGCGGTTGATATCCGCCTGCACACCGGCCGGGTCGGCTACATCTTGAAAGTCAAATTGCGCGCCGCCCACTGTGATCTTGACCGTGCCGTAATTGAACATATACGCGATGATTCCTTCGCGGGTATAGGACGTATTCAATATACTCTCTATTTGCGCCGCGCGTTTTTCTTCCTTGCCGAAAGGCTTGCGGTCGATATCAAAGATTTCATCTGATGTGATCATAAAGATATCATTCTTCCAGTCAACGTATTCCCAGACCAGCCAGGCGATAAAGGGCAGGGAAAGCATGGGCAGCGCAACCATGATCGTGTCAGGGCGAAGCGCGTCTTTGGCGTTTCTATATAGGAAAGATGCGGTTTCGGAATTCCAAAGAAATACTCCGCGCCAGATTTGAAGAGCGATCATGCCAAGGAGAAATGCCATCGCCCGCCAGGCCTGCTGCAATAATACGATCCAGTGTTTGTGATAAATGACCTTGCCCGCATCTTCCACACGTAAAGTGAACAGACTGAGAAACGCCACCCACCAGAGCGGCAGATGCGCGAGGTCCTTGCTGACCGTGACAATCGGCGGCAGGTCGGGGAGCTGCTTCTTGTCGACGGGCAATCCCAACTTTTGGCGGATGGTGTTGTTCATCACTTCTTTTTGCGAAACCGTGAGCACAGATTTTACACGCTCCCAATATTCGCGGATCATTTCCGCGGCCTGATTGGGATGATCTACATAATCGAATTCAAGCCGGCCCACAAAGGTGCGCACGATCACATTGCCGAAATCCAGCATACGTCCCAGTTGATCGGTTTCCACACCCACCGAGAGGATCGTGCTTAATGGCGCTTCTTCTCGGCTGTCGTACAGACCGATCACTTTTTCGAGCCAGATCACGCGCTGGTTGGTAACGATGTAATAGTCATTACTCCAGTCAATCGTGTTCCATGTGATCCAGCCAAGAATGAAGATCAGTGAAATGGCAGCCAGCGCGAGCGGAGTTACCGCACTGACCAATGTGCCCCAAAAGAACAATCCGATCGGTACGATCAAGGACAGGAATGGCACAACCAGTGACTGATATAAGCGCAGTTTGTGTCTGCGTGCTACAAAGTAAATGATCTCTTTTGGACCCAGCCATGAGAATTTCGTTGCACGCGCGAGTTTATGGCTTTTGATCGCAACCAGAAAATTTGGCTTCAGGTTTGGATATTTTGAAAACAGTTCTTCAAAATGAGCGCGTGTTAGAAAAAGCAGGGTGGTATCTTCAGCGGCGGTGATCGTTGCCGAGCGGGTGCGATTCTCCACCAATGCTTCCTCGCCAAAGTAATCTCCGGCTGTCAGCCAGATGAATACGTCCTGATCTTTTCCAGTGCCGGGACGGGTGATATTTACTTTGCCTTTGAAAACAATATAGAAACCATCGGGCTTATCTCCCCGTTTAAATACAATTTGGCCGGCAGGTATTTCGCGCTCGTCAAATTTGACGGCGATACCTGCGAGCTGATCCTCTTTCAAGCCATTGAAGAGATGGATCTTATTGATTAAACTGACTCGTTGCTTTAATTCGATCACGATTTGATTCTATCAAACTTCTCGCACAATGGCGCAGCCATATGCCGGAGATTCCGTCAGCGCGGGCAAATGCCCTTCGAGCAGCGACTCAACCGCCTCGTCCAGAAAGAAGCGGGATGGAGTCCGCTGGCGAAAGGTGACATCGTCAATTGCGCCACGGTAGCGCATGATTCCCTCACGGTCGATGACGTATACGTGCGGAGTGGTCTGCGCTTCATATAAATCCGCGACGACACACAGCGCATCAATCAGGACCGTTGGCAGGCTGCGGGCGTCAGCGGCAGTTTTCACCGCCTCAACATTCTCGCTTCGATTCGCCGCAATCGACAGCATCACCACGTCGTCGCGCCACTGCACGAACATCGCCATGATCGCCTTATCCGTCCGCTCTGAATGCGGACATTCACACGACCAAAAGTTGACGATGACGACCCTGCCGCGATAATCACTTAAACGATGAAGCCCGCCATTAAGGTCGGGCAATTCAAAGTCTGGTGCGGGCTGATTGATTTTCATAATATCTTGACCACGAAGGCACAACACTTGCACCGCGCTGCGGTTGGTGCAGTGCAGGTGAGACTCAAAGACTCAAAAAAACTTGGTGACTTCGTGTCTTCGTGACTTTGTGTTTATTTTTCAGATAGTCTCTTATTTTTCTGTGAGCGGTAGTTAATCCAAAATTCCAATGCCTGCCAGTTTTTCGATCACACCCAGCACCGCCGAATTATCCAGCTCGCCCATGCCCATCTCGATCATTTGTTGATAGAGCTTTGTGTTCTCTTCGGTTGCCGAAATCGGGACGTTATATTCCTTTGCGGTTTCCAGAACAATGTTCATATCTTTTAATTGCATATAGGATTTAAATCCCGGCTCACGGTTGCCATCGAACAGGCGCGGCGTTTTGATATCCAAGGCCCAGCATTGCGCGGCACCGGCTTTGATCGCGTCTACTACTTTGCGCGGATCTACGCCGGCTTTCTTTGCGAAGACGAGTAACTCGCCCATGGCAACCATTTGCGCGGCGACCATGATTTGATTGGCAGCCTTCGCCACCTGCCCCGCACCCGCATCGCCGACATGGGTAATGGTCTTGCCCATGACCTGAAGCACTGGCATCACCTTCTCTAACGCAGATGCGTCACCGCCGACCATGATGGTTAATGTGGCATTGCGCGCACCAATGTCACCGCCGGAGACGGGCGCATCGAGCGAGTAGATACCTTTCATGGCGAGTTTTTCTGCGATCAAACGCGCGGTGGCCGGCTTGATGGTGGAGTTGTCGATCACGATCAGGCCATCGTGTGCGCCTTCGATGATGCCGCGCTCACCGAGCACAACCTTTTCAACGTCAGGCGAATCGGGCAGGTTGGTGAAGATAATGTCCACTTGTGCGGCGACCACGGCCGGTGACGATGCGGCGATTGCGCCTTCTGCCACGAGTTCGTCCACGGCGGCCCGTGAGCGGTTGTGGACGATCACAGGGTAGCCCGCCTTGAGAATATTGCGGGCAATCGATTTGCCCATTAATCCGAGACCGATGTATCCAACTTTAAGCATGTTGTAGCTCCTTAAGCGAGAATGATTTCGAGATTATAACCTGCCCCCTCTGCCGCTTAAGCGGCATCCCCCCAAATGCGACGAGCATCGCATTTGGGGGGACTGACTTGCATCTTAACGATCAACTCCGAAGGAGTGAAATAATTATAGATGTGATGCAAGAATTTCCAAAACCCCGAAGGGGTGTCATGATCTTTTCGTTGGCACATAAAACGCGGACTGAAGTCCGCGACCCAAAGCGGCTAAAAAAAGAACCTGCTCCTCGAAACAGGAGCAGGTTCAACGTTAAGTGTGAAGCGTTATTTGATCGCGTAGGTAATGCTGACCGAGACGGAAATGGTCAACTGGCCGGGTTGGATCGAGACGGAGGAATCCGCAGCGAATGCACCGCCGCCCTTGCCATCTGCTACGGGGTAGGGGCTGTTATCGTAATAGCTGATGTTTTGAATTTCACCGAGGGTAATGCCTGCGGCGTCAGCTAATTCCTGAGCCTGTGTTTTGGCATCTACCACGCCATTGGCGCGGGCTTCCTTTACTGCGGCGGCTTTATCGGCCACGTCAAATTGGATGCTGTTGATGCTGTTGGCACCGGCGCTGATGGTGTCATCGAGCAGGTTGCCAAGGCCATCGAGATCGCGCACAGTGACATAGACCGTATTATCGACCATGTAGATCGTACCGATGACTGTGCCATCTGGCCCGTATTGCTGCGAAGGATAGATGCTGAAATTTGTAGTGCGCAAATCCTTATCGGCTACGCCGGCTTTCTTGAGTGCATCAAGCACGGCCTTGGTCTGCACTTTGTTTGCATCCACTGCTTCAGTGGCGGTTGCGCCTTCATTGTGTACGCCAATGTAAATGTAGGCAATATCAGGTGTCAGATAAGCGGTGCCAACCCCGTTGACATTCATGGTGCGGCTGACGGGTTGAGCTTCCTGATTAATGGTGGTTGGGCCGCAGGCGCTTAGCACGAGGGCAAAGGCCAAAACTGCAAAAACTAAAAATTTTGTACGCATTTTAAATCTCCTTGATATATGGTGTTGCTCTAATGACGACGGACCTAAAAAAAAGTTCCCGAATCGCATACTTGTATTTTAGCCTGTTTACGGCTAAAATTTTGCACAAATGTTCTAATGGAAAAAACATGCCAATAGACTATCAGCAAATATTTGTTCAAATAAAAGAGATCGGCAAAAACGCGAAGGAACGCCGCAAGAAGAAGGAAGAGGCGCAAGCCTCGGCGCGTGATCTGTTGGCCTTTTATGATTCTCAACTGGATGCGCTGCGCGCCAAAGTGGACTCTGCCAAATTGGCCGACTCCAACATCCGCTGTGCTTACCCGGTTAATGAGAATCTCGCATCCTCCTACCCCGCGCCTGCTCCTGCCTCCGATGTGACATTAATCGCCGCTGACGGTTCGCAGATCAACCCAGACCGTCACGCCGCGATCCAGTTTTGCGTGGTCAACGTTGGCGCGATCCAGATGAAACTTAACTCAGGCGAAACGCCCGAGATTTTTACCGATACCGAATTGCTCTATGGCGACGCCCTTTTGCCAAACGGCTTTCCCATGTCTGACGGCATGGTGGCGCTAAAACGTGACCTCGACGAGCGCACCAAGCTGGAGAAATTATCCAAAGGCTTGAAAGGTTCCGTGGTGACCTTTACCGATGGTCCGATCGAATTGTGGGGCGCAAAAGGCGAAGACGCGAATTCATATGATGAAGTTGTTCGAAAATATCTTGGCGTGCTCTCCCGCTTGCAAGAGCGCGGAGTGGTCACCGCCGGTTATGTAGATAAACCCTCCGCCGACCTGGTAATACGTCTGCTTGAGATCGCTTCTGCCGATAATGAGCAAATTCAAAAGATGAAAGAGTTTCATCCGCTGCGCGGTGTGAGTGACCGTTGGTTATATGGCGAGCATAAAAATCCGCTGTTGCCGCCCGGTCACCGCTCGGCGGTTTTTGGGATTCAATCCAGCTCTGAAAAGAAATATACCGGCGTGCTCTCATTGCACTTCTTCTATCTAAATGTCGGCACCGAAGGACATCCCTGGCCGGTGCGGGTGGAAATTCCCAAATGGGTGGCAGACGATAAATCAAAACTGGATCTATTGCACAGTGTTTTGGTTGAGCAATGCCGCATGATGGGCAGCAAGCCCTATCCATATTTATTGCATCGCGCACACGAAACCGCCGTTGTCAAAATGGAAGAGAAACAGCAGATCGAGCAGATGCTCTCCATGGAATTACGCAATCAGGGCGAAGAGATGGACGATGGTTCGAATAAGCAATCTGCAAAAGATTTGCAGGGCAGAACGAAACGATAATCCCCTCCGCCGCAAGGGATGCGACAGAAAACCGTCGTTTGCGGGAAAATGCGACAGAAATAACAGGCGTTTGGGGACAAGCCCCGCCCCTACGGAGAAATAAATTAAATGACACAACAAATCGAAATCGGACGTTTACTTCGCGCAGGGACAACCGGCTTCATCGCCGGCTGCCGTGTATCCCAATTGACCGTGCCAGCCTTTGGCGCATTGGTCCGCGCGCCGCTGGGCGAGGGCTATCAAGTCTATGGCCTGATCCACGATATTCACATTGACGATGACGGGCTGGTGCGCCAACTCGTCACCGCGGATAATGTCAGCGCGGAAGTGATGAAAGACAACCGCGAGCGCCGCATCGTGCCCGTCGAAATGTCTGTGCTGGCCGTGGGCTACGAACAGGATGGCAAAGTGCATCACCTGCTGCCGCCGCGTCCGCCCTTGAGTTTGGATGTGATCTATTTATGTGATGATAAAGATATTACACGCTTCACCGAGCGCTTCGGGTATTTCCGTCACATCTTGAATGGCAAGGATGTACCTGTTGGCGAAGTGCTCGCGGCGCATATTTTTCAGGCAGGTAAAGCCAGAGGTGCGGAAAGTGGAAAGTGGATCGAGTCTGCGACTCAGGAAGTGATCACATTGCTGCGTGATGATTACCCGACGTTGATGTCCGTGCTGGGTGCGTTGGGCGAGGTTGTTTGAAAACCTTTAAAACACAAAGTGTCATGAAGGGACACCAAGGAAAGAGCATTAAACCTTTGTGCTCCTTTGTGTGCCTTTGTGGTGAATAAATTTTATGAAGAATAAATTTCCCGTTCTGCTGATTATCGCTGGCACACTGCTTGCCGCTCTTTCCATCCTCGCTGATTTTATCGGGTTGGGGAAGAAGGGAGGTATTCCCGCAGTACAAATTATCGCCGCAGAAGTTGGTGTGCTGATCGTTTTATTGGGCGTGGGGCTTTTGATCAGTCAACGCAATGGGCATACGCTCCCCGCAAATTTTTGGCGTGGATTGGCCGACAGGATTCTTGATCAACCCGTGTTTACGTGGGTCGTGCTGGGTTTTGTCATCGCGTATCTTGCATTTTTTATTTTCCCAACTTTCTTAAACCCCGAAGGCCGCTTTCACTATCCCAGCGGATATTTACCCGAACGCGAACACATCGGCTTCGATACACGCCTGACTCTCGACCACATCCGCGTCTGGTTTGAGGGCGGACGCGAACCGAAGTATATTTTCCCCGCCCTGACCACGGTTCTTTTCACACCCTTATTGCTGTTACGTTATCCTGCTAATTTTTACATGGTGACAGCCCTCACGCTGACGAGTTACCTGCTTCTCAATCTTTTTCTTCCGCTGTGGATGCGCAAGAAGGAAGACCGCCTGCTGATCTTTTTTGTATTCGCCGCCTCCATCTTTTCGTATGGACTGCAATTCGAGTTGGAAACAGGACAGTTCTATACCATCGCGATGATGCTGACCGTTGCGGCGATTTATATTTTTCATAAGTTCCCGTCTTATCGAATCTTTGCTTATATTTTATTCAGCATCGCCATTCAGCTTAAACTCTTCCCCGCTATTTTTGTCGTGATGTTTGTGGACGACTGGCGTGATTGGCAGGGAATTATCAAACGGTTTGCGGTGTTGGGTATCGCAAACATTGCTCTGCTTTTCCTGCTGGGATATTCCTACTTCGCCCTGTTCTTTAGTCACATCATCGAAAGCGGCGCGACTGATGAACTGATGTATAACCACTCGATCTATGCTTTTGTTGCCAACCTCACGTCCGCGCCGGGCTGGCTTGAGCGTTTTCTGTATTTATATTTCTTCGTTTGTTTCTTTATCGTTCTCGGCAGATCTTATTTTCAAAATGAAAAAGGAATCAATGCCAGCTTATTAATGGCCTGTCTGATTGGCGGATTAATGCTCCCTGCCATCAGCCATGATTACAACCTGCCTTTGCTCGCTGCGCCGTTCGTGTTGGTTATGTCCGCTCAGGATGTGCGCGATGCGCTGTGGGCGAAGATACTTTCCATCGTGTTGATCACGTCCGCTTCGTTTGCGTACTCGGCGACCTTGTTTCCGTCCAATGCAAGGCCGGCGGTGCTGGAGAATTCTTTTCCGTTTTTGTTTGTGTTGTTGACGGCGGTTGTGGCTTTGGGATTCTTACAAAAACCGTTTAAACACAAAGGACACTAAGGGCACGAAGGATTTGTTGAATTAAGGCAAAAAAGTTTTCCCGATTGTCTTTGTTGATGAGCAAGTCGGTTGGATTTTTAAATCGAAGGAAAAGTACTGTTTTACCCAAAGAATATCTTTCTTCCGATACCGCCTGATGTGGAACGCGTTGGGAAAATTGTATTGGACGCGGCTTATAAAGTCCATACGGTGTTAGGCCCCGGGCTGCTTGAATCTGTTTATCAAACTGCCATGAAACATGTAATTACAACGAATAACGCACTTGTTGAGACTGAAGTCAAACTCCCCATTACGTTTGAGGGTGTAAAACTCGAATCTGCTTTGAGAATAGATATGCTGGTTGAGAAATGTGTGATCGCGGAATTGAAATCAGTTGAAACGATGAATCCGGTTTATGAAGCACAGTTGATGACGTATCTTCGTTTGAGCAAGACACGGCTTGGGTTTCTCGTCAACTTCAATATGCCGCATCTAAACAAACGAATTGTGGTTTAAACCTTTGTGTACCTTCGTGTCCTTTGTGGTAAAAAAAAAGGAGCTATTATGGAAAATAAAATTATCGGCTATGTAGTTGGCGGCGGACTCAAGGAGTCTTTCCGTGTGCGTCTTACAGTGGACCCGTTGACGGTGCAGGAGGGGGCGTTTGTGGTGATCGAGAGCGGGGACTATCATTTCTATGGCCTTGTGACCGATATGCAGTTGGGCGCGACAGACCCACGCTTTGCAGATGAGAAGTCGGATCGGCTGCCGGCGGCGTTGGCGAAGGCTTTGCATGGACAGACTCTCTATACCAATCTTGAAGTACTGCCAGCGTTGATGCTTGAGCGCGGACCTGACCCCGCTTCGGCTGAGTATGATATTTGGGTCAAGAAGCTTGGCGATAAAGTTCCGCATCCGATTCCGGTCAAGACGATTCCGCCGCATCATTCGCAGGTGCGGGTGGCGAACGAAGGTGACATTGCTGAGATTTTTGGCGACCCGAGTGCGGACGGTAAATTTATCATCGGCTATACCCGCGAGCAGGGACATCCTGTCTGCATTGATATGGAGAAGTTTGTGCAGCGGTCGTCGGGGGTGTTTGGGGCGACGGGTACGGGTAAGTCTTTCTGACGCGTTTGGTGCTGGCGGGGTTGATGCATTACAACAAGGCTTCGGTGCTGGTGTTGGACATGCACAACGAATATGGTTTTGACGATGTGGCGTCAGACACGAAACAGCCCGTTACGGGATTAAAGACCAAGTTCAAGTCGAAGGTACGAATCGTCGGCTTGGGAGCAGGAGCAACTATCAGAGGGCAAGTCCCTGATTTTAATTTGGAAATCTCAACCGGAGACATATCCACAGCGGATATTGAAACGTTGAGTCGTGAATTGAATCTGAAAGAGACCACGCCCACCACGTTGAACGCGTTGTATGGGACGTTTAAGAGTGAGTGGTTTGCGCGCTTCAAGGCCATGAACCGTGAAGAGGTGGAGATCGAGGATGAGAAGGGCAAGATCAAAAAGGTGCCGCACCCTGATAGTGTGGCGGCGTGGGCGGATGCGCATGGCGCGAATGTGATGGCGGCCGAGGCGCTGCATGATAAATTGCGTCGCTTGTTTAATACGGCGTATATTGTTGAGAAGCCCGCCGCGGACAGTGTGAAGAATATTATCGACGCGCTGGAGAATGGTCAGCATGTGGTGCTGTCGTATGGCGATCATGAAAGCGATCTGGATTATTTGCTGGTGTCGAATTTGTTGACGCGCAAGATCCGCGCGGCGTGGGAGAAGAAGACCAATGAATTCAGAACGCACGGCAAGAGTGAGCCAAGGCCGTTGGTGATCGTTGTTGAAGAAGCGCATAAACTTTTGAATCGTGAGATGGCGGCGCAGACGACCTTCGCGACCATCGCGCGCGAGTTGCGCAAATATTATGTGACCCTGCTGATCGTGGACCAGCGCCCGTCGCAAATTTATGATGAGGTGATGAGTCAACTGGGGACGCGTATCAGCGGCTGGCTCGGCGATGATCTGGATATTCAAGCCGTGCTTTCGGGTCTTTCTGGACGGGACGCTTTGCGCGGTATGCTGGCGCGACTCCAACCGAAAGAGGAAGTTCTCTTGTTAGGATGGGGTGTTCCAATGCCGTTGCCTGTCAAGTCACGCAGGTATGATGATGCGTTTTGGAAGGTTGCTTGGA
>JADKBB010000064.1 GCA_016715195.1 Candidatus Villigracilis proximus
GCAAATGAGCTTTTCATTTCGCTGGCAACAGTCAAAACCCACCTGCACAACATCTATAAAAAGATCGGTGTGGAAAGCCGTTACGACCTGCTTGCCAAGGTTCGCTCCAGAAAATAACTCCAAAAAGGCAATCTACATCTAAAGTTGTAGGGGGAATTGGGCTAAATAAATCCAAAGTTCGATTCTCAAATTCTCTTGAATGCGGGATGATCCGTCCGCACCCAAAACGCCAGACGTACTCCCATACTCAAACCTCTGGCAAAAAGGAAAAAAAGAGGACTATGAGAAATTCAAACACCTTAGAACTAAGAAAAAGCACCATTTCCAAGAAGATTGGCTGGGGATTTATGCTGCTGCTGGCGATTCTTTTATTTGTTCTTGCCAGCCGCTATTTGACTCTGGATCCCAACGTCTACTTCCCTGAACAACGAGACGTGTATATGGACAACACTGTCTTCCTGCTCATGCACATCATCGGCTCCATGCTTGCCATTCTCATCGGACCGTTCCAATTCCTGCGCAACATCCGCACCGGACGTTATCTCAACCTTCATCGCTGGCTTGGCAGAGTGTATTTGCTGAGCGTGTTATTCGGCGGGCTGGGAGGCTCATACATGGCAACCATTGCCTATGGCGGACCTGTTGCTCGTTTGGGCTTCATAACCCTGGCCGCCCTCTGGCTGGTCAGCGGATTTATGGCGTACATCAATATCCGAAATAAAAAAATCGAACAGCACCAAAAATGGATGATTGTCAACTACGCCCTGACCTTTGCAGGCGTGACCCTTCGTTTGTGGCAAGTCATCTTCGGCTCTATTGGGGTGGACTTCCTCTCAGGCTATATCATCGTTGCCTGGCTATGTTGGCTGCCGAATCTGTTCGTTGCATTTTGGATCAACAATCGTAAACTGATCTGAAAGTTATTGAACGAACCTCTCCCATCTTTATCCCTCTGCTTACTCATAGACTACCTATACTACCTTTTATCGCAGAACAAAGACCTGCACTGGTGTTCCGATTGCCGCAGAACTGCAAGTTTGCTGTCACCAACCAGAGAAATGAAATTCACCAATATCACTCAAAAAGGAAAAATAAAATGAATGCAACCAAAGGAACTCCACTCGGCTCCAACAACAAGACGTACAAAATGGAAGATACAAAAATAAATGTAAAGACGAAGCTCTCTGCGCTATGGGCTGCAGTAATGTTTTGCTACATCTATGGAGACTATTTCGGTCTCTATAAGCCCGGGACATTGCAGAACATACTTGAAGGGCAAATGGGGCCGCTTGGTCCAACAACGCAAGGAGTATTGTTGGGAACATCAATATTAATGATGTTCCCGAGTGTCATGGTTTTCCTATCGGTGGCACTGAAACCCAGGGCAAATCGATGGTTGAATATCATCCTGGGCATAATCTATACGCTTATCATGCTCATCAGTATGCCGGGGGCCTGGGCTTTCTATATTTTCTTTGGAATTATCGAAGTCGTACTAACGATACTGATTGTCTGGTATGCATGGACTTGGCCTAAACAAGGGGAGGGATAAAAACTGCGTACACCGATAAAAACAGGTAATAAAACATATTCATACAGGTAGGTTTTTCAGCCTTGCTAGACGTAATGTCATATTTTTAACCAAAGCAACTTTAAAGGAATGCAAAATGAAAGCGATTGTGTACACAAAATACGGATCACCGGATGTTCTTCAATTTAAAGAGGTGGAAAAACCTACGCCTCAGGGTCATGAAGTCCTGATAAAAATTCATGCAGCATCCGTAAATGCCTATGACTGGCATTCCCTGACCGCTGACATCTTCTTGATTCGCCTGATGGGCGGGGGATTACTCAGACCAAAAAACACAAGACTCGGCGCGGACATCGCGGGGCGGGTTGAAGCGGTTGGTGGAAACGTCAAGCAGTTTCGTCCAGGTGATGAGGTGTTTGGAAGTATAGGTCATGGCGGTTTTGCCGAGTATGCATGTGCCCCTGAGACCAGGTTGGCATTGAAACCCGAAAACCTATCTTTTGAGGAAGCCGCAGCTGTACCAATGGCTGCTCTGACTGCACTGCAGGGTCTGCGCGATGAAGGACAAATTCATTCAGGGCAAAAGGTTTTGATTAACGGGGCATCTGGCGGGGTGGGCACCTTTGCTGTGCAGATCGCTAAATCGTTCGGCGCTGAAGTTACAGCGGTGTGCAGTTCGAGGAATTTGGATCAGGCGTACGCGATTGGGGCAGACCAGGTCATTGATTACACGCGGCAAGATTTCACTCAAAATGGGCAGCAGTATGACCTCATCTTTGCAGCGAATGGATATCATCCGCTTTCAAATTACAAGCGTGCCTTAACTCCCCAGGGCATTTATGTGATGGCTGGAGGTTCAATGGCTCAAATTTTCCAGGCGATGCTCCTGGGATCACGGATGTCAAAACCCGGGGGCAGGAAAATGGGCGGCGTATCGGCGAAAATAGACCAAAAAGATTTGGTTATTCTCAAAGGTATGATCGAAGCCGGCAAAGTAAAACCTGTTATGGATAGACGGTATCCGTTAAGCGAGGCTGCTGAAGCGCTTCGATATCTTGGAGGAGGGCATGCGCGTGGAAAAGTAGTAATTGCAGTGGATGTATGACGGTACATGATTTAGGGTGCTGCTGCTCTTGGTTATTTAAGTCGAATTGAAACTTACAAATATTAATCAAAAAGGAAAAATAAAATGAATTCAACTAAAGGAACTTACCCCGTTATAAGAGAGAAACAAAATATTAAAGCTTTGCAAAAAGCTGGAGGTTTTGCTGCATTGATCCATGCCGCTGGGTACACAGTGGGCATTATATTGGCTTTTACACTAATTGCTCCCGCCCTATCGGCTGCCCCTGCCGAATATATGGCATTTGTCTCAAACAACCAACTGCTCATGAGTCTATGGATCCTTAGTGCTTATTGGGTAAGCGCCGCTGCCCTGGTTGTGATGGTATTGGCGATATATGAGTACTTGAAAGACAATTCGCCGGCGCTCATGCAAGTAGCAACCATCTTCGGGTTAATCTGGGCCGGCTTAATTATTGGCAGCGGCAACCTTATGATCCATGACTTCGGTGTCATTGCCAATCTCTATGGAGAAGATCCGATTCAAGCAGAGACAGTTTTGTTGGCAATGAAAGCGGTTGAAAATGGAATCGTAAGCGGAAACGAGCTTGTTGGCAGCCTGTGGGTTCTTTTGTTAAGCCTTGCCGCCTTGCGGACAAAAGGTCTGCCCAAAGGCCTCAACTATCTTGGCATGATCCTCAGTGTAGCAGGCATCCTCACGCTGCTTCCGGCAGTACCGACCTATATTTTTGGGCTGGGAATGATCGTCTGGTCAATCTGGCTGGGCGTCGCCTTGTTGCGCAAGCCCGCAAGCCAGGAATAATTAACGTCAGTTTCGCACTGACGTTAAAGAAAGCAGGGCACCCTTGGTTCCTGCCAAGGGTGCTTACAACGGTTAACTTAAAAACGAGGATGAGTAAATTATGGACGAAAACAAAAGCGCAAACACACTACAGCAATACAGCCTGATGGAAATACTTGGAATATGGGCCGCGGTTGCCCTGCCAATGGGATTCATCCTATGGGTGGCAATGCCCTTGATTATTCCGCATACGAACATTGAGCCGGGATTCATCTATCTGGTATTGATAACTTTAGGGTTGGTCTGGCAGGGCATTCTTGCCTACATCATCCTTAGACGGGAAGTTAAACCCTTCACATGGGAAAATATAAAACAACGGCTCTGGCTGCATACTCCAACGGATCCCAAAACGGGTGTGCCCTCTAAAAAATTATACCTATGGACCATCCCGATCATCGCTTTTACCCTGCTGTGGGATAACTTGAACATCCTTGGAGGATTAAATGATCTTTGGTTAAGAACCTTCCCGTTTTTGTCCCCTCCCGAATATGCCATCATCCAAAATTTGGCGGAACCTGCCATTGGTCAATGGTGGCTGATGGGTGTGCTGGTTGTCTTGATTGCGTTCAACTACCTTCTTGGCGAAGAGTTAATATTTAGGGGCATTCTCCTGCCAAAAATGAACGGCGTATTTGGAAAATGGGATATTGTCGCCAATGGCATTCTCTTCGCCGGGTACCATTTGCATTTGATCTGGAGGCTTCCCTCAACGATCATCCTGCGCGATTGGGTATATTCCTGGGCAGCGAAACGGTACAAGTCATATTGGGTTGCAGTAATCATTCACGGGTTTGATGCCGTATTTTTGGTCGTTCTTTTTCCAATGGCGATCATGGGGTTGATTAAGGCATAAAGCCATCCGTTATCCTGTCTATTTAATTATTGGGCAACTCCTTAGATAAATTTCATTCAAGAGAGAATTATGAAACAGTCAATTGTACATATCGCTTTAGTTGTAAGAGACTATGATGAAGCCATTGCTTTTTATACCGAAAAACTTCATTTCACACTTGTCGAAGATATATACCAACCAGAACAAGATAAACGCTGGGTTGTGGTTTCTCCTCCCGGCTCAAATGGGACAACTCTGCTTCTGGCTAGGGCTTCAAAGCCAGAACAGCAACCCTTTATAGGTAATCAAACAGGCGGGAGAGTGTTTCTATTTCTTAACACGGACGATTTCTGGAGAGATTACAACGAGATGATTTCTAAAGGTATCAAGTTTATTAGAGAGCCAAAAGAAGAATCCTATGGACTGGTTGCCGTTTTTGAAGATTTATACGGAAACCTTTGGGATTTGCTCCAACTTAATGCCGATCATCCATTGTTCCATCGAAAGGAATAAGTCAGTTTTCTTAAATCGACATCACTTCCCTGGCGAAAATAGACCAAAAAGATTTGGTTATTCTCAAAGGTTCGATTGAAGTCAGCAAAGTAAAACCCCTTCGGCTCTTAGAGAAGGATACGTGCTTGGAAAAGTAGAATTGCAATGGATGTCTGAAAGTGCATATTTTTGTGGGACCCGATATGGTCAAGTACAATCAGAGAAAGTTAGTTCGCAATCCTTCTTGAAATTTATCGGTAATATAATTCTGACAGCAAACAAGCGCTACTTTTGGAGAAACACAATGGAAATCCAGTATTTTTCTTTTTTGAAACATCTTATTCGTTTTAACCGGCAGGTCTACCTCGACCACAATGCAACCACTCCGGTCAGTGACCGTGTCCGAAAAGCAATGGAACAGGTATTGAAACGTCAGTATGGCAACCCATCCTCCTTTTATGAGATCGGCAGGAAATCTGCGGGGATGGTGGAGCAGGCCCGGGAACAGGTAGCGCAGACCATTCATGCAGACCCGTCCGAGGTCATCTTTACCAGTTGCGCATCTGAATCCAACAACGCCGCGATCAAATCCGCTGCTGCTCACTTTTATCCACAAAAGAAAAAGATCATTGCCACGCCGATCGAACATCCATCGGTGGCGAATACACTGGCGTACTTGCAAACCCAGGGAGTGACAGTTGAATATTGCCAGTTGGATGAGAACGGGCGCGTGCTGTTATCCGACCTGGAACAGCGGATCGATGGTGATACCTTTTTAGTATGCTGTATCCTTGCAAACAATGAAACTGGCGTCATTCAGGACATTCAGGCAGTCACCAGAATCGCAAAAAAACACGGCGCACTGGTGCTGGCAGATTGCGTGCAAGCGTTGGGAAAGATTCCGATCGATGTGCATACCTGGGACGTGGATTACGCAACATTCTCAGCGCACAAACTCTATGGACCAAAAGGCATTGGCGCCCTGTACATCAAGCAGGGCAGTCCCTTCACGCCTTTTCTGCATGGCGGCCATCAGGAAGGCGGGCTGCGCGCCGGAACCGAAAGCCTTCACAACATTGTCGGCTTTGGCGCTGCCTGCAAGGAAGTGGATAAACTGTTGGCAGATTCCGAACGGATTCGGGGGATGAAACGAAGTCTGATTCAACGTTTTAAACAGATCAAGCCCGATTGTGTGATCAATTCACCAGAAGCTGAAGCAGAGTGCCTGCCAAACACGCTGAGTATCACCTTCCCCGGCGTGGAGAATTCCGGGTTGATGGGGATGCTCGATTATCGCGGCATCGCCGTCTCTGCCGGGTCGGCGTGCAGCACCGGAGAGGATACTCCTTCGCATGTCTTGAAAGCGATCGGGCTGTCCGATCAGGCTGCACGCGAGACCATTCGAATCAGCCTCGGGCATACCACCACCGCAGGCGACATCCGCTATATGACACAGGTGGTTCAGGAGTACATTGAAGGCCGTGTCTCGTTTGTCAACATGCTCGCTCCGGCGCAGTTGAACGAAACCATCCTCTTTGATGAACAAACTTTTATTCTCGATGTACGTCCTCCGGACATGCGGAAAAATGTTAAGGGATTACCAAATGCGCACGAAGTTAACCCACTGCATGTCGAACGATACTTGAAGCAACTTCCACGGGATAAACAAATCCTGGTGTACTGTCCGGGAGGCGGGTTGTCCGTCATGATCTCATATTACTTGAAGGCAAAAGGCTTCAAGCGTATTACCAACCTGCGAGGCGGACTTGATGCATGGCGCAAGCGACGAAATGACCTATACGAGAAATATGCCGGTCAGAATGTGACTGTGCTTGAGCCGGATAATTAAAAGGATGGCGCATCACCACGGCAGGATTCCTTGCTTGCGCCGTTCTTTCAAGTGTTTACTGAGTCGATTACCTAAAAAATATACTGAGAGTGAATTTTATGACACCCCATACCGATCTTTTTCTCACCTATCTGCGGCACTACGCCGCCAAAGACCTTCAAGCCATCTCCGCCATGTTCGCTGAAGATATTCACCTGCGCGATTGGAACATCTCGGTGCATGGCAAAGATGAAGCCATTCGTGAAACTGCAAAAAACTTTACTGAAGCTGAAAGCATTGAAATTCGCGTGCTTGTCACCTATGAAAATGCCGATACTGTCGCCGGGGAACTTCACATTGTTGTGGACGGCAGGGTCGATCTATACGTGGTAGATGTGGTGACGTTCAATGCACAGGGCAGCATCACTGCTATCCGTTCGTATAAGGGGCGGGAGGATTAAATCTTCTACATCCCGAGATTGGTCTCGCCTTAAATTAAATAATTGTTTTCGGGCAACGTAAGGTGTGTGGTTGCCCCCGTGCATCATCTAAGGTATCATGGCTGTATTAGACACTTAACGCGAGGAAAACGCCCATGAACACTCCTTCAGCCACCGCACTCGCCCACCCAAATATAGCCTTCATCAAATACTGGGGCAATCGCGATAACACTTTGCGTCTGCCTGTCAACGGCTCCATCTCTATGAATCTGGATGGGCTTTTTACCCGCACCACGGTGACGTTTAATTCATCCAAACAGGATTCGCTGATGATCAATGAGCATCCGGTCATCGGCAAAGGCCTTGAGCGCGTCTCTTACATTCTTGATCTTGTGCGTCAGATGGCGAATATAAATGAACGCGCTGAAGTTTCCAGCTCGAATAATTTTCCCGCCGGTGCAGGGATCGCCTCCTCTGCGGCAGCGTTTGCGGCACTTGCGCTCGCATCTTCCCGCGCCGCCGGCCTGACTCTGTCCGAGGGACAGTTATCAAGGCTCGCGCGACGCGGCTCCGGTTCGGCATCCCGTTCCATCCCCGGTGGATTTGTCGAATGGCAGATGGGAACCAGTGACGATGATTCAGTTGCCGTGTCAATCGCGTCGCCCGAACATTGGGCGCTCGCTGATTGTGTGGCGATCGTCAATGCGTCACATAAAAAGACCGGCTCCACCGAAGGCCACGCCATTGCGGGGACAAGTCCGCTGCAAAATGCGCGTGTGGCAGATACACCGCGCCGGTTGGATATTTGCCGCACTGCAATTCTCAATAAAGACTTTGACACATTTGCAAATATCATCGAACATGATTCGGATATCATGCATTCGGTGATGATGACTTCCAATCCGCCGTTAATGTATTGGCAGGCTGCAACGGTGGGAATCTTTCACGCGGTTCGTGAATGGCGTGCCAGCGGACTTCCCGTTGGGTATACGGTGGACGCCGGCGCGAACGTGCATGTGATCTGCCTGGCAGAATATGCCAAAGAGACAGAGAAACGCCTGCGCGAATTATCAGGGGTGAGTGATGTGCTTGTAGCTGGTGTAGGCGGCGCGGCGCAGGGTTAATGCGACCGTGTAAATTATAAAAAATAGGAGATTAAAACATGCAAATCGTTACAGATACCGGAATGGACATGTACCTGCCGCCCGAACTCATGCCTGAAATTCCCATTCACATTGTGCCGCACACCATCACGCTGGATGGCAAGTCCTATCGCAGCGGAGAGGATATTCAAGCCGAGGAATTGCAAAAGCTGTTAATGGCAACCCCCAGTTTCCCCGTCACATCACAGCCCTCGGCGGGTGATTTTGCCGAGGTGTATCGCAAGCTCGCAGTTGCCGACCCTGATATTCTTTCCATTCAAATGTCATCGGGGTTGAGCGGAACGTATAACGCCGCCCGCCTTGGCGCGGAGATGGTTTCAGAAGCGAACATCACCGTGGTAGATACAAAGACCCTGTGCGCTGCTCTGGGCTGGCAGGTTGCAGCTGCGGCGCGCGCCCTCAAAGCCGGTTGGCCCGTGGATAAGATCGTGGCGCTCGTTGAGCGCATCGGCACTGCCACAGAAAGCATGTACACACTGGATGACCTGAAATATCTCATTCATGGCGGACGCATCAGTCACATGCGCGGATTGTTGGCTTCCATGTTAAAGATCCGCCCGTTGATCGGCGTGGAAAAAGTGGGCGGTACGTATTCACAACTGGGCATGGCGCGTACTTTTGAAAAAGCCCTGCAGGGATTAGTGGATAACATGCTGAAAATTCATAAGCCGGGCACTGCTTTGCGCGTGCAGGTTTTGAACTCTTATAATGTGCCCGGCGCTGAGGCTTTGCGTGATCTGATTGCGCCAGTTTTCAAATGCACATGGATGCCCATTCATTACATGTCGCCTCCGCTGGCGGCGCACACAGGGCCGAGCATGGTGGGGGTGGCCTTTGCTTCAGCTGATGTGTTTGAAGGACTTCCCTAATCTAGTTCATTCCTCCGCAGATGTGAATTCTGCGGAGGAATTTTTGTCTCGTGTGTAAAGAGTGTGCAGACGAAAAAACTTGGCGCTTTCAAAGAGCAAAACCTTAACGCGAATTTCCCGAATGAAGCGAATTACGCAAATAATTCAAAAAATTCGTGTCATTCGCCGAGTTTGCGCAATTTGCGTTAAAAGGGTTTGACTTATACACATGAGCTGAATTTTTTTACGGGGAGCGAATGCCGCTTGAAACAGGGCCAGTTTTCGGCGGGGGATGAAACGCTCTGTACATTTATCTAATAAATCTTTAACTAAGTCCAATCCATTTGAAGATATAATCCTTCTGTCGTCAAACTAGATTAAGGATAAAAAAATGGTACCTGGTTTTGTAACGTTAATAATTTTCCTGTTCGCTTTGGGCGGGATGATCTTTGTACATGAGTTGGGGCATTTCATTGCCGCGCGTTGGGCGGGGATCGAAGTGGAGGAGTTTGGCATTGGCCTGCCTTCCAAAAAACTGGTGACACTCTTCACCTGGCAGGGGACGGAGTTTACGATCCATGCTTTGCTGTTGGGCGGATTCATTCGACCGAAAGGCGAGAATGACCCCAACGTCCCCGGCGGGCTCGCTTCTGCGAATCCGTGGAAGCGGCTGGTTGTGTTGTTCGCCGGCCCTTTTATGAATTTGATCACTGCGGTGATCGTATTCTCTTTTCTGATCGCTTCTGAAGGTGTGGCTGTGCCCGGTTCGGTGAAGATCAGTTCTGTTTCTGATAATTCCCCCGCGCAGCAATCCGGCTTGCAGGCTGGAGATGTTTTGCTCGCCATCAATGGCGAAAATGTAATCGAGATAGAAAGCTCGATTGCGATCATTAAAGAAAATCTTGATCAACCGGTTGAGTTGTTAATTAACCGTGGCGGCCAGGAGATCACGATCACAGCCACGCCGCTTTCCACACGCTTGAAGAGTGAAGGCGCACTTGGTGTTTCATTGACCTATCCAACACGCCCTGCAACTTTTATTGAAAGTGTTACAGGCGGTGCCACACTCACTGGATTACAAGCTGCGGGAATTGTATATATTCCCATTGCCTTGATTCAAGGTGTGGTGAAACCGGAGGATGCGCGCGTGGTGGGCTTCAAAGGCATCTTTGATATGTTTGATGTAGCCGTTGAGGAAGATGTATCCACCAGACAGGAAGCCGCCGCGGCTGCCAACGCCGCAACTCAACCCACCAATTGGACACTTCAATTAATTGGGCTGCTTAGTGTTTCGTTGGGTGTGATGAATTTGCTCCCCATCCCCGCGCTCGATGGCGGGCGCATTCTCTTTACACTTCCTGAAATTCTTTTCAAACGCCGCATTCCGCCTGAGAAAGAGAACATGATCAACGGCGTCGCAATGTTGCTGCTTATCAGTCTTTTGTTATTCGTCAATGTAATGGATTTTATTAATCCAGTTCAAACCTCACTCCCTTAAACATGGCTGAAACACTTACTTTTCAAAAAGTCCTCGATCATCTGCTGGATTCCAAAAAGGATATTCCACGCGGACATTTACAACTGTATTCCGACCTTGACCCCAAATCCCTGCGCCTTTTTTCGGATGTGTGGTCGAGTGTGAAACCTGACCGAAAACTGCTTCTGCTCGATCAGCTTGTGGCGTATCTGGATGAAGACACCATCGCCAACTTTGAAAGCATCGGGAATGTATTACTGGATGATGCGGATGGAGAAGTGCGCGCCCGCGCCATTCAACTGCTCGCCGAATCGAACGACCCGAAACTTGTTGGCAAATTAACGAACATTCTCTTAACCGACACATTACCCGCTCCGCGCATTGAAGCCACGCATCTGCTTGGTGAATTCATCGTGTTGGGTGAGTTGGAAGAACTGAAGGAAGAATTGCAGCGCAAAGCGGAAGATGCCCTGCTGGCCGTGATTCGAAACGATAATGAAGATGCCACTCTGCGCAAGTTCGCGCTTGAAGCAGTGGGCTATTCCTCACGGCCTGACATCGCCACCACGGTCATTGAATCCGCTTTCAAACGCGCCGACCCAACCTGGGTTGCCAGCGCTCTGCGTGCCATGGGACGTTCGCACGATGACCACTGGAATGATGATGTGGTCAGCATGCTGCTGGACGACGACCCGCGCATCCGCTTTGCGGCAGTCGAAGCGGCAGGTGAACTCAGCATTGAGAGCGCCGGTCCCATTTTGCTGCAAATGCTCGAAGAAGAGGAAGAGGATGACGATGTGGTCGCCGCGGCGATCTGGTCACTTTCACAAGTCGGCGGGGACGATGCGCGCATTTATCTGGTCAACTTGATCGAGAAGACCGAGGATGAAGATGTGGTTGAATTCCTCGAAGATGCACTCGTCAATCTTGATTTTCTGCAAGAGTTAAATAAGTTCGATCTGCTCTCGCTTGATGATCTGGATGATGAAGATAAAGATGAGTCAGAAGAAGCTGACGAAAAAGAGTAAGTGCATAAATCTCATTTACTAAAAATAAAGAACTCCCGTCTCACTTGAGACGGGAGTTCTTCTTTCTACTTTTAGTTTTCCTGCTTACTTTCTTTTCCACCATTTTTCTGCTTCCATCACTACGAACACGATCACGCCGGTAGCCGCCGCGATGGATAAGTCACAGCCGCTGAGGGGGATGACTTCAAAGAATTCGTTTAAGAAGGGGATGTATAACACCATCAATTGCAGGACGATCACCAACAAGGCCATGCCTGCCAATAATGGATTGCTTAACACACCCATCTTGAACAATGATTCTTTTGCCGAGCGTGAAGCCAAAGCTTGAAAGACTTGCATGAAGGCCAGCGAAGTAAAGATCATTGTTTGCCACTCGGGACGGCCAGTGAAATAGTACCAGGAGCCAAGTCCCAGAGCGAGAGCGCCGATCATAATGCCAACCCATAAGGTTTGCACACCTGCGCCGCGTGAGAAGACGCCTTCCTTCGGTGAGAACGGCGCGCGCTTCATCGTATCGGCTTCGGGATTTTCCACACCCATGCCAAGGCCAAGCAGACCATCGGTCAATAAATTGAGCCAGAGCAATTGCAAAGGCAGCAATGGCAATGGCTTGCCCAAAAACGGAGCGAGCAGCATGACCAATACTTTACCGATATTGCCCGCCACACTAAAGCGCACAAACTTGCGGATGTTATCGTAGATCGTGCGGCCTTCTCTTACCGATGCAACAATGGTCGCAAAATTATCGTCAAGCAGAACCAGATCAGATGCTTCCTTGGAAACGTCTGTGCCGGTGATGCCCATCGCCACGCCGATATCCGCTTTGCGCAGGGCGGGCGCGTCATTCACGCCGTCACCGGTCATCGAAACGATGTGACCATTTTCCTGCAAAGCCTGTACGATCTTTAATTTATGTTCAGGTGCAACGCGGGCAAACACGTTGACTTCTTCAACTACATTTTTTAATTCTTCAAACGTTAAATTTTCAATTTCAACGCCGGTCAATGCGCGGCTGTTTTCGGTGATTCCCAGTTGACGCGCGATTTCGATCGCGGTCAGTGGGTGGTCGCCTGTGATCATGACAGGCCGTATTCCGGCAGAGCGGCACAACGCCACAGCGTCTTTTACTTCGCCGCGCGGCGGGTCGATCATGCCAAACAGTCCCACAAGTGTCAGGCCTTGTTCCAGATCCATTTGGATGACTTCAGGAATGGAGTCAAACAACCTGAAGGCCACGCCAAGAACGCGCATACCTTTCTTTGCGAGACGTTCATTCGACGCTTCGATCTTGGACTTCCATTCTGCATCCATCAATTGGGCCTGACCATCCACCCAAACATGGGTGGTCACATCCAATAGACCATCCACGCCGCCTTTGGTGAAGGCGATGTATCTGCGGGCGCCTACTTCCAGCCCGGCGAGCACGGCGGGATCATAGCGTTCCAAATGGTGGACGGTGGTCATGCGTTTGCGTTCCGAGTCAAATGGAAGTTCTGCGGCGCGCGGGAAGGATGAATCGAGGGATGATTTCCAGTAACCCATTTTTGCGGCAGCGATGACCATTGCGCCTTCGGTTGGGTCACCGAGTGTGTGATAACGTTCATCGCCGATGTCGATCAGTTTGGCATCGTTACATAATGTGCCGCCAATTGCTGCCAGCGAAAGAGATGTTTGGATCGGCGTGCCCAGCCTCGGGTGGTGCGAAGCGTGCCGTCACGTTCCACTTCTTCAGTTAGATCGAGCGCGTGTCCGGCTACGTCTAATACAACGACGGTCATACGGTTTTCAGTCAATGTGCCGGTTTTGTCAGAGCAGATAACGGTGACAGAACCGAGCGTTTCCACTGCGGGCAATTTGCGGATGAGCGCGTTGCGCTGCAACATACGCTGCGCACCAAGCGCGAGTGTGATGGTAACCACGGCGGGCAGACCTTCGGGAACGATGGCAACGGCCACGCTGACCGCAGTCAGCAGCATGTGACGAAGTTCATCGCCGCGCATGATGCCAAGTACAAAAATCAGCCCGGCAATACCAACGCCAATCAGCGCAAGGTTTTTGCCAAGCGCATCCAGCCTGCGTTGAAGCGGAGTATTTTCCTGTTTGACTTGTTGAATGAGATCGGCGATCTTGCCGAGTTCGGTTTGCATACCGGTCGCGATGACCAATGCCAGTCCGCGCCCTTGTGTGACGATGGTTCCCATGTAGCCCATGTTGCGCCGGTCGCCGAGTGGGAGCGATTGCCCTGAACCGGAGAGTGTGGCGGTATGTTTTTCGATGGCTTCTGATTCGCCCGTAAGCGCGGCTTCTTGAATGCGCAAGTTGACAGCTTCAAGTAGACGCAAATCGGCTGGGATGACGTTGCCTGTTTCAAGTTGAATGATGTCGCCGGGGACCAATTCGCGCGCAGAGAGTTCCTGTAATTTTCCGCTGCGCAATACGCGCACATTTGGCACTGACATTTTCTTAAGCGCGGCGATGGCTTTCTCTGCACGATATTCCTGAGTGAAACCAAGGATGGCATATAAGGCAACGATGGATAGAATTGCAATTGTGTTTTTTGTATCACCGAGTAATCCGGCTGCAATGGCCGCCGCGATCAGGATCAATACCATCGTGGCGGTGAGTTGTTCCCATAAGATTTGCAGGGGTTTACGTCCGCCGCGCTCAATGAGCTCATTGAGGCCGTATTGTGTGATGCGCGCCGATGCTTCAGAGTCAGAGAGTCCGTTCTGCTGATTTGTGTTTAAGTTTGAGAGACTTTCTTGAATATCTGTGAGATGCCAATTCATAATTCATTGTCCAATCTATTTTTATTTTTGCGATTATATATCCATGCCAGGGAAGGCAGGTGGGCGCGGTATTGGTAGATCAGATACGCGCTTATGCCGAATACGCCTAGTGATAATACCAGCGGAAGATGCTGTTTGATATAAGTACTGATTAACATCCATTCATGTCCGAGAATATAGCCAGCGCCGATCAGAAGTGTACACCAAATATAGGCTCCGATAAATGTTGCGATAAAGAACTTGTAAAAGGGAATTTTCACCAATCCAGCCGGAATGCTGATCAAGGTCCGCACGCCGGGGATGACGCGCCCGATCAGTACCAGTCCTGAACCCCATTTTCGCATTTGGTCTTCGGCTTTGGCGGTTAGTGACATGTCAATGCGGAAGATCTTTGCGAATTTTTCGATCACGGGGCGGCCGCCGATCCGCGCGACCCAATAGGTGATGGATGCGCCAATGGCGCTTCCCAGCCCCGCGTATAGCCCGGCAAGCAGGATAAAGGTCGGCGCG
The DNA here is from genome assembly GCA_016715195.1 of Candidatus Villigracilis proximus. Taxonomy (GTDB): domain Bacteria; phylum Chloroflexota; class Anaerolineae; order Anaerolineales; family Villigracilaceae; genus Villigracilis; species Villigracilis proximus. The sequence goes on from JADKBB010000064.1 coordinate 14,863, forward strand.
ATGTTGTGCTTTTCAATCAACATCCAGCCTGCGAAAGCGAGAATGATCTCGCTCGGTGTGATGCCTGTGGCGTTCTCGAAGATCATCAGACCAAACACACCTGCCCAGCCAAATTCATCGAAGATTATTTGCAGGGATGACAGAATCATCGTTTCTAATTTGTCCAGCATATATCACCTTTTTATTGTTGGCGATGCTTGCAAATAAAAAGACCATCGCCAAAGATTGACGATGGTCTTGCCGTTGACAGAACAGCCGGGAAAAAATTCCGTATTGACGACTGTGCATCCCAAAGAACTGGGCGGCTACTCCCCATCGGAGTAAGGATGAGTATACAGAAGAAGAGGATTTTGTGGTTAAGAATTCTCTAATCTGTGCTTGCAAATCCGCTCAGGAAGTTAACGCTGCTCTCTTTAACGCAGAGCGGATCATCAAATACTCTGAGATATTCTCCGCTGTGACAATCCCCACCAACTGACCCGCGTGGGTGACCGGCAGAGCGGGCACACCTGACTCTTGAATTCGCATTAATGCATTTTCGACCATTTCATAAGAATCTATTTCAGGCAGATCTTTTTTCATCACGGCAGAGATGGCGATGCTTTCTCCCTGCTCGGTGAGCGCTTTTAGAAAATCATCACGGGTGACGATGCCCACGATGCGGTCATTATCAATGACGGGGAAATCATGCTGTGAACCGGACAATATTAATTGAGACATGCGGGAGAGTGTGTCTCGTGGAGAAAGACTCTTGTAGTCGGTGAGCATGGCGCGCCCAACGGGGATGCCGCTGATGGCATGTTTCATTTGTGTCATGCCGGCTTCCTGTGAGGCGCCGATCCAGATGAAGAAGGCGATAAAGAGCAGGGATGCGTTGCCAAATAAGCCGACCAGACCAAACAACAAGGCCATGCCCTGACCAATTGTGGCGGCGATCTGTGTGGCGCGGACGTAGTCCATGCGCATGGCGAGCAGGGCGCGCAGTACGCGTCCACCGTCCATGGGGAAGGCGGGGATGAGGTTGAACAGGACGAGGGTGATGTTGACGGTCATGACGCGTTCGAGGAAACTGCCTGAGGCTATGGTCAACTCACTAAGCGGAACCAGGCTTGAGGTTAAGAAGAGATACGCGAAGAGTCCCGCAGCGATGACTACGTTCACAGCGGGTCCCATCAGGGCGACCCATAATTCCTCGATCGGTTTCTCGGGCATGCGTTCCAAACGGGCGACGCCGCCGATGGGGTAGATGGTGATGTCGCGGGTTTTGATTCCGTATTTGCGGGCGGTGAGTGCGTGGCCGTACTCATGCAGAATGACACAGGCGAAGAGCGCGAAGATGAAGAGAATGCCGCTAAAAACTTCGCCCCAGTTTTGATTTGCGAGCCAGTGACTGTAGCCTACCCATGCGATCAAAAGCAGAAAGGTGGCGTGAACGTAAACGTCAATTCCTGCAAATTTTCCTAATTTCCATTGCCATTTCATGTTTTAACTCCTTTGAAGTTAAAGTGATTGTACAGTGAATATATTAGAAAAATGTTATAAATATTCTCTCAAAAACTATCATCTTATAAAAAGCCCCAGAGTTCTTTTAGAACTCGGGGGCTTGGTTTATTTATTTTATCAATCCTAGCTTTTTGCCTGCGGTTTCGATCACGTCCATTGCGTGTTCGATGTCCGCGGGTTCGTGCGCCGCGGTGACGGTTGCCCGCAGGCGGGCGAGACCTGCTTCTACGGCAGGAGAAACGACCGGCAGCACAAAGACATCCTGATGTTGTACTTCGCGGGTCATGGAGAAGGCTGTGTCATCATCTCCGCAAATGACAGGGACAATGGCGGTTTCAGTTAACAGGGTGTTGAAGCCCATGCCTTTTAATCCGCTAATAAATTGTTTTGTGTTTTCGTTGAGTCTCTCAATGCGCCAGGGTTCATCTAAAATGACTTTGAAGGCTTCGTTGGCGGCTGCGGCTTGCGCGGGGGGCAGTGCGGCTGAAAAAATATACGCGCGGCTCGCATGACGTAAATAAGTGATGATCTCTGATTTCGCGGCCACATATCCGCCGACCGAAGGGATGGTCTTGCTCAATGTGCCCATTTTGATATCGATCACGTCGCCGTCCATGCCGAAATATTCTTCGATGCCGCGGCCTGTTTTTCCGAGTACGCCAAGTGAATGGGCTTCATCGATCATCAGCCATGCATTGTACTTTTTGCATAATTCAACCATCTTGGGCAGGTCAATAATGTCGCCGTCCATGCTGAAAACCGAGTCGGCAACGACAAGTTTTGCAACTTCTGCGGGTGCATTTTTAAGCAGACCTTCAAGATGTGTCAGATCATTGTGGCGGTAGCGGCGGAATTCCGCACCAGACATGAGACAACCATCCACGATCGAGGCGTGATTGATCTTATCTGAGAACACGTAATCGCCGCGTCCCATCAGCGTGGAAATGACCGATAGATTTGTTGCATAGCCCGATGTGTAGGTGATCGCGGCTTCGGTATGTTTGAAGTCTGCGATGGTCTCTTCGAGTTCGTTGTGAATGGTGAGCGTGCCAGCCAGAGTGCGCACGCCGTTCGTGCCGGTGCCAAATTTATCAACTGCTTTTTTGGCGGCTTCATTAATGCGCGGGTGGCCGACCAATCCCAAATAACTATAAGAAGCGTACATGCCCATCTCACGTCCGTGTACCACGGCTTTGGCTCCGCCGCGCATTTCCTGCACGGGTTGGTTGTAAAAATACAGGTCATTTGTCTTAAGATAATGAATGCGATCCGTCATCGCTTTGATACGACGGGTCACAGAGTCATCGGTATTATGGAAATCCATTTGGTGCCTCCGGGATCAGAATATTATAAGTTTAGTCGAGTGGAAAGTTTCTGTCTAGTTGAATGTGAAGAAGTGAATTATTCGCCGGCAAGTTTCCGCAATTCGGCTTCATTCAAGATCTTCACGCCTAATGATTGCGCTTTTTCTGCCTTTGATCCGGGGTTTTCGCCCAATACAAGATAGCTTGTTTTCTTGCTGACGCTATCGGTCACTTTGCCGCCGTTGCTTTCGATGAATTCTTTTACCCCATCGCGTGATAGCGTGGGAAGTGTGCCGGTCACTACAAAAGTAAACCCGCTCAACGCGCCTTCTTTCTTCTTTTCATCTTTCTTTGCAACAGGCCACACACCCGCAGCATTCAACTTCTTCAACACTTTTTGATTCGCAGGTTGTGAGAACCAATCCACGAGTGACTCGGCGATGTTAGGTCCCAGCCCTTCGATCTGCTGAAGTTCATCTGCATTAGCTTTTGATAAGTCAGATAAATTTCCAAACGTGCGGGATAGATCGCCCGCCATGACTTCGCCCACCCCATGAATTCCCAGCGCAATGATCAAACGGTTCAAACTCTGACCTTTGGCCTGCTCCAGCGACTTGAGCAGATTCTCCGCCTTTTTTTCTGCAAACCCTTCCAGCCCAAGCAGTTGATCTTTGTTCAGAGTGAACAAATCTGCCACATCTTTGACCAGACCTGCTTCGATAAGTTGTTCCACAATTTTGATGCCAAGCCCAACGATATCCATCGCGCCGCGTGAGACAAAGTGCTCAATATTCCGCACCAACTGCGCGGGGCAGGCCGCGTTGACACAGTACCACGCCACTTCACCTTCGAAGTGTTCCACAGCCTGAGAACAGGCAGGGCATTTCGTGGGCGGCTTATATGTCTTTTCTTTACCAGAGCGCGCATCCACCACCGGCCCGATGACATAAGGAATCACTTCGCCTGCACGTTTGATCAATACACGATCACCCACGCGGATATCTTTTTCAGCGATGAAATCAAAGTTGTGCAGTGTGGCGCGTTCTACAACTACGCCGCCAATTTCAACCGGCTCCAGCATGGCATACGGAGTGAGTACACCCGTGCGCCCAACAGCCACGCCGATATCGCTTAAGGTGGTTGTCACTTCACGAGCAGGGAATTTGAATGCAATTGCGCCGCGCGGATCTTTGCCTGTGAATCCCAGATCAGCGGCAAGGTTTAAATCATCAATTTTGATGACCATGCCGTCTGCTTCGTAGGGGAGTGTGTCGCGGCCTTCGCCCCATGTTTCGGTGTAACTAATCGCAGAATCAAGATCATCAAAACGTTTTGCAATATCTGTGACTGGGAATCCCAGCGCTTTTAGATATTCCAAAATCTCCCACTGTGAAGTTGGGACTTTTCCGCCTTCTGAGTAGACGATCTGATAGACCAGCAATGTCAACGGGCGTGAGGCGGTCAACTGCGGGTCAAGCTGACGTAACGAACCCGCCGCCGTATTGCGCGGATTAAGATACGTCTTTTCGCCCGCTTCTTCGAGCTTGCGATTTAGTTCTTCAAATTCTTTGTTGGGAATAAACGCTTCACCGCGCACGACCAAGTACGACGGTGGACGATTGACCATGGACGATTTGACGGTCTGCGGTCTGTCGTCTATGGTCTGAACAGGTATCCTCAACGGGATCGCGCGTATCGTCCGCAGGTTAGAGGTGATGTCTTCGCCGATCTCACCATCGCCGCGGGTGGCGCCCTGTACGAAGAGTCCATCACGATAATGCAGAACAACCGATAAGCCGTCTATCTTTGGCTCAACGACAAACTTTGCTTTTTCAACACGGTCATCTATTTTTTTGACTCGTTCAAACCAGGCGCGGGCATCGTCGCCGCCAAAGGCATTGGCTAGCGAGAGAATAGCCGCAGGGTGGCGAATCTTGTCGAAACGGTCAGCAGGCCTGGCACCGGCGCGTTGCGTTGGGCTGTCAGATGTGATCCATTCCGGGTGCAGGGATTCGATCCGCTTGAGTTCGTTTAACAGGCGGTCATATTCCAGATCGCTGATGATGGGCGCATCCAGCACGTGATACCGATAATTGTGTGCGTTGACTTGCGCCTTAAGTTCTTCATATTGGGAGAGGAGTTTGTCTGCCATGAGTGCATTATAGCCGAATGCAAAACCCGCCTGAAAGATTCAGACGGGTTGATTACTAATCTATTTTTTTCCAAATATCAGAAGGCGGGCGGGTGAGCGGGCGGGTTTGCGCAGAGAGCCGTGATTGATAATAGGTTTCCTCTGCCGTTGAAAATCTGGTCACTTCAAATAAATTCCGTTCCACCAGAAGGTCTGCAACTTTTTTTGTTTCGTCACGGGTGAATTCCAGTTTTTCTTCAAACTCTGTCAGGCTAAAACGACCAAGCCGGATCACAAAATTTAAAGCAGAGCGCAGCGGCTCGGAAAATAAAACGACATCAGAAGGTCGAATATCTTCTGTGCGGGCTTCAAGCTCTTTAATTGCAATTTCATACGTTGATTCACTCATGGTTAAATTCCCTTTTGCAAAAAAATTGCACTAGGCCTTTAATTGATCCACGAGGCTGCGTAAGGCTTTGGTCATTATATTATCAGGGTATTGAATTGCAAAAATTCCAGAGCTGGCAAGGGTCATCATTTCATCTGAATGCGGGAATACCGCTGCGACGGTGGCGTTGTAGGTTTGTTCAACACGGGTGCGTACATCTGCGAGATCAAACGTGCTGGGAACTTTGTTCACGACCATCAGCATCTTCGGCACGTCAAGTTTCTTGGCAACATCCACTGTGACGATCGTGCCTTGGTAATCCTGTGAGTCAGGGCGCAGAATGATGACCAGCGCATCTGAAATGGCGATGGAAAGCAGAGTCTCTTCGTTTAATCCCGGGTGGGTATCGATCAAAAGGAAATCAAGATTTAATTTATCAACCACATCGCGGAAGCCGTCGTTGAGCAAGCCAACGTCATAGCCTTCACGTAGAATGCGCGCGATCTCACCAGCTTTAATGCTGGAAGGGATCAGGAAAATTTGTCCTTTAATGTCGCCGCCGATCAGACCGGTTACATCGTGCGCGGCATCTTCAATCGAGCATTTTCCCCAAAGATAATCGTTTAAGGAGTGAACCATTTCTGATTCATCCAGATTGAACAGTACATGAATACCGGGTGATGCAATGTCTGTGTCGACCACGCCGACTCGATATCCATCCATTGCCAGTAATGCAGATATGTTTGCAGTGGTATTGGATTTTCCTGTACCACCACGAAAGGAGTGAACTGAAATAATTTTAGACATCTTTCCTCGCCAGTTTATGATATTCTTGCCGGACGGTTTTATTAATTGAATGGATTATAGCCTAACTAACCTGAAAGTCAATTCCCTACTTTTCCAGTCCCGTTTATGTTATATTCCACAGGCTCCGATGCCATATTCAACCATATCAACCCTTTTACACCCCTCCTAACTACTAATTATATGGAAAATATTTCCAAACAAATTTACCAAGAAGCCAGTGATGAGATTCTGATACAGCAGTATAAGGCTGGAAGTCAGGATGCGTTTGACGTACTCTATCAGCGTCATCTTCCGGGTGTTTACAAGCGCGTGCGCTGCGTGATCCCTGAAAACGATGTTGAAGACGTGACACAGGATGTATTCATCGCGGCCTTAAAGTCACTTTCTTCATTTCGGGGTGATTCGCAATTTCGAACCTGGCTGCGTACTTTAACCAATCATAAAGTAGCCGAGTTTTACAGGAAACGCACCCGAAAGCAGGAGCCGCTTCTCGCTCCGCTTTCCGAGGCTTCCGGTCGAATGGAAGGCGCTACTTCCCAGGTTTTGGAAGAGCGCATTTTTATTCAAAACGCCTTAAAAAAATTACCCGAAAATTATCGGGAGATCATTCTTCTGCGTTTCGCGGAAGATATGCAATTCAATGAGATCGCAGAGCTTACCCATCAAAATCTCGAAGCCTCCAAGTCACTGTTTCGCAGAGCCATTGCGGCCCTTCGAAATCATCTGGATGAATAAACCTATGGATCAATCTGGAAAAAATTCCAACTTAATAAAAGATAGCAACCGGCTGGCGGATTTTACCGATCAAGTTCTGAATGGAAAACTCGAAAAAGTCGAATCAAACGTGGACGGGGAACTGCTCGGCCTCGAGGAAACGATTCTGCGCCTGAAGAGTTCCATCCCGTCCACTCCGCTTGACCAGGCAGCTATCAAACAAATGCAGGTGCGCCTGAAAACTCGAATACAACGTGAAGCCCGCGAAGTGCAGCCGCCCTTTTGGAAAAAATGGATTGAGATCGTATCCCGCCCGCAACTTGGAATGGCTTTTGCGGTTGCTTTGGTACTTGTAGTACTTGTCATCTTCTCGCCTTCTTTATCCACCGCTGGCCCTGCACCTCTTACCGGAACAGCGCTGGCTCCATCTTCAACCAAAAATATATTGATCGTCAGTATCGCAGCCGGGGTGATGTTAATTTTTTTCTGGATGAAACGCCCCAAATAAAAAAACGCCCGGTTCTTATATAAAAGCGATGACAAACTTTACCTTGTCATCGCTTCTTTTTTTAATCATTTTGTCACCTTTTGGGCTTGCAGGTCATTTATACATACGGTATTATTCTTTTATGCTCATCTATGTTGCTTTAGGTATCGCGTTTCTGATTCCAGTCGGATTTTTAGCCCTTGTGCGTAAGTTTGATTTGTTTAAGACCGGACAGTATCACTTAAATTTGATTACCATTCTGGGGGGAGTTGGCGCATATTTTTTGGCTGCATGGATCAATCCGACCCTGATTGCCGCCGGTTGGGTGACGCGCGACGTAGTAATTCAAGTTACCGCGCCCATTCTTGAAGAATTCCTAAAAGCCGTGATCTTAATTTATCTTGTCAAACGGGCTGAATTTAATTACGTTGTAGATGGTGCAATTTACGGCTTTGGCGCGGGGATTGGTTTCGCCATTATCGAAAATTTCCAATATATTACGAATAACCCTGAAGTTGCTCTGCCGCTTGCGCTTGCGCGCGTATTTTCCACTAACCTCGTCCACGCTACCGCCAGCGGAGTGATTGGCACAGCCCTTGCATACCGTCGTGGAGATGCCTCCTGGCGGGGATGGCTTTTTATTGCAATTGGTTATATTTTTTCCATAGGATTTCACATGGGTTTTAACACCATGGTCAATGGGGGAACTTTCCTGATCTTTGCCATCGCATTTGGCTTTGTTGGCGTCGGATTGATTTTCTATGTCATCAGGCAGGGTTTGAACACTCAAAAAATGTGGGTTGGTGAAACGCTTGGCGATCAAGACCGGGTGACAAAATCAGAAGTGCAGATCGTACAGAATATTGAGGACATAAACAAGAAAATTCTGGAACCGGTTAAAAAGCAATTTGGCGCCCACAAAGTGCCAGTGGTTGAGAAGATTATCTATAATCAGGCTGAGATGGGTGTTAAGCGTAAATTACTTGAATCAACGCCGAGTGAAAGTAAACGCAAGGAAATTGAGGCCATCGTTCAAAAACTTGCGAAAGAAATGGTTGTGCTGCAAAAAGAAGCTGGTTTTTATTGTATGATGTTTGTGCGCAGGGTTTACCTTGAACAGAACGCAAAAGTTTTCGATTCTCTCTCTGCCCGTATCGCAGAATCAAGCACAGGTCAAAAGGGAGGCGGGTTGTGGGATCGGGCGAATCAGCGTATGAAACCGTCTCCGGCACAGGAAGAAGAAAAATCATGAACGAAGACATCACCAGACGATTAAAAGAATCCACCATGTTTAATGGACTCTCGGATGATGCACTCATTGCGCTTGCCGAGAAAACATCCCTGCGGAAATTGGCAATGGGCGACGTGCTGATGCGTAAAGGGGATTTTGGCGATTCACTTTTTTTGATTCATGAAGGCTGGGTAAAGATCGTCACAACGAATTCAGATGGCGATGAATTAATTCTCAACAAGTGCGGCCCCGGTGAATCGATCGGTGAGATGGCATTGCTCGATCAAGACCCGCGCTCTGCAACTGTAATCGCACTGGAAGATGTGGAGGCACTTGAATTAAGCAGGGATGTTTTTGAGGAGATTCTCGACCAACGCCCGGATGTTTCATTTGCCGTCATTCGCGGTTACTCCAGGCGGCTTCGTTTTGCCACGAATTACATTGAGAGAGCCATTGATTGGACCCAAAAGATCGCGGCTGGTGATTACTCATTTATTGACCAGACACAGCCGATTATCGATCAAAAAAATTCAAATGATAATAAAGCCATTCAGCTGCTCTCTGCGTTCTTTATCATGGTGAGAAAAGTTAAAGAGCGTGAAGATGGTTTGAAAAAACAATTGGAAAAATTAACTTTCGAGATCGATCAGGTTCGCAGGAAACAGGAATTTGAAGAGATCACAGGTACCGAGTTTTACGCAAACCTAAAAGAGCAGGCAAAGACTTTGCGTCAGAAACGCACACAGCAATAATTTCTGGAGGACTAATGAACAAAGGCAAAATTGTTTCAATTCATTCATTTCGTGGCGGAACGGGAAAGTCCAACACCACAGCCAACCTTGCGGCACAGGTTGCCATGGCTGGTAAACGTGTGGGCGTTGTTGATACCGACATTCAATCTCCCGGTATTCATGTTTTATTTGGCTTGGATGAAAATAAAATGGGCAAGACCATGAATGACTTCCTGCATGGCACAGCCACCATTCGCGAGATCGGCTTTCCCATTGGCGATCATGTTGGCGGCGCCGAAGGTCTCTCCAAATTGGCGGGAAAAAATCTCTGGCTTTTTCCATCCAGCATCCGCGGACGTGAGATCAGCCAGATATTAAGAGACGGCGTTGATTTTAATAAGCTGAACGAAGGCTTGCAAACTACGATCTCAGAATTTGATCTGGATTATCTTTTTATTGATACTCATCCCGGTTTGAATGAAGAGACTCTGCTTTCGATTGCCACGTCAGATGTTCTAATTATTATTCTCCGCCCTGATAATCAAGACCTGCAAGGTACTTCTGTCACTGTGGATATTGCGCGTAGTTTGGATGTTCCCAATCTTATGCTGATGGTCAACAAGGCGCTGCCTAAATATGATTTTGCTGAAATTAAGAATGAGATCGAAGCCAAATTTAATGCGCCGGTTGCCGGAGTTCTGCCGCTCTCATTTGATATTGCTGAAAACGCCAGCGGCGACCTCTTCTCTCTGCGTTATCCAGATCATCAATGGTCGCAGGCATTGCGCGGTGTGGCTCAGGCCGTTCTGGCTGTGGAATAAATGGGAGCGAAAAAATGAAATGCTGGCACTGTGAAGAAGCCGCCCGCGCCTCCTGCGCATTCTGCGGACGTTTTGTATGCAAGGATCATGCTGCGACCATGTCCACATTTATTACCATGTTCGTAGGTGCCAACAACACCCCAAAAGGGTTGGCGGTTGCAAATGTAATCTGGTGCGGTGAATGTGAGCCGCAGCCGGAACCGATCAGTATGCCCGAACTTTACTAGGGCGGAAAGAGGTTGCCATGCCCGGAGTCTTTGATCGGTTAAATAAGGAAATAAAAGATAAACAGCAGGAAGGCGGAATTACTCCGCTCGACCTCGCAGGATTGCCGCCTGCCTTGCGTAAGATCATGCGCTTAATGCTGCGCGAATTACAAATGACCTACCCCAGATTGTGCGAAGCGATGGATTCCATGCCTGAAGCAGAGCGTCTCTCCCGTAACGATTTACAGGATACGCTTTCAACATTGACTCAGCAATTTTGGCTGATTCGGATCGGTGAAGGTGAGAAGGCCATTTATAAAGTAAATTTACGTCATGGAGCAGGTAGTACGTTGGCTTCTGGCATCTGGTCATCTCTGAATGCGAAATTAAAAGATAAACCCAAAGACACTTAATAAAAAACGACGGGCGCGCCCGTCGTTTTTTATTATTATTTTTTTGGCTTCTTTTGCGTCAACTCAAAAAGCGCCATGGGCGCACTTTTCCCTTTTAGAGAAACTTCGCCGAGCAGGGAACACTCATACTTGGCTTCAATTGCTTTTTGCACATGCTCAGAGATAATGATCTGATTTTTTTGTGCGCGGCTCATCAACCGCGCCGTAGTGTTGACGGTGTCTCCCAGTACATTATATTCCCGTCGTCCGCGCGGATCACCAACTTCTGCCACGAAGGCCGGCCCGGTATTGATGCCGATCTGGCAATATACTTCGGGTTGAATGCTTCCAATGGTGGGAGCCTTGAAGTTCATAATATACTCACGGATGGCTACCGCCGCCGAAGCAGCGCGCATCTCGTCGTTGGTGTGGGCGGTGGGTACGCCAAAGTAAATTACGATATCTGAACCAGTAAGGTGATAGGTCACTTTCTTTAACACGCCGCCGCGGGATTCCACAACGGCATTGATGAATGAAAATGCCTTTGAATAGCTCATTGCAAGTTTGGTCTCTTCACCGGGCAGGGCACGGTCTGCCGCTTCGGGCAAGCCGATAAAGTTTATAAACATGATGGTCGGTCGTGAGAAATCAGGGTCGATCTTTCTCTCTGCCGCGCTTTCCACCAATAACGAAAGAACCGGTGACGGGATAAAGCTTGCCATGGGTTCAATGGAATCAAGAAGTTCTGTAATGCCTTCAAAAACTTCCTTCTTGTCGAACAAAATTCCGCTGGCTGCTATGCGTCGTCCCATGGGTGTAATTTCATATTCTCCCAGGTCTTCATCTTTCAGGTCGTCTTCAACCAGCATGTAATGTTTATCTTTGTCTTTTCCTTCTTCCGTAATCAGCTCGCCCGGCTCATAGCGGAATCGGTCTGCAATGCGCTCATATGCCGCAGGAGAAAGGTTTACCCGTTTGTTGCGGCCTTTACTTTCGGTTAATTTTGCTTTTTGAACGTCTTGTCCGAGCAGTACATGCTCCATGCGGCGCGGTGTCCCAATATCGGCAGTTAAGAATCTGCCGGAGTGAATGCCGATGCGCATTTCCAATGTGACCTCGCCAGTGGGTGTTTGGATCTTTGCAAACTCCTTCATGGCTCTTTGCATACGCAAACCGGCGCGCACCGCGCGTAATGTCTCATCATCTTTTTCGTTCTTCGGAAAAACCACAAGTAACGCATCCCCCGTAAACTCAACCAGGTCGCCGCCCGATTTGCTGATAATTGCGATCATGGCTGAAAAGTATTTTGTTAATTGGCTTAATAGATTTTCGGCGCCTTCCCGTCCCTTTGTAGAGTTGGCTTCCATTAATTTGGTAAAGCCCGCGAGGTCGGTGAACATCATCGTACCGTATTGCCATTCGGGTTTTACAATGCCCGGTTTTAATTTGTTGAAGGAGATTTGCCGTGAAGTGTAATCATGTAAAATGCGCTGCAAGGTCCGCAGGTGTTTATGGACCTCGATCATGATCTCCATTGACGGGTTACCCCACATGGATGCATACATTTCGGCCGGAAGTAATAGTCGCAACCGGTTTTCTATTGTAGTAAGCGGCGATTCTGGAAGCATGAAGTGCATTATACTTTGAAACTTATAATTGAATCATAAAACGAGCCGCCTGTAAAAGACGGCTCGTTTTGATTCGTGATGTGCCCTGTTATTTTTGAGACCAGACCGGCTCGCCGTCGTAGGAACCGATGGATGTAAGCCGTGAGAATTCCTGAGTTGGTACTGTGATCATAAAAAGTTCCATGTCGCCTTCAAATTGAGCCTGGAAAGCCAGTCGTAATCCTTCAGGCGACCAGACGGGTGAACCGTGTGGTTCAATACCCGGGTTGGAAAATTCAAGACAGCGCCGTCTGCCAGATTGAAAACATTGATTCCAAAGCCATTACTTTGCTTCGCTCTTGTTGCCAGTTTACTGCCATCCGGCGACCAGACCGGGGAACCGTAGTCTGATGGGTAGGTTGTCAGGCAGCGGCGATTGAGTCCATCGCGGCCGATCAGACACAGGTCGGAGAGTGTATCGGTATATGTTTTGAAGGCGATCATGCTTCCGTCTGGCGACCAGGCTGGAGCAGAGTCGGGAGCCGAGTTTGTCGTCAGTGTGGAAATGTTTCCATTGAGATTGACCAGAAGAATATCCGCATTGCCGAAGCGGTTGCTGACAAATGCGATCTCGTTGGTTTTGGGCGACCAGGCCGGGCTGTTGTCTCCGGCAGGATCATTGGTCAAACGGATTTGGTTGGAACCGTCTGCATTTGCCATATAAATTTCAAAGTTGCCATCGCGAAATGATTCAAATGCAAGTTGTGTGCTGTCCGGAGACCAGGTCGGAGCAGTGTCTTTTTCCGGTGCATCGGTGACGCGTGTAATACTGAGCGAGATCAGGTCGAGCACGTAAATATCCATGTTGTTGTTGATAGTGGATTCGAATGCAACGCGTGAACCGTCAGGTGAAATACGGGGGTTTGTATCTTCTGATCCGAAATTTGTGAGGCGTATTTGTTCTGTGCCGTCTGTGGTGCTTCTATATAAACTCATTTGCCCATCGCGATTTGAGACGAAGATGATCTGCCCAATGGATGGGGGGATCGGAGTGGGGCTGGGGGGCGGGGTTTCTTCAATAGGCGCCGTGGTGGCTGCGACGGTTGTGGCTGTTTGAGTATCAAGACCGGCTGCGCCGCCAAGAAGATCTGTGGTTGGGGCACATGCGCCCAGCAGACCAGCGAGGGAAAATAGAAACGTGACCGCCGCCAGTTTTTGAATTGAATTAAATCGAATTTTCATAAATATGCCTTTGTAGAAGATTGCAAGGATTGAGAGCCGCATCGATCAGGATCATTATTGAGTTGTCTGTGAGCGCGTTAAAAAAAAGCGGCATTTAATATCTCTGGAGTTTTATCTTCTGAATATGAATTTTTGTAACTGCTCAGTCAATTATTTACTCAGATGCTAAAGGCTTTTGCCGTTTATCAGATGTCTGCTTTTGCGATGAACTCTTGCGAGACGATCGTTTTGGTTTGTAAAGGAAACCTTTTGGTTCTGGCCTGAGTAGCTACGAATTTTTATACCCGCCTGCCCTTCTTTGCAAGCATTCGTATTATTAGTAGTTAATTTAATCCATTATGGGTCATGAGAATGGCAAAATAGCTTGCAATTTTGAAAGATTCTCCAAACAGGCTTTCCCCGAATATGTATTTAACTTAAGCTGCCACCGTGAAAACCTTTACCGCCGCCCGTAGGGTTAATAAGACGCAGATGTTTTGTACACAGAGAAAAATCTCTTAAAACTCAGCGGACCCGGCGACTTATTACCCTGTGGGCTGCAGCTCAAAATGGATTATCGAAGGCGCAAAGGCAGCAACCTGGGTTATTTACTCTTTTTTTGTGTCTTTTAACTGCCTTGCCCTTAAAAGCGTAGCTTTATCTTTTAAGTCTTTGAAATATTTTGTCTCTGTGATCTCGGCCACCTGACGATTCCTGCGTGTTTCGTCGATCTCGATCTTGAGTTTGGCAATTTCCTGCCGTAGAGAGGCTTCGCGGATATAGCCGTCCAGCGCGGCGGTTGCAAGCAGCACCAGAGCTTCCAATACATCATCATCGGCAAATGGGACAATCTCGTTGGTCTCAGGATTTTTGGCGTTGATCAGTTGCAAAACACCGATCACCCTGCCATCTTTATTTTCAAGAGGAATGGTCAGGAAGGATTTGGAATGATATTTTGTTTTGGCGTCAAACCCCTTCGTGCCTGAGAAATCAAATCCATCGGCTTGATAGGCATCGCTGATGTTGATGCGTTTATGCGTCAGAGCGGCGTGTGAAACAATATTGGCTCGATTTTCGCTTCCATCGGAATTAAACAAACGTACAGGAAAAAAAGTGATCTCATGCCCGCTTGTTCCGCCCATGTTCAGGTTGAGCGATGTGTTGCGCAGGATCACGAACTTGAGCGCGTCATGTTCCACCAGATACAGGGAGCCGGCATCGGCATGGGTAACAGATTGCGCTTCCACGACCAGGGTTTCAAGCAAACGATTAAAGTCTTTTTCAGCAGAAAGGGCAACGCCGATCGGTATCACTTTTCTCAGCAGACGCAGTTGGTTATCGCGAAATATTACACCGCGTGCCATGGCATCGAGCATGTGCGCCAATTGACCCAATTCCCCGCTATCTTTTGCCAGATCACTTAATAGGTCAGATGTGTATTCTCCAGCCTCCACTGCGTGAACAGCTTGCATGATGCGCTTAAGTGGAGAATGTGAACTGATTATTGTTGAATTGAACATGATATATCCTGTAATTCTGAAAGTATACCACCAGGGAATAACCGGCTTCATAGAACTTTGCGATATACTACCCCCATGCCACGGAAAAAAATCGGTCTTTTTGGCGGCACATTTGACCCGCCGCATATTGTTCATCTTATTCTTGCCAGCGAAGCCGCGTATCAATTTGGGCTTTCCCGTTTATATTGGATGCTGACTCCCGACCCGCCGCATAAGCAGACTCAAGCCATCACGCCATTCCCGCAGCGTTTGGAAATGCTGCAAATGGTCACTGCGGATAATCCCATGTTTGAGATTTCGCGCCTCGAGATTGACCGCCCCGGTCCGCACTATACTGTCGATACTGTGCGGCTTCTCGCTGAACAACAACCGGACTCTGACATCGTATTGTTACTTGGCGGCGATTCACTGCGGGATTTACCCACCTGGCGCCTCCATATGGACCTGGTAGCTGCTGTTTCCAAAATCGGCGTGATGCGCCGCCCCGACAATTCCTTCGACATGTCCGCCCTCGAAGAAAAAATCCCCGGGCTGACGGGGAAGGTCGCGTTCATTGATGCGCTGCTGCAAAATTTATCTTCGCGTGAAATACGACGCCGTGTAATAAGTGGGGAAGTGTATCGTTATTACGTGCTTCCGGCTGTGTATGACTATATCGAAGCCAATCGTTTATATCGCAAAGAATAAACTTGCAAAAGAAAGAGTCTGCTTGTTGTTGAGCAGACTCTTTCTTCTTTCCTCTTACTTTTTACTTTTCATTCCCTACGCATTCAAATGATAGGTATGGTATGCATTCTCGCATGGATTGCCCCAGGCGATATGCATCTCGCGCATGGTCAGGTCGATCACCAGCGCGTTGATGGTCTTCTCACGGTCAAGAGGGTCGAGGCCGGCAATATTATGGTTGCAGATCGAATTCGGGATGTTGACATGATCCTGTTGAATGGCTTGTAAACTCTTGATCGTATGTTTCTCGGTTTGTTGCAGCAAACGCGAAGCGCGGAAGTAGCGCACACGCGATGAGAGTAATTCCTCGGGTGCTTTTTCCATTTGTTTCATTTGCGAGTCGAGGTAATGATTGGTATGTACCATGTGACCGTCATGTGCATATAAAATCTCAAATTTGCGTGCTGAAACTTCGATCGAATAGATCTCGCCGCTTTCGTGAACGAGAATATGGTTGTAACCTGCGGCACGCTGTTGTACGAGCGTGCGCCCGATGGCGCCCGAGATGCGGTGAGACGAGAGCACAGCGCGCGCCACCACGAGACGTGGAATGCCGATGCGTGAGTCGCTTGGGTATACAGAGTCAATGAACTGGGCGATGCCATAAGCGTTGAATCCCACATTGGGCAGGAGCCCGCCATACGTCATGGCAAGAAACGGGGGTTCCTTATCCGGTTTGGCAGAGATGACGAATACGTCATTTTCATCTTCGGGAATCCAATCCTCATTATGCGCGGCCAGAACGTGACCATCTGCTGTGCGCTCTTCGTTGACCGCCATGCTGGTGCAGCGTGTGAGGTGCAAAGCGTCGGTTGTGACTGCTTCCATCGCGTTGAGTACGACCACATCGGTGAAATCGACATTTGCGCCTTCGGCAATGCCGCGCATTTCATCCACGTATTGCGGATAACGCTCTTCTGCGAAAGGCAGGTATTTGCGGGATTGGATCTGTGCGCCCTGCCAGGTGAGCTCAAGGCTGCTGTAGGCGGCATCAATTAGAACGCGTGCATTGGCAATGCTGTGTTGAACCTGTTCACGAGCGGCTTCGCCGATCTGGCGTCCCATTTCGTGATGTGTACCTGAAACCTCGATCAGAGGCGGTGGGGTGTTGTGGGTGGGGGTGTTCGGAATTTCGTGCTTGACCATGTTTTCCTCCATAATGAAAACCGCCCTGAGGGAAGTCCCCAGGGCGGGCGCATTATATCACGCGGATTTTGCTCTTCTATTTTACTGTGATATACAGTTTTGAAAACAGGTTTTTTTGTGTCTCGCAGGCTTGATCAATTTGAAGCCTGCGAGACGGTAGATTTATTTATGAGGCGGGGGGAATTTCCACTGCGGCAGGGAAGGCGCCAGGTGTAGACCCAGGCGCTGAACGGGTGCCAAACCATGTCATCGTTACACCGCCAATTGCGAACAGGGTAATGATGAAGGAGAGCAGCCAGCCAAAGCAGGGAATCATGCCAATGAAGCCGACAACCAACACCAGCAGGAATGTTCCAAAACCGGTGGAGAGGACGGGCGCCCAGGATTGATTGATGGCTTTGGTAAAACGGTCACCAACTTCCTGACCGAGCGCCACCATGCCAAACAACCATGCCAGCGGAATAAGCAGCGCAACCACGATTGCGACAGGGATTAATATGAGCGTAACGATCATGATCAGCAAGGCAATCGGCATGACGAAAATTGCCAGTAAGCCAAAACTTCCGGCCATCAGGGGTTGGTTTGTGATGGCATCTGCTACACGTTCCAGTTGAGGTTGGAGGAAGAGAGTCAGCAACATGCCGATTGCGGCCACAGCCAGCGCGCGCCAGATCACACCTGTCACTTCCCAAAGCGGATTAAAGTTTATATTCGTATCCGGGGTGCTGGGAACATTCGGTGTATTGGGTACATTGGGGATGTTTGGCACGTCGGGAATATCGGTTAGGGGAGCGTTGTTGGTAATCTCGCCGCTGACTTCGGCTTTGGGGTCTTTTTCCACCTGGCCGCCGATGGTGGAGATATTGCCATTAACAACGGCGGTTTCAGTTAATATCACCTGTCCGCCGATCACAACAATGTCACCATCTATGGTGTTTGAGATATTCACATTACCGCCGATGATGGCGATTGAACCGGAGACCTTCCCGGAAATGGTCAGGTTGCCGCCGACTAGAAAAATGTCACCGTTGATGACTGCATCTTCTTCGATCAACGCATTTCCGCCAATGACCGCCAGACTGCCATTCAGTATTTCATCGCTTTTCAGGGTGTAATTTTCACCCAGGATGAACACATCATCATTGTCCGGGCTTTGCGCATGTACACTGCTGACAGGCACAAATAAAAGTGTGAGTAACAGAAGAATGGTTATGAGTTTTGTTTTCATG
The DNA here is from genome assembly GCA_016715195.1 of Candidatus Villigracilis proximus. GTDB lineage: Bacteria > Chloroflexota > Anaerolineae > Anaerolineales > Villigracilaceae > Villigracilis > Villigracilis proximus. The sequence continues at coordinate 33,027 of JADKBB010000064.1, forward strand.
CGGTAACTCCTTGCGGGGTATGGCTAAAACGCCAGATTGAAATTGTCCACAAAAGGCCAAGGCCACCCAGCGCAGATGCGAGTACCATCCAAACATAAGGCGGAATAAAATTTTGCAGAATATTGAATAGCACGGTTGTTGTTTCTGTCAGAGCTTTCATCGAGTTGACCACAAATAGAAAATAGCCGATGGACGCGGTGACCCATTCCACGGGTGCGGAGAAAAATGCGAACAGGTATGGCGCAGTCAACCAGCCCAGCAGCCCTACGCCGCTTATCAACAGCACGAACATGCCCCAGAGTCTGCGGCGGCGTTCTGCGATCTTTTGCGCGGCAAGCCGTTGTTGAAACCGCAGGGTAAACCCAGCCGCAGGTGCAGCCACAGGTGCAGAGCGCAGCGCCAGACCTGTCTCGGTGAGGGCGGTGCAGATTGTGCAAGTCCGCAGGTGCAGATCAAGCTCACGCTTTTCAACGGGGGTTAGATTTTTATCGTTCAATAGCCATTCTTCAAAAGGCTGGTGATTCATAGGTTCTCCTTTCGGTATCGGCACGGTTTTCTTCCTCTTGCCATAATCCTGCCAGTTCTTTGCGTGAACGATGCAGGCGGCTCTTGACCGCACTGACTGTCAACCGCAGCGACTCGGCAATTTCTGCTTCTGAATAGTCGTACCAATATCTCATGATGATCGCAGCGCGATCGGTATCGTCCAAGTCCTTAAGGAGAGCATGAATTCGGGCGCGCATCTGCCCTTTGACAGTTTCAGCTTCGGGGTCGGGTGAATCGGGGTCGGGCAATTCAAACGTGTTGCCCTCGTCATCCTCCGCATCCATTGAAAACATCGAGAATTTTCGGCGCCGAAGTCTGTCTATGCAATAGTGTGCCGCAATAGACAGCAGCCAGGTTGCAAAAGGCCGTTTCTGGTCATAGCGGTGCAAGTGTTGGAATGCGCGTAAAAACGTCTCCTGCGCGGCATCTTCTGCCAGATCAGGCTCGCCCAACATGCGATAACACAAGTTGAAAACAGGGGTTTGATAGGTTTCAACGAGTTTGGTAAATGCCTCGTCGCTGCCTTGCCGGGCTTGTAGTACCCAGCTTTGTTCTTCGTTCACGCGTGCTCCTTAATCGGACTATCTACCTACTTTTACGCAGGACAGAGCGGAAGGTTGCACCCTATGGAGTTGACCAGCTTGCTGGTCGGTTTCATATCTAATGGACGTGCCCCCCTCCGCTTCCTTCGGGACCGAGAACCTGCTCCCATTTCCCAAGCGACTCAGCTCTTTGGGCAAAAAGAATGGCGATGACCGTTGTCAGCGGTACAGCCGCAATTAACCCGAGCGAGCCGACCAGCGTCCGCACCACTTCTTCTGCGATAAATGCAAAATTGATCAGATAGCCGAAATCTCCGCGTGCGAGTGAAAACAACAAAAGCATGGGAAGTGAAGCGCCTGCGTAAGCCAGCACCAACGTGTTGACCGTGGCCGCCACATGATCCTGTCCGATCCGCATGGCTGAGTTATATAGATCACGAAAGCCAAAATTTGGATTGGCATGAAAAAGCTCAAACACAGCCGAGGCTTGTGTAGTGACAAGGTCATCCAGCACGCCCAGCGCGCCAATGATCATGCCGCCCAGCAAAAGTCCGCGCAGGTTAATGGGCGTTTCCATGGCTTGCATTAGGAACATTACATTTTCATCGCCAGTGCCGTTTAACTTTGTGAGCACCACGAACAAGGCCGAGAGCGCGCCAGTCAGAAGCAAAACAAAGATCATGCTGATGACCGCCGCGTGCGTTTTCAAAGTCCAGCCGTAGGTCAGGTAGAGAGTCACGCCGAGCAGGATGATCGAGCCGATAATGCTCACCCGCAGCGGATCTTCGCCGATCAGAATATGCGGAATGATGTAATCAATAATGACATATAAACTGAATGCCATGCTCAACAGCGCGCCGACACCTTTCCAACGGCTGATGAAAATGATGGCCGCTGCAAAAATAATGGTCAACCATAAGATCGGTGTCGTGCGGATAAAGTCTACAAAATAGGCGTTGACCACGTTCTCAGGCGTCTTGCTGATGGAGATCATCACTTTGTTGCCAACCGCAAGATCGTATTCATCAGAACGTATCTGACGTTTGCCGTAATCAATTTCCATCACGATCCCGGCGTATTCGCCTTCGAGAATATTTACGCGCGCCACTTGATATTTTTGCATGTGACCGCCCATGTCAATTTCGCCTTCTTCGATGATCTGGGTCACTTCGGCGCGGACGGTATCTGAACCAAGCGTTGAAAATCCATCGCCGGGTAATTCAACCTGATTGAAATAAGGGAATGCAAAAAAGGCGGCAATCGCCGCCAAAATAAGAATGATCTGCCATTTGAATTGTTTCATTAACTACACCGTTTATCCTGATTCTAACTTTACGACCCCTGATTTTTTGGTATCTGCGATTCTTCTATCAATTCCGTGGGCGTCGCTGCTCCGCAGCTTGGGCAAACAAATTTGTGCTCTGCCGGAGTGTAGGAGCGTGAACAAAATGGACAGGCGACCGGCATGGGTTCCTTGGGCACTTCGCACAACATCACGGGTCACTTCACGTGTTTCCACACGTGTTGTGCCCTGCCGCTGCCAATGAATATGTTTCCACCTCCCACTCCGCTATTATTTGAAGAAGAGGAACTGGAAGAGGATTTCTTTCCCATGGCGCCAGCGGCCCCAAATAACGCTCCTCCAGCATTACTGCTTTTTGCAGACGGTTTTGAGGAGGAAGACTTGGATGAAGATTTACTTTTCGATGAAGAGCTTGATCCGCCCTTCGAATTGCCCAGTACAACGAACAAAACCGCCACGATCACAACTGCGGCAAGTGTCACGAACACAATAATGGCCGTCAGACGCAAGGCGCGTGGAATGTTGTATAGCTCGTATCCATAACTAAATAAAAAGACTCCGCCTACATAAAATGGAGACAGGATCGCCACTAAAACAGTACCGATATTTTCCGCCAATTTTCCTTCGAACCAGGTTTGATAGGCTATAAAAATGATCAACGCCAAAGTAGCCAGCGCAATTAATCCGCCGGGGATAAGAATGTGCAGCGGTTTGCCGGGTTTGTCATCATCGTGATCGTAGTCAACGACTTCAGGGTTGCGGAAACCTGCCGCGCGCGGTATTCAGATTGAGGCATGGGATTCTCCTTAATAAAAATAAATTTACCGATAAATCCTACTGATCCAGATCGCGCGCAATGGATTCCATCTGTGCCAGGATCGCGGGTACTTGTCCGCTGGGCACGTTGACGCGGTACATGTGGGTGAATCCATCGCCGATCATTACTTTTACTTTACGCCACGAAGCCAGTTGAGGTTGTATCTCACCTTGCGGTAGGAGTTGGATGGCCTGCGCCCATTGGGGGTGAGTCTTCTCATAGTCGCCGAGCAGTTCAACGGTCGAAGTGCGAATCGGGAAGAGGTGAGTTGCTTCCACCCAGCGCGCATCCTGTTCACTGTCTAACAGCCAGCGAATAAATAACCATGATGCGAGTTGGTCATTGTCTGTGGAATTTAAGATTACATATGAAGAACCGTAAATTAACAGGGTGTCTTCATTTTCACCGGGGAAGGAGATCACTTTCCATTGATCTGTGTTCTTGGCGCTTGCCATGGCGCGGGCAATATCGGGCAGGTCTTCCAGACTGGCGGTGACGAGCATGGCTTCGCGATTTGCAAACGCGTTAAAAGGCTCGTCGTTTGCGGTTTGCCAGGCACAGCCAGTTTCAGAAAGTTCGCGCAAAAATTTGAAGGCCGCAATATTGTTTGGGGTCAGGAAACGATAATCACTGCCATCCAGAACGCCGCCTTCAAATGCCAGCAGCCATGCATACGCGGTCATGGGTTCGGTGTCCACCAGCCAGCCGCCCATAAAATCATTTTGAGCCGAGTCATCTTTTAACATGGCTTGTTGTGCGCGGCAGGCCTGCTGTTTGAAATCTTCGGGCGCATCAGGCGCAGAATCAAAACCCAATTCACCGGCCCATGTCTCATTCCAAAGTAAAAATCGCGCCGTGCGTTGCGCGGGGACTGCGACGCGTGCCACCCCGGTTGAATCCTGATTCCAAAATACAAAAGGAATATCGCTTGAGTTGATTCCGTACAATGGATCTTCTGTATAGGGTGTCAGGTCAGTCACAACGCCTTCTGCGTTCCACTCCAATGCGTGTTCCGGCAGCGCGATCACCAGATCAGGTTTCTCTGCTGTTGGCAGCGACGCGCTGACGCTTTCATATAAGTTCGTGAAATTAACCTGACTTTCCATTTTTACTTTAATGCCCCATTCATTTTCAGAATTAAATTCCTCGACGAAAGTATTCAGCAATCCCAATTCGACGCCATACCACGGCGCCCAGACTGTGATCTCCAACCCATCCAACGCTTCCTGCTTAACGTCCAATCTGGTTTGCGCTGCGACGGTTGATTCTGGCCTCGGCGTTTTTTCGCTTTCCTGTGTAGCGGTTGTTGCTGATTCACCGGCAGGTGTGACCGGTGTGCCGCACGCGGTAATGAGCATGGATATGATAAAGAGGATCGAAAGTAAATTTTTCATTGTGCCTAATTTTATACCAAACATCCCGATACAAGTCAGTTGCCTAAGCTTGATCGGGATTGCTTGAATTGTGAATTTATTGCGCGAGGGTCATAAATGGAACGGGCATGAAAACCAGAAGGAAGACGAGGATCATGAAGAAGGCCAGTCCACGGCGGGTGGGGTCGAGTGTTGTGATCTGATCAAGCGGTTCGGCATTGACTCGTCCGAGCCAGAATAATAGCGCGGCCCAGATCCACCATCCGCTCCAGAAAGCTCCCATTACGATCAAAAGCCCAACGATAAAGGGGAAGGCCTTTTTGGCTTTGTCGCCAAACAACGCGTAGATCACATGTCCGCCATCCAGTGTGCCAAGCGGAATGAGATTGAGCGCCGTGACCAAAATCCCTGCCCAGCCTGCAAACGCCACCGGATGAATGAATACATCCAATCCGCCAAATGGGACGGGACGGCCTGTGAAGAAATATTGCAGCCAGTATAAAATTCCCTGCGGTTCAACGGGAGAGGGAAGCAGTTGCCCAAAGTAACAAACTTTGCAAACAAATAAAACAGAGAGTTTCCTTCAAGTGAAAATGCCGTTGGGCCGAAAGTGCAATGGCTGCACAGGTGGAAAGTGACAATCCAAAAAAGAGCACCGGAATTGCCACGACCAGCCCTGCAATCGGACCGGTTACGCCGATATCGAATAACACTCGTTTGTTCTTTGGCGTGCCGCGCATGATGATCGCTGCGCCCATCGTCCCAAGCGGACTAAAAGGGAAGGGAATGAAATAGGGCAGTGTGGCGGGAGTCTTGTGATGGCGGCTCATGAAATAGTGACCCAGCTCATGCGATAACAAAATGCCCATCAAGCTCACTGCAAAAGGCCAGCCTGTCAAAATATGCTTGAACATATACAGGATCGCCTGCGCTGCGTTATTGCATAATTCAACCGGAGTGTTTACCCCTGCGAGCATCACGCTGAATACCGTCAATACGAAAAGGATAATGTTCGTGTTGATATTATCTTTTTTGGGTTCAGGCGGCTTGGGCGCAAGATAGATCACCTGACGGTCTTCTTCGATTCTGAAGAGGGGGATGACTCCGTATGGGATGAGCAGATCAGCTAACAGGTCATAGAGCGAAGCGGAGTCTTCATCCACTAATTGGCCGCGATAACGGACGAAGTATCCCTTGTTGGGGTCCATGCTGGTCACATCTTCAATGCGGAAGACGCGGGCCACAAGTGTATTTAAGATTTCAATTTCGGGGATGGACATTATTCTCCTTAAAAAGACTTCGGAAGTCTTTTTTACGACTCAATGCCGTGCATTCTGAAAAGACTTCCGAAGCATGTACCAGGCGGGAGTGGATGGGAGTCGAACCCACCGCGGCTCGCAACGCGACCCGCCACAGGTGTTGAAGACCAGGAGACCCACCGGGACCTAACCACTCCCGTTTGCAAGGATACCCGAGAGAAGATGGATGCGCAAGTGAGTGAATTTATATTTGATAATTTTCGAGGAAGGGTGGCATGGGAACTGAGTTGGGTGCGAATATGAAAAATGAGGCGATCACGATCACCATGCATACCACGCACATGAAAACAAATCCCCCGATCATGATTCCGATCCATGCCATTGGGCGGCCTGAATGATTATGCCTGCGGATTCTATTCAATGAAATAAATCCGAATAGCAGCGCAAGCAAACCAAGCAATAGACTTGCCGGGAAACAAAGAATTCCTGTGAATGGAATGGGAAGCAAGCCGGTGCAAAATGAGATGAGTGTCAAGATCCCAAAGAGCAGGCTTAAAATGGATTGAGTATTAATTGGAGGTGTATTAATTTCTTCGCCCGGATTCATAAATGCGTGCTATCCATTGTCTTTTGTAATAATAAATTTTCCACCGTGTTTTCTGCGCGCTTCGCGGTCAGCGTCTTAACTCTTATTCTTACTTAAATGTACGGTAGAGAAATAATAATAAAAATAAAACCGTCCCATGAAAGGACGGTTCTATTGTGCTGTCGGGGCGAGAGGATTTGAACCTCCGACCTCTTGCACCCCATGCAAGCGCGCTAGCCGGACTGCGCCACGCCCCGATTGAGCGAACCGGATTATAGCCGTGTTTCACCATTCTGGCAAATCGAATTTTATGCTGCCGGTTCTCACAATGCCGGTTTTATTTATGCTAAAATAGATATATTGGAGTTGACCCATGTCAGATATGATTGAAGTAATTATTGATAGTATCCGTGTTCATCTAATGACGCCGCAGCGCGTTGTCGTGCTTAAGCAGGTTACGACAGAACGTTACCTTACCATTTGGGTCGGGCCTTATGAAGCAGAAGCGATCACTGTCGCTTTGCAGGAAGTTGAGATGGCCCGTCCGCTCACTCACGCCCTGCTTAAAAATATTTTTAGCGCATTTAACGCACGTATTACCCGGGTGGAGATCATTCGTTTGCAGGATGATGTCTTCTTTGGGAATATCGTCGCCGAGGCAGATGGCCGTGAAGTGATCATCGACTCGCGCCCGTCGGATGCGATCGCAATTGCAGTCCGAGCGCATGTGCCGATCTTTGTCCATGAGAGTGTGATGGAAACAGCAGGTATGATGCCCGATCAGGATATGCCGGATACAACAACCGCTGCCCCCGCCAAAAAAGCGCCGCCAGTTCCATTGACTGATGAAGGAAACGACAGACTGTCTGTTTTTAAGGACTTCATAGACAAACTCGATATTGATAACCCCGACAAAGATAAACCCGAATCGCCCTTAACCTGAAATTGATACAATTCAATGACTGATTATTTCCCCGAACCACCCCCGTATGGGGAGGATAATTCTGCCGCCCCTGCCAGCCCAGCGCCAACGCTAGTACCGCATAGCCGAGAAGCTGAGGAAGCCGTTGTAGGGGCGGTATTGATTAATCCCGAAGCCTACTATGATGTTGCTCAATTCCTTGATGCGGATGATTTTTATATTCACCGCAATAAATGGGTTTGGGAGGCATTCGTACGTTTGCACGAGCAGCGTATCCCGGTTGACCTGCTGACCTTATCGGAAGAACTTGATCGCTCCAGTCAACTGGCAGAGGTGGGTGGGTCTGCTTATTTAACTTCACTGATCAGTCAGGTGCCTTCCTCGCTCAACGCGGAATCGTATGGCCGCATCGTTGAGGGACATTCCATTCGGCGCAAGATGATCAACGCCGCGAATAAGATCGCGTCCGTTGCTTATAACGAAGCATCGACAGTGGACGAGGTAATGAATGAAGCGGAGAAGGCTGTCTTTAACGTCAGCGAGCGCCGCCTCAAACACGATCTGCTGCCGATCTCTGCTGTATTAAGTGATTACTACGACCGGATCGACGACCTTGCCAAACGCCCGAATGAAATTCATGGTGTGCCGACCGGTTTTATTGACCTTGATAAATTACTGACAGGCTTGCAGCCTTCGGATCTGCTGATCATTGCGGGCCGTCCTGGTCAGGGTAAGACCGGTTTCATGCTTTCGATCGCCAAGAATGCATCTCTGACTCACAAGAAACATGTTGCCATCTTTTCATTGGAAATGTCAAATGAGCAGGTGGTTCAGCGTTTGATCGCGCAGGAAACCGGCATCGACTCGCAGCGCCTGCGGAATGGTCAACTGTTGGAGCATGAATGGCCGTTGTTCACGCATGCCATTGAAGTTTTTTCAGATACACATATTTATCTGGATGATACGCCTGCCATTACCCCGTTGCAGCTTCGGACCAAGTGCCGCCGTTTGCACATGGAATACGGCATTGACCTGATCATCATTGACTATTTGCAGTTGATGGGCGGTGACACTCGCAACGATAACCGCGTGCAGGAAGTTTCACACATCTCACGCAGCTTGAAGGTGCTGGCGCGTGAACTGAATGTGCCGGTCTTGACGGGTGCGCAGCTATCGCGTGCGGTTGAGCAGCGCACAGACAAACGCCCCGTGCTTTCGGATCTGCGTGAATCCGGTTCTTTGGAACAGGATGCCGACATCGTGATGTTCATTTATCGTCCCGATCAATATGAAAAGGACTCAGATAGACAGAATATCGCCCAGATCATTGTCGCAAAACATCGTAATGGCCCGGTGGGAGAAGTAGATTTGATCTTCCGTGGTGCGTTGGCGAAGTTTGAAAATGCGGCGACAAAAGTATTCAGGCCGAACGAATAGAAGATAAGGATGAATGATGAAGGATAAATAAAGCCTTCGTCCGCTTTCAACTGACATTCAAAAAACTATGTCTACCTTCACTGGTTTTACTTCCTCTGAAACATTCACGCAGATCCCTGATTCGTTTATTCATCTTTTAAAAGAGATCGATGATGCGGCAGAGTTAAAAGTCACGTTGTACGCGCTCTGGCGTATTGAGCACATGGAAGGTTCGTTCCGTGCCTTGCGTGAAGCGGACTTCGAGACTGAGTCGCTTGGGATGGATGTTAAGAAGATCAAGCTCGGGCTGGGAAAAGCCGTGAAGCGCGGCACCCTGCTCAAGTCCACGAAGGATGCGGATGCTTTTTATTTCCTCAACTCTCCGCGCGGACGTTTATCCGCTGAGACGTTTGCAAAAGGCAATCTGCCGGAGTCTGTAAAAAATATTTCTGCATCTCCGGCGGCGCAGCCAAATGCTTTTAAATTATATGAACAGAATATTGGTCCGTTGACGCCGTTGATCGCAGACACGTTGAAGGATGCGGAAGAAATTTATTCGCAGGAATGGCTCGCGGATGCGATCAAGCTGGCCGCTGAAAATAACAAACGCAGTTGGAAATATATAGAAGCGATTTTAAAACGCTGGAAGGAAGAAGGCCGTGCCGAAAAGCAAGATAGACGAAACAATAAAAAAGATGGCCAGCAGAGCGTCAACCGAAAGATCGAGCAGCTCCGCAGCCGCGCCGGCAAGAAATGATCTGCCGGGCGACCCGAATTGTCCGCATTGTCAGGGCGTGGGATATTTGCGTCATGATGTGTCGCCGGGGCACCCTGATTTTGGTAAATTAGAGATTTGTGTTTGCCGCCGTGCAACGGTGACCGATGGTGTGCGTGAACGTTTGTTCGCGATGAGTCACCTTGATGAATTAAAAGAGTTGACTTTTGAGAAATTTAAATTACGCGGCCGCAAGGGACTCGGTGACATGCAGGCGCGTTCGATCGAGCAGGCCTTTAATCAGGCGCGGCATTATTCGCAAAACTTAAACGGCTGGCTGCTGCTGCAAGGCGGATACGGCTGCGGCAAGACACATCTGGCGGCGGCCATCGCAAACTTTGCGGTGAGCATGGGCGTGCCAACTTTGTTTTTGACCGTGCCCGATCTGCTGGATGCATTGCGCTTTGCGTATGGTTCTGAAGATACAACCTTTGAAGAGCGCTTTGACCAGATCCGCAATGCGCGTCTTTTGGTGCTTGATGATTTCGGCACGCAAAATGCCACAGGCTGGGCGCAGGAAAAATTATTTCAGATCATTAATTATCGATACATTAATAAACTTTCGACAGTCATCACCACCAATCTGACACTGGATGAAATCGAAGCGCGGATTCGCTCGCGCCTTTCTGACCCCGAGTTGGTGAGTCTGGTGCGCATGTCTGCGCCGGATTATCGCCGTCCGATGGAAGACACCAGTCATCCGGAATTGTCATCGCTTGATCTGTTATCGAGCAAGACCTTCGGAACTTTTGAAGAACGCATCGGCGAGAAACTTGCGGCGGAAGAAATGAAGTCGCTGCAAAAGGCGATCAAGGTTTCACACGCTTTTTCTGAGAAGCCAAAAGGCTGGCTGGTCTTTGAAGGGACATACGGCTGCGGCAAGACTCATCTCGCGGCGGCGATTGCAAATTATCGTGCCGGTCTGGGTGACCCTCCGTTATTTGTAATGGTGCCCGATCTGCTTGACCACTTGCGCGCGGCGTTCAGTCCCAACTCTGGCACAAGTTATGATCGCCGCTTCGATGAAGTGCGGACCGCGTCTCTGCTGATCCTTGATGATCTGGGCGCACAGTCTGCCACGCCGTGGGCGCGCGAGAAGTTACATCAATTGTTGAATTATCGCTACAACGCGGAACTGCCCACGGTCATTACGCTTGCCAAGGAAAATCTCGATCAGGGACTTGTGGACGAGCGCATCATTACCCGTATGTTGGATGAACGCATTTGCGAGTATCTGGAGATCAAAGCTCCCGCCTATCAAGGAAAAGGGAAGCGGCGACTGGTAAGAAAATAGTTATGCCGCCATCTGTTTAGAGTAATTAGTATTAATTTTCAAAAACAACCTGCAAAACAGGTTGTTTTTTATTTAAACACTAGCCATCCGACACTTTCCTTTTTTGGACGCTGATGCTAACCGCAGATGAACGCAGATTTTCAAAACCATCTGCAAAAGGTTTTTATCAGCGTTTTCAGCGTTCATCTGCGTCCTAATTTAAAACTATCAGGTTTCTGGTTTAAACACAATCCCCTGGCTCTATAAAAATCTTCAACGTGGTTGAAAACTCCTATCAAGCGCCCATCTAGATTCATCAGGTCAGCTGGTTTATAAACCAGACAATTAATATGAATAAGATAAAAAATCACAGATAAGGACAAGAAACGAATGTTACCCTCTTATTTACTTTCTCTGCGTGAAGGTTTGGAAGCTGCGCTTATTATCGGAATTGTGCTGGGCGCACTGCGCAAGATCCGCCGTACTGACCTTGCCCCTGCGCTTTGGCTGGGTGTGCTGGCCGCGGTTGGTGTGAGCGTACTGGCTGCTGTTTTGCTGACGCTTTTTGGTTTGAGCCTCGAAGGTTCTGCCGAAAAAATTTATGAAGGCATCACGATGTTCCTCGCGGCAGGCATCCTGACCTGGATGATCTTCTGGATGAGCGGACAGGCAAGACACATGAAAGGCGAGCTCGAAGATGGTGTGAACAAAGCCGCTGCCGGACACGAAGCCGGCAAACGTTCCATTTTCTGGCTGGCTTTTATTGCTGTTGTACGTGAAGGCGTGGAACTTGCACTCTTCATCACGGCTGCATTTTTTGCCGGCAATAATGAACAGGTCGGAGTCAACACCATTCAAACTCTGGCCGGTGTTGTGCTTGGTTTGGGTACATCCATTTTGCTGGGCTGGTCATTGCTTGCCACCACAGTCCGCCTGGATTTGCGCCGCTTCTTTCAGATCACAGGTTTGCTGCTCATTCTTTTTGCTGCCGGACTTGTCGCGCATGGCATTCATGAATTCAACGAGATCAATTGGATACCCTCCGTTGTTGAACATGTTTGGGATATGAACACCTATGTTGATGAAACCTCGGTCTTCGGTGAATTGCTCAAAACCCTCTTCGGTTACAACGGCAATCCTTCCTTAACTGAAATGATCGGCTACTTTGGATATCTGCTGATCGTAACTTTCCTCTTCACTCGTAACACCTCGGCCAGCAAAAGCGATGTAAAAGCCACGCAGCCACAGTCGTAATTTTTTTATCCGAAATTTATAAAGTCAGGTTTCACATCTTCCAAGACGTGAAACCTGACTTTTGTTTTAACCTGAAACAGGTCTTGACACGCAAACAAAAACAATTATACTAAGTGTACAATGAACACTAACTACGAAGCGTATGAACAACCCGGCGTCACCGTTGACCTCGCGATCTTCACGGTCAACAAAAATAAACTCAAGGTCATGCTGGTCAAAAGAGCCGAAGCGCCATTTCTTGATTTCTGGTCCCTGCCCGGCGGATTTTTGATGCACAGAGAATCGCTGGAAGATGCCGCATACAGAGTGCTGACTGAAAAGACCGGTGTCAAAGATGTGTACATGGAACAGCTTTATACATTCGGCGCACCCGAGCGCGATCCGCGCGCGCGAGTTATCACCGTCGCGTATTTTGCGCTCATCCCCTGGGAAAATCTTAATCAACCCGAATCAAATAAAATAAAAGACCTGACCTGGTATTCCGTCGATCAGCATCCCAAACTCGCATTTGACCACAAGGAAATTTTAAAATACGCGGTCAAACGTCTGCGGGCCAAGGCCAGTTACAGTAACATCGTCTACGGGTTAATGCCCGAACACTTCAGGCTTTCAGAACTTCAAACCATGTACGAGATCATCATCAACGACAAACTCGATAAAAGAAATTTTAGAAAGCGAATGCTCGCGACCGGCCTGTTGCAGGAAACCGGCGAAAAGGATCTTACGGGCGCCCACCGGCCCGCCATGCTCTACCAATTCAAAAAAATGGAAATAACTTTTTCAAACTAGGTGACCATGAACAAACAACTTTTGCCCATCCCTGATTTTTTTGATGCCTCCCGCGTGAGCGAGATCTGGAAAGTGGATTATGCCGCCCGCGCGGATTCCGCACGCAACTGGGCGCATCAACACGACCTGCAACCTGCCTCTGTTTCGAAGGACAGAATCTCCCTGTTGCTGATCGACGTGCAAAACACATTCTGCCTCCCGAATTTTGAACTCTTCGTCGGCGGCCGCAGTGGACATGGCGCCGTGGACGATAACGTCCGCTTGTGTGAATTCATCTATCGCAACCTTGGCAGTATTTCACATATCAGCGCCACGATGGATACTCACATGTCGCAGCAAATTTTTCATCCCATCTTTTTTGTGGATAAAGACGGCAATCATCCAGCGCCTTATACCGATATTCACACCGCCGAACTGAAAGCAGGCACGTGGACCTTCAACCCCGCGCTCGCGCCAAATTATCAGATCGCGCCTGAATACGGACAGCAAATGATGATCCACTACGCCGAAGAATTGGAACGCAAAGGAAAATTTGCGTTGACCATCTGGCCGTATCACGCCATGCTCGGCGGAATCGGTCACGCACTTGTGCCCGCCGTTGAGGAAGCCATCTTCTTCCATTCAGTTGCGCGGCTTGCACAGCCTGATTTCGAAATAAAAGGCGACAAACCATTTACAGAAAATTACTCCGTGATCGGCCCTGAAGTGTTGACTGGCCCGATGGGGGAGACGCTCGGCGCGCGCAACTTGAAATTTATTCAGCAATTACAAAGCGTGGATAAGTTGTATATTGCCGGACAGGCCAAGAGTCACTGTGTAGCGTGGACAGTCGCTGACCTGCTTGAAGATATTCAAGCGGTAGACCCTGATCTTGCAAAGAAAGTCTATCTGCTCGAAGACTGCTCCTCCCCTGTGGTCGTGCCCGGGGTGGTGGACCATACCGACGCGGCGAATGATGCGTATGTCCGCTTTGCAAAGGCCGGGATGCAGATCGTTAAATCCACGGAGTTGATCTCATAATCATGGCAAATCCAAACGGTCAATTGATCATTGTCTGGCGCGTTTACGAACCTTGTAATTTGAGCTGCCACTTTTGTGGATACAGCCGCGAGATCGTTCGTAAACGACATGTGACGGGCCCTGATGTCATGTTGAGTTTTGGAAAAGTGCTTTCTGAGTTTCAAGAGAAAACCGGAAAGGAAGTGGTGGTGAGCTGGCTGGGCGGGGAGCCTTTGCTGTGGAAGGAATTGCCTGCGATCTCTCATACGTATCGTCAGGATTTCAAGATCAAGCTGGGACTGACAACGAACGGCACATTGCTGCCTCAGGAAAATATCCGCCGGGATCTGATCGATGATTATTCGCTGGTCACGATCAGCATTGACGGTTTCGCTGAGTTCCATGATCTGCATCGCGGTGAAAAAGGACTCTTTGAGAAGATCAAGAGACATGTGCCGGAGTTGATCAAGGAAATCGATCAGGCAGACAGTGGATTGAAATTAAGTGTCAACACGATCTTGATGCGCGAGAACCTGAATGACTTTGAATCGTTTTGTATGGAAATGGCAGGCTGGGGCATCAAAGAATTAACCTTTAATCAACTCGGTGGAATTGACAGGCCGCAGTTCTATCCTGACAATCGTCTGCTGCCGGAACAGGCGGTCTGGTTTGCAAACGAACTTCCACAGATTCAAAAGAAGGCTGCTGCAAAAGGATTAAAAATTTTCAGCAGCCATCATTATCTTCAACGCATTATCGCGTCCAGTAATAACACTGCCATTCCTGTGGATGATTGCGGTCCCGGCCGGTCGTTTTTATTTATCAATGAAGAAAATCTGGTCAGCCCGTGTAACTTCACAACCGAAGGATACGGCATTCCGTTATCAGAACTCCAGAACCTGAATGCGTTGATGGAATTGCCGGCGCGCTTTCACGATAAACAACAGAATGAAAGAGCCGCGCCATGCAGGGATTGTCATAGCACACAGGTATTCGAAAAATTCATCGCGCCTGAAATACAGAACCACTAATCCAATTTATTAATTCCCCAAAGGATCGAGAGAACCCATGTCCATTTTCGACGGTAAACGACTTACAAACGAAACATTCAAATTAGATATCGAACGCATGCGCCGCGGCTGGTACTCGGATAAATATTTCGAGAACATCAACCGCATGTTGATCAATTTGTCGCTTGAAGGCTATCGCTATTCGGGACAGTTCCATAATCTGCCGAATGGCATTTCCCCTGAGGATATTGATGTGGGCGATATCGAAGTGGAGATGCAGTGGTTCACACGCAGAATGGGTAAGACCACCGTGGTGGGCGTGGACAAATCTCTCGCGATGCTTAAGCATTGCACAGGCTATTTTGAAGGCGATAAATTTATTGATACTTCAGACAAGCTTGAAGTGTGGGCGGTGCAGGATGGCAGTATCGTTAAATACGAAGGCGACCCAACCAAGATCCAGCCTGTGATCAAAGTCCGCGGGCGCTATCGTGATTTTGCCCTGCTCGAAACACCTTCGCTTGGGATTCTGACTCGCTCAAGTCGTGTGGCGACAAATGTCTATGAAACTCTGGTTGCGGCCAGCGGCAAACCGGTATTGTTCTTCCCGGCGCGTTTTGATGTGCATGAAGTGCAGGCCGCGGACGGATATGCCTATAACATCGCCTTACAGCGTTTCAACCGTGACCATGCACATGAACTCGGGGCCTTCGTCTCAACCGATGCGCAGGGAGATTGGTGGGGCGGCGCAGGCGGCGGGACGGTGGCTCATGCCGCGATCGCATCCTTCCTCGGCGATACAGCCGAAGCGATGATGGAGTTCTCGCGCATTTTGCCGGCGCGCATTCCACGCATTGCGCTGGTGGACTTTAATAATGACTCCGTGCGCGATACGCTGCGGGTGATCGGTTCGATGTTCATAAAATATCGCGAGTTGATGGATGCGGGAAACGAAGAGGAAGCGAAGAAATATAAACTATACGGCGTACGTTTGGATACCAGCGGAAGTCTGCGCGATGTATCTGTCCAGCCGCTGGGTGAGCCGGCTCTCGATCTGGGCGTGAATCCGCGCCTCGTGTTCAACGTCCGCCAGGGACTGGATCATGCCTGGGAAAGCTGGAACATTCCCGACGTTTGGAAAGATGCGGCACGGGAATTTTGTCACAGTGTGAAGATCGTCGTCTCAGGCGGATTCAATCCCGAGAAGATCCGCAAATTTGAAAAACTCGAAGTCCCCGTGGATATTTATGCGGTGGGTTCGTATCTGTTCAATAACGGCAATTCAACCACCACCGATTACACAAGCGATGTGGTGCGCGTAAAAATTCACGGCGAGTGGATCGACATGGCGAAGGTGGGGCGTCAGGTGGGTGATAACGAGAATTTGGAAAGAATTTGGTAGTGAGGTAGGGAATAGGTGAGAAGTTGGAAGTGAGAAGTAAAAAGTAAAAAGTGAAAAGTGAAAAGTGAAAAGTGAAAAGATTGTCATCTTGTTTGAGATTGGAATAGCTTTTTAG
>JADKBB010000065.1 GCA_016715195.1 Candidatus Villigracilis proximus
TCGGTGGATTTTGTCCTCAATGAATGGGACGAGCATTCCATCGAGCAGGTGCAGAACCAAAGGAAGCCGTCGGTGGGACGGTGACCGTGATCAGCGTGGACAATCGGGAGTTGGACAACGCGCTTCATCTCGCGCTGGCAAAGGCGCCGACAAAGTGGTCGAGATCTTGGCGACCACACGCAGATTCGCATACCCAATGACGTAACGGCGGAAGCTGATCAGGCATCGGGGTGAACATGGTCTTTGCAGGTGTACAAGGCGTCAATAGATCTCGACGGACAAATTGGTCCAATGATCGCGGCGTATTTGGATATGCCCTACATCGGCGGCGTGAGTTCCATCGAAGCCAACGGCGACTCCGCAACGGTCAACAAGGAATTTGCGGGTGGGGCAGGCGCGAAGTATTCCGTGTCCATGCCGTTCGTGGCGGGTGTGCAGTCTGCACCGAAGCCGCCGCGCTATGCGCCTGTGGGCAAGGTCCGCCAGATGGCGCCATCTGCCACGGTGGAGAAGGTCGCTCCGTCGGGTGACGCTTCTTCGGGACTCACGTTCAAGAAGATGGCTCCTCCCGTGGTGACAGGTCATGCTGAGATGATCGAAGGTTCGTCGAAGGAAGTGGCGAAGAAGATCGTTGAGTTGTTGAAGAGCAAGGGATTGGCATAGAGAAAAGATTAGAGAGTAGAGAATAGTGAGTAGTAAAGACGACTAATCTCTACTTATCTATTCTCTCTCCGAAGGAGATAACATGAGCAATGACGTATTCGTAATCACCGAACACATGGATGGCAAGTTCTCTGATGTGTCGTTTGAAATGGTAGGAAAAGCCAAAGAGTTGGCGTCTGCTTTGGGCGGGCAAGCAGTTGCGGTCGTCGTCGGAGGCGGAGTTTCATCCAATGTATTCGCTTCTGATTCCACGATCCACATTGATGACGCGGCGTTGTCAAATTTCAATCCCGAAGCGTATGGCAAAGTGGTCGAAGCGCTGGTCAAGGAGAAGTTGCCAAAGGTTGTGATGTTCGGCTGGACGGTGACAGGCATGGATATTGCCGCGTGGCTTTCGGCGCGGACGGGCGCTCCATTGGCGGCGTATGCGAAAGATGTGCGCATGGAAGGCGGCGCGTTGATGGTGAGCAGCCAGGCATACGGCGGCAAGTTGATGGCGGAAGTTGCGCCCGAAGGCGACATGGCGATCGTGGCGTGTCTGGCGGGTTCGTTCCCAGTGGAAGCGGGGCAAGGCTCGACGGCTGCAACGACGATTGCGTCACCTGTTGATTTGGGTTCGTTGAAAGTGAAATTTGTCGAAGCGATCAAACCTGCTGGCGGCGATGTGGACATTACCGCGCAGGCGAAGTTGGTTTCGATCGGTCGTGGTATCGGCGGCAAGGAAAATGTGGAACTCGCCGAAGAACTTGCGAAGGCGCTCGGTGCAACGGTCTCCGCTTCCCGCCCTGTGGTGGACGCAGGCTGGTTGCCGCGCACTCGTCAGGTGGGCAAGTCGGGTTTGAAGGTCAAGCCGAAGTTGTATTTCATGCTCGGTATCTCTGGCGCGCCTGAACATCTTGAAGGCATGAAGAGCGCTGAGTTGATCATTGCCATCAACACCGATAAGAAAGCGCCGATCTTCAACGTGGCGCACTACGGTGCAACTGCCGATCTGTTTGAAGTGGCTGAGGCGATGTTGAACTTTTGGCAATAAAGGAGCACAAAGGGTCACGAAGGAAAACCATTCAAACCCTTTGTGTTCCTTTGTGACACTTCGGGCTGAATCTTTCGGAGGGTTCCTTTGCTCACAACGGTTGAAAAATCATTCTTCATCGTGCTGGCGATCACAGCGGCGGGGTTCACTTTCATGGGTTCAAGGTCATCATCGACTCGATCCGCAAGGGACGCCCTGCGCCTGAGTTGAAGGATATGCCTTGCGAGTCTGGTCAAAGCAGGCGTGAAGGTTCTGCTCCAGCAGACGATCTTCAAGGCGCGTAAAGTTCTAAGCGCCATTCACATGGGATTGTTCTTCGGTCTCATCACGTATGCCGTCGTCAACTTGATGGATGTACTCGAAGGACTCATCCCAGGTTTTGATCTGGTCTATGGCGGCAAACATTTGCCCAACGCGCCGACGGGACTCATCAACGTCTTTAATCTCATCGCGGATGTGATGAGCGGATTTTTGTTGATTGCCATCACCACGTTTCTTGTGCGCCGTTTCATCGTTAAAGATAAGGCGCTCACCTTCCGTGAGAATGTCTTGCTGAATCCGGAAAGTCAAAGCGGGCGGGCAGGCGCGAGATTCGCTTACCGTTGGCGTGTTCGTCATCATGCACGTCGGTGCGCGTCTGATGAGTCAAGCCTTCCGCCTCACCGAAGGCGCCGACCCGTTCATGCCCATCGCAAGTTTTCTCAATAGCATTTTTGGCGCGTCTGAAACAGGCGTGCATGTTGCGTGGTGGATCAGCCTCGGCTGGGTGATGTTCATCATCCCATATCTCTCGCGCAGCAAGCACACGCACTTTTTCATGTCGCCTGTCAATCTTGGTTTGGCGAAACAAAATCCGCGCGGTCAACTTGACCCCGCGATTCCGCTCAAGGTCATCGAAGGTCAAAAGTTTGACCCTGGCGCGAAGGTTGTTTACGACCTCGCCTGGACTCGCGTGATGGACGCCTATGCCTGCGTGCAATGCAATCGCTGTCAGGATGTCTGCCCCGCGAATTTTCAGGGACGTCCGCTCTCGCCTTCGGCATTGGAAGTAAACAAGCGTTATCTTCTCAAGGAAGCGACCTTCGGCTCTCATCCCGACCGATTGCTGGTTCCGCTTACTGAAAGTGTTATCTCCCCTGAGGCAGTTTGGTCTTGCACAACTTGTTACGCTTGTGTCCGTGTGTGTCCTGTCGGCAATGAACCGATGGCAGACATTGTGGACATCCGCCGCCGCATGTTGATCGACGGCTACGAAATTGACAGCGGCGTGCAGAACGCGCTTCAATCTCTCGCCACGAACGGCAACTGGATGAGCAAAGGCAAACGTCTGCGCGGACGCTGGGCGAAGGAGATGGAATTCCCCGTCAAGAACGCGACCGAAGAACCCGTGGAACATTTGTGGTTTGTTGGCGATACGGCTTCATTCGATGAACGCGTCATTCCGAATACAAAAATGGTCGCGCGGCTTTTCAATCAGGGCGGACTGGACTTTGGTATTATGTACCAGAACGAATCCAATTCTGGTAACGACGTCCGCCGCGTGGGTGAAGAAGGTCTGTTCGAACAACTCGTCGAGCAAAACATCGCGGCGTTTGGAAAAGCGCAGTTCAAGCAAATTGTCACCACAGACCCGCACTCGTTCAACACGCTCAAGAATGAGTATCCGCAATTCGGCGGGACGTTTGAAGTCAAGCATTACACCGTGACCTTGCTTAAGTTAATTGAAGAAGGCAAACTCACGATCAAGAATAAGTTATCGAATTACAAAGTCACCTTCCACGACCCGTGCTATCTTGGTCGCTACAACGGCGGATTCACCGCTCCGCGCAAGTTGCTTGAACTGCTCGGCGTGGAATTCGTCGAAATGCCGCGCAACTGCGAGAACTCGTTCTGCTGCGGCGCAGGCGGCGGTCAGATCTGGATGGGCAAGGTCGCACCTGGTGAACGTCCTGCTGAGAACCGAATCAAAGAGGCATTGACCACCTTCGGCGAAGGTACGAACGCGAAGACTCAACTCTTCATCGTCACCTGTCCCAAAGACATGGTCATGTACTCCGACGCGGTCAAGACCACTGGCAACGAAGGCAAGATCGAAGTCCGCGACATTATTCAGTTGGTGGCGGAAGCCGTCGGTGTGGAAATGCCGCTCGAAGCAGAAGCAGTTGCGGCTTAAGAGAGAAGCGATACTCGATATTCGAAAATCGAATTATCGAGTATCGAGTATCGACCATGTTCACATGTCCCTATTGCGATTTTAGCGGTAAGCGTTCTGAAGTCCATAATCACCTTGCTGAAAAACACGGTGATACGCTGGGTGTGCGCGTGGATGAATTTACAAAGCACACGTTCTATATCATTACCTGCCCTGTGTGCGGCGATAGTTATGAACAGGTTACGAAGAAGGCAAGACGTGACCCTGGTTTTGCACAAGAATATGAACATGAAATTCGATTGGTCGTTTTTGATTTACTTTTGTATCACCTTCAAGGTGAACACAATTTACCCTCGGTAGAGGGTCAACTAGGAGAATAAAATGGCAACAGTTCGTGGATGTAACATTCCTGAAGACCGTTATTACTGGGTAGAGAAACATGCCTGGGCACAGCTCGAGGCGGATGGTACGGTAAAAATTGGAATCACTGATGTGGCGCAGAATCTGGCGCGGGGCATTTTGACCGCTACTCCAAAAGATGTGGGACGCGCTGTGCAAAAAGGAAAAGGCGCGGGGACGTTGGAAAGCGGTAAGTGGGTGGGGCCAGTCACTTCGCCGATTTCAGGTGAGATCGTTGAAGTGAACGAGGCGGTGAAAGCCAAGCCTGCACTGCTCAATGAAGATCCATACGGTGCTGGCTGGTTCGTGCGCGTCAAGCCGACAGATTGGGCTGGCGAAAGCGCGTCTCTGCTGCAAGGGGAAGCGGCTGTGGCGGCGTATCAGAAATTTATGGAAGAGCAAAATCTGAATTTCGAGTAATTAGAGATGGAGATTGGTAATTTGTAAATAGTAATTACCAATCTCAATTACCATCAAATTACCCATGATCTTCCACGCCTGTGACATTCCCGAAGACCTGACCTACGACATCGAACGCGATGTCTGGATTCGATTCGAGGGTGAGATTGCCGTGCTTGGCATGACCGATGTCGCCCAGACCCGCTGTGGAAAATTTGCCGCGATCAGCTTTCGGGATGTTGGAAAGAAAGTTGCGCAAGGCAAGACTCTGGCAACGATTGAAAGCGCCAAGTGGGTGGGTCCATTCCCTGCTCCGTTTTCATGCGAGATCGTGGAAACAAATGAAAGCGGCTTTGCAAAAAATATTTTACTGGCGAACAAAGAGCCATATGGCGAAGGCTGGCTCGTCAAGGTGAGGCCCATAAATCTCGAATCAGAATCCAGCCACCTCGTCACGGGTGAAGCGGCGGCAGAGAAGTACAAGGAAAGAATTAAAGAATTGAAAGTCAATTGTCTCAGGTGCATTGATTGACCTGTTTACTTGTTTACTTGTATACATTTCACATCAAGGAGAATTCCAATGTCCAAAAAAATTCGCTTGCTTTACATGGAAGGCGTATCCCCGCTGCGCTCACAGACTGTTTATCACGCGGTTGGGTATGCAATGAATGAAAGCACGCCAAACACCATCATTATGGTTTCGCCAAACGGGCCGTATGTGTCCATTGGCTATCATCAGGATATCCAAAAGGAAGTGGACTTGGACTACTGCGAAAAACATAACCTGCCTGTCTATCGCCGTGAAGTCGGCGGCGGCGCAGTGTTTTTGGATAACGGTCAATTGTTTACACAATGGATCTTTCACAAGGAAGATCTGCCTGTTTCTTTGGAAGAGCGTTTCAAGTTGTATATTGACCCGCTTGTGGCAACGTATCAAGAGTTGGGAATCCCTGCCAACCTGCGCCCGATCAATGACATCCATGTCAACGGCAAGAAAATTGGCGGCACAGGCGCGGCGCAGATGGGCATTGCGGAAATCCTCGTCGGCAGTTTGATGTACACCTTCGACAAGAAAACCATGTCACAGGTGCTGAAAGTCCCATCCGAGAAAATGCGCGACAAGATTTTCGAATCGCTCGAAGCATACATGACCACGATGTCTGAGCAGCTCGGTTCCACGCCAGACCGCGCAATGGTCAAAGACTTATATATGAAGAAAGTCTCCGAAGCGCTGGGCATGGAAGTCTACGAAGGCGAATGGACAGCCGAAGAAGAAGCAATGGCAAAAGAGATCGACGAGCGTTTCCTGTCTGATGAATGGCTGTATCAAAAGGGACAGCTTCGCCAGCAGGGCGTGAAAATTCATCAGGATGTACACATCGTCGAAGCGGCATTCAAGGCACAGGGCGGGTTGATCCGTATCATCGCCCGCTTGCGTGAAGGACGCATTGACGACGTCACCATCTCTGGCGATTTCACTTTGCTGCCCGTCTTCGCTCTCGGTGCGCTCGAACAATCCCTGCGCGGTGTTTCTGCCACGCCAGAGAATCTCAAAGCCAAAATTGAAGAAGCGTACTACCGCCTCAACATTCAATCCCCTGGCGTCACGCCGGCTGATTTCACAACGGCAATTATGAACGCCGTAAATCCGCCGCAAGCCGCGTAACCAATTACTAATTACCATTTACCAATCACTAATGACTCAAAACTACGGCTTCCTAATCGACCAATCCAAATGCATCGGATGTCACGCCTGTTCCACCGCGTGCAAGTCCGAGAATCAAGTGCCCGTTGGCGTGAATCGCACATGGGTCAAATATGTTGAAACGGGAGCGTACCCCGATGTGCGCCGCCACTTTCAAGTGACGCGCTGCAATCATTGCGTCAACCCGCCTTGCGTGCGTATCTGTCCCGTCACGGCCATGTATCAGCGTGATGATGGCATCGTTGAGTTTGACCCCAGCATTTGCATCGGCTGCAAATCCTGTATGCAAGCCTGTCCGTATGATTCGATTTATCTCGACCCCGAAACCAACACCGCCGCGAAATGCACCTTCTGCGCTCATCGTTTGGATGTGGGACTCGAACCCGCCTGCGTGGTCGTCTGCCCTGAACATGCCATCCTCGCTGGTGACTTGAACAACCCCGCTTCAGAAATAAGCCGCAAGCTGGCCACTTCGAAAGTGACAGTTCGCAAGCCTGAGCAGGGGACTGGCCCGAAGCTGTTCTACATCAACGGCAACGATTGGTCGCTTCATCCGTCCGCCGCACAAACACATGACTCATATGTGTGGGCAGACAAGGTCACCGAGCAGAACGTCTCTGCGTATGAACATGGCGCGATTGCGCTGCCTGTCTTGAAATCCAAATCAGGCACATCCATCCGCACCCCGCAGGAACAAGGCCGCCCGATGAATGGCCCCATCCAAATCGGTGGACGTGTTGCCGAGCAAATGGTTCAGACTTCCTACAACGCCCAGCACAAGATCCAATGGCATTGGGAATTGCCGTCTTATTTGGTCACCAAAAGCATCGCGGGCGGAATTTTCATGTTGTTGAGCCTCGGCTCGATGTTCAACATCTTCAACTTCGACTCGGCGACCTTCCTCGCCGCAGGCTTCACCGCGATGGTCTTCATGCTCATCACGACCATCCTGCTTATCAAGGATTTGTCGCAACCGAAACGCTTCTTGAATATTTTGCTCCGCCCGCAGTGGAAATCTTGGGTGGCACGCGGCGCGTACATCATGGTCACATTCACGGCTGTGGCTGGGTTGTGGTGGCTGCTCGAAGGCGCGGCTCAAATTGGTATCCTGCCGCTCGAAACAGTAGCAGCTGTCCGCCCGTTTGCAGCGTGGATCGTCTTCCCGTTCGCTTTTGGAGTCGTCATCTACACTGCCTTCCTGCTCGGTCAAGCCGAAGGACGCGACATGTGGCAGAACAATTTACTGCCCTTCCAATTGCTGTCCCAATCCGCAATGGTGGCAAGCGGCGTGTTCCTTGCTTTGAGCATATTCGTGAATTTCTCTGCTGACCTGACTTCACTTCTCGCGACTCTTTTCCCCGTCAGCATCGCCGTCAATTTGCTGATGACCTTCGCGGGCAAACTCAACTCCTTCCCGACAGATACAGCCATGCTCGCCTCCCGCGAAATGACTCATGGACGTTTCCGCAATCATTACTGGTGGGGCGGAATTGTCCTCGGGCATATCATCCCGCTCGTATTGATGATCGCATTCGCGCCCGCACTGCCCGTTGCAGTTCTCGCCGCATTGGTCGGCCTATTCTTTTATGAATACGCCTTCGTGATGGCACCACAGCATATTCCGAATTCGTAAAGAAAGTTGGAAGGTTGGAATGTTTGCAAGTTGAAAGTTGCGTTCTTTATAACTACGAACCTGTAACCTTCAACCTTTAAACCTGCAACTTTCAAACCTTCAACCTGACTTGACACCTGGAACCCGACACCCTATGAAAAAAGTCCCTCAAACTTCCGCAGGCACCGCCGTCCCGCAATTTACGGACTCTGACCGCAAACCCATCAAACTGACCGAAGTCGTCCACGAGGATGGGCGCATCAGCCAGTATCCCCCATCCGATGTGTGGGATGAATGGGTCGAATGGGACGGCAAGGAATGGCCGAAGAAAGTTGCCCGGCGTTACACACTTGTGCCAACCGTCTGCTTCAACTGCGAGTCGGCGTGTGGTTTGCTTGCGTATGTTGATAAAGATACTTATGAGATTCGTAAGTTCGAAGGCAACCCCGTCCACCCTGGCTCTCGTGGACGCAACTGTGCCAAGGGACCCGCAACTCATAATCAAGTCTATGACCCTGAAAGAATTCTTTATCCATTGAAGCGGGTGGGTAAACGCGGTGAAGGCAAATGGGAGCAAATTTCCTGGGAGCAGGCACTTTCTGAAATTGCCGAGAAAATGCGCGAGAGTAAACTGCGCCGCCCGAATGGAATTGTCTATCACGTTGGTCGCCCCGGCGAAGACGGATACACCAACCGCATCGTCCAAGCCTGGGGCATGGACGGTCACAACAGCCACACCAATATCTGTTCATCGTCTGCGCGTGCAGGCTATAACTTCTGGCTCGGGCAAGACCGTCCAAGCCCGGATTATGCCAACGCGCGAGTCATCCTTCTTATCTCCAGTCACCTCGAAACGGGACATTACTTCAACCCGCACGCCCAGCGCATCATCGAAGCCAAAACGGATGGCGCAAAACTCATCACCTTCGACCCGCGCCTGAGCAATACCGCATCCATGAGCGATGTATGGCTGCCGACATGGCCCGGCAGTGAAAATACCATTCTGCTTGCCATCGCCAATCATCTCATTCAAAACGATCTCTATGATAAAAACTTCATGCGGAAATGGGTCAACTGGAAGGAAACACTACAAGCAGTGGTCAGTGGACAGTTGACAGTGAACAGCAGCGAGTTAGCTGAAAAGATTCGCACTGCATTAGCAACACCCAAAGACCTTCGACCTTCGACCTTCGACGTTGAACTGTTCAACCTGTTCGACGCATTACTGAAAGACCTCTACGCCGAATACACCTTCGAACGCGCCGCACTTGAATCGAACGTGCCCATCGAGCGCATTCAAGAAACTGCAAAACACGTTGCCAACTGCGAAGGCAAACTCGCCACACATGTTTGGCGCAGTGCCAGTGTCGGTAACCTCGGCGGATGGCAGGTTGCGCGCTGCCTGCTCTTCCTCAATGTGTTGACGGGCAGCATCGGCAACAAGGGCGGCACATCCATGACGGGTTGGAACAAGTTCGTGCCCAAGCCGTTCAAAGGTGCGCCCGCTCCAGAAACGTGGAACGAACTGCATTACCCCATCGAATATCCGCTCGCGCATTATGAAATGTCCATTCTTTTGCCGCATATGCTCGAAGAAGGCCGCGGCGATATCGATGTTTATTTCACCCGCGTCTACAACCCGATGTGGGTCAATCCCGATGGCTTCATGTGGCTGAAGGCACTGAAAGACGAATCAAAAATCAAATGCTATGTGGCACTCACGCCCACATGGAATGAAACCGCATGGTTCGCCGATTATGTTCTGCCCACAGGTCACGGCCCCGAACGCCACGACCTGATGAGTCAGGAAACACATGCGGGGCAGTGGATCGCCTTCCGTCAACCTGTGCGCCGCGTCGCGATGGAACGCGCGGGCATGAAAGTGGACTTCACCTATCAAGCCAACCCCGGCGAGGTTTGGGAAGAGAATGAGTTCTGGATTCAACTCTCTGCAAAAATGGATCCCGACGGTTCGCTCGGCATTCGTCAGTGGTTCGAGAGCCCGTATCGCAAGGGTGAGATCATCACCGTGGATGAATACTATCAATGGATTTTTGAAAACTCCGTGCCGGGTCTGCCTGAAGCGGCTGCAAAAGAAGGATTAACTCCGCTGGCATACATGCGCAAGTATGGAGTCTTTGAAGTTAAGAAAGAGAATTATTCACCCTTCGACAAAACGCTTCACACTACGCCTGAAACTGGTCTGACCACCGACGAGCATGATCGTGCCCGAGACGCTTCCGGCGCCATCCTCGGCTTAATGGTGGATGGATTACCCAAGGCAGGCTTCGATACACCATCCAAGAAACTCGAATTCTTTAGCGACACGCTTTCTGATTGGGGCTGGCCTGAAAAAGAAAACGTCATCCCGTGGACGGTGAAGAGTCACGTCCACCCTGATTTCATCGACCGTGAAAAAGGCGAGATGATCCTTCTCCCCAATTTCCGTTTGCCAACGCTCATTCACACCCGTTCAGCAAATGCAAAATGGCTGGTGGAAATCTCGCACAAGAATCCCATTTGGATGAATCCCGAAGACGCCAAGCGCAACGGACTTGAAACAGGCGACCTTGCCAAAGTGGAAACCGAGATCGGTCACTTTGTCGATTCGGTCTGGGTGACGGAAGGAATCAAACCTGGTGTCATTGCCATCAGCCACCATTTGGGACGCTGGCGCTTGCAGGAAGATAAAGGCGTGAGCAAAGGTTCCTCCAACCTTGTTGAACTTCAAGATGATGGCAAGGGCGGTTTCCTCATGCGCGTCATTCACGGCGCGAAGGCATGGAAATCATCCGACCCGGATACAAGCCGCATTTGGTGGAGCAATGTGGGCGTGAACCAAAACCTCGCTCATGCTGTCCACCCCGATCCAATCAGCGGAGTTCACTGCTGGCTGCAAAAGGTGTTGAGCATTCGCAAGGCGGAACCCGGCGAACAGGCAGGCGATCTCTTCGTGGATACGAACAAGTCCATGGAAAAATATCGTGAGTGGCTTGCACTGACACGACCTGCGGATAAAGTCAGTCCTGATGGCAATCGCCGTCCATATTGGCTGCCACGTCCATTGAAACCTGTTAAGGAAGCATACAAATTAAAATTAAAGAAGTAAACTTGAACCCTGACAGGTTTTTACAACCTGTCAGGGTTGATACATTCACTCGAAGCAGAATCAATTTTCAGTACGTGTGAAGCGTGCATTTCGTCGAGATCAAATTGAAAGCGTAAACAAATATGGCTGAGAAATCAACTCCCAAAGCAAAGACATCTACAAAACCAAAAAAGAAACCCAAACAGGCCGAGCCCGAAGATTCAGTTTGGACGTATCGTGGATACCATCTTAAGACAAGTGAATTTACCACGGCGATGGTGCATTTCTTCCGTGCAGAAATTCAACGCGCGAATGTGTGGCGGCAGCGATTGGATACCACCACGAATTGGGCGGTGGTTGCCACCGGCGCGACGCTTTCGATTGCGTTCAGCCAATCGAATGTTCATCATGCGATCATATTATTAAATACGCTGCTGGTCTTGTGGTTTCTTTTTATTGAAGCACGGCGGTATCGTTATTATGAGTTGTGGAGTTATCGTGTGCGTTTGATGGAAACGGATTTTTATGCGGCTATGCTTGTGCCGCCGTTTCATCCCTCGCCAGATTGGGCGGAGAATCTCGCGGAAAGTTTGCTCACCCCCAGTTTTCCCATTTCTGTGTGGGAGGCGTTTGGCCGCCGTTTGCGCCGAAATTATTATTGGATATTTCTAATTCTTTATGCTTCTTGGGTGGCGAAGATTTGGCTGTACCCTGCTTCACCGATGAATGCGGAGGAGTTTATTCGCCGCGCTTCGGTTGGGCCGGTTTCAGGTGAGATTATGATCGGGCTGGGATTGGCGTTTTATGCATTTCTGACGATCTTTGCAATTGCCACGATCAATATGACGCGCGCGACGGGCGAGGTGCTTCCGCGCTTTGGCGATGAAACGGCAACCGCCGCGCCATCTGAGCAGGGTAAACCGAGAGGCTTGCGTGCGCTGATCGCTCCCCGTCAACGCCGCCGCCAGCTTTTGGCGTTGATCATCACCGGCAATGCGGAGGCAGTTTCCAACCGGATTCTTTCGGATCTCAAACGTGGTGTGACAGCCATCAATGGCAAAGGTATGTATACGGGCACAGATCGCACGATTCTTATGTGTGCGTTGACCGTCACTGAGGTACATAACTTAAAAACGGCTGTTGCAAAAGAAGATCCACAGGCATTTGTGATCGTTTCCCCTGCGCAGGAAATATTGGGGCGCGGATTTAATCAGCTTGAAGAGTAGCTAACTCTTTTAGAATTATGTTTATGGAAATCTCCAAAGAAGAAAATAATCCACGAAGGCCTTGAGTTTTCATAAAAATTCTCTACTTACAATCAACTGTTTTCACCACAAAGAGTACCGGATTTCATTTTTTCTTCACGTTCATTGTGATCCATTTTTGGTATTTATACAGTAGACAGATAAAGAAGCATAAGAAATTTATGCTTCTTTTAAAGTTCAATATTTTCCTTCCAATCGCTGAATAAAATTCCCCGTAATTTCTCTTCCTCAAAACTCCAATCCCGTTCAGGAGTCGATTGTAAAATGACCTCCTGAATCACATCGTCCGAAAGCCAAAAACTCCCCCGAACACCATAACCATCCATCTGAACTTCATCATAACGAATAAACGCGCGCGCTGAAATTTTCAAGGTACGCATCGGCTCAGGGCTGGAATTTGTTTTATGCAGCGCCAGATAATCGGGTGAAGCAAGTTCCTTTGCCTCTTCCTCGGCGGCTTGCCATTCTTCAGGCGTCAACTCGCCCAATTCCAATTCCCGCCCCATTGAAGTGGCAAACGACTCGATCAACAGATCCGTAACCTGCTCCATCGAAACATTCATCGCCAGGTCTTTCATCGTGATGATTCTTTGGTGCAGCGCCTTCTGCGCCAGCAACCGAAACGACGGCCACGGTGTCTGCCAGACGGCCGTCATCGCTTCGTAATCAAAGTCAAACAAAATATTCCCGACCACGATCGCAGCATCTTCAATCCGCCCGCCACCCGTGCCTGCAATGCGCCTGCCATTTACTTCGATCTCATTCGTCTCGCGCAATTCCGCGCTTAAGCCAAGTCCGCGCAGTGTGTTGACAGGTGCGGCAAGCGCCGAGGAATAAATATCCTTGAGCATCACAGGCAAATGCGTGTGATGAAAAATACATTGATAAAAAATCTGGTTCTCATCCAGATAAGTTGCGCCGCCGCCCAACCGACGCCGATACACCGGCAATCCGCGCCGCGCACATTCCGCCGGGTCAAAAATACTTTCAAAAACCTGATGATACCCAAGACACAAATACGGCTCGTTCGGACGACAAAGCACAATGGTGTCCTGTGCTTCGTCGTCCATTCTTTCAGCAAGCGCATGATAAATTGCCTGAGTCTGCCACGGCGGGACAGCGCCCAGATTGATCAGCCGAATCGGTTTCATGGATGGCTTCGCCGCCTCATCCTTAACTGGAAGCTGCTACTGCGCCGCAGAAATGGACTTCGCCCAAACTTCATCCAACCGCATCTGCCCGCGGATAATGGTCACATCTTCGGCATTCGGCACGAACGGATAATCGCGATATTCCTCGCTCGGGCGGTACGACCCATACGGACGGTTGCAAGCCATCACGCCGTGACGGTCAGGGCAGCCGTTGGTCATAAACGGCAAACCTGAATTAATGGCTTCATCCAGCATGGTTTCGGGAGCATCTAATTTTGAGAGTCCGCCTGCTTCGTTGTAGGTGATCGCTGCAGGAGACAGTTCATAATTTTCGATCAAATATTTGACGAGCTGCACACGGCGGTGACGATCAAGCGGTTGGCGCGGCAGGTCTTGTGTAGCAGTGCCGGGTTCGGGATTGAACGCGAACAAATACCCGGCGATCTGTTCCTCTCTTAATTGGAAGAACAAATTGAAAAGGTCACGATCCGTTTCACCCAGACCAACAATCACATGACAGTTGACATTCATTGGCCCAAACATCTTGCGCGCCATGCGGATGATCTCCCAGTGATAATCCCATTTATGCGGGCCGCGAGTCTTCTTGCCACGCGCCTCATCGAAGATTTCTTCTGTTGCGCCATCCAAACCAATGCCGATAATATCCACACCCGCATCGCGAATTTCCAGAAGTTTCGCTTCATTCAAAAGCGTTGCGCTGACCAATGCCGCAATCGGCACCTGCGGAGCTTTTTCATGCACACGACGGACAATCTCCATCATGTCAGCATTGGCACGATGATCCTGTACCTGCGAAACGCATACGCGCCCAACTTCCTTTTTGGCTTCGCGCTCGGCAATTTTTTCTGCGATGAGGTCTGTGGAATACAAAGGCCAGCCCACACGGATGAAAGTATTATCCTCGGGCATACCTGGTCTCTCACGCGCCAATCCGCAATAGGTGCAGTTGGCGTAACAACCTTCGGGATAATTTTGAAGCAAATTAATACAATCGCAGGCTGAGCGCTCAATACGACCCGGCTTCAATCCAAGCTCAATCGCCGCCGCCATACTAATGCGGACATAATCCGGGCTGATCTGAAAATGCTCTGCCTGCTGGTCTGCTGGAATGGTTACTTTTGCCATGTTAACTCCTGAAAAAAAATAAACACAAAGGGCACCAAGGTCACGAAGGTAAAACCCTTAAGGTGAAACCGCATTTCACTTTGTGTACTTTGTGTCCTTCGTGTTTGAATAATTTACCAAGTCACCCCGCAGCAGGCATTCACGAACTGCGGACGCAGCCCAGCCTGTCGGGCGTATTCAACAATATCATTGGCAGGGAATGCAATGCCGTTCAAACCGGCATCCACCGCCAGACGATCAATTTCAACTTTCATATCTCCCATCGGACGGGCGCACCCCAACATCACAGGTGTGGATGGAAGCGCCTTGCGCGTCTTTTGGAAGAATGCGCCGATCTCACTCAGGGACGGAGGAGTGACGTTCGCCATTGCTGTTTTTGACATCGACATCAACACCACCAACGCCAACAGCTTCGGTGGATGGCGGACGATCATCTCAAGCGCGCGGTCTTCGCCGAGCATTTTTCCGTAGTGCAGCCCAATGACAATATGCGGCACCATCGGGACTTTATATTTTTCCATCCACGACAGCGCATCTTCATAATCTTCCGGGTCGGCATCGAGATGATAGACCTCGTGAATGGTATCGCGATGGCCGATGATGTCGATCATTGCGCCGTCCACATCCACTTCGCCGAGTGCGGCGCAGGTTTCTTCATCAGGCAAACCTACATGCACGCGGACGGCCATTCCCAATTCTGTGCGAACTCGCTTCATATCGTCAATGTGAGGGAGCAATGGAACGCGTCCCTGCGGGTCACTGCCACCAGAGATCAACACGCCGCGTGTGCCCTGCCCTGCCAGTGATTCGCACAGGTCATACAACGAGCCATCGAAGCGGCGCAGATCGGTCATGCCGCGCAATACTTTTGTGTTGCAATGTTCGCAACTCAGCGCACAGGCTGTACCTGTAATGCTGATCGAGACAAATTCCTCAGCACCCTGATTGTCATGTTCGTCGGTTTTGTAGCCGCGAAAACCAGGGGTGTGGAAGATGATCTCGTTGGAATTAGGAAGCGGAAGGGTCATAAGGGTTGGCGTTCTCGAGAGTACCCACCAAAACAGCATTTGCGATGGCTTTGAGTGTCGTCTCTTGAATCGCTTCGAGAGGGAGGCCGTTGAAATCTTTTTCGCGGCGCTGATAGACCTTTGCCAGCGTAGCGGATACTTTTTCAGGTTGGCTTGCGTGCCAGCGCAATGCGCCTTCCATTTCAGCCACGGCCGATTCTTCAGCGAAGAAATCTCCACCGATGTAAACGGCTTTGAGCGTTTCGCCCGCCATTGCTACGCGGATATCGAGCAGTCCCACAGGGGTTTTGAATTTTGCGCCGCCGAATTTATCTTCCACGGTGGAGGTCTGGTAGATCCATTCGTCGCTGAGATATTTTTCGGATTCGGTTTTGGAAATGGCCTGGAGTTCGTCTGCTGTATATTGTCCGGCAACCAGCTCAAGGTTAAGAGTCGAGGCGTAATTTCTTGCGATGGCCTGCCGAACGTCTTCGAGAGGAATATCCCGCCCCAGTTCGCGGCGCACAGTCGTTATCCGCTCGGTGATGGCAGATACCAGTTTGTCGGAGATCTTTTCCAACGGCGTGTTGAGCACTTGCAGCATGAGTTTCACATCCAGATCGACAAGCGTGCTGGCGTGGAAAAGCAGGCTGCCGGAGTGGGCGCGGTGGATACCGGTGCCGACAATTTTTCTGCCGTTGACCATAATGTCGTTCTTGTTGTGGAATTGCGCGTTGACGCCGAGTTCGTTTAGGCCTTTGATAATTCCCTCAGACAGAGTGGACATCAAATCGCGTGCGCGGCTGTATGTGTCTTCGGCCTGTCCGGGGAGCATGAGCGCCAACCCAAGCTGACCGTCCCCCATGATGATCGCGCCGCCGCCGGTGGGACGACGATTGACGGTGATGTTGTTCTCTTTGCAGAAATCAAGGCGCAATTCGTTTTGAATATTCTGGAAACGCCCGACCAGACCGCAATGAGATTTATATGTATAAAGGCGCAGCGTGGGAACAGACTCGCCCGTACCAACGCGCTCGCCGATCACTTCGTCGGCGCTGAGGCCGAAGGAAGCGGTGACATTATCCTGAATGATCAAGCGCAGATCCATCAGTCGATCCAACCTTGTTGGCGATAGCGTTTGAGTTCGGAGTCAACCCATGCGGGCAGTTCGTCCACATTTACCATTTGCGCGGATTCGTTTTCCCAGTTGCTGGGTTTGATGACAACCAGCCAGCCGTTGGTGTAGGTTTCCTGATTGACAAGTGCAGGGTTGCGCACGGTCAGGTCATTGCGTTCGACAATCTCACCGCTAATGGGAGATGTCAGGTCGCCTGTCATTTTTGCGGCTTCGAGTGTGCCGAGGGATTCGCCGCGTTCCACTTTGGTGCCTGCGGGCTGCAAAGAGACGTATGCGAGATCACCCAATGCAGCCAGACCAAGCGCGTCCATGCCGATGGTGACATTTCCTGTGACATGGTCAAAGGAGGCCCACATGTGATTCTCTCGTCCGTAGAAACGATCTGCGGGAATGGAATATAGATCTGTGCCAATTTTAAATTCTTGTGTGTTGCTCATATTTTCTCCAAGTGTTGAAATTTAGATGGTTGGCTTGTTATAAAAACATTCGACTCAAATGCGAATTACGCAAATGACGCGATTTTTTTTCGTAGAAGCAGGCAATCTTCGCGCTATTCGCGTTCAGAATTTCTACTTTTACATATGAGCCAAATATTTATGGCGTTGGTTCGGGGCCTAACTCTTCTTCAATTCCGCCGATCTGCCGCAGAAGTTCGAGCGTTTCCATTGCTTCCGATTCACTCAATACGCTGATCGCAAAGCCGACATGGATGATGCAGTATTCGCCGACTTTTGCTTCGGGCACATAGTCCAGGCAGGCTTCGCGAAAGATTCCACCAAAGTCCACTCTTGCCATATGCAGTCCGCCTTTTTCATAGGTTTCAACAATTTTTCCGGGTACGCCTAAACACATTTCAATCTCACAATCGAAAAAATAGAATAACCACTGCACCCGGGCATCCGCCCGAGAAGGGTGAATTTACGTGTCTATCTTCAGGTTTTTCACTCCACATCAATCGACTCCAGTGCAAACTCTTCGCCTTTGATAATCTTAGCGCCAACGCCGTGACACTTTGGACAAACCAGTTCCTTATCGGTGGGATGATATTTTTCAAAACAGGTCATGCATTGCAGCTCGGCAGGCACACGCCGAAAATGCAGAGTTGCTTTTTCAGCGATTGTATCTTTGGCGATGATCTCCCAATAGAACTGGATCGAGTCATCCACCATGCTGGCGAGCTCGCCCATGACAATATGTAAGTCAGTGATGCGTTTGGCATTTCCTTTTTTGGCATGATCGAGGGCGATCTTTAATAAAGACTCAGTGATGGGTAATTCATGCATGGCGATTACCCGATCAATCCCCATTCACGCAAAACCCGCTCAGCTCGTTCTAAAATTTGCGGGATGACAGCCTCGATTTCCGGACTCATACCGTAGCCGATGTTCATATCCACGGGCTGTGCGCCGACGAGATGCAAGTGTTCGGGAAATTTGTTGCGGAATTTTGCCAGTCCCAACACTTCTTGAAAGGTAATTTGATGATCTGACATTTTGATATTGCTATAGAGTGGAATTTCGTCTTTTTTCAGTTCCATTACCTGACCAGGCAGGGAAAAGCGCGAGACGACTGAGTCGAGCACCAGCAGATGCGAGGCTTCCTCGACCCACGGCAGCAGATTCAACCCCAGCGCGCCACCGTCAATAAATTCCACATCGGGAGCGAGAGCAGCAAGTTTTTTCTCCAGGATTTCAAGTGCATGAACCCCAAGCCCTTCATCTTTGTTGAGAGTATTGCCCAGTCCCATTACAATTTTTCGTCCTGTGGTTTCAAGTTCCATGTCTGTCTCCGTTAAATAATAAATACGTTTTAATTTAATTCAGAACTTAAATCATATCAGCGTTTTGCGGGTGCATGTGGCGTAAAGATGCTTCCATGCCAGACACCGATCAGGGTATTCGAAGCAACGACCAGCCAGAGGATTAAGAGAAAGGTCAGCGCGGATAGTCCGATCCACTGAAAAAATGCCAGTGGTATCGCCTGAAAAAGTACACCGGTTGAGACAACAAAAGCACCGACAGGAAACACAAATGCCCACCAGCTAAGGGCAAAAGGAATGGATGATTTTTGGTGAACGCCCAACGTGACAATCAACGCCAGCCAAAGCCAGAACAGTGCAAATCCCCACAACATAACGGCGAGAGGTTTTGAAAGAAAATTTAGTGTTTGTTCAATTTCAGGAGCAGCTTGAAAAAATAGCGCCAGCGGTTTGGCAAACTTTAGCACAACAATGGTCAAGATGGAGGTTGGCGCGATTCCAACCCACATGGTCGGCGCGAGATGCGCAGGTGGTATGGGATGAAAAATGTAGCGGATAAAAACCAGCGACATGACAAAGATAAATAGCAAACTGCCGAACCCCGTGAAGATAAGGCTGGTAATGAGATTTACTGCGCCCCAGGTTGTTCCTTGAAAATGTATCGAGAGGCTAATTCCCAAAACGGGAACCAGCAAAGTCGAAACAGGCGGAATTAGCCAACCAAGCGTGGAAGTTTCCCACTGTACTTCTGACTTGTGAAAAAATGTATTGAGAATGGTCAGCGCAAAAATTAATATTCCAGCCGAGCCAATAACCCAGAGGATTTGCAGAATGGTCCAAAGCAGATCTTCCGGGAGGAAGCCAGCGCCGACCTTTTCAAGCGCAATCCCAACAATCAGCATGGAGATCGGCATGGTCGGAAAGAACGCCGCCGATACAGGATGATTCAGGTCATGGCGGACATCGGCTGGATACATGAACCAGCGCAATGTCCACGGAACAATGAGAACTAAAAATAGCAAAATGGAAGCAAACAGGAAGAATGTTTCCAGCGCTTTTGCAAATGGGAACACGCTTTGAAATACAAAGAGTGCAACGACGATCACGGCGGTGCCCATAACAGAAGCGAACCAGCCTGGAGCAAATGTTTTTACAATTGAAGTTTTTTGGGGAAGGGAAGATGAGTTCATGGGAATGTTACCAATAGAGTTGCCGATATGTTTTGACCAATAAAATTGAGAAGGTGACCTCCGATGTTTGAAATCGGAGGTCACTATTTTAATTGTTTTAGCTTATGCAAACATTCATGCCGGTTGCAGTTTCGCCAAGGTCATTGCCGTCTGCATCCACCATGTGGATGGCACAAGCCATACATGGGTCAAACGAGTGGATGGTGCGCAAAATTTCCAGCGGCCATTCAGGCTTGGCAAGCGGTGTGCCAACGAGTGACATTTCGTATGGTCCAGCCTGTTCCTTGTGGTCGCGCGGAGATGCGTTCCAGGTGGTCGGGACAACCATCTGGTAGTTCTCGATCTTGCCGTTGTCAATCACGACCCAATGACCGAGTGCGCCGCGTGGGGCTTCCATGAAACCAAAGCCTTCAGCGTGAGAGGGCCAGGTAGTGGGCTCCCATTTGTCGCCGTTGAAGGTTCTGGTGTCGCCTGCCTTGATCGTGTCAATCAGTTCGTTGTAATTCTTAAGCATTTCATCTGCAAAGACAACGGTTTCGATACCGCGTGCGGCGGTGCGTCCGAGTGTTGAGAAGACGGCTTCAAGCGGAGCATCTAACTGCTTGAGGACGAAATTGGTCAAGTCCTGAGTCTGTTTGTGACCACTGGCATACATGGCGAGCACACGCGCCAGCGGACCGACTTCCATGGGAGTATCTGCCCAACGCGGGGATTTGAGCCAGGAGTATTTCTGCTCGACTTCCAACTGCTCATAGGGCGGCTTGGGTCCTGTGAAGTTGAACTCGGTTTCGCCTTTGAAGGGATGCAAGCCTTCCTTGTCGCCAACACTTTGTTTGTACCAGGAGTGAGCAACAAACTCTTTCATCATGTCAAAGTCATTTGGATTCGGCTCTTCGATATGAGTCAGGTCACGGTTCATAATGACCGCGCGCGGCACAACAAATTTCGAAGTGTCTTTGATGTCTGTGCCGGGCAGTTCGCCCCAGGTCAGGAAATTGCCAACACCTTCGCCGAGTCCTGCATATTCCAAATAGTAGGGAGCAATCGCCAGCAGATCAGGAATGTAAACCTGATTGACGAATTGGATCATGCGGTCAATGCTGTCTTTGATGATGGAAAGACGTTCGGCATTGAGCGCGGTGTCACTGTTGAGGTCAATTGGCATGGGTACGCCGCCAACCACAAAGTTCGGGTGTGGATTTTTGCCGCCGAAAATGGTATGAATCTTGGTGAAGGTCTTCTGTGCTTCAAGGGCTTCAAGGTAATGCGCCACTGCCAATAGATTAACTTCAGGCGGCAGTTTGTAGGCGGGATGTCCCCAATAGGCATTTGCGAAAATGGAGAGTTGTCCGCTTTCGACGATGCCCTTCACTTTGTTCTGCACATCTTTGAAGTACGCGGGGGAAGAATTCGCCCACGGGGAGATACTCTGCTGGATGGCAGAGGTCGCTGTCGGGTCGGCTTGAAGCGCATTTACAACATCCACCCAATCCAATGCGTGCAGGTGATAGAAATGCATCACATGATCGTGGACGTACTGCTGGGTAATCATCAAATTGCGGATGAGATTGGCAGCCTTTGGAATGGGGATGTTCAACGCATCTTCCACCGAGCGGATTGATGCAAAAGAGTGGACGGTGGTGCAGACGCCGCAAGTGCGCTGAGCAAATGCCCAGGCGTCGCGCGGGTCGCGTCCCTTCAAAATAATTTCGATACCACGCACCATCGTACCTGCGGAATACGCCTTGCTGATTTTGTTCTCGGCATCAAGTTCGGCTTCGATGCGAAGATGTCCTTCGATGCGGGTAATGGGGTCAACAACAATTCTTTGTGCCATGATTTATCTCCTACTCTTCCAACGCGTCTGCGACCATCTGAGATAGTCCAGCGACTTTCCAGTCCAACTTGAAATGGTCAACGCTGTCTGTGAACTGCAAGCGGCAGTTGGAACAAGTCATTGCGACTGTCTTGGCGCTGACTGTGTTCACCTGATCGATCTTCAATTCAAACGAGGCATAGCGGACTGGGTCAGCAGCTTTGACTGCGATCACACCGCCGCCGCCGCCACAACAAACAGACTCTTCGCGGTTGGGTGTCATTTCGATGAACGCATCGGGAGCCAGCACTTTGAGAATATCACGCGGTTCCTGAATGTGTCCGCCTTTGCGTTGAATCTTGCAGGCATCGTGGAAGGTGATCTTGCCGCCGTCATTGAAGAAGCCAGGCTTGATCTTGATTCGTCCACTGCCGATCAATTCACCTAAAACGCCAGTGATATGAATGACTTCAAAGTTGCTTGCTTCAGGAATCCAATTGGCGGCGTGCCAGCGCAGGGCATCATACGCATGTCCGCACTCGGTTACCACGATACGCTTAACGTTCAAATCCTTTGCGCCATCGAGTACGCGGTTGAGGAATAATTTAGTGTGTTCTTCGCTGCCTTCATAGAAACCAAAGTTGACGATTTCACGCGCCTTGCTGCTGACTGTCCATTTTTCGCCAGCCTTGTTGAGAATCTTTGCGATCGCGGCAACGTTGGCGGGGAACTTCATCACTTCGATTGAGGAGAAAACAACCAACGTGGTCGCGTCTTTCACATCGCGTGGGATTTCAACTTCCCATTCATCGGCAACCCATTCGAGGCGTTGATCCCAAACGGAAGAAGTCATGCCAAGCGGACTTCCTTCATTAACTTGCTTGGTCACTGCAGCTGCCAGATCAGCAGGGACATCTCCCGCCGCAGCGAGACCCGCGCGCATTCCGTGCAATAGTGTGCCGATGTCAATTCCCATTGGGCAGACCATCGAACATTTGTTACAGACGGTGCAGGCTTCATAGTTAAGATCGCTCCAGTGAGCGAGGTCCTCATCGGTGATGGGCTTATCCAAACCCAGGGAAAGTTTAATTCCGCCAACGAAGGTAAAACGTTGTTCGTACGCGCGGCGCAAAAGTTCCATTTTCCAAACAGGCGCGTATTCGGGGTTGCCAGTCGCCTGATAAAAATGACAGGCTTCGGCGCACATGCCGCAGCGGGTGCAGGCTTCCAGTTGAGCAGCGACCCAGCCGCCAGTTTCATGTACGAAGGCTTCCATTGCTTTTTCAGTTGTAGACATCATTCACCTCCTACACAGCCACGCCGCGCTTGCCAAATTCCTGACCGTGAATGGCACGCGAGAAGAAGTAAAACACAAAATGGGAAATACGGCTCAAGGGAATCCAGATCATCAGCACGTCCACTGTAATCATGTGACGGGCATACAGCGCTTCGTATGAGCCGCCGATATGATGGGTCATCATGTAGCCTGTGATCATCGGCAGGAAAACAAACAGCCACGCAAAAAATTCAGCAGGACCAGAGATCAGTTTGAGGACGGGATGGATCCGGCGATTAATCAGCAAAATCACCATCGCAATGATTCCCACTGCTGCCATCCAATCTACGACGGGCAGAGGCAGGGTGGGCCAACCCAAGCCGATCAGGCTCTTCCAAACCAGCATGTGCGGTGTGCCCAAAATAACCACCACGAACAAACTGAGATGGAACAAACCACCGCCGATGTAGATCAACGGGTTGCGGTTGAATGTATTTTTTACCCAGGGGATGAAGGGCCAGATGAGGAAGGCTTTCAAAAAGGTGACGACGACGCCTTTGGATTTGCTTCCCATCGGGACGACTCGGTCCTTACTCCACCCGAGGCTGATCACACTAAACAGGCGATACGCCAGCCCGAACAGCATGAACAACAGCGCAAAGTAGAAGAATGGACCACGCGCAAATTCGAGAACAGCTTGTGAGCTCATTATGATTCTCCTTTTTTGGCTTTCTTCTTGGATTGATTAACCAGCGCCGTACCAATTCCCAGCGCAGCGCCTGCGCCAATTGCCGCGCCAACCGCAGTAATGGTCGGGCGATCCAACGGAGCAGACTGTCCCTCGTAGAATCCGCCGCCATCCCAGAAGTTCGGTTCAGAGCAACCAAGGCACGGGTGACCCGATTGGATTGGGAAGGACAGACCTTGATCCCATTTGATGGTCGCGCAGGCGTTATAAGTTGTCGGACCTTTGCAACCGAGTTTGTATAAGCAGTAACCTTCACGCGCACCCTCATCATCGAAGGAAAGCGCAAACTTGCCAGCTTCGTAGAACGGGCGGCGCAGGCAGCGATCATGAACGGTCTTGCCGTAGAAAGTTAAAGGACGATTGAGTTTGTCAAGTTTAGGGAGAGTTCCAAAGACAGCAAAGTGAGCAATTACACCAGTAGTGGCTTCGGGAATAGCAGGGCAGCCAGAGATATTGACAACTGCCTTGTCAGTGATGAGTTCCCAAACGCCTTTGGCGCCCGTTGGATTTGGTTTGGCTTTCGGAAGTCCACCATACGCAGCGCAATTTCCGACAGCAATGATCGCCGCCGCGCCAGCTGCTGCTTCTTTCAAAATGTCCACAGCCGACCTGCCGCCAATGACGCAGTATGCGCCATCATTATCGGTTGGAATACTGCCTTCAACCACAAGAACATATTGCCCCGCATATTTTTCCATGGCGTCTTTCTTGGCTTGTTCTACTTGAAAGCCAGCCGCCGCAGAAAGTGTTTCATGATATTCAATGGTAAGCGTGTTAAGAACCAAATTCCCCAAGCTGGGCGAAACACTGCGCGAGACAGCTTCAGTACAACCTGTGCAGTCCTGAAATTCAAGCCAGATGACAGGCAGGCGTTGTTTGGTTTCAATCGCATGTAGAATCGCCTGTTCCTGATAGCCGCTTGCTGGAGCGTTGAGAGAAACGGGCAAGCCACTCGCTTCCACAGGAGCAGCGTGCAATCCCATGGCAGCAGCCAGCAATCCGCTCAATTTCAAGAAATCGCGTCTTGAAACGCCTTGCTTTGCAAGGCCTTGTTTAATCGTTTCGTCGGGCATGTTCTCCTCCAAAATTTTTAGGCTACGCTATAAACGTAACCTGCTATGATTATGAACAGGAAATATTATCGGCTTCCAATTTAGCCTGGTAAGCAGCAATGCCATCTGCGCCAGTTGCGAGAGAACCTTTATCGGCATCCCAGTTGGCAGGTTTGATCTCGGCAATCCAGCCTTCGCCGTAGGGATCGCGTGAAACGAAATTCGGATCGGCGGCTAATTTTTCATTGCCACGGATTAAGACACCGGTCACAGGGGCGGGGACTGGTCCAACAAATTTGCTGCTTTCTACAGTGGCAACACTTTTGCCTTGTGCAATTTCCTGACCTATATTCTTGGCTTTGACGGTGACACCTGCCAGATTGGATCCTGCCAATTTAGCGGCAACAGCTGTCATTCCGACGCGAAGCGTTCCGTCTTCCATCGGTTTGGCCCAGACGTGTTTATCGATCAGGTAGTACAAATCTTCAGGGAGGTTGCAACCTCTTACTTCAGTCATATGGTTAGCTTCTTAGAAAGTCATTGTGGTTTTGGCGTCTTCAGCCAATTGCCACATGAACGCACCACCGACCATTTTTATGCCATCGATCAAGTCTTCGGGTTTGATATCATGCAATTCGGTGGAGGCGGTGCAAGCTGTGAATTTCACACCCGCGTCCAGTGCATCCTGAATGAAGCCGCTGACAGGTTTGCCGCCGGCTTTGGGAAAGACAGTTTCAGCCATGCCTTTTTTGAGTAAAAGTGTGCCATCAATCGTGAAGAACATGGTCACTTCATATTCCATTGCCGCAGCGAGCGTGGCAAAAAAGAAAGGTGTGGCACAGCGACGCGGAGTATCTGGTCCGCTGGTCATTACAATGAGAATTTTTTCGTCAGCCATTTTGAAGTTCTCCTATTTAATTTTTTAGAATGTCAGTGCAATTGCATCATCAGCGGCGAATTCAATGAAGGCTGCCGCGCCGGCAACTTCTACACCGTCAATCAATTCTTCTTTTTTGATGCCCATCACATCCATGCTCATCTGGCAGGCAATGATACGCACACCGCTTTCGACGGCTATTTCAAGCAATTCGCTAAGCTTGGCAACATTGGCTTTTTTCATCCAGCCGTTCATCATGCCAGTGGCTACAGCAGTCATGCCGGGCAACATGCCGATAATATTGGGGACGGAAATACCGGGGATCGGTTGAGGCATGGCGGGATTTGCAATCGGTGAGACTTGCAATTTATCAGCATTGCCTTTTTTGATGATTTCCAATCCGTAGAAAGTGAAGAAAATTGCCACTTCCATATCCATTGCCACTGCGGCGGTGGCAAGGATCAAGGGAGGGTAAGCGGCATCCAGGCTGCCGTGAGTTGAGATAATTGCCATTCGTTTTGCCATTTTGCTCTCCTAATAAACCAGTACGTTGGTCGCTTCAGCACATTCCTTTACAAATGTTGCTGCATTTACAATAACTGCACCCTTAATAAACTCTTTTTCCGGGTCAATCTGGCGGGATTTGACGCAAGGTCCGCATACCAGCAATTTGCCGCCGCTCTCAAGATAGATGTCTAGTAATTCTTTAAGTGGAGGAAAACCGGCCGCAAATACATGTTGGGCAATGCCTTCGCGAATTAACATCACGCCATTTGCCTGGAAACCAAGCACCACTTCCACATCAGAGGCCTGGGCGGCGGTTGCCATCACAAACGGGATCGTGGCGCGCTCTGGATCTTCCGGCCCATGTGTACACATCAAAATTAACTTTTCAGTTTTCTCTGTCATGTTTACTCCTTTTTGCGAAAAAGACAAATCACATCGAAATCAGGTGGATTAC
This sequence comes from Candidatus Villigracilis proximus, assembly GCA_016715195.1. GTDB lineage: Bacteria > Chloroflexota > Anaerolineae > Anaerolineales > Villigracilaceae > Villigracilis > Villigracilis proximus. The sequence continues at coordinate 26,438 of JADKBB010000065.1, forward strand.
AGTGCAATAAAAAAAGCCCGCTGTTCAGCAGGCTTTTTTTATTTAGTCCGTTTGATGAAAAAGGTGAATTTTCCGGCGTCCTCTTCATGTCCAACCAGTTCATGGCCGGTCTTGGATGTCCATGCTTGAATATCGGGCAATGATCCGGGGTCAGTCGCGATCATTTTGAGTACCTGCCCAAGTTGAAGGCTGTCCACTGCTTTTTTGGTTTTCAAAATTGGCATTGGGCAAGCCAGGCCACTACAATCGAGTTCTTGATCAAAGTTAAAAGACATTATTTTTTTCTCCTTAAGATTATTTATTCAATGATGCTCATTTCGGCGATCTGCCGTAAACGGCCCATGAGATTAACACGTTCAGAGCTAATTTGTTCAAACGTACTTGCAACACGTTCCAACCACCCGCTGATCTGCGGAATCTTACGATCTCCCAGCACGGATATTTGTTTTGAGGCTTGCATCAACAAATCCTGGCTGATGTGATACTTGCGAGCCAGCGCTTCAATGCGCAGATTCTCTTCTTCTGTTTCCGGCTTCTGTATGTAAAATTGCCCCGCGATCAAAATGGCGATTAATTCCGACCGAACCTCTATGCGAGCACGCGCATACTGCAAGCCCGCATGACATGTTGTAAATTCCGGAGCAGCATCTTCCTGAGCGACCAACCTGCCCCAAGACTCCAAGCAAGCCACACGGCCTTCATCACTGCCCATGATCAATTTGCAAAAATCACAGGAATTACTAATACGAGTCAGAGCATTTCCGTTTTTATCGGCAGTCACTGCACCAACCTGTGCGATCTCTGCAAAGACATCCTGCACGGGCTGCATACAATGCAGAGGCAGAATCCCCCCGGACAAAGGGACTTCCGTTTCATTCAAACGGACAGTACCCTCAAGAACGTCATTTACATCACGCGCAGAAAAACGCCAATGTTGACCCACCTTTACACCAGTCAAGCGCCCGTCTTTGAGCATTCGATAGATTGTGGTGCGGTCTACATTTAGTAACTCTTGAACTTGCTTTGCAGTAAGAAGGTTTTCCATAATTTGCAATATATTGCTATTGTTTGCCACTGTCTGCTATAGTGTATTCCTGCAGTCCGACCTAGCCTAGTACATTTTGTCAAATTTCAATGTGATAAATGTAACAAACACTCACCTTCTACTTGTTCAGTCATTAAAAATCTGCGTTCACACTGTACTTGCGTTCGGTGCAAGCTGTTCTATTGTTTTTTGCTTCGCGAGCACCTAAAAACAAATTGTCAGGTGGCCTTGATTAATTTTACTTTTTGTATGAACTATACATAATTTACACAAAAAAACAGTAAATATATAACATAAAAATTACATCTTGTACTATAATATTGGTATAAGCTTAATGTATCAAAAGGCTATTTCATGGCAGATAAAACCCATTATCTAAAAAACAACCAACCTGCACAAGCAAATAAAAGAGCGAGAATGGAAGATCCAGGCAGCATGCCCAAACCAGATGATGCAATTAGTGTAGGTCAACGATTGCGGAAGATTCGCGGTCAACGTGGGCTGTCTATGCGCACCCTGGCTGAGATGAGTGGACTAAACATCAACACCTTGAGTTTGATTGAAAACGAGCGCACATCTCCCAGTGTAAGCACTTTGCAGCAATTGGCGCAAAGTCTGCACGTCTCTATCACTGAATTCTTCCAAACAAATCATGAGAGCAAGGAATTGGTTTACCAAAAACAGGGGCACCGTCCGCTTGTTTTGTTTGAACACAGCACAATGGAAGACCTTGCGGCCGGAATGCCGCATTTTGGGGCTGAACCCTTAATCGTTACATTAAACCCCGGCGCTGACAGCGGCAAGAGCCCCATCGTCCATACTGGACGAGAATTTGTCTACTGCATTGAAGGACATGTGAACTACACAGTAAACAATCAGGGGTATTTATTAGGGGCGGGAGACAGCCTTGTATTTGAAGCCTACCTTCCCCACCAATGGAAAAATCCTGACCGTACTTCCTCGCGTATTTTGCTAATGCTCTGCCCGATGGACGTTCGCGATAATGCAACAGAGCGCCATTTCTTAATACAAGCGTATCCAACGCCATAATCAAGGAGATGTGACATGCAAACAAAGATTTTGTTGTCATGGTTGTTCGTTATTTCGCCAGTTTTATTAACTTTACTTGCGATCATTTCCAGCCGGCAAATGAGAGTAGACATCAAGTGGCTGCCATTTATGGAATTTGTAACACCAGCACTGATACTCAGCTGGGCATTGACAATTTACTTTTTCCACAAAGCACAACCTGCCTGATTAACCGCACAACATTCAATACAACCAGCCGTTCTCCATGCATGGGAAACCCCAGGCAAAAAAGATGACTAGCAAAGAAAAGGAATTCAATAATGAATAGAGCGATCTTTAATAAGCGCATTTACACCCTGCCAAATTTCACATCTGACGTAAAAAGTATCTTTGACCACATGGACTCTTTGCGCAGCGCAGCACGCGGCGGACGGATCAGCCATGCCTTCGCAGAAAAAATTATGATGGTCGTTACCAGCGTTAACGGGTGCCGCTATTGTTCCTACGGACATGCACGGGCGGCGCTGGCAGCTGGAATTCAAGATAGTGAACTGCAAAAGATCATGGCGCTTGAACTGGGAGACTTTCCAGAAAGCGAAGCAGTGGCCCTGACCTTCGCCCAACATTATGCCGAGTCGTGCTGTAAACCTGACCCTGCCGCCTGGCAACGTGTCACTTCATATTACGGTGAAGAAACCGCCAACGATATTATGACGTATTTGCGTATGATCACATTTGGAAATTTACTTGGCAATACTTTTGATGCCTTGCTCAGCCGCTTCACCGGCAAACCCGCTTCTGGCAGCAGTTTATGGACTGAAATAGGCGTGCTCTTGGGCGCTCTATGGATGCCCCCAACCAGATTGTTTCTCCAGCTATTCAAATCAAAAACGTTTTAGCCGGATTGCAAAATAAATTCAAATCAAGGAGATTTTTCAATGAAAATTGCTGTGATAACCGATGATGGAAAAACCATCAGTCAACATTTTGGCCGCGCACAACACTACCTGGTCGCAACCGTGGAAAATGGTCAGATCGTGAACCGTGAAATGCGCGACAAACTGGGACATAATCATTTTTCAAATCAGCCGCATGAAGAGGAAAAGCCCGGTCAACCGCATGGGACAGATGCCGCTTCTCATAACAAGCATTTACAAATGTCTGAAGCCATCACCGATTGCGAAGCATTGCTATGCCGGGGGATGGGAACAGGCGCTTACGAAAGCATAAAAGCGCGTAATATTCGCCCAATGATTACAGATATTGCCGATGTTGACGAAGCCGTAATGGCATACGCAAACGGAAAGATCATTGACCACGTGGAAAAACTGCACTAACTTGGACCGTATCTTTAAAACAGAATGCCGATAAGCACAGATTTTTTTCGCAGATAAAAAATGAAATATATCTTCGGCCCCGTCCCCTCTCGTCGTTTGGGTCAATCGCTGGGAATAGACACCATTCCGCTCAAGACCTGCAACTGGAATTGTGTCTATTGTCAGCTGGGGCGTTCCCTGCCGGTGACGAATCAGCGAAGCGAATATGTTCCAGCGAGAGACCTGCTCCTCGAAGCCGAACAGGTTCTCGGTTCATATCGAAACGGTGAAATTGACTGGGTAACTTTCGTTGGCTCAGGCGAACCAACTTTACATAGCCGTCTCGGTGAAATCATCCGCTCTATAAAAAAGATCACACCACTTCCAGTGGCGGTCATTACCAATGGCTCCTTGTTATATCTGCCTGAAGTCCGGCAGGAATTAAGCATTGCGGATGCAGTGCTGCCAACGCTCGATGCAGGCACAGCGGAACTATATCGCAAGATCAACCGCCCGCACCCTGAGATTACATTTCAACGGCTTGTAGATGGCTTGATTGCATTTCGCAAAGAGTATCAAGGCAAGCTCTGGGTGGAGGTCATGTTGGTGCGCGGGCTAAACGACTCAACGCAGGCGCTTGAAAAAATTTCTGAAATTTTACAAAAGGTAAAACCTGATGCTGTACACATCAACCTGCCAACGCGCCCGCCCGTTGAAACGTGGGTGCAGGCAACAAACGAGGAAGGCTTGATGCGGGCAATATCCATTTTTGGAAATATTGCCGAGGTGGTACATCCAGCCGAAGGGAGTTTTGATTTAAGCGGATATAAAAATATAGCCGAAGCCATCATAGGAATTATCACACGCCATCCAATGCGACAGGACGAACTCGAAAGAACCCTCGCGCGTTGGCTGCCATATCAAGTAAAAGATGCATTGAGAAAATTAGAAACAAGCGGACTGGTACAGATTGTGGAACGAAACGGCTTTCAATTTTGGAGCACACCGCCCGCATACTACCCGAATGATAAACAAAGCCAGCGAACCAATCCAAAAAAATAAATAACAATTAAGCTCATCACATACAATCCGGATAAACACATCAGTCAACACGCAGCAAGGAGTAAAAAGTGAAACGGTATCACATCATAACTTCCATTTTTTTTCTTATTAGTCTATTCATCGCTCCCATTACGCACGCACAAGCACAGCAAAACCTGCCGGTGGTGCGCGCCATACTTTTTTATTCCCCCACCTGCCCGCATTGCCAACAAGTCATTAACGAAACCCTGCTGCCCATGATGGAACAATACGGACAGCAGCTTCAGATCATTGGACTTGATGTTACCCAGCAAAATGGTCAGACCCTATTTTTATCTGCATTGCAAAAATTTAACTTGCAACAAGGCGGCGTTCCCTTCCTGGTCATTGACGATACCTATCTGATCGGATCATTGGACATCCCGGAAAAATTCCCCGGTCTGGTCGAATCTTATCTAACACAGGGCGGCGTAGACTGGCCTGATATTCCCGGACTAAGCGAAGCCATCGCCCAAACTACACAAGCGGATGCCGCAACTGCCGCCGCTTCTACGCAAACAGAAACGCTTCAAACGACCCCCGAGCCTGCCCCTGCTTCCTCAACAGTTACCGCCCCGATAGCCACTCCGGGACTCACCGCCCACGATGTCCAAACTTCCAACTGGCAGGAAAATTTTTCCCGCGACCCCATCGGCAATACAATCGCCGTTATTGTTCTCGTGCTCATGCTTGCATCCATTGTATCGACTATTTTCATTTTCCGAAAAACACATAACCTGTCACTAAAAAGTAACTGGGCATGGGTCATTCCCGGGTTATGCGTCATAGGCTTCGGCGTGGCTGGCTACCTTGCTTACGTGGAAACATCTCAAGTTACCGCCGTCTGTGGCCCCGTGGGAGACTGCAACACCGTACAACAAAGCGAATACGCGCGTCTCTTTGGCATTCTACCCATCGGCGTGCTGGGACTGCTGGGATATGTAGCGATCAGCATCAGTTGGATACTCGCCCGATATACCAGAGGCTGGCACGCAGATATGGCGTCCATATCTCTGTTTGCTGTAATTGTTTTTGGCACGCTATTTTCAGCCTACCTGACCTTTCTTGAACCCTTTGTCATTGGCGCAACCTGCGCCTGGTGCCTAACGTCCGCCATATTAATGACCGTCCTGATGCTGCTCTCTGCCGGCCCCGCAAAAACATCCCTCTCCAAACTCACACATCCCCGGTCTCTGCACCATAAAGACGGGCGGACAGAAATAGATGATGATTAAAAATCACAGTCTCCACATTTTCTCCAGAGATGGGAATCTGCCAATTGAGCTAAATATCATTCGTCATCTTTTTAACATTATTATTCAACGTCAACAATGGATAGGTTTTTTACCGCTGAGGCCTTGAGACCGCTGGGCAATACCTTTCAAAAAGCTCTATGAACTCATGCCTCCACGGTTAGAAATGGCCGTGGAAATTCCAGTGATCATTACACTTATTTCTCTTCAACCAACAAATGGAATTATTGCAAAATCTGTGACATTTGTCATTGACAAGTGGATTTGCGGGAGTATATACTAAATTTACATAAACCAGACTTAAATTGCTCGTCAAAAGGGATGGCAACCCATATGGAGGTGATTAGCAACATTTTTGCAAATCTCAACACACTCCTCGACAAATACCTGTTTTGGACGGTAGTAGTTGCGCTTTTAATTGCCAATGTATTCATGGCAATTAAATGGATACAGAAGAATACAACTCAACAAATAAAACAAAGAGGGGAAAACAGCACATCAATATGGGCACGTTCACTAGGCCACTCCCTGTATTTTTTCTTATTATCACTCTCGATCCAAGCCACTCTACTTGCTGTTTTTTACTTTTCTCATTCTGTAATTCTTCGATGGGTTGAGTTTTTTGTTGTTACGTGCGGAATAACCTATCTGGCTACCAACAGAATAAGCGGAAGGCGCGGTTTATACATTTCTGCAGGGCATTTGGGGATACTGCTAATTGGCTGGGTCTACGGTAGCTGGCTTGGATTATTCCTGATATCCGCTCCATTATTCGCAGTGCTTTACTACTGGGCGTATTGTCTTGCGCAGGTGGTCATCCCTGCTTCCAATCCCTGACGATTCTAAAGAATCTTTGCAAAGATTCAAGATGCTGGTTTGGTATCTATGGGGAGTTCAATTTCCAATCTGGGTTATAAACAAAGAAACTGACCGCACTGCCGAAGAGCGAATTAACGGGGATTTTTTCAAAACGTTTGGCTCGCCGGGCATGATTTGGGCGCAATCACATCAAGCAGTTGGAATAACATCCGGAACCCGGTTTTCTCGTGTTGACGGTCCTGGCGTAATTTACACACAACCCTTTGAACGCCCCCATGAAATTATAGATCTTAGACCCCAGATCCGCACCTCACTGATCGAATCAATTTCCCAGGATGGAATTCCATATCAAGCCAGATTATTGGCGGTATTTTCTATAGACAATGCTGTTTGGACAAATGAGGAGTACAGCGCTTTACGCCTTAAGAACAGTCTCTTGCGAGGCGCTCAAAAACCAGATCGCAAGAGTGGGAATTATCAATACTCCCGCAGTCGTGTTACCGCAGCCCTAAGTATCGAAAGCGTGAAATATTCCATTCACGAAACAAAAAGTCATCCCATTATATACTGGGATCAATGGGCGCTGGCAGTTGCAGAAGAAGCAGCACGAAAAGAGCTTTCGATATATCCGCTAAATGAATTATGGAGACCAATAAAAGACAAGCAGGATTTAAATCCCCTGGACATTATTGCGCAAAATATAAAGAACAACACATCCCAACAATTAAAAATTCATGGAATTAGCCTGATCGCGGCCAGGATTATTAATTTCCAGTTTGACAGCGATGAATCCAAAGTTATCTTACAGCAGCAAATTGACAACTGGAGATCTTACATAGAGCAGGACATTTCGCAAACAAAATCCCATGCTGATGCCCAGTTAGTAAATATTAAAGAAAGCGCCGCCGCCTATGCGCGCTCAAACCTGCTGGCATCCATTGCAGATGGACTGGAAAAAATCAGCAATGCGCATCCGAATCTTCCCAAAAAATATGTTGTAGCCATGCAGCTTATTACCGCTCTCGAAAACTCACTGCACCAGCAATTGCAAACGGAAGATAAAAGTGAAGAAAACAGTAAATTAGAAGCGCTTCGATCATTACTTGGCAACACCCCCCCACCGCCACAGAGATAAAAATATGGACACAAACCCCGATAACTGGCAAAATTTTTACACAGCTGAGCAAGCCCAATGGAATGACGCACGCAGATCGTTTCTGATCATTTTTAATATTTTGGCGGGGATATCCTTGTCGATAGTATTTTTTATTTTATTCACCCCCGGCTTTATGCTCAACAGTTTAGCCTACGTACATTTAAACCCATTAATAATTATTTTTATTACATTAATAATTCCATTACTGATTGCGGGGGCGGGGATTTTATACATCTTTAATCTTGTTGTGATCTTTTTTGATACTTTATACAAGCCGCCTGAAGGCACGAATTCAAAAAAACTCATCCGCAGACGTTTGTTTGGAATTCCACCTACTCCCCCGCCGCTCAACTCGATTGTGCATTACCCGTTTGTTGTCGCTGCCAACGGGGAAATAAAAAAAGATGATGAATACGCAAAATGGCTGGGTGGACCTGCCGGTCTGGTCATTCTGGACGGCACAGCGCTATATCTGGAGCGCGGAACCCGCTTTTCGCGTGTTGTGGGGCCGGGAATTGCTTTTCTTGAAAAATATGAAACTGTAAAAGAAGCGGTTGACCTTCGTCCACAAACATATCAAAACAAAGTGGAAGCCTGGACCAAGGATGGAATTAAAGTTGAATTCATGGCTAAAATTATTTGTCAAATTGACGATCCGCATCAACATATTCCTTCCAAAGATCTGGTACCCGTTTCAGTAAGAGACGATGGAACAATCGCAGGAGAGAACACACCCATGTATCCTTGTCCATCTCTAAGTGTGCGTAAAGCGGTTGAATGGACAAAGGTTAAGAGAGCAATAAACACAAGCGATCAATCTGAAGAGTTATATCAATCCAAGTGGCTGGAGGGTGCCTGGGGAAAGGTACAAGGGAAGCTGGCTAATTACATATCAAAACGACACCTCGAAGACCTGTTTGTTTCCGCAAACCAGGGTATTGCCGGAAAAATTCTCTCCATGCAGGAGCGCGAAAAATTAAGAAGTGAACTGGACCAAGAGTTAATAATGAATGCTGGAGTTTCCCTCATCGATATGCAAATAGAGAGATTTATGATCGAGTCTCCTGTGAACGAAAAACGAATTGAAAAATGGATGGCTGAATGGAAAGCAAAAGCCGATATCCGCGGAGGAACAGCCGGGGCAGAGGGGAAGAAGTCTATTGAGAGTGCAAAAGCGGAAGCACAGCACAGTTTATTACTACAAATTGCAGATGAACTAAGCAAGGCTAATCCAGATACCTTGCACGATTCTGCGCTACTGGCTTTATCGAGAATATTAGAACAAAATCAGGGAGATCCCTATGCATCTGCCTACTTAAATGATGCGATCGAAAATATCAAAGAAATTCTTAAAAACTAAACTGGTGAAAAAATGAATCTGTACTTTATGAATGCAATCGAAAGGCTTGAGTATAAAAGTGACGGAATTACCGGGCTTCAAATAAAGGCCTGTGCGCTGAGAACCATGTCAGATGCAGAATTGCTTCTCAAGGAATTAAATCAACACATTGAGATTAGCTCAAAAAACCGCAGCAAAGATGAGTTTCCTTTTTATTACCTGCTAAACGCTTATTGCCACCTGTTTATTGACGAGTTTGAAGAGGCAAATAAATATAGCGTTATGGCAATTGAAAATTTCAGAGTTTGCGGCATGACCTGGAACGAAGCGGTTGGGCATTGGGTGTTGGGCCTTATTTATCGTACAGAAAAAAAAGGCTATTTGTATCTGGCTGAATTGGACAAAGCACTGGCAATCGTCAGCCCGATTACTGCAGATTACCTTGCTCAAGGGGACTACGAATCTGCTACGAGATGCGATCAGGTCAAAAAGGAGCTTGAAGAACAAAGGACTCTCGCCTTAAAATTAGGGACAGGCCCTCTTGGTTCAACAGGCGGGAAACGCGAAGAAAAACCGACGGATAAAAACAGAGACTATCTTATTCTCCCGTGGATTCCAGTATATCAATCAGTACGGGGAGGAACCAAAGGAGTCGTATGGGCAGATCCTCCCGCTGAAAAAATGGTGGCAGTAGGCGAAGTTGAAATTGAAAACGTTCCTCATGTACTACACACCATCAAGAAAACCGCCAGAATCGACCATCAGATCATGCTCAGATCCGGGATGAAATATGGATGGGCAAAGGTGGAAGGTCACAGCATGGGCGGCGCACATCCCGTTCCAATCTGTAACGGGGATTACGTGCTCTTTTATGAAAACCACCAACCTCAGGACAATGATATTGTTATCGCATCTCATCTGACATCTTCTGGTGACTTTGCCTATATGGTTAAGAGATATAAACTATCTGAAAATCAACTGGTTTCAGAGCCTACTCCTACAGACACAGGATACTATTTTTCAATCAATATAAGTCAGGACCACCAATTTCTCGGAGTGGTAATTGCCATTGCGAAAAATCAGATTTAAGCCCGCCGCTTCTGACCTTTTGCCTATCGTCCCCTTTCAACTTCAACATCTCCCCTAAGTGGCGGAGACAAACACTCCCCAGCTGATGGATGCAGCCGGGGAGTGTTTGTTATACGATGAGTTCACGGTTGATATTCTGCCCTGGATTAATTCGGCTACCAGAATCTAGGATTTCGCTGAAATTCCCTGCCCATTTTTAGATGAAATTAAGAATCCAGCCAGGCATAATTTTTTAATCCAAGGAGATTATATGAAATCACTGTTTCTAAAATTTTTTCCGTTAGTGCTGATTGCAAGTCTATTTCTTGCTTCCTGCTCTCCATCGCTTCCAGCAGCCCCGATTGTGGTGCTTGTGCCAAGTACCACACCTGAACCGGACGCAACAAGTATTGCATCACAAAGTGACGATGTCTGGGATCGTATTGTGGCGAACAATAAAATCGTCGTAGGCACATCCTGGCATTATCCGCCTTTTAGTACCATTGATCCTAACTTTCAAGTGGTGGGCTTTGATATTGCTTTGATCGAAGAAATCGGACGCCGCCTGCAAATTCCAGTTGAAATCCAAAACTATGCTTTTGAAGGACTTCCCGGCGCATTACAGATCAATCAGATCGATCTGGCAGTTGCGGCCATCTCCGTTACACCAGAACGCGCCAGTCAAATGTTGTTCTCACCGATTTACTATGTCAACGAAACCGCGATTCTTGCAAGAAATGACGCACTCGTAACAACCATCACCGATTTCAATCAACTGGCTAAATTTCGCGTGGGTGTACAACGTGGCACTACGTATGAAAGCATGGCGCAAAATCTACTGGTTGATACCGGATTAATGAACGCAGATAAATTATTTCGTTACATGCAGACCGATGAAGCCGTGCGGGATCTGATCGAAAACCGGATTGATGTAGTAATCGTTGGACAGGCAACAGCCAGTTACTACGGCTCCCGTCAGGACCTGCGTGTGGCTGGCAAAGGATTCGAGCAGCAAAATCTGGCCATTGCAATGCGTGCAGAGACGCCGCGTTTGAAGGCAGAGATCGACCGGGTCATGGATGAAATGCTCATTGATGGGACGATTCTGGGATTTATTCAACAATATATTCAGAGTGACCTTACCGGGATCTTATCCACGCCGCTCGCGCCGAATCCATCAATTTCCACCCCCGTATCCCCCGTCCCGACGGTTGATCCGCCTGTTTGTGTGGATGGGATGAAATTTATTGCAGATGTAACCTATGGCGACAACAATATGAAAAATCCGCCCTACGTCACACCTGAAGAAGGGTTTGTAAAAATCTGGCGTGTCCAAAACACCGGAACCTGCACATGGACGCCCGATTATCAATTCTTATATGCTTATGGAAATGTGACTGCTGCACAAATGAGCGGACAGCCATTAAATATTCCCACAAACGTCGCTCCCGGACAAACCATTGATTTAAGCGTAACCCTGATCGCGCCAAAAGATCCATTAACCTATCAGGGATTCTGGCAGATTGAAAATGCCGAAGGGCAGCGTTTTGGTCAGACGATTTGGGTGGCCGTCACCACACTCGCGGATCAAGATAATCCGGTTGCCACCGGACAACCCTCAGGCAATTATTGCACAGTGACGGTTGCCGCACCAAAAAATTCAGTTAAGGCTCTCAGCAATTTCAACACAGTCTGGGAAGTCAGAAATATCAGTGGATATGATTGGCGTACAGATTCAGTGGATTACGAATTTATCAGCGGCACAAAGATGCACAAACAAGCTGGTTATGATCTCACTCAAACCATCAAAGACGGGGAAAGCGGACAAATCATCGTGGAGATGGTTGCCCCCGGCGAACCCGGTTTATATGGCAGCACCTGGACAATCGTCTCCGGCAGCAGAACTCTTTGTGTTCTGTATGTAACGATAACTGTGACTGCAAAATAATTTTAGATACAAACTTAATCATCCGGTGCTCCTCAAAATATTCCTGGAGTACTGGATGATTGCAAAGCCTGTCTCAAAAAATTAAATCCGTCTATTACAAATGACAATCTAAAAAATGACGAAGGGCCAAACAGTGAACAGAAAAAAGATAAAAACGGTGTCGCATGGATTTTAAGGATTATTACGAAATATTGGGCGTAGCACCAACTGCCGACAAGAAAATAATTCAACAAACCTTTCGGCAGCTAGCGCGCAAGCATCACCCTGATGTAAACCCGGGCAATAAAGACGCGGAAGAAAAATTCAAAACGATCAATGAGGCGTACCAGGTTTTATCAGATGTAAAACAGCGCAAGAAATATGATGAGTTGCGCGCACAATATCAGCAATGGCAAAAGACGGGCGGACAACAGCAACAGGATTTCGACTGGCAAAATTGGTCAGCGCAGCCCAATAAAGGCGCACACACTCAACACGCCAACGCCGAAGACCTTGAAGACCTTTTTGGAAACACATCGCCATATTCAGATTTCTTCTCCAGTATTTTTGGCAGCAAAGCCAGTAATGGACGAAGTGCCCCGCCTCGTCCGCGCCGTGGGCGGGATGCTGAATACGAAGTGGACCTGACGCTGGAAGAGGCTTTCCGTGGCGCACAGCGTTCACTGGAAATGGACGGGCATCAAATTCAGGCGGTAATCCCACCTGGAGTCCGCACTGGAACGCGAGTCCGTCTGTCTGGTAGAGGCGAATCGGGAAAAAACAACGGTGCGGCTGGAGATTTGTACTTAATCATCAAAGTTTTACCCAATGAACTATTTGAGCGCGATGGTGACGATTTGCACCTCGACACAGCAGTGGATATCTTCACAGCGATTGCTGGCGGTGAAATCCGCATTCCAGCGCTGGAACGCCCGTTGACTCTGATGATTCCGCCGCGCACCAATGCCAACCAGACTTTCCGTATACGCGGCAAGGGCATGCCTAATTTACATGACCTGAATAAGCGCGGAGATATGTTTGCCCGTGTCAAACTGGTTCTACCTAATGCCTTAACCGATCAGGAAATAGACAGCATCACAGCATTGGCTTCAGCCCGCCAAAAACAAGCTGTACCAGGTGAGGTCAAATTATGACTCCCGAAAACACATCCACAAAAAAATATTGGTACCGTCCATACGAAGACTATGAGTCGCGCAGTCAACGCCGACTTCAAGCAGACTTGGGTGTTGATCCAACCGCCGTTGAAGTGATCTTGCACCTGCGCCGTCAGGTTGTTGAATTGCAGTCACATATCCGTCAACTGGAAATTGAACTAACAGCACACCACGACAGCCAACAGGTACGTCTGACCCGTTATCGAAAAGTCTATTACGAAGCCACTTGGATCGAACAGGAATTTCAGAAATAAAGGAGAACGATCAATGGAAAAAACTGCAAAAATAAACCGCATGGCAATAATTAGTCTTATAAGCGGACTTGTCGTAATAGCCCTGCTTGATTTCGGCATGATTCGGGAATCATTTCCAGCATCACTAACATACGCCAACACCATCCGCGCCATTATGCGTTTATCAGTTTCTGTACAATATTTCTATGGAGCTGTGGCTCTATTAACGGGTATTCTTGCGCTAAAACAGATACAGAAAAAAAATGGGGAAGAGAAAGGCAAAACCTTTGCCTGGATTGGCATTGTTCTTGGCGCGGACTATATCCTCTTTGGATTGCTTGTCTTCATTATATTTTCGGCTCAACTCCTAACTTAAGTCTTTATCAGAAATGATAGAAAGAACACCCAGACACTCCCTGGCACTGCCCGCCAGGGCAAGTGTGCGCCGCGCACCAGTGCGGTGAGGTTTTGAATGACGGATATTTTTTTGATCAGGACAACCTTCGAAACGGTTACGTCTGAGATAGCACGGAGGATTTTACGAATCGTGAAAAACACAACAAAAATCGCAGAGGGCTTTACTCACCGATGACGCACGCCGCTCAAAAGGGCGACCCAGCGTGAGTTGCAGGATCCACTTGCAGTTAAGATTCTAAGCGGTGACTTCCACGAAGGTGAGACCATCCACGTAGAAAGTAGAAATGGGAAGTTGGAGTTCACTTCACACGTGGCAGACAAATTAGCGGTTCTGTAACAATGGACACACAATTCAGACTGACAGAAAAGGAAAATCGATTATGAATACCTCAACACAGACCTTACCAGCCGGATATATCCAATCCGGTCAGATTGACCTAAAAAAAGACAAACGCCTAGCCATCCTGTTGAATATTGGCGCGTTTATTGTCTTCATCCCTATGTTTTACTTGTTGTCTGGTTTCACAGCGTGGGTTCGCCCGGATATCACAAATTTTTCGGTGACCATAACAATCGTAAAGGTGTTCAGCGCGATTGGATTGGTAGTGCTTGTCTTAATCATTCATGAAATCATCCACGGACTATTCTTCTGGATTTTTTCTCGCGGCATGCCTGTGTTTGCTTTGCGCCCGTTATATGCGTATGCTGGCGCGCCCACCTGGTTTTTCCCCAAGCGCCAATACGCCATCACCGCGCTTGGCCCGCTGGTCATCATCGGCGCTGTGGGGCTGCTGCTCTTGCTGCTGGCACCCATAAGCTGGATTCCAATGATCGCGTTTTTGGTGGCATTGAATACGGGCGGGGCAATCGGAGATGTTTTCGTTTTCTTCCGCCTTTTAAAGTGTTCGCCAACAAGTTTTGCGAATGACACCGGGGAAGTCGTGACTTTCTTCGAACGCTCATGATCGGAAGGAGTGTTTACAATGAAATTACTTCAAAGACTTGGCTTCACCAAAGCCGACGAAACGGACATCCAGATCGCCTTATTTGCAGTTCGATCTAGCTGGCTTGTGACCATGATTGCTCTCCTGATCTGGTCTACTTACGATGTCATAACGAAACAGACAATTACAATGCCGTTGAACATCTTGCTATTCGGCGGAATTGTCTATTTCTTCACCTATCTGTATATGCGGAGGAAGCTAAAAGGAGAAACCCATGTCCAATGAGCAGAAAGACCCTCAACCAAAGAAACCCCAAGATCAAATCGGCCTGTGGCTCGTCATCGGCGCCGGCATCGGAGTTACGTTTGGCATCATATTCGATAATCTCCCGATCGGCATCTCAATAGGAGCAGCCCTCGGTCTGATTTTTGGCGCTGCGCTTTCGCTAAAGAACAAAAAGTAAGGGGTTCTTTTTACGCCATCAAATTTACCTGATCCTACAAGATCGATTCGTATTCAAAATAAGTATAGAGGAAAAAAACATGTCCAATGAACAGAAAGATCCCCAATCAAAGAAAACAACCAACCAACTCGGCTTATGGCTCTCCATTGGTGTCGCCATCGGCACGTCACTTGGCGTTGCCTTCGATAATATTCCCATTGGCGTCGCTCTCGGGATTATGCTCGGTACAGCTATTGGCACTTCGTTATCGCAAAAAAACAAAAAGGATTGAGCTATCAATGCAACAAACTTATTTGCACAGCACGAACGTAACACATCCTATCCCACTCAGCACATATTTACTGCTGACTTTTGGCAGTGCCTGGCTTATCTGGTCACCGCTTTTGCTTGCTGAGTATCTGCATCTCACGCTGCCAGTACCATCTCTCGTTTTCATCACGCTGGGAACCTTTGCTCCATCCATCACTGCCCTATTCCTAACCTGGAGATACGCTGGCGGGACTGAACTACGCCGTCTGCTGGGACGGGCAGTAATCTGGCGCGTTTCCCCCGTTTGGTATCTGATCGCTATCGCTGGCCCGGCGCTGATCATGTTGCTTGCCATGGACGTACATGTTCTACTGGGCGGCACAATACCCGATTACGTCCCATTCGGTGTTCGCTGGTTAATTGTGGTGGTCAATTTTATTTTAATTTTGCTGATCGGCGGACCGCTGGGCGAGGAATTCGGCTGGCGCGGACTTGCTCTTCCGTCACTTGAGGCACGTTTTAGCCCGTTATGGGCAAGCCTTATATTGGGCGTTATATGGGCTGTATGGCATTTGCCCCTCTTCTTCATCTCAGGCTCAGCGCAAAGCAGCCTGCCTTTTGGGTTGTATGCCCTGCTGACAATCCCTCTGACCATCTTGATCACATGGGTCTATCATGGTTCAGGCAACAGCCTGTTGCTAGCCATGCTCTTCCATGCCGCAGTCAACACCTGGTCTGGCCCCTTGATGATCAGCCCTGAAGCGGCAGGCAGTACCAGACCGCTTGTTTTAGGTGTGATATTAACCTGGCTCACAGCACTTCTGGTCGTGGTAGGACGGAGAAGGGCTCGCTTCCAAAAAGAGAAACTTGAAAACGAGTAATCAACTGCCTATACGCAGTTGATTACCGATAAATCCAAATCTCTTCACGCCTTATCAACCAGCAGACTTCAGTAAATCTAAGATTTTTGCAAGAGGTCTACATTCATATTTGTATTGTCTACTCGGTTGCAAATCTCTGTTCTTCCTGTTGCCCGAGCGGAACAACACGCACAAATGTATTCTTCCAGTCTACTAAAAGATTAAGTATTTTCAAAGACTCTTCAGCTTGATGATTTTGTTTTAACTCTTCGGCATAGATCGTTAAAAGTTCACGTAGATTTTTCAGGTCATCCTCACCCACTTCCTGCACAGATACTTTCGCACCCTTACCCAAACGGCGCTGAATGGCGGCCTGATCAAAATTAAGATGCGGCTGCAAGCGGAGATATAACACGCCGCCGGTCATGCCTGCGCACATCCACGGGCCGGGATCACCCAAAACAAGCACACGGCCGGAGGTCATATATTCGCACAGGAAACCTTTGACATTGGAACGCGCACCAATAAAGCCGAGGCTGTCATTCAACGGCTTGAGGATTTCACCGCCAATAATCACATCCGCCCCAGAGAGACGGATACATGCGCGCGAATCTGCGTTGCCCTGCACGATCACAACGCCGCCAGTACTGCCATAAGCAAGGCTTTTCCCAACCGAGCCGTCGATCAATTTACCATCATGGTTGTACCCTTTCATGATGACAACCCGTCCGCCCGAAATGCCTTTCGCAACACCATCCTGCGCGCCGCCTTCGACAAGGATGTGAACGGGATGGGCATTGTATGCGCCGAGTCCATTGCCGGGGACGGAACTGCTGACGAAATGTAGAGATGTGATCGGCACTGAGTTGCTGTCAATGCTTTCCACGGGCCGCATCCATGTTTCGCGATGACCACCAAGTCCGCCATGCCCGGGAGACCAATTCCAATTGTTGCGGAAGCGTGTGAGAGCGCCAGTCAGGTGCGTGCCAAGAGCACGATCCACCGGGGTTACTTTATCGTCTTCAAACAGAATTGCGGATTGTCGATGTGTGGTGAAACTCTCCATCACCAAATTGGAGCTGACCGTGGTCAGATGATTGCGTGGACGATGTAAAGGGCCGCGATCAATCGTGATCATTTCATTTACAGGCAATGAGATCGCGATCGGTTTCGTCATCAAATAATCACCGATCGGAATCAACATTTCTTCAAGGTCAATCTTTTCGTGATGTGAAATTTGCACGAGCAGATCAGAGCGCCCGACAATATCCTGTGAATTTTCAAAACCAAGTTTGGATACGATCTCTTTCACACCTTCACCCAACCCCGTAAACACATTGACCAATGCCAGCGTGGACTGTTCCAAATCACGCGGGACAAAATGTTTGACGCCAAGACCCGCCGCTTCTTCCGCCGTTTCAAGCTGGGTGGTGATCCCTGTGTGACATGTGCCACTCTGACAGTCTCTACAGATCGTGCAACCAATGGCAACCATTGGCAAAGTGCCGAAGCCAATTCGATTCGCGCCAAGGCACATCAACTTGACCGCGTCTGATGCGGAGCGGACTCCACCGTCAGCCCAGATCTCTACTTTGGAACGCAACCCTGATTCAGTTAAGGCGCGATGCGCTTCCACGATTCCAATTTCCGCAGGCAAACCCACATAGCGCAGAGAATGTTGACGCGCCGCCCCTGTTCCTCCATCAAATCCGGTGAGATAAATAATATCTGCTTCGGCTTTGGCAACACCAACCGCGATAATCCCAATGCCGGGCACAACAGGAATTTTGACGGCAACACGCGCTTTTGGATTAATGGTTTTGAGTTCTTCAATAAATTGCGCAAGGTCTTCGATGGAATAAATATCGTGATTGTTGGATGGCGAGATAAGGTCAACGCCTTTTTGCGAATGACGCGCCGCTGCAACTTTTGCAGTGACTTTACGTGCGGGCAAATGTCCGCCTTCGCCAGGCTTCGCACCCTGCCCTACTTTTATCTCCAAAAGATTCGTGGCATTGATCGTTTCTGCCGTGATCCCAAAACGTCCCGACGCAATTTGAATGCCGCGATTGAATGGATACTTGCCAAGCAAGTCTGGAATTTCTCCGCCCTCGCCATTAAGCGAGATCATATTCAAGCGGAACGCGGCTTCGGCATACGCGCGGTAGGCAGTTTCACCCTGCGAACCAAACGACATGGACGCGATCAAAAATGGGAAATTATGCGACGTGATTCCCAAATTAACATTGCCTGATTCAATGTTGGAAGGTTGTTCTGGATAACGAAAATCAAGAATGTGACGAAGCGTAACGGGGTTGGATTTTGCCGTGTTCTGTGTGTGCGCTTCATACTCGCTCCAGCCTGATTCAGCTTTCCCAAGCTTGCCAGCCGCCTTCCAGATTTTCGGATAAAAATGATTTACGCGTGAAAGTTCGCCGCGCCCTGCGCTGTGAAACGCCTGTGCGCGCAAATGAACGCTCGCATCAATATCATTCCACTTCAAACCGCCCAGATCCGAACCTGCATAATTTTTTACACCAAGCGCAAAGGCCACCGGGTTGCTCAATCCGATACTCGAAAATAATCGGCCGTATCCGCGCGCTTCATGAATACCCATTGTGCTGATACATTTTTCAATTCCTGAGCGAAGCGCCTTGAATGTTTTCTTCAATCTATCTGCTTCATCGATTTCAGTTTTTTCCTTGAGCGCAGATTCAAAGATCAAATAAGGCGAAATCGCATCTGCTCCCATGCCGACGCACATAATGACATCATGCAGATTGCGAATGGCGCCGCTGCGCAGGATCAAACCCGCCTGACGGCGCATGTTCAGCGATGTTTGAGAAGCCATGAGACCGAGGTCAATTTTTCCGCTATCATTTAATGGGATCGGCGTGGACAATGAATCTGAAAGAGAGGAATCAAAGAATGTTTTGCGGAGCGCCAGATCCACGACACCGAGCGCAAGCACAGGATCAACCCATCCATTTTGATCCTGAAAAGCAGTTGAATCATCCAGAAGAATAATCCTTGCACCGTTGCGAACAGAATCGATGGCAGATTGTGCGAGGCGCTCCAATGCCTGAGCAGTGGTCTCTTCAAACAAAGTGACAATTTGCAAATGTCCGATCTGCTGATCTGGAAAAGCGCTGGTTAATTGTTCCAGAGTCGGATACCCCGTCTTCTCTCCATCTTTTAACGAATCCAAGAGGATCGGTGTTTCGAGGGAGAAGGTAACAGCCTGTCCCATTTCATTTGGCATAAGCGGCGGGCGTGAACCGACGATCGTTTGCGTGGAAAAATGTTCCACTTCACGCTCGCGGTCAATGGCTGGGTTTGTAACAACCGCAACCGCCTCCTTAAAATAATCGGCAATATTTTGGCGTTCGGTGGAAAGCGAAGCCAGCGGACCGTCAAAGCCGAGCGAGCTGATCGGATCAATACCATTTTTGGCAAGTTCCTGCACCCACTCACGGTCTTCACGTCCCCAGCCAAAAGCAGAGAGACGATTGTCCAGGTCCACTTCGGGCAGGGCTGGATCGCATCACTACCTGAAACTTCCGCCGGCAATAATGGACGAGCCAGACGCGTGTTCATCGTTTCGAGCGAACCAAATCTGCGCATGGTCAGGTTGAGCATACGCTGTTGAATGGCCGGATAGTCAAAGACTTCCACATTGCGCTCACGGTGAATTCGCAAACGCATTTTTTCGCCAGGCGAAAGCGGAATCGGATCAACGCGCATATCATCCAGACGGTAGACACCTTTTTCCGAAGAGAAGAAATATTCCTTTTCTGTGTCACCAAACCAGAGCGGACGAAGTCCGAGCGCATCCACACTAAAGACACATTCATCACCAAAGCGTGAGATGATGCCCGCCGGGCCTTGAGAATACGGGCCAAAAGCCTGACGATAATATTTATAAATAGTTTGCAATTCAGGCGAGAGTTTTTCCACTTCGCTCAAGATGGGCGGAAAAGCCAACTCCATTGCTTCGGTCAACGAGAAACGATAATGATGGATCAGGGTGGACAAGAGACGATCCAAATCCTGAGAGTCGCTGCCGCTTTCCACCAAATTCACACCCAGCATTTCAGCCTGTTCACGCAAACGGGCGATCGTATTGATCTCGCCATTATGTCCGATAAGACTAAACGGTTGAACACGCTCGAAGCTCGTGGCAGTATTGGTGGAATAACGCGCATGACCGATCGTGATGGCGGTGGTGAAATCGGGATTGCGCAATTCTGGAAAATATTGGTAAAGAGTTTCTATCGAGCCGCGCACTTTATAAACAACCACGTTACTGGAAAGTGAAGCAATGGCAACATTCGTAAATTTTTCGATCTGAAGCGCGAGATCAAAGAGCGTCCGCTCCACATTTTCCAGCGGACCGTTATGCACCATGCCTGAGATCTGCCACAAATGTGGAACCTGCTGACGCGCCATTTTCCCAAGTGCCTGCAAACGGGTCGGAGTTGGACGCTCCAGCAAAAGGTCAATGCCACTTTCCTTAAGCATGTTAATAATTTTGGATTTAACATTTTGAACATCAGTTTCGGTGTTGGGAATCATCAAATGTCCAACAAAGAAGCGGCGATCTTCCGCGAGCCAACCCGGCTTGCCCGCCTGCTCAAGCGCCTGTGACCACAACACGCGCGGAATATCAGTCATCACGCCGATGCCATCCCCTTCTCCATTGACTTCACCAGAGCGATGCCCCATGATGCTCAATGCTGCCAGCGCGCGTTTTAAGTTTCCATGCGTCGCCTCGCCATTCTTACGCACAGAAGCAACCAACGCACACGCGTCGCGCTCGTCAAGCCAGGTCTTTGTATGCGCAGAGGTCAACCAGTTAAATGCGCTGGAAGAAGTACCGTCAACGTTTTGAGATTCAGATTTATTTTTCATGGCTTCACCTTATGTTTGCATGGATAAAAGATAATTCCATCCATCATAGGTCAATAAAAAAATAATACCATTCCCCATACGGGTACTCATCCAAAAGTAACAAGTACTCAAATGGGTCATATAAATTCATTGACACATGTTATGCATCAAGTAAAATGATTTCAATGTTTACATATTCTGCTTTCTGTTTCGAGACCAAATCCAAGCGCAAGCCCATGTCTACAACTTCGGTTGTCGGATCTGGGCAGGTTTCGGTTAAACAGGAAACAGGCAAACGCCTGCCGTAACTTATTTTATTTACCTGTTTATTCAAAACGCTCTCCGATAACGGAGGGCGTTTTTTTGTTTTGAGAAAAGGAAACCCATGCTTGAAATTTTAGACACAACTTTAAGAGAAGGAGAACAAACTCCTTACGTCAACTTTACCGTTGATGAAAAAGTGAAGATCGCACACATGCTCGACTCTGTCGGCGTGGATATGATCGAAGCAGGCGATCCATCCGTCTCGCCCAATGTTGCCAGGGCGATTAAGAACATCGCTTCTCTAGGACTTCGAGCTGAGGTGGTCGCTCATTCAGTTGCTTCACGCCTCGGCATTGACCGTGCCAAAGCCTGCGGTGCAAACCGTGTTGCCATCTTTTACGCCACCTCGAAAATCCATCTTGATGCGAAACTGCACAAAACGCAGGCACAGGCAATTGAGATCATTCAGGAACATATAGCATACGCCCGCAGCCTGGGAATGAAAGTCCGCTATACACCTGAAGATGCCACCCGCACAGACTTTGAGTTTTTGATTCAAGTTTGCAACGCAGCCATCAAAGCAGGCGCAGACCGTATCAGCTTTGCAGACACACTCGGCATTATGCAGCCACATATCATGTTTGATAAAGTGCGCGCTTTGCGAAAACATTTACTACCCTGCAAAATAGACCTGCACTGCCATAATGATTACGGCCTTGCTCTGGCAAATGCCATGGCCGGGATTCGCGCAGGCGCAGACTGCATCCACACCACAGTGAATGGACTCGGCGAACGAACGGGCATTCCCGATCTGGCAGAGACAGTCGTGTCGTTTCGTAATTTGGAGGGAAGCGAAAAATACAACATTCAGCCGTTGATGGATGTTTCCGGCTACCTTGAAAAAGTTTCTGGATTTTTCCTCGCGCCGAATAAACCGATCACTGGACAAAATGCATTCAGCCACAAGAGCGGAGTGCATACCAACGGTATTCTCAAGGACCCGCGCACCTACGAACCGTTCGACCCGTCCATTTTAGGGAGAGAGCGCAAGATCATCATTGATAAATACACAGGTAAAAGCGCGGTTGCTTCCCGTTTGGATGAATACGGAATCGAAGTCAGCCCGGCAGAGTTGGAAGTGATCGTGACCAGAATCAAGAATATCGGCGATGAGCGGAAACAACTCTTCGACGCGGATATTCTTGAGATCGCCGAGCAGGTAACAGGGAGAGAGATCGATGTCATCCCGCACGACATCAGCGCGATGTTAATGATCGAAGTTGAGTCGCATGTATACACATCCGCAGTGGTGCGTCGTATGCGCGGATTTACGAACGTCTCCAGCGTGTACGAAGTCACCGGCGAGTATGACATCAGCGCCTTCGTGAATGTGGAAAACGTAATGGCGTTAAATAATTTGATCGAGGAAATTCGCACCGTGCAAGGCATCAAACGAACGGAAACACGATTGGTGTTGAAAAAATATAACGGGAAAGAGAAGTAGGCAAGTAAACACGTAGACTTGTAAGCACGTAAACGAACAGGCTTGTGTACCTGTGTACTTGTTTATCTGTCTACCAACACAAAGGAGAATTCATGGGCACACTAATCGAAGAAATTTTTGCACGCAAGGCAGGCAGACCCGTTTCAGCGGGTGAAATTCTGCTGTTGGATGTGGACTACATTATGAGTCACGACAACACGACCCCACTGGCGATAAAAGCATTCCGGGATATTGGCAAGCCAATTCTGGATAAAAATAAAATCGTGCTTCACCTTGACCACGCCTATCCAGCGCCGAATGTATTAGCGGCTGAAAATCACAAAAAAATTATTGAGTTTGTGAAAGAACAGGAATTACCTTATCTATTACATCAAGGTGTCTGTCATCAAGTAATGATCGAAGAAGGATTTATCACGCCTGGCGCAATCGTCATCGGCGCAGACTCGCACTCGAATACGTATGGCGCAATGGGCGCATTCGGCGCGGGGCTTGGCTCGACAGAAATTGGCGTGGCATGGGTCACAGGCAAATGCTGGTTCAAAGTTCCAGAGACAATTCGCATTGAACTGACAGGACAGGCGCAAACTGGCGTGTACGCAAAGGATGTAATGATCTACATCGCAGGTCTGCTCGGCATGGACGGCGGCACATACCGCTCCGTGGAGTTTGGCGGTGACTATATCCGCAAACTTCCTATGCACGAACGCATCATCTTCCCGAACATGTCCACCGAGATCGGCGCAAAATGCGGGCTGATCGCCGCAGATGAAGTGACGATTAATTATCTCGAAAATGAAACGCCCGCCAAAGGCAGGCCCGTTTGAAATGTTTGGGCCAGTGAATCCACATTATGAGCGAGTCGTTGAAATTGATGTCTCCACATTATCACCCCAAGTGGCTTGTCATCCTGATGTGGATCATGTCAAACCGCTCGAGCAAGTTGAAGGACTGGAAATAAACGAAGTGTATATCGGTACCTGTACGAACGCGCGTTACGAAGATATCGAAATCGTAGCGAACATGCTCAAAGGGAAAAAAGTAAATCAGTTTACGCGCGTGATCGTCACACCGGCCAGCGAGCGTATTTATAAAAAAGCCA
Source organism: Candidatus Villigracilis proximus (assembly GCA_016715195.1). Lineage (GTDB taxonomy): Bacteria > Chloroflexota > Anaerolineae > Anaerolineales > Villigracilaceae > Villigracilis > Villigracilis proximus. Next base: position 50,568 of record JADKBB010000065.1, read on the forward strand.
TGCAAAATGGATTGATCGAAATTTTACTGGATGCAGGCTGCACGGTCACAGGCAGCGGCTGCGGCGCGTGTATCGGACGTCATGGCGGAATCCTCGCAGCGGGCGAACGTGCCTTGACAACCATGAACCGCAACTTCATCGGACGCATGGGTAGTCCGCTTTCAGAAATCTATCTTGCCAGTCCCGCCACTGCGGCGGCTACTGCGCTGACGGGGCGAATTACAGACCCGCGTGGATATTTATAAGGAATTAGGGACTAGGGATCAAGCAACTAGGAAAAACTAATTCCTAATTTCTAGCCCCTAATCACTAATGCCTAATCACTTACAAAAGGAGACTCTCATGGCAAAAGCCTGGACATTTGGAGAAAACATGAATACGGACGAGATCATTCCCGGCCGTTACAACATTACGATTGACCCGCTTGAACTTGCAAAGAATGTTTTTTGCGAGGTCAAACCAGAGTATGCAAAAACTGTTCAACCCGGCGACATCATCGTTGGCGGGCAAAATTTCGGCTGTGGCTCGTCACGCGAGCATGCGCCCATCGCCATCAAAGGTTCACAAGCCAGGTGTATCATCGCCCCATCCTTTGCGCGCATCTTTTTTCGCAACTGCATCAACATCGGACTGCCGATTCTGGAATGTCCCGCCGCTGCTGCGGACATCACCGAAGGCGATGATATTGATGTTGACCTCGCGAGCGGCAAAATTTTCAACCGCACCAACGGGAATCAATATCAAGCCAACGCCCTGCCTGATTTCGTTTTGAAGATCGCAGACGCGGGCGGCATTGTCAACTTTTTGAAAACACACGACATTCAAGAGCTAATGATGAATGCGGAAGGATGAATGATGAATTATAAAATCTGCCTTCTTCCCGGTGACGGCATTGGCCCCGAAGTGATCGCATCTGCAAAGGATGTATTGACCGCGCTGCCAATTCAATGGGACTTCATCGAATGCGGCATCGGATTCGGAGAATATCAACGTTCAGACTCCCCGCTGCCTGATTCAACCATCAGACAAATTCGCCACGCTGACGCCACGTTGTTCGGCGCAGTCACCACTCCCCCCAACATCCCGAATTACTTTTCTCCCGTCGTGCGAATGCGCCAATCGTTGGAGTTATTTTCCAATCTACGTCCATGCCGCTCCATTCCACATCCCTCTTCCCGCGCAGGCATTGACCTGATCATCGTCCGCGAGAATACCGAAGGGTTGTACTCAGGCATCGAGCGCCTTGAAGATGACGGCAACCGCGCCATCACCGAACGCGTCATCACCCGCAAAGGTTCGGAGCGAATCATCCGCAAAGCATTCGATACCGCCCGCCAAACGGGACGCAAATCCGTTCACGTGGTTCACAAAGCCAATGTGTTGCGTCAAACCTGTGGATTATTTCGCGCAATAGCCTTTGAAATTGCGAAAGAATATCCAGAGATCACCATGCACGAAATGCTCGTAGATACCTGTGCAATGGAACTTGTCCGCGCGCCGGAGCAATTTGAAGTGATCGTCACCACCAATCTATTTGGCGACATTCTCAGTGATGAAGCCTGCATGTTCGTCGGCGGACTTGGCGTGGCAGCCTCCGCAAATATTGGTGCAGATGCAGCAGTCTTTGAACCTGTCCACGGCAGTGCGCCGCCCTTGGTGGGTACAGGCAAAGCCAATCCCATTGCCACCTTCCTCGCCGCAGCCATGCTACTGGATTATATAAATGAAAAAGAATCCGCTGAACGCTTGCGAAACGCAGTGGAAGCCTGCATTGCAAATAAAGAGTCCACGCCTGATCTGGACGGAAACATGACAACAAGTCAGGTGACCGAAAGAGTGATTGAAAAATTGTAGGCAAGGAAACACAGTAAACAGGCAGGCACGATGATCAAAACACGATACTTGTTTACTTATCTACCTGTATACATGTTTACGTTCAAAAGGAGAAATCATGACCAAAGTTGGATTCTTATACACCCGCTTACGTGTTGAAGAAAAACATTTACTGGATGAACTGGAAAAGCGCAAAGACGTGGAAGTTATCCGCATTAATGATGGGGATTTATTCTTCGACATTAATCAGATCCCTGAACAAATAGATGTACTCTTCGAACGCTCCATCTCTTATTCACGCGGATTGTACATCTCGCGCATTTTTGAGGCGCACGGCATCCCAGTTGTCAATTCATCTGTTGTGGCCGAACGCTGCGGCGACAAATACATCACGAGTCAAATTCTTGCGCAGAACGGAATCCCAACTCCCAGAGTGTATATGGCGTTCGACGAAGAATCAGCACTCAGTGCGATCGAAGCGATGGGCTATCCCTGCGTACTAAAACCCGTTGTCGGGTCGTGGGGACGCCTGCTTGCCAAGGTGGAGAATCGTCACATGGCTGAGTCATTGATCGAGCACAAAGCTACCCTGGGAGTCAATCATCAGGTCTTTTATATTCAGGAATATATCAACAAACCAGGGCGCGACATCCGCGCTTTTGTGATCGGCGATGAATGCATCTGCGCCATTTACCGCTCCTCCGAAAATTGGATCACCAACACCGCGCGTGGAGGCGTCGCCACAAATTGCCCCATCACCGACGAGATCGCAGAATTATGTCAACGTGCGGCGCGGGCGGTCGGCGGCGGATTGCTGGCACTTGATCTTTTTGAAACTGAAAACGGTATGACGATCAACGAGATCAATCACACCATGGAATTCCGCAATAGCATCACCACCACAGGCGTAAACATCCCCGAAAAAATGGCGGACTATGTCCTGATGAATATTGTTGCTTAAATAAACGCACCGCCCTCGGGTAAGGCGGTGCAAAACAAAAAACTGTGTCGGGGTGAGAGGATTTGAACCTCCGACCTCACGGACCCGAACCGTGCGCTCTACCGGTCTGAGCCACACCCCGGACGGAGTGCATTATACCATTGCGAGTCTTTTTGGCAAGTCTTGCTATGGGTTTAGTAAAATGTCGAGGGTGTAAACATATATATGTTTCAGTAGATCAGGGTCTGTTACGCTTAGTAATGGATTTTCTTGATGAATGGTTAGGCGTACTCTTGTCGGTTCTGTGATTTTATAAGGCAGGGTGGTTTCAAATGCTTCGGGGTCAATGCCTTTGAAATCCAGTACACGCGAGGAGAGCGGTTTTCCGTTGGGGAGAAGCAGATCTACAAATACAGGCTGGTCATTGAATGGCCAGAAAAGTCCTTTGAGATTCACGACACCACCAGAGATTTCATCGCCGTCTTCCAATCCTTCGAGCATGGTTCGTTCATAAATTGTGTTGCCCGGCGGATTGATTTGATTTGAACCAACGGAATACAAGAGCACGGGCATGGTGTTGAGCGCTTGAATACGACCAAATTCATCTTTTGTGCTGACGCGAATATACCCAACTTCAGATACGGCGCGAATCTCAAAGGAAAGGTCGAAGTTTCGATATTTCCCGCTCAGATTACGTTCCACCCGTTCCAGAACTCGCTGTAGAATACGCCCGTCTTCGCCCAACAAATCTACTTGTACAATGTCACTTTCCCCTGAAATCAGTAGTACTTGTAAGTTGAAGGAGGAAATAAGGCTGGACATGGGGCCGGGTGAGATAAACCGAATCTGTGCAAAATCATTAAAGCCCGGTTCTATTGTAGGCGTTGCGGTGGGATAGATAATGGATGGAAGCGGTGTTTCTGTTGGCAGAGCTGTTTCCACTGGCGCGGCGGCTGTTAAAGCATCGCTGGCGGCAAATGCGGCCTGGCCGGTTAATGCGACCACTGTCGGAAGGTAATCGGGCGGGAAAGGCGTGAGCGCTGATTCTGCCGCTTGCGAGCAGGCAGATAACAGTCCAAGAAAGGATGCGAGGAGTATGATTTTATGTTTCATGGTTGATGAGAATCAACATCCCGCAGTCTGAGACGAGTCTCATGTCTCAATCTGCGGGATGTTTTATTTGTTATAACAAAATTACAATCCGTAGATATCGCTGTATTTTTTTGTCAGGTAGCGCACATAAGCAGCAGAGTCAATTTTTGATCCGGTAACTTTTTCAATAAGATCCTGTGGATCATATTTGTGACCAAAGATATGAACTTTCTCACGCAGCCAGCCAAGCAATGAGTCGAATTTGCCTTTGCGGATTTGATCGTCGAGGTCGGTAATGTCGGCGTTGATCTTCTCCCACAACTGGGCAGAGACGAGGTTGCCGAGCGCGTAGGTTGAAAAGTAACCCATTAATCCGCTTGACCAATGGACGTCCTGCAAAACACCTTGCGCATCATTTGGAGGTACGATGCCGAGATAATCCTGCATTTTGGCATTCCAAATTTCAGGCAGGTCTTTTATTGCAAATTTTCCTTCGACCATGCCAATTTCAAGTTCAAGGCGCAGCATGACATGCAGGTTGTAAGTGGATTCATCTGCATTGACACGAATCATGGATGGCTCAACTTTATTTATGGCTTTATAAAATGACTTTGCGCTGACACCGTCCAGTTGAGACGGGAATGTCTTTTTTAATTCGGGGAAAAAATATTCCCAAAATGGGAGTGAGCGGCCAACCAGGTTTTCCCACATGCGGGATTGGGATTCATGTACTGCAAGGGATGTTCCACCTGCAAGCGGCGTGCGCTCATAAATGGGATTACTGCCCTGCTCATACATGGCGTGACCAGCTTCATGCATGGCGCTAAATAAAGTGGAAAGCGGATTTTCGGATTCAAAGCGGTTTGTAATACGGGTGTCGTTGACACTAAAGGTGGTCTGGAAAGGATGCGGCGCCTTATCCTGCCGGCCGCGATTAAAGTCATAACCAAATTTTGAAATGACTGCTTCGCTAAAATCCCATACTTTCTTTTCGTTATATTTTTTGTGCAGGAAATCATCCTTGACCTGTTTGGCTGACTTAATGGATTTAATAAGTTCCACTTGGTTTGGGCGCAGGTTGTTGAAAATTTCCTTTACTTCAGAAGTTTTCATCCCGGGTTCGTAGTCATCCAGCAGAATATCATAAGGATGATCGGCGGGCGGGAAAAATGAAATATATTCCTGTACAAGCTCTACAACTTTTTCAAGGTGCGGACGAAAAATGGAGAAATCAGATTTACCCTTGGCTTCCACCCAGGCTTCAAGGGCTTTGGTGGTCACAATGGCTTGTTTGGATACGAACTGTGAAGGCACGCGCGTGGCTTTATCATAATTCCGGGCAGATACGCGTACCAGGGCGGCATCATCTGATTCAGCGTCTGTAAATTCGTGCTTGAGGTCTTGCAACAATTTGCCGACTTCATCTGAAGTTGATTTTTCATGAGCAATCTTGCCCAGTGTGCCTAACTGCTGACCGCGTGCATCACTGCCACCGGGCGGCATGTTTACCTGTTGATCCCACTCCAGTACACTGGCGGCATGATAGACATCCGAAACTTCACCGAGAATTTCCTTTAGTTGATCCAATTTTCCAGACATGACAACCTCCTGAATTATATTGACACATACGAAATGGCCTGATCAACTTCATCGAGGCCATCTGTAGTGGTGTCCATTAATGTTTCATGGATTGATTTTATCGTAAGTAGGCATGATTTGACATCCCACTTGGGAAGGGGTTCACGGGCAGTGCCTATGGTCACCCAACCCATCTACTATAATTTCTTCATCAGACCCTTCACGGATATCCACTTGAAGAACTTCCATTGGATCACCCGGGACGTCAATATCGTAGACCGTATAGGTGCCGGGGTAAAGCCAAATTTCATTTTCAGGATACCCAAGATATGAGTTTAGATATATTTCACCAGGCAAAACATACATACGGTGATATGTGCAATTCCGCAGGTATGCAGGCACAGGCCATTCTGTGGTGGTAAATTCAGGAACGGAGGCTAAATCACCCTCCACCTGTGAGTATTTCGTTTGAATGGATGCCCAGCCGGTTTTGTCAGAGTTTGGAATTTTGATCTGCACCCACTTGGAAAGCAGATCGCGCGCAATGACTTCGGCGCTGGTGTCTTTATAAAGCACACTAATGGGATTAAAAGCCATATCGGGTCCGCGACGAATAAACAGATTCCCATTCACGGCATTAATCTTAACTTTGGGTGAAGAGACAACCGTTGGGGGAAGTTCTGTTTCAGTTGAGACAGGGGTTTCAACGGTTAGAGTCTGCGTTGGGAGCGGGGTAACAGTTTCATCTTGTGTTGTAAACGGTTCAATATCACGCGCGGTAGGCAGCGCAGAAGGCGTATCCAATTTAACCAACGCGCATGATTGAATCAACAAAACAAATAACAGGGCAATGGAGAGCGTTCTATATTTCTTTAACTGCTTGATGATTACCATGTCTACTCGTATCGCAAAGCTTCCACTGGCTCAAGACTCGCTGCCCGGCTGGCAGGGTAAATACCAAAGAAAAGACCAATCACAGCCGAGAAACCTGTTGAAAGCAATATAGCATCTGTTCCCACAACAGGCACAAAATTATTGCCTGTTGCAGCAGCCACCTGCCCCACAACAAACGCAATCAGCCAGCCAAATAAAATGCCGATAATGCCGCCAAACAAACTAAGCAATGAAGACTCGGTTAAGAATTGAAGCAGGATATCCTTCTTGCGTGCGCCAAGCGCCTTGCGCAAACCAATCTCTCGCGTGCGTTCTGTAACCGAAACCAGCATGATATTCATAATCCCGATTCCGCCTACCAGCAGGGAGATTCCTGCAATGCCGCCAAGAAAGATCGTTAATACACCTGTGATCGTTTCAAATGTCTGGAGAAAATCCTGCTGGGTAAAAACAGTAAAATCATCATCACCAATGGGCGTGCGGTGACGTTGACGTAAAATATTCGAGATATCATCAGCCGCCTGCGGCACCGATTCTGCTGTGGTGGCTTGTACAAAGATCACATCCACTTCATCACGCAAGTCGCGTTTGATCAGGCGCGCCTGTGCAGTTGTAAACGGAATATAGGCATTGTTATCTTCACTGCCAAATGCTCCACCGCCTTTTGCAACCAAAACTCCGATCACACGGAACGGCTGACCTTCAATACGAATGGTCTCACCAACCACTCCATCGGGATGCCCAAAAATCGCAGTGGCGGTTTCAGGCCCAAGGATAACAACAGACATGCGCCCCAGCATGTGTTCTTCATTAATGAACTCACCTTCGGCCAATTCCAAATTACGGACTACCAAATAATCAGGAGTTACACCAGAAATGGTCGTAGTGGATTTTTCACCGCCAAAGGCCAGCGTTCCATTTCCTTGAATGGCAGGAGCAACTGAAGCCACGGAAGGCGCTGCAAAAGGATCTGCTATTGCCTCGGCGTCAGCCAGTGTGAGCGGACGGTCATTGTTACCGCTTCCACTGTTACCGCCCGTTCCGGGAGGACCCCAGCCTGATCACTGCCTCTGAACACAAATAATAAATTTGTGCCGATGCTGCTAATGGAACCTGTAATGGAAGCCTGCGCGCCATTTCCCACAGCAAGCATCGCGATCACAGCCGCCACGCCGATCACAATACCAAGCACTGTGAGCCCTGAGCGCATTTTATTACCATTCAAACTTTCAATGGCTTCGAGAAGAGCTTGTGTGAATGTCATTTCTTCCTCGCTGCTGCTTCTTCTTCACCAGATGATTCAAGTTCGCCATCGCGTAAGCGAATCACCCGCTGGGTTTGTTCTGCGATTGCGGCATCGTGCGTAACAATAATCAAGGTTGTACCGCGATCCTTGTTTAAGTTAAGCAAAAGGTTCATGATCTCCTTCCCAACTTTTGAATCCAAATTTCCAGTCGGCTCATCCGCCATGATCATGGCCGGATCGTTCACAAGAGAACGGGCAACTGCCACACGCTGCTGCTGTCCGCCAGAAAGTTCGTAGGGACGATGTGTCATACGATCCTTTAGGCCAACGGCTTCAAGAGCAGCCTGCGCACGCTCACGGCGTCCTTCTGCCATGCCTGCATAACGTAAAGGCAGCTCAACATTTCCCAGAGCGGTCAAACGGGAAAGCAGATTGAAACTTTGAAAGACGAATCCGACCTTGCGATTACGCACACTGGCAAGTTGATCGTCATCCATTTCGCCAACTGATTCACCGTCCAAAATATATTCACCAGAGGTCGGCCTGTCTAAACAGCCAAGCGTATTCATCATCGTAGACTTTCCCGAACCGGAGGGTCCCATAATGGAAACCACTTCGCCGCGTCTGATTTTAAATGAAACACCGCGCAGCGCCTGTACATCAAACTCGCCCATCTTATAAGTTTTTACCAGATCACGAGCCTCGATCACCCAATCCATATTAGCCTCCGAACGGCCCGCCGTTAGTAGAAGGTGGATTCAAAATGATCGGATCGCCTTCCTTGATATCACCTTGCACAAGCACGCTATCTGCACCGGATGTGGAACCGAGTAATACCTTGACCATAACTGGCTGCCCGTCAACAAGCAGATACACCACCCGTTCAGAATCCACCAAACGCACTGCCCGATTAGGAATCAATATCACATCATTTACTTCTTCGACGATGATATTCACTGCGGCGGTCATGCCGGGTTTGACCAGTTCATCCGCATCCGTCAATTCAACTGTAACTGTAAAACTGACCACACCTTGAACGGTAACACCCGCCTGATTAACTTGCACCACCGTGCCTTTATACGGCTCAGCTCTGCCGAGAACCGCATCAAATGTTAAGGAAGCATTCTGCCCGACTGCAACTGTGTTGATATCCACTTCTGAAACCTGAACATCAACCAGTAGATGCGAAAGATCATCCACGCGGAAAGCTACTGTGCCGGCGGTGATTTGATCGCCAATCGCCGGGTCAGCCTGTGTGACTGTGCCATCAAACGGAGCAACAATATAGGTTGTATTTAATGTCGCCTGGGCGGCGGCGACACGCGCTTCTGCGGCAGCGATATCAGCCGGATCTGTGCCGTTTTTTAGACGTTCATAATTGCGGCGCGCATCATCTAATTGGGCTTCGGCTAGGGCGAGTTTTTCATCAGCATCGGCAATGGTTTCTGCATCGGCATACCCTTTGGTATAACGAACTTTGGGAACGCCAAATTCAAGATAAGTATCGGTAATGGTGATCTTTCCATTTAATCCCAAACGATAGTTATAGGCTTTTTTATAAGCCTCTTCAGCCGCATCCAATGTACGCAAAGCCTGTGCGCGGGCTGTATCTGAATTCGATAAATCTTCGAGTGCTTTTTTAGCGCTGGCGAGATCGGCTTCTGCCAGAATCACACTTTGATTAAGAGAAGCCTTATCGAGACTGGCCAGCACACCGTCACGAGAGACGCGGTCACCCACTCCCGCATTGACAGCTTCCACAATTCCAGTCGTCTGCCAGATAAGCGCTGCGCTTTGTCTGGCGCGGACACTTCCTGTGGCGCCAACTGACGCAATCAAATCTCCGCGTTCAACGGCTGCTGTTTGATAGAACGTCACACGTCGCTTCCGCCAGTTGTGGAAATAATAATCACAAGCAAAACAACTGCGACCACTCCAATAATGATCCAGGTTCTGCGTGAAAATCTTTCAAAAAATTTTTTCATTGGTTTCCTCCAAGGCTTAGTCAACGCGCGGATAAAAGTTCTTACGCGATGCAAAATGATCCGTTTCAGTTATAGATATAAATGAAGGGTTTCACGAACTTATACTATTCTAATTCAGTACGAACAAAATCAAGACTTTTAGATGCAGAATTAATAAATGTCTATTAGAAAATTGTGACGATTGTCGTCCGCTTTGGTGACATTTACGCCTGTGTATGGACAAGTAGTTTGGGTATCATCATGCGATACAAACAGATTACTTTAGATGTAGGCTAACACTTTGATTCGGAGGCATTATGCAGGCTGTTCCCAGTGAATTCTTAGCGATTGACCGCAAAGAACGCGCAAATCGTCCTTTTTTTGATCTTGACCTCCGCTCTCCCGAAGTGCGCACCTGTGACTTTGATGATGTTGTAATTGAATTTGATCCTGAACGCGCAATGGTGGAGGCAGCGCGATGTATCCACTGTCCTGATCCTGCCCCTTGTATGGTTGCCTGCCCCACCGCCAACGACATTCCCTCCGCAATGTGGTTGATCGAACAGGGACGTTTCGTGGAAGCTGCGGGAATTTATCATAAGACCAGTTCCCTCCCCGAAGTATGTGGACGCGTATGTCCGCACGAGGCTTTGTGTCAGGGTTCTTGTGTTTTAAATAAGCACCATCAGCCGGTTTTATGCGGCGAGCTTGAAGCCTTTACTGTTGATTATGAACGCCGCACGCAAGGTTATGTAATTCCTGTTGGGAACCCAATCGGGAAAAAAGTAGCTGTGATCGGCGCCGGCCCCGCCGGGTTGGGGTGTGCCGACATCCTCGCGCAAAAAGGATACGAGGTAACTATCTTTGAATCCAAACCTGCGCCGGGCGGACTGCTTGTTTATGGCATTCCAAATTTCAAACTTTCAAAAGATGTTTGGGAAGAGAAATGGGAAGAGTTCGAACGGGCGGGCGTGAAATTCGTCCCAAATACATACATCGGCAAAGATAAAACCATTGACGGCCTATTTCAAGAAGGTTTCGAAGCAGTCTTCATTGGTGTCGGGTCTGAAATAGACGCAAAGATGGAAGATACACCCGGAACGGAATTATCCGGCGTATTTGAAGCCACTGACTTTCTCATCCGCGGCAATGTGGAACCTGACCAACTCCCTGAAAATATGCGCCAGCCGCTTGAGATCGGCAAACGCGTGGTGGTCATCGGCGGCGGTGATACAGCCTCCGACTGCCTGCGAACCGCGCTCCGCCTTGGCGCGGAAGATGTCACCTGCCTGTACCGCCGTACCGAAAAGGAAATGCCCGGCGGAAAGAAAGATCGCAAGATGGCGCGTGAAGAAGGCGCAAAATACCGCTTCCTGACCCAGCCTGTAAAATTCATCGCCGGCGCAGACGGAAAACTCGCGGCTGTGGAATGTATCGAAATGAAACTCGGCGAACCCGATGCAAAAGGCCGCCGCAAACCGGTGCCCGTGGAAGGTTCAAATTTCAGCGTGGCGGCAGATACTGCCATTCTGGCGCTCGGTTATTGGCCTGACCCCATCCTTGGCAAGACCACACCCGAACTTGAAATTCACGATTGGGGTTTGATCACCGTAAAAACAAGGCAAAAGGAAACACATCACGCGAGGGTGTATTCTCCGGCGGCGACTGCGTGACCGGTCCGGACCTCGTTGTAACCGCGATGGTCGGCGGAAGAAAAGCCGCGCTTTCGATTGACGAGTATTTGAAAAATAAAAAATAACCTGCTGTGAGGGCAGGGTAACTTTAGCAGGGCGAGACCATCCGGTTTCGCCCTGCGCTTTGTTATAATCCAATTCATGTTTCAACGCATCCTACGCGGACTTGGAAATCACCCTCACGCTTACCATCCTCGCCTTACTCACCGGCTACAGCAACCCATCCCTCACAGACAAGATCGAAAAGGTACGCACCTACACGCGCCAGATCGAATTCAACTACGTCTCATGGATGACAGACGCCGCGCTGCTCAAGATGCGCGCCGCCTCCATTGGCGCGCCCTACACACTTGAACACGCCGCGCAAAAACAGATCGTCAGCGAATATTTGCGGAACACCCAATCCATCCTTGAAAAAGAATACCTGCTCGAAAAACTCTACGCAGACGCATCCATCACAGACAAGGAACTTGCATCGCAAACGCTGCGCGCAGAACTTGCCAATCAATATGCAAGACAAAAAGAATTAGCCCCGCTCGCAGATCCATCTTGCAAGATCAGGTCAGTCAGGTCCTTGCAGAACTTGGGTTGACCGTTATCGGCCAGCCCGTGCCAAATGTCTGGTATCACTCCACACCCTGCCCATGGCATTGATCGTTTCCCCGCGCGACCACATCGAACAGACCGCAAATATTTCAGTCAATACAGATTTGACAATTGATGAACAGGCCGCGCTCGAAAACCGCGTGGATAAGGGATTGAATACATCTTCACTGGTTGTCGGCATTGGCGGTGTAGGTGTTTACCCAACAATGGTCATGCGGACTACTGACCTGCGCTGGACCCTCAACACCGTGGCGCATGAATGGATCCACAACTATCTAACACTTCGTCCGCTCGGAATTTTATATAGCGAGACACCCGAACTGCGCACCATGAATGAAACGACCGCCTCGATCGCAGGGGATGAAATTGGAGCGCTCGTACTAAAACAGTTTTATCCAGAATTGACAACCGCATCAGACTCAACCCTCAGCCTGATCTCTGCTCCGTTTGACCATCCCGAACCCGGAGATTTTTTGCGCCCGCCCTTCGACTTCCGCGAAGCCATGCACGAAACCCGCATCACCGCCGACGCATTTCTTGCCGAAGGAAAAATTGAAGAAGCGGAAGCCTACATGGAACCGCGGCGCCTGTCTTCCTCCAAAATGGATATTTATTGCGCAAGATCAACCAGGCTTATTTTGCATTCCACGGAGCCTACGCCGATTCACCCGGCGGTGCCGCAGGGCAAGACCCCGTCGGCCCGGCAGTGCGCGCCCTGCGTGAGCAAAGTGATTCACTGGCTGATTTTGTCAACACCATCTCGTGGATGACAAATTTTGAGCAATTAAAAGAAGCGGTCAATCAATAAATGAAAAAAATATTTTTTATAATTCCACTTATTTTCATCGCAAGCGCTTTCATTTTAAGCGCCTGTTCATCCGGCACTGAATCATCACCCACCCCAACTGTGCGTCTTTGACAACCCATTCTGCCCAATACCCCAACTTCCGCCATAAGCTGCTCCACGGTTTCCGCTGAACCCACCGCTGCCCCCAATACTGAAACCCTCTTCCCCCCGTCAGCCGCGCAGACTTTTCCTTCGGTCCCGCGGATGCGCCCGTGACCATTATTGAATATTGCGAGTTCGAGTCGCAAGGTAGTAAATATAACAACTGGGTCAACTTACAACCCGCCGAGTTCAATGCCTGGGTCGTAAAAGAAGCTGTCACAGCCGGCATGGATGGGGAAAAACTCCAGGCGGCGATCAATGCCGATGAAACAACGACCAGAATGATGTCGGCGTATGAAGCGGCGAAGAAGTTAACCATCCCGGCAGTTCCGCTCGTCCTCATCAACGGCGTACTTCAACCACCCTACGTCCTCGATTATAAAAACTTAAGCGACACGATTGGCTTGATCGCGCTGGAAAAAACAATTTACCAGTTGTCCGCCATTCAATATTGACCCTGCAAAACAATATATCGCCACCATCAAAACTGAAAAAGGTGACATCGTCATTCAACTATTTCCTGATAAAGCGCCGCTGGCTGTGAATTCATTTGTGTTCCTTGCAAAACAAGGCTGGTACAACGGTGTGACATTCCATCGCGTGATTCCCGGCTTCGCGGCGCAAACCGGCGATCCAAGCAATACAGGCAAAGGCAACCCGGGATATTTTTTCAACAATGAGATCAACGATCTAAAGTTTGATAAGCCCGGCATGGTAAGCATGGCAAACTCCGGGCCAAACACAAACGGCAGTCAATTCTTTATCACATTCGGGCCGGCGCCTCATCTTGATGGCGGCTACACCATTTTCGGCCAGGTCCTCAGCGGATTGGAAGTGGCCGAGCAATTAACTCCGCGTGATCCTGATCAAGGCATAATTCTTGCCCCGGGCGATAAAATCATAAGTGTGGACATAGAAGAAAAATAATGCAAACAAATAAAAATCACTGGCCTTCGATCCTGATCCTGCTGACTCTGGCCGTTAGCGCACTTGGCTTAATGTTGATTATCCTGGCGCTTGGTGCATCCTCCCTGATCAACCTTTTTTCAAATGAAGGCGATCCTGCCGGTGAAATGATCGGCGCCGTTGCCTTCGGATTTGAACTGCTTATTTTGTTTTTATGTCTGTGGATGGTTTTTCAAAAAACAAGAGGAAGTGAACAGGCTGACCAGCCGTTTAAATTTCCATATTCAGAATGGCAAATTTTTGCAGCACTCGGAATGGTTATCTTCGCTGCCGTGATCGGAGGCGTAATCGCCTTTACAGAAATCAAATGGCTGACATGGATATTCCTGCCGCTGCTGACTTTGTTCGTGATCGTACCGCCCATCTGGCTATTGTTTGGCATTGGCACGAAAGGCATCGAGCTTGGTCCACGCTGGCGGATATTCAGCGCGCTGGGCTTGGGCATGACCGTCGGCCCGGTGATTATGATCGTACTGGAGATGATTATTTTATTGGGCGCCATTATTATTGGCTCAGTCATAATCGCCATACAACAACCTGAACTCTTTCAAGAAATTGCGGCGCTGGGCAAGATCATTCAGCAGGAAACCAATCAGGACGCAGTTCTTAAATTAATCGCGCCCTACATCACAAATCCGCTTGTGATCGCGTCACTGGTCGGGTATATCTCCGTGCTGGTGCCATTGGTCGAGGAGTTATTGAAGCCGCTGGCCGTGTGGATCTTTGCCTTAAAAATAGAAACACCCGCGCAGGGATTTGCAATGGGAATGTTAAGCGGCGCGGCATTCGCGCTGATCGAAAGCCTGAACGCCAGCGGGAACGGAAGCACAACCTGGCCGATCATTGTCAGCATCCGTGCAGGGACGAGTCTGCTGCACATGACAACTTCGGGACTGGTCGGCTGGGGCATCGTCTCAGCCTTTCGCGAAAAAGATATTGCGCATGGGCGCTGCATATTCTGCGCGGTACGCTTCACGGCATCTGGAATGCCTGCGCCATCGGCACCGGTATCTCTTCCATTGGAGAGCTCGTCGACAAACCTGAATGGGCCTTCAACATCATCCCGGCTGCTTTGTGCGGTATGTCTGTTTTGGGCATCGGAATGCTGGTCGTATTGATCGCATCGAATCGAAAATTAAGAAGCGCGCCTGTCCCTTTGCCTGCATCTTTATCAACTCCGCCGGCCATCATCCATGAGAACGAAGAGGAAGTAAAATAATCGCATGAATTATTCATCCACTGCACGCGCAGGTGATATCGCACAACTGGTCGGGCTGACTCACAAGCATTTCATCTTTTCCTTAAAAGAAGGCGGCGACCTTCAAACGCATCGCGGCGTGCTTAAGCATGATGATTTGATCGGCACACCCTGGGGTTCACAGGTGTTTAGTCACATGGGCGCGCCGTTCTTTTTATTACAGCCATCCATCGCCGATATTCTGAATGACCTGCCGCGCACCACGCAAATTTTGTATCCAAAAGATATTGGCTATATTCTGATCACGATGGGCATCGCGCCCGGTCAGCGGGTGATCGAAGCCGGCACCGGCTCCGGCTCCATGACCATTGCCATGGCTACCGCAATCGGCGCAGAGGGACGGATCATTTCATACGAACAAAAACAGGATACGCAGAATCTGGCGCGTAAAAATCTCGAACGGGTCGGGCTCGCTTCGCACGTAGACTTCAAACTGCGTGACATCAAAGAGGGATTCGACGAAACTGACGCAGACGCCTTCTTCCTTGATGTGCAAAACCCATTCGATTACATTCCGCAAGTCCGCGCCTCAATAAAGACCGGCGGATTCTTTGGCACCATTCTGCCCACTTTTAATCAAGTGGAAAAAACACTACATGCTTTGAAAAAAAATAATTTTGCATTTATAGAAGTCTGCGAGATCATCCTGCGCCACTATAAATCTGACCCGGCCCGCATCCGCCCGACCGACCGCATGGTTGCGCACACCGGATATTTAATGTTTGCCCGAAAGATCGAACCAAGCACAGACCCGCGCGGCAAAGAGTTGACAAACGAAGTCAGCGGCGACGGTTAATTTTTTATGGAGTCCATCAGCAAGCTGATAGACTCCATGGGAGAATCAATTATGTTCCGACGCAGAATCCAAAGAGCAATACGACGCATGGGAACCCCCGCAATACCGCCCCAATTACTGCGGGCCAATCAATGGATGGCGAATGGGGAATATGAAAACGCGGCATCAGCATACAAAGAACTTGCCCGGCGCGCCGAAGAACTTTTTCCGCAACGCGCGCCGTTCCTATATATTGAAGCAGGCCGGGCCGCCATCTTAAGCGGACAAACCAAACCCGGAGTTGCCGATCTGCGGCGCGGACTCACCCTCTTCGCTTCACAAGGCCGAAACCATCGTATGCAGGCAATCGGTCAACGGGTGATCGATGAATTGAAAACGCATTCCTTAAATTCTGAAGCGGAGGAAATCTCGCTTTTGATACATGGAAATTTACCGCAAGAGATTCAAACCAAACAACCTGTGGCCGGTCAGCGCCCGATTCTGCCCACGCATTGCCCATCATGCGGCGCGGTAGTGAAAGCAGACGATGTTGAATGGCTGGATGAAGTCACCGCCGAATGTGATTATTGCGGAAGTCCCATCCGAAGTTAAAGACCTTCTTTACACGCCGATGAATCCATCAAAAGAATATATTACGCAAAAATTATTGGAAAAAGAACAGAACGCCGCAGACTCTGACGGCTACGCGGAAATTCCTGTCAAACCGGGTACTCCTCTGAGATGCGCAGCGGTGCTTGTTCCGTTGACATATTTTCAAGGCGAATGGAATCTACTTTTCACGCGCCGCACAGATAAGGTGGAATCGCACAAGGGACAAGTCTCCTTTCCGGGCGGCGCATGTGACGAAGGCGAGACCACACCCGAACAAACTGCCCTGCGTGAAGCCGAGGAAGAAATCGGCATACTGCCCGGAGACGTTCATGTCCTCGGTAGACTCAGCCAATTGATAACCATCAGCAGTTTTCGGGTGAGTCCGATCGTGGGTGTCATCCCCTGGCCATATACTTTTAAAGTGGCAGGCATCGAAGTGGCGCGCGTGTTCACCATTCCGCTCCCCTGGCTGGCAAACAAAAATAATTACTGGGAATTTTCCCTGCGCGAATCCGAACGTTCCCTGATCGCATATCATCCTTATGACGGCGAATTGCTGTGGGGCGCCACAGCAAGGATGACCGTGAATTTTTTGAAAACTCTTGATCTCTTAAAATAAAAAACCCGCCATCGAAATGATGACGGGTTTTTGAATTGCAAAAAATTTACTTCTTGGCGGGAGCGCCTTCTTCTTCCTTCTTACCACGTTCCACGCTGATCGCGGGAGCGGCAGCTTCAGCGCCGGGCAGGGCAGCATCAGCAGCTTCTTCCTTGACGGCTGTGGCAATGATCACGATATCATCAGAATCATTGAGGACTGTAATGTTTTCAGGAAGCGGGATGTCGCTAATGCGAATGCTGTTACCAATTTCCTTAAGGGAGGAAATATCAACGATCACACGTTCGGGCAGGTTGGAGGGCAAACATTCCACTTCAACCGCATCCATGCGATGCACAAGCACTGCGCTGTAATCTTTCACAGCAGATGAAACACCGGTGAAGGTCAAGCGGACCTTGGTGCGAATCATCTCAGTCAGATCCAATGCGAGAAAATCAATATGCGTGATGTTTCCCTTAATATAATTGCGCTGCTTTTCGCGCACAAGAGCCGCATACTCCTGGCCTTCCACATCAATCGTCACCAGTGTGGATGAGGTGACTTTGGCGATCACAAGTTCGGTGCTATGCGCATTCAACGAAATCGCAACAGGTTCCACATGGCGGCCATAGATCACTGCGGGCAATTCACCCGCACGGCGCAAGGCTTTCACCTGCTTGCCAGTTACATCACGTTTGGTGGCTTTTAAAACAATCTTTTCCATCGTTACTCCTTGGGCGCCTCTCACAAGAAGCGGATTAATAAAATCCGCGCTCCTGTTACCTTCACCCTATAAAATGATATTCTGAAAAGCGACCGCGTCGCTGAACATTTAATTTATTTTCGGCCAAACAAAGCCCGGCCCAACAGCAACATCGTGCCTGCAAACAAGCCGCCAACCAATCCGGCGATCAATGCGCCGCGTGTATCGATCACGGTGGTCACATTGCCTTCCACTTTGCGGGACAAAAGGATGATCGACTCAATCCTCTCAGCACGGACTTCGCGACTCGCAACGATGCCCGCATACGCATTCCCAAACTCGACGCTTCCTGCGACGACCACGCCTGCGCTGCCATTCATTGAGATTTTCTCAGCCCGAACCGCTCCGACTGCGCTTTGCTGCATGGTCACCTCACCAGCCTGCACCACCCCAAACGCAGACTGACGGGAGTTTACATTCGCTGCATGAGTTTGCAAAGACGCGCTCTGACTCAACTCCACATCTTCAGCATTAATAACCTGTGCCGAACTTTGATGCATCCGCACCAACTCAGCGTTGACCAATTCCACATCTACATGTGCAAGATTAGCAACTTGTGATTGTTCAGATTCAGAGATCTTTGTGTTTTCAGTCATTTCAGCCTCAAGGCAGAAAATACGCCCCCTTCTCGGAGGCGCAATGTGGACAACGGCTTGGATTTTATACGGGTGAGAGGGTTTCGTCAAGGAAAAACCATTTACATCCTGAGCGTCCTTCGGCTGCGTTCCTCGAAGAGCACTCGCCACTCCGCTCAGAAGCTGTTTAAATTTCACGAGTCAAGCCTAACTAAGTTTTCCTTTGAGTCTCCGCTGTCCTTTGATTGTTGGCGTGCGGCGCAAGTGTTGCAGTCAAAAAAATAGACTTGTTAAACAGTCTCTCAGGATGTAGAAATTAGGAAGCGGAACGCTTCTCTTTCATCGCCTGCGCCACGCCAGCGGACTGTTCATCTCCGCGCCCATCCAACTCGCGGACAATGTTCTCGTGGTCGTTGTCATTGCGATTCTGGCTAAGTTTATAGCCTGCGTCAATGCGGGTCACATCCACAGCAAAACCGATCACGCCGTTCATTTCCTTTTGCACAAAATCCTGCGGCAGGGATTCAAGGCTATAGGCAGCGGGGTCTTCATGATTTTTTACAAGGCGGCTGAGCAGGGCATATAACTCATCCCCTTCCACCATGCGCACCTTTCCATAGACATGCACCATCATGTAATTCCAGGTTGGCACGTTGACATGGTCATACCAGCGCGGAGAGATATACGTATGCGCGCCCTGAAAGATCAGCAAGACTTCGGCTCCGCCAAAACTCTTCCACTGCGGGTTGGCCCGTGACATGTGACTCAGAATGGTCAATCCGCCGCCTTCGGCTTCGATCACCTCCACCGGCAAATGCGTGGCAATCGGCTTTTCACCGTCATAGCTGACCAGTGCGGGGAAATTATTCTGCTTGAGAAACTCAAGGATCTTTTCACGATCTTCTTCACGATAAAGTTTGGGAATGTGCATTGGGGAAAACCTCATAAATGAATTTTGGTTTCATAGTTCTTAGCAGGAAACCCTTTTTAAACCAAATCCAAAGGTCCAAAGGAAACACTTGAGTACTTTACGCCTCAGGTGCTAAAGATCACCTGCTCCATGCAGGGAAATTAATGGGGAATTCCCCATTTTATTCCTTCACTTTTTATATCATGTTACAGGGAAAACCCTCATGAGTTTCAATGAAAACACCAGAGTAAAAATTCCGGCCATATTGCATCTGTGCAGGCTTGGATATGAGTATGTAACGCTTTCAAAATCGACACATGATGAAAGCACCAATATTTTCACAGGTATTTTTTCCGAAAGTATTCAGCGCATCAATCCCGATCTGGATGCGGGTGATGTAAAGCGGTTGTTTCAAGATGTATCTTTGGCGCTGGAGAATGAGGATTTGGGGGAAGCTTTTTACAATATGTTGATCGCCGCTTCCGGCACGCGCCTGATCGATTTCAAAAATTTCGATAACAACTCATTTCATGTGGTTACCGAATTGAACTACAAAAACGGCGATGACGAATTCAGGCCGGATATTACCCTGCTGATTAACGGAATGCCGCTGGCCTTTGTGGAAGTAAAAAAGCCGAACAATCATCAGGGAATCCTTGATGAAAGAGACAGGATCAACGTCCGCTTTAAGAACACGAAGTTTCGAAAGTTCATCAATATTTCGCAAATTTTGGTCTTCTCGAACAATATGGAATATGACACAGAGTCGATAGAGCCGATTCAAGGCGTGTTCTATTCTTCAACCTCCTATTCCAGCGCGAACTTTAATTGTTTCAGAGAAGAGGACGAGTTTGATCTGTCTGTTTTGCTTAAGCCAGAGGATGATGCACTTGAGAATTTTGTCCTCAAAGATAATAACCTTTCGGCCATTAAACATTCGCCTGAATTCATTACCAATAAAGAACCGAACAATCCCACCAATCGAGTATTGACTTCCCTCTTTAGCAGGGAACGCCTGGCGATGCTTTTGAAGTATGGCTTTGCCTATGTCAGAACGAAAGCGGACTTGAGAAACACATCATGCGCTACCCGCAAATTTTTGCCACGCGCGCGATTGAACGCACTGGAAAGCGGAAAAAAGAAAGTTATCTGGCACACACAAGGCAAGGGCAAGACCGCGCTCGCACTTTACAACGTGCAATATCTAACGGATTACTTTCCAACGCAAAGGCATTGTGCCCAAATTTTATTTCATCGTCGACCGCATTGACTTGATGAATCAGGCCAAAGGCGAATTCATCAGCCGTGGCCTGACGGTTAACACCATCAGCACCAAGGATGCGCTGGTCAATAATTTCAAGTCACAGCAGGCGATTCAAAACCTGAGCGGCAAGCCTGAGATTACGGTGGTTAATATTCAGAAGTTCAAGGAAGATAATGATGTGATCAAAGCCAATGATTACGACATCAACACCCAGCGCATTTATTTTCTGGATGAAGTCCACCGCAGTTATGACCCGAACGGAAGTTTTCTCGCCAACCTGGTCAGTTCAGACAGGAACGCGATCATGATCGGTTTGACGGGCACGCCGTTGATCGCAAGTGACAAACGCTCGCGTGATACATTTGGCGGTTACATCCACAAGTATTATTACAACGCCTCGATTGCAGATGGTTACACCTTGAAGTTGATCCGTGAAGGGATCGAAACGGTTATAAAATGCAATTGGAACAGGCGCTCAAAGAAGTTGAAATTCTCGAAAAGGAGCGTGGACAAGCGCACGATCTATGCTCACAAAACTTTTGTGGAACCGATGCTTGATTATGTGGTGGAGGATTTCATCAGAAGCCGAACCCAATTTGACGATAACTCAATTGGCGGAATGGTGGTCTGTGACAGCGCCGATCAGGCCAAGACCATGTTCAATATCTTCATCAATAAATATAACCCGGCTCAAAAAACGATTGAGGATATTTTCCTTATTCAATGATCCGTGAAGGCGGCTCCTGAATAGACACTACACAGACCGACAGGCAAAAACTGACCGCCTCTTGGAAAAAATTATATATCGCCCGCCTGGTGCGCGATCAGAACTTGTTGCAAATGCTGACGCGTGTTAACCGGCCTTATAAGAAATTCAGATACGGATTTGTCGTGGACTTTGCAGATATTCGCAAGGAATTTGACGCGACCAATAAAGCCTATTTTGAAGAGTTGCAGGGTGAACTTGGCAATGAGATGGAACGCTATTCCAACATCTTAAAGTCAAAGGAAGAGATCGAAGCGGAATTTAGCGACATCAAGGAAAAGCTGTTTCACTATGATCTCAAGAACGCCGAGGTATTCTCACAGCAGATCAGCCAGATCGAAGACCGCAAACAAATGCTGGAGATCAAAAAGGCTTTGGAGAACGTGCGCAATCTCTACAACCTGGCGCGCTTGTACGGTCATTATGACCTGCTGGAGAAGATCGACTTTAAGAAATTCAGCAGTCTATTGGATGAAGCCGCACGGCATCTTGACCTGTTGAATCTAAAAGACTCGATTGAGAACAATCTGGACAGCACCAATTTGCTGAATGTGGCTTTGGAAAATGTGATGTTCATGTTCCACAAAATATCGGAAGATGAACTGGTGATCGCGGATCCAACTCAAAGACATGCTGCGCAAGACGCGCGAGGCGCTGGGCGGCAACTTTGACCAGACCGACCCTGAGTTTGTGACGTGGTACGATGAGTTGAAGCGCCTGTTCGACAAGAAAAATCTGAGTGAAGTGACACAGGACGATATGCGCC
>JADKBB010000066.1 GCA_016715195.1 Candidatus Villigracilis proximus
AACCCTAACTGTGATTATTTCGCAACCCATTCTGCCCAATACCCCAACTTCGGCGATCAGCTGCTCCACGGTTTTCGCAGAACCAACTGCCGCCCCCGATACTGAAACCCTCTTTCCCCCCGTCAGCCCCGCAGACTTTTCCTATGGCCCCGCAGATGCACCCGTGACCGTTGTTGAATATTGCGAGTTCGAGTCACAAGGCTGCTTGGGATTGGCGGTTGTGATGGGAGAGGTCATGCGCAACAATGACAACGTGCGCTTTGTCTTTCGTCCGCTGCCATTGATCGGCGTGCTCGATAAATCTGATAAAGCCGTTCTGGCCGCATACGCCGCAGATCAGCAGGGACAATTTTGGGGTATGTACGATCTGTTGTTTAGTAAATATAACAATTGGGTCAACTTACAACCAGCCGAGTTCAATGCCCTGGTGATAAAGAAGCTGTCGCGGTTGGCATGGATGGGAAAAACTCCGTGCGGCGATCAATGCCGATGAAACAACGACCAGAATGATGTCGTGGCGTATGAAGCGGCGAAGCAGTTAACCATCCCCCGCAGTTCCGCTCGTCCTCATCAACGGTGTACTTAAATCCACCCTACGTCCTCGATTATAAAAAAATTTCCCATACTGACACGATTGGATTGATCGCGCTTGAAAAAAAACAATTCAGCAGTTGCCCGCCATTTAACATTGATCCTGCAAAGCAATATATCGCCACCATCCAAACTGAAAAAGTGACACCGCCATTCAGTTATTTCCTGAGGCGCTTTCTGGCTGTGAATTCATTTGTGTTCCTTGCAAAACAAGGCTGGTATAACGGTGTGACATTCCATCGCGTGATTCCCGGCTTCGCGGCGCAAACCGGCGATCCAAGCAATACAGGCAAAGGCAAACCCGGGATATTTTTTCAACAATGAGATCAACGATCTAAAGTTTGATAAACCCGGCAATGGTAAGCATGGCAAACTCCTAGCCAAACACAAACGGCAGTCAATTCTTTATCACGTTCTTGTGGCCGGCGCCTCATCTTGGATGGCGGTTACAAGACCATTTTCGGCTGCGGGTCCTCCCTTTGGGGCGGATTGGAAGTGGCCAGAGCAATTAACTCCAAGTGTGATCCTGAGCAAGGCATAATTTCTGCCCTGTGCGATAAAAATCATAAGTGTGGACATAGAAGAAAAATAATGCAAACAAATAAAAATCACTTTGGCCTTCGATCCTGGATCCTGCTGGACTCTGGCCGTTAAAGCGCGCTTCTTGGTTTAATGTTGATTATCCCTGGGGCAATTTGGCGCATCCTCCCCTGATCAACCTTTTTTCAAATGAAGGCGATCCTGCCGGTGAAATGATTCCTAGTTTGTTGCCTTCTCGGATTTGAACCGCTTATTTTGTTTTCTTATGTCTGTGGATGAAGGTTTTCAAAAACAAGAGGAAGTGAACAGGCTTACCTCAGCTGTTCTTAAATTTCCATATTCAGAATGGCAAAAAATTTTTTTTTGCAGCGCTCGGTAACGGTTATCTTCTTCGCAGCCGTGATCGGGGGTGTGGGATCGCCTCTTTTTACAGAAATCAAATGGCTGACATGGATATTCCTGCTGCTGCTGACTCCTTTGTTCGTGATCGTACCGCCCATCTGGTTATTGAAGTTTGGTACTGGCACGAAAGGCATCGAGCTTAGTCCACGTTGGCGGATACTCAGCGCGCTGGGCTTCTTGGGTATCCCTGTCGGCCCAATGATTATGATCGTGCTGGAGATGATTATTTTACTGGGCTCCACTATTATTGGCCTAGTCATCACCGCTATACAAAAACCTGGTTCCTTTCTACAAACTGCGGCGCCAAGCAAAGGACTGATCTTTCAGTATGAAACCCAATCCAAAGATTTTGCCTCCAAATTGACCCAAACCCCAAGGCTAGAGTCGGGAACCCGCTTCTCAGGGACTAAAACGCTTATCAGTATATCCTCTCTCGTGCTGGTGCCATATTGGTTTGCGAGAGGAGTTATTGAAGCCGTTGGTCGTGTGGATCTTGGTTTTAAAAATAATAGAAACACCCGCGCAGGGATTTGCAATGGGAATGCTTCAGCGGCGCTTTCGGCATTCGCGCTGATCGAAAGCCTGAACGCCAGCGGGAACGGAAGCACAACCTCGGCCGATCATTGTCAGCATCCGTGCAGGGACGAGCGTCCGCTGCATACGACAACTTCGGGGCTGGTCGGCTGGGGCATCGTCTCAGCCTTTCGCGAAAAAAAGCAGTTCTTACGCATGGGCGCTGCACGTTAAGCGCGGCAACGCTGCACGGCATCTGGAATGCATGTGCCATCGGCACTGAACTTTCTTCCATTGGCGTGTTTCCCCCCCGTCGACAAACCTGGATCGGCCTTCAACATCATCCCGGCTGCTTTGTGCGGTATGTCTGTTTTGGGCATCGGAATGCTGGTCGTATTGATCGCATCGAATCGAAAATTAAGAAGCGCGCCCCTCCCTTTGCCTGCATCTTTATCAACTCCGCCGGCCATCAGCCATGAGAACGAAGAGGAAGTAAAATAATCGCATCATTTGGCGTACTTGAACAAAAACATGATACGCATAATCTGGCATGTAAAAATCTTTGAACGGGTCAGCTCAGTTTCCTCTTCGCACGTAGACTTCCTCAAACCCCATGACATCAAAGAGGATTCGGATCGAAACTGACGCAGACGCCTTCTCTTCCTTGATGTGCAAAACCCATTCGATTACATTCCGAAGTCCGCGCCTCTCAATAAAGCACCGGCGGATTCTTTTGGCACCATTCCCTGCCCACTTTAATCAAGTGGAAAAAAACACTTACATGTTTTGCAAAACAATTTTGTACTTATCCAGTTTGCGGGATCATCCTGCGCCACTTATAAATTCTAATCTTGCCCGGCATCCGGCTCCCCGACCTGACCGCGCTGTTGTGCTATCACCCTGGCTGGTTTAATGCTTCGGCCTTCGAAAGATCGAACCAGGCTCAGACCTGCGCGGCAAAAGAGTTGACAAACGAAGCCTCCAGCGCGGGCGACGAAAGTTTATTTTCCTTTTATGGAGTCCATCAGCAAGCTGATAGACTCCCACGGGAGATGCACCATGTTCCGACGCAGAATCCAAATGGAGCAACATGACGCATGGGGAACCCTGCAATACCGCCTCACCACGGCGCGCCAATCAATGGATGGGCGAATGAAACAAGGAAACGGAGCATCAGCATACAAAGAATCCCCTGCTCCGGCGCGCTGGAAGAATCTTTTTTTCGCAACGCGCGCCGTTCCTATATATTGAAGCAGGCCGTGGCTTTCGCCGCATCCTAAGCGGACAAACCAAACCTGAGGCTGTTGATCTTCTGCGCGGACTGACCCCTTCTTCGCTTCATGCTTGGCCGGAACCACCGTATGCAGGCAATCGGTCAACCGGTGATCGATGAATTGAAAACACAATCTCCCTTAAATTTCTGAAGGGAGGAAATCTCGCTTTTGATACATGGAAATTTACCGCAAGAGATTCTAAACCAAACAACCTGTGGGCCGGTCAGCTCCGGATTCATGCCCAATGCATTGTCCATTTCGGGTGGTAGTGGTGGAAAAAAAGCAGCATTTGATGCTTTCAGCGGGGAAAGCTCGCTGGATGAAGTCATCACCGCCGTGTAACGTGACTGGGCCGCGGAAGTCCCATTGGAAGTTAAAGACCTTCTTTAACGCCGATGCATCCATCAAAAGAATATATTACGCAAAAAATTATTGGAAAGAACAGAACGCCGCAGACTCTGACGGCTACAAAGCGGAAACTCTCGTCAAACCGGGTACTCCTCTTTGATGCTGCGCAGCAGTGCCTGTTCCGTTGACATATTTTCACGCGAATGGAATCTGGCTTTCACGCCGCACAGATGCGTAATCGCCATTAAGTGGACAGGGTAGTGTCTCCTTTCTGGGCGGCGGCTGTGATTTATAGTGAGACCACACCCTCGAACAAACTCGTTCTGCGTTTGGCCGGAGGAAGAAATCCGCATACCGCCCGGGGACGTCCTCATGTCCTCGGGTAGACCCATCCAATTGATAACCACGTGCAGCTTTCGGGTGAGTCCGATCGGGGGTGTCAGTCCCCGCCTCTACTTTAAAGCAGCATCGAAGTGGCGCGTGTCTTCACCCATTCCGCTCCCTCAGCTCGGCAAACAAAAATAATTACGGGGAATTCTTCCCCTGCGCCATCTCGAACGTTCCTTGATCGTAGCTACTCATCCTTACGGAGATGGAGAATTGCTGTGGGGCTTTTCTTTTTTGCCAGCAAAGAATGACCGTGAATTTTTTAAAAATCCTTTTTGATCTCTTAAAGAAAACCCGCCATCGAAATGACGACGGTTTTTTGAATTGCAAAAAAATTACCTTTTGGCGGGAGCCGCTTTCTCTTCTCTCTTCCTTCTTACCACGTTCCACGCTGATCGCGGGGGCGGCAGCTTCACGCCGGGCAGGGCAGCATCAAAGCAGCTTCTTCCTTGACGGCTGTGGCAATGATCACGATATCAATCATTGAGGACTGTAATGTTTCAGGAACGCGGATATCGCTAATGCGAATTGCTGTTACCAATTTTAAGGGAGGAAAATATCAACGACGCCACGTTCGGGCAGGTTGGAGGCAAACATTCCACTTCAACCGCATCCATGAGGTACAAGCACCGCGCTGTAATCTTTCACAGCAGATGAAACACCGGTGAAGGTCAAGCGACCTTGGTACGCGAATTCCCATCTCAGTCAGATCCATCGCGAGAAAATCAATACGAGTGATGTTTCCTTTAATATAATTGCGCTGCTTTTCGCGCACAAGAGCCGCATAAATCCTGGTCCTCCACATCAATCGTCACCAGTGTGGATGAGGTGACTTTGGCAATCACAAGTTCGGTGCTATGCGCACCAACGAAATCGCAACAGGTCCCTAGGTTACGGAGGCCATAGATCACTGCGGGCACCACCTCCTGCATCTGCGCAAGGCTTTCACCTGCTTGCCAGTTACATCACGTTTGTGGCTTTTAGAAACAATCTTTTCCATCGTTACTCCTTGGGCGCCTCTCACAAGAAGCGGATTTCAATAAAATCCGCGCTCCTGTTACCTTCAGAATCTCTACAAAAATGATTTTCTGAAAAGCGACCGCGTGCCGCTGACAGAATGTCTTATTTTTCTCAAACAAAGCTTCCTTGGACTCCAGCAGCAACGATCGCCCCGAAAACAAGCGCCGACCAATCCACGATCAATGCGCCGCGTGTATCGATCACGATGGTCACATTGCCTTCCACCTTTGCGCGGCGTAAAAAAGGATGATCGACTCAATCTTCTCGGCGCGGACTTCTGGGCGACTGCAACGATGCCCGCATACGCATTCCCAAACCCGACGCTTCCTAAGACGACCACGCCTGGGCAGCCATTCATTGAGATTTTCTCAGCCCGGAACTGCTCCCGCTGCGCTTTGCTGCATGGGTCACTCCTACCAGTCTGCACCACCCCCCAACGCAGACTGACGGGAGCTTAATCGGCTGCATGTGAGTTTGCAAGACGCGCCTGAACCAACTCCACATCTTCAGCATTAATAACCCTGTGCGGGATCCCGTGATGCATCCGCACCAACTCAGCACGCTGACCAATCCACATCTACATGTGCAAGATTAGCAACTTGTGATTGTTCAGATTCAGAGATCTTTTGTGTTTTCAGTCATTTTCAGCCTCATAGAAAAAAGAAAATACGCCCCCCTTCTCGGAGGCGCAACGTGGACAACGGCTTTTGATTTTACACGGGGGAGAGGGTTTCCAGTGAAGGAAAAACTATTTACATCCCTGAGCGTCCCTTCGGGCGTGCATTCCTCGAAGAGCACTCGCCACTCCGCTCAGAAGCTGTTTAATAATTTCACCACGAAGTCACAAAGGCACTAAGCCACTAAGTTTTTTTCCTTTGAGTCTCACCTGCACTTCCACTCGTTTCACTTTGGGGACTTGTAGTGGCGTGCGGCGCAAGTGGGTGTCAGGTCAAAAAATAGACTTCCAGAGCTAAACAGTCTCTCAGGATTGAAATTGGTGATGCAGAACGATTTCATCGCCCGCTTCACGCCAGCGGACTGTTCATATCTCCGCGCCCATCCAACCTCGCAGGACTACATTCTCGTGGTCGTTGTCAAAGGTGATTCGAGCTGAGTTTGTAGCCTCGAATCAATGTGGGTCAGCAACCACGGCGAAACCGACGACGCCGTTTCATTTCCCTTGCACAAAAATCCGTGCGGCAGGGCTTCGAGACATATACAGCAGGGTCTTCATGATTTTTTTACAAGGCGGCTGAGCAGAGCATATAACTTATCCCCTTCCACCACGCGCACTTTTCCATAAACATGCACCATCATGTAATTCCATGTTGTCACGTTGACATGGTCATACCAGCGCGGAGAGATATAGGTATGCGCGCCCCGAAAGATCAGCAAGACTTCCTGCTGCCGCCAAAAACTCTTCCACTGCGGGTTGGCCCGTGACATGTGACCCAGAATGGTCAATCCGCCGTCTTCGGCTTCGAGCACTTCCACCGGCAAATGCGTGGCAATCCGGCTTCTCGCCGTCAGTAACTGACCCAGCGCGGGAAATTATTCTGCTTGGAGAAAAACCCAAGGGATCTTTTTTCACGATCTTTTCTTCACGATAAAGTTTGAAAATATGCATTAGCGAAAACCTCACTTAAATGAATTCCCTTGTATCAGTACTAGCTTAAGATCAAGTTGGTATTTGAAAGAATGTGTCAGGTATACTATGGGGAATGGGGGAATCTCCTGACAAAGTGTCCGGGGGAGAGTTACAACTAATGAAAACAAAAAGAATCTATCCTGAAAGACCAGAACACAAAGGAAAAAAGGGGCAAACTAAAGACCCTGCTGATGGCACCATTTCAAAATATACAATTGTTGATGAAATTATAATTCCCCAATCTGACACCGCGCGCGCAAAACTGATTTATCTTCAAAAAAAATAGTATTCGATGATAAAAAAAAAAAGTTGAACTTCGTCTTCGTTATTACATAATTGGTAAATTGCCCAAAATGAGAAAGGTAAATGGGTTTATGCCTTGGTCAGGACGGAAACACATTTGAGTATTTGCAGGAGATTATTCAAAACAGGGTTTACAGTAAGCAGAAAGAAAATTCTCTACAAATTACAATAAGTGAAATGTAATGATAGCGATGACACGTTGGATAGCACCCAAGCAAAGGTCAATGCGCTCCGGAAGTTACAGTCCGCCACGGGAGAGAAATTGGACGCGTTGTTACCGTCCGTGTTGGATAGGGCGTTTTAAAGGTGAATTATGAATAAAGGTGGATTTAGCAAAAGCAATTCGTTTTGCCCTTTACGATCTGCCGTCCGATAAACCTAAAGATACCCCAGGAAAATGGTATAAAACCAAGAGCATTGGCTTGGATGGCTCCAGGAATAAAAAGGACCTGGTGCTTATGGACGAAAAGGCGGTAAAGATCAAGGAGCAGAATATGCATACAACACATTTTTGAAGATGGAATGCTGCTCTGGCTTAGCGAAGCCACTGGCGAATGAAAGCAAAATTAGTCAAAGCAGCCAAAATTGGTTGTCGATGGAAGCAAAAATCAATGCACGCGAGCTGTCAGCAGGCAATACTTAAATTGTGCCGTGGGAAATGTTGGCAAGTACGGCTAAACGATTGAAAGTCAAATGATGATTGTGGCGTATCTCGATAGCGTCCAAGCGCGGCTGGCGTCGCTGCGGGAGTTACAGTCCGCTACGGGGGAGGAATTGTCCGCGTTGTTACCGTCCGTGCTGGATAGGGCTTTCAAAGGTGAATTGTAGGAGAGAATTATGCCTGATTACGATGCATTGAAAGAGATACTTGGAAAGACCATAAAGGGCGCAATCGTCAAGAAGAACATCAAGGGCGGTCGTCCAATGATGTCAGTACACCTTGTCTTTAGCGATGATACGTCCTATGAGATATATACTGACTATAATATGAACTTTGCTGGTGGACTCGATAACGGTGACATGAATTCCGTCCGCAATTATGCAATTGCTCCAGTGGGTCCAATGGAAAATGTTCTCGATGTCATAGTCGACGAGACGTAATATTGTGGCGTATCTCGATAGCGTTCAAGCGCGGCTGGTGTCGCTGGAGGATACTGCGTCCGCTACGGGGAGGAATTGCGCCAAAGGCGGACGTTGTTACCGTCCGTGTTAAATAGGAGAAACGAATGATACCCACCCTAACTTTTGGTCGTACCGGCCACGAAAGTACCCGCACCATCTTTGGCGCGGCAGCTTTTTGGGATACCCCTCAAAAAGATGTTGATGCAACCATGGATCTTATCCTGCAAAATGGAATTAACCACGTGGATGTGGCGGCCAGCTATGGCAAAGCTGAGCAGGGCTTGGGCGATTGGATTCGACGTCACGGCAAACCGTTTTTCCTCGCCACCAAAACAGGCGAACGCACGAAGCAAGCCGCGTATGACCAAATCCGCCGCTCGCTGGACCTGTTACATGTTCCCCAGTTGGACATGATCCAGCTCCACGCCTTGCACGAAGAACCCGATTGGACAACAGCCTTCGGTCCGGGGGGTGTTGTCGAGGCTGTCATACAGGCGCGTGATGAAGGGCTTGTCCGCTTTATTGGAGTTACGGGTCATGGTGTGCCTGTGCCGGAGTTTCATCTGCGCTCACTCGCCCAATTTGACTTTGATTCTGTATTGCTTCCGTACAGCTATATCATGATGCAAAATCCACGCTATGCCGAAAACTTCAACAAGGTGCTTGCAGTGTGTAAGGAACGTAATATTGCCGTGCAAACGATCAAAGGCATTACCCGCTCGCCCTGGAAGGATGTGCAGCAGAACCGCACCACCTGGTATCGTCCGCTGGAAGAGCAGGCCGATATTGACCTTGCCATGCACTGGGTCTTTGGCAATCCGCAGGTTTTCCTGAACACCGCCGGCGATATTAACCTCCTGCCCAGCATCCTTGAATCCGCTCATCGTTTCGTGTCCTCCCCCACAGATCATCAAATGCAGGCTCTCAGTCAGCGGCTTCAAATGGAACCACTTTTTGAATAGTAGAAGTTAAAATGCGGCTAACGATGGACAAACACGGCGGGAGAAGTTGCGCCGAAGGAGAATTATGAAAACCAACAAGTCATTTATTTTAATAACGGTATTGCTGATCTCAACTGTCTCTTTTGCCTGCTCCCTCTTCACTCGCACAGAAACGACTCCCACCCCCGACCCATATATTTTTCAAGAGGTGACCACTCCGCTTAAGATCGAACCCGATGCCCTGCCGAATGCACAAACAGGTGTGGAGTATGAGGTTGAGATTCTCGTCAGTGATAACGTCACACCTCTGAACAGTGTTTTCATTTCAGACGGAATCCTTCCTGCGGGACTTGAGCTTATATTTGTAGAAGGCGAAAATGGCGCAAAGATCAGCGGCACGCCGCAAGAAGCAGGGACTTTCACTTTCAAGATATTTGTATCCTGCAAAGGGACCATGGTCAGCGGGCAGACTTTGGAAAAAGAATATCAAATTGTAGTAGAGAAATAAATTTTAATAACTGAAGGGTATAAGTATTTTATTTTTTCATTACTACCTTATAATACAAGCGTAAGCGCAAAATCAATTCCGCATTTTCCAGAAAAAAAATCAACCCAAGGAGAAAAAAATGGCATACTCACTAGATACAACGGTCGGCGACATCATGAAAGACACACACGCATTGGAAATTCTTGAAAAACACGTCCCCGGCATTTCCAAAAACCCCATGATCGGAATGGCAAAAGGCTTCACCCTCAAACAGATCATCTCCATGCCGCAAGCCAAAGAAGCCGGGCTGACCGAAGCCATGGTCACAAAAGTACTGGCTGAGATCAACGCCCGCAAGTAATCGTCGCATCTCATCAAGCAAATAAAAAATGGCGCACGGTCACCAGACCTGCGCCATTTTTCTTCATCCTTTCCTTCCTCATTCATCCCCATCGTTCCTCATTCCTCATTCATAATTTCCCCACCCATCCTTGTTATAATCCGCACCTATCTTATTTAACGGGAAACCAATGAAAAAATATTTACTCTTCACAGTTTTTGTCTCCGGCATGACCACCCTCGCCTCCGAACTCGCCGCCGGACGTTTGATCGGCAATGTCTTCGGTACCAGCAATCTGGTCTGGGCCAGCATCATCGGTTTGATCCTGATCTATCTCACACTGGGATACTTCCTCGGCGGCAAATGGGCCGACGCAAATCCAACGGCGGGCGCCATGTATCGCATCCTGGCCTGGGGCGCATTCACAATTGGCCTCGTGCCCTATATCGCCGGACCAGTTCTCAGGTCCGCTGCGACCGCTTTTGAAGCGTTGAGTGTCGGCATTATGGCAGGGTCATTCATCGCCGTGTTAATTCTGTTCTGTGTCCCCATCACATTGTTGGGCGCCATCTCACCCTTCGCCATCCGCCTCTCTGTCGATGACACTTCAAAGGCCGGGCAAATTTCCGGGCAGATCTACGCCATCTCAACCCTCGGTTCATTTATTGGAACCTTTCTGCCCACACTGATTACCATTCCGACGATCGGCACAAAATTAACTTTCTTTGCCTTCGGTTTCTTTTTATTGATCGTGGCCTTGATCGGGCTTGCAAGATTCGCAAGTCAACGCGAGATGATCCAATTGATCTGGATGCCGATCGTGCTGGTGATCGTGGCGGTGCTTTCTGCGGGACAGTCGCTCAAGAATAGCGCGGGGCAGGTGTACGAAACTGAGTCTGCATATAACTATATTCAAGTGCAGGAACAAAGCGGCTTCACACTTTTAAAGTTGAATGACGGGCAGGGCATTCATTCCATTTATCATCCCGACACCTTGAATTACGGCGGCCCGTGGGAACAGTTTTTGGTCGGCCCGTATTTTTACGCGAACCGCAAAACTGCGGATGTAAAACGCATGGCGATTGTCGGGCTTGCGGCAGGCACGGCTGCGCGTCAGGCTACTGCTGTTTATGGTGATATTCCAATTGACGGATTTGAACTTGATGAAAAGATCGTTGAAGTCGGTAAAAAATATTTTGGATTGAACCTGCCGAACTTAACCGTCCACATCGGCGACGGGCGGCTCAATCTTGATCGAAGCGAATATAAATATGACATCATCGCTGTGGATGCCTACCGCCCGCCTTACATTCCGCCGCACATGACCACACAGGAATTCTTCGAAGTCATCGCTTCGCACTTAACCGACGATGGGGTGCTGACCATCAACGTTGGCTCAGTCCCCGGCGACCGCCGCCTGATAGACGGACTCGCCACCACGATGGGCACGATCTTCCCCTCCATTCATATTATGGACATCCCCGGCACACTCAACACAATGATCTTCGCCACCAAACAGCCTACCGTGCGTGAGAATTTTTCAGCGAACCTGATCGCGCTCAACGCTGACCCAAACACGAATCCATTATTGATCGCGGCCATGTCATCTACCTATGTAAATCTCAAAGACGGCTACACCACAACTACAGTCTTCACCGATGATCTCGCCCCCATCGAATGGATCGTCAACGACATGGTTGTCCGCTTTGTCTTGAAAGGCGGGCTGGAATTTTTACAGTAATCACTATCTACATCCTGAGCGCAGCCGAATGCATCCTGAGCGGAGCCGCATGAACTCTGCGGCGCAGCCGAAGGACACACACACTTACAGCCGAATGCATCCTGAGCGCAGTCGAAGGGCACTCAACCGGTCAAACTAAAGCAACCTGGGTTTTATCTTGCGGGTTGAATTTGACAGTGACTTTTTTGCCAACCGTATATTTATGCAAACCTGCATTCATAAAAGTATTTTGAACTTCTGCTTGAAATGGCTCGCCTGCTTTAGGGGTTACTTCTAATTTCAAGCGCAGGACTGATTTCATTTCCTTATGGTAGGAATGTACCAATTCCAAATCTTCTACTTCGAGGATCGTGGCAATCGCTTCTTCACCTGTTTTGCGAATCACTACATTTTGTTTTTCCAGTTTCGCAAAAGCTGGGTAACCCAGGAAGTATTTGCGGTCTTTATCATGGTATTCAAACAACATTTCAGTAACGTCCTCAGGGTTATATGTGACCCAGATTTTTTTACCAACTTCTTCGGGTCTATCCCCCCAGGAGACAAAATGTCTGCCGACTGGCAGCCAATCTTTAAAAGTAGCGACAAATTTTGAACGCCCCTCAGGCTGAACTTCAACCTCAAGTGTCATGTGCATAAGGCGATTCCCACTACCCGAATTTACAGTTCCGTTTTTTGCAGAAATAATTGTTGCAGGTGCTGTAATTCCGCGTTTGCGAAGGTCCTTGAGTTTCAGTTGTATTCCTTGTCGATGATTCTTGTTTGAATAAAAAATCCATCCGCCTATAGCAAGTATCAACCCAATAACAAGAGGGGTATTAAAGCATCCAGAAAAAGACAACAACGATTCCATTTTATTCTCCTTATTAAGGTTTTTACTCTTTTTCTATAGAATCTTAACTCACTGCAAATGTTATTATTCAGCAGAACGGTCAAGCGCAACCTGGGTTCTATCTTGAGGGTCAATTTTCACATACACTTTTTTACCAACCGCATATTTATGAAGAGAAGCATTTGCAAACAACGCTTGTGTTTCAACTGGAAAAATTTGACCATCCTTTACAGTCACTTCTAACTTCATACGCATAATTGTTTGTTTTAAGTGGTCTCGTTCTATTACATTGGTTATTTCCAAATCCTCTGTTTCTAAAATAACAGCCAGGCCTTCTTCGCCTGTTTTGCGAATCACATCATATCTTTTTTGCAGTTTATCAAAATCAGCCCGCCCAAGCAGGTGTTTGCGGTCTTCATCATAATATTCAAACATCATCTGGCTTGTATCGTTCAGGTCATACGTCACCCAAATTTTACGTCCCGCATCATCCGCGCGATATCGATAGCCTCTGCCTGGCACCCAATCTTGAAAAGTTGCTTGAAAAGCAGCACGCCCTTCAGGCTGAACTTCAAGCTGAAAAGTAATCGATGTTTCCTGGCTTCCACTATCTGGACCGCTGCTAAAACCATTCTTCGCAGAAAGTACGATAGCCGGGGCGGTAACGCCTTTTTTACGAAGGGCGCTTAATTGTTCAAAACGCTTCCGGGCGCGTTTATTTTTATCAGCTTTATTTAATCGAAAAATCCATATGGCAAGTAAAACAATCCCCACACCCACAACAGGTAACGCAAAACAACCGGCAAGAGATAACAATAAATCCATTCTATTCTCCTCAATAAAAATATAAAATTTTTTCAGGGATTTTATCTTGTTTTAGAATATTGTGGCACAATTGAAGTTAATGAGGTAAGCTCAAAGAAAGGCTCAATACACTATGGCTACAAATCAACAAATCTACTGGCACACCACTATAAAAATGCCCGATGATTCAAATCTGACACCCATCCCTGAAAAAGTGGATGTGGCAATCATTGGCGGCGGCTATACGGGATTAAGCGCAGCGCGGACTCTGGCAAAGCGCGGCGTGAATGTAGCTGTTTTGGAAGCAGAGACCATTGGCTGGGGGGCGAGTTCCCGTAACGGCGGTATGACATTAACCGGCCTCAAAGTGCCAATGCAAACTATCATCAAAAAATACGGGCGGGACATAGCAAAAGAGTTATTCCAATGCTCCATTGATTCCGTGAACACTGTTGAAGAAATCATAAAAGAAGAAAACATAAACTGCGGATTTTCGCGCACAGGTCACTTACTGGCAGCCAACAAACCAAAACATTTTGATGCACTGAAAGATGAAGTTGAATTCATGGCGAAGGAATTCAATCACAAGGTACATCTTGTCGCACCGGGCGAACTAAAAAGCGAGATCGGCACAGATGTTTATCATGGCGCTTTGGTGGATGATGTCAGCGGCGGATTGAATCCTGCTCAATTTGTAACCGGACTCGCAGACGCGGCTGAAAAGGCGGGAGCGAATCTCTGCGCGCGAGCGCGGGTCAACAGGCTGCGGCGGGGAGAGAACCGTTTTGTGCTTGAGACAGAGAGAGGCGCATTAAGTGCAGAATCCATTTTGGTGGCAACATCCGGTTATACAGGAAATGTCACACAGAAACTGCAAAAGAAGATCATCCCGATCGGGTCTTTCATTATTGCAACGGAAAGATTATCGGACGAACTCGCACATGAACTCAGCCCGAAAAACAGAATGATCTTTGATTTCAAGCACTATCTAAATTATTTCAGGCTGTGGGATAACCGCATGATCTTCGGTGGACGCGCGGCATTTTTTCCTGAGAATAAAAATACCATCGCGCAAAGCGGAGAGATATTAAGGCGCGAGATGATTCAGGTATATCCGCAATTGAGAGATACCAAAGTGGAATACGTTTGGGGCGGCAC
This sequence comes from Candidatus Villigracilis proximus, assembly GCA_016715195.1. Lineage (GTDB taxonomy): Bacteria > Chloroflexota > Anaerolineae > Anaerolineales > Villigracilaceae > Villigracilis > Villigracilis proximus. The sequence goes on from JADKBB010000066.1 coordinate 14,449, forward strand.
GCTCGATTTTGCATTCGATCAAATGACACATGTCGGCGAGCTGGATGGTGTGCATTATTCACTGGGATACGCCGGTCATGGTGTGGCAATGGGCACCTATTTAGGGAAGACCGTTGCTGAAGCCATGCTGAATGGAAATATAAAGGATCATCCATTTGCGAAATTTGATTTTCCCAATGCGCCGTTGGGATTGTATGATGGCCGTCCGTGGTTTCTGCCATTTGCTGGAATGTGGCACAAGATTTTGGATTGGGTGGAATAAATCATTAAATAACTCAAGTTGCCACCATGAAAACCTTTACCGCAGAGGCGCTGAGAACACAGAGGAAAAGCTCTTAAACTCAGCGAACTCGCGCCTCTGCGGTTCAAAATAGATTTTTGAAGGCTATGCTGCTAAAGGTAGCAACTTGAGTTAAAAAAAGCTTTTTACCTATAGTGCCTTTGTGGACTTTGTGTTTAATGGGTGTGGCTAATTACTGTAAAGACGATTAAAATAGCCGCTAATATTCTCACCAAATTCAGGAGGCACTTATGGCAAAAACCAGCAAGCCGAAGGAAATGGAAGGCGAAGTTTACTACCCCTCAGAGGAAGTCATCTCTCAAGCACGTTTGAAAGACTGGGACGCGCTTGCTGAAAAGGCAGGCAAGGACTTGCAAGGTTTCTGGGCTGATGAAGCCTCTGAACTGGAATGGTTCACAAAGTGGGACAAAGTTTTGGACGACTCTAACAAGCCATTTTATAAATGGTTCGTTGGCGCGAAGACCAATATCGTACACAATGCAATTGACAGACATCTAAAGACACATCGCAAAAATCAACTTGCCTTGATCTGGGAATCAGAAGACGGCAAGATCGAGCGCACGTTCTCCTATTACGCCATGAACCGCGAAGTTTCGCGCATGGCAAATATTATTAAATCCATGGGCATTCAAAAAGGTGAGCGTGTCACTATTTACATGGGACGCGTACCTGAGATCGTCTTTGCCATGCTGGCTTGCGCCAAGATCGGCGCCATTCACTCGGTGGTGTTCGGCGGATTCTCTGTCGACTCACTGCAAGGCCGCATTGACGACAGCCAATCCAAATTGGTAATTACCTGCGATGGTTCATATCAAAACGGCAAAGTCGTTGAGCTAAAAAATATTGTAGATGATGCGGTCAAGCGCTGCCCGTCAGTGGAAAATATGATCGTCGTCAAGCGAACAGGCCAACCCGTCAATATGGAAGCGGGACGCGATCACTGGTATCACGATCTGTGCTCACTTCCAATCGCCAACGGCAAATGCGCCACAGAAGTCCTCGATGCGGAAGATCCGCTTTTCATTCTTTACACATCCGGTTCAACCGGCAAACCGAAAGCCATTTTGCACACGCACGGCGGCTACATGGTCGGCACGTATTCAACACTCAAATATGTCTTCGATGTGAAAGATGAAGACCGCTGGTGGTGTACGGCAGATCCCGGTTGGATCACGGGTCATTCCTACATCGTGTATGGTCCAATGATCGCCGGCGCAACTTCGATGCTCTTTGAAGGCGGACCGACCTTCCCCTATCCGAATCGCTGGTGGCAGGTTGTGGAACGCTTTGGAATTACGATCTTCTACACAGCGCCGACTGCCATTCGTGGACTCATGCGCTTCGGCGAAGCGTGGCCGAACAAGCACGATCTTTCTTCCCTTCGCCTGCTCGGGTCTGTCGGTGAGCCGATCAACCCTGAAGCATGGAAGTGGTACTACCGCGTGATCGGGAAGGAAAAGTGTCCGATCATGGATACCTGGTGGCAGACCGAGACCGGCGCATTTATGATCGCGCCGACTCCTGTGGTGCCGCTCAAGCCCGGTTCAGGCACTCGCCCATTCTTCGGTCAGGAAGCTGAAATCGTTGACGAGCAAGGGAATCCTGTTCCAGATGATACAGAAGGTTATTTGACCTTGAAGAATCCATGGCCGGCCATGCTGCGCACGATCTACGGTGATGATGAACGCTATGTAAGTCAATACTGGTCAAGATTCCCTGGAAGATACACAGCTGGTGATTCTGCCAAACGTGACTCGGATGGCTATTACTGGATCATTGGCCGTGTGGATGATGTGATCAAGGTTTCTGGTCACCGCCTCGGCACCGCGGAAGTTGAGTCTGCGTTGGTGAGTCACCCGGCAGTTGCGGAAGCCGCCGCGATCGGGTTGGCGCACGAAGTAAAAGGACAGGCAATTTATACCTATGTAATTCTGCGCTCAGGATTTTCTCCCTCTCCTGAATTGGCCGAGGAATTGCGTCAGCATGTTGCAACTCATATGGGCCCCATTGCACGCCCTGAAGATGTGAAGTTCCTTGATAAGTTACCCAAGACCCGCTCCGGCAAGATCATGCGTCGTGTGTTGAAAGCCAGAGCGCAGGGATTGCCCGAAGGTGATATTAGTACGTTGGAAGAGTAGTGAGTTGAGTAACGAGTAATAAGTGAGAAGTAAAAAGGAAGAGCCGGGTGATTGCGTCACTCGGCTCTTCCTTTTTATCATATGGAGTCAGGCGGCTTGCCGCCGTTTTATGTTTTTATAAAAAAAGTGGAACAGCAAGCTGTTCCACTCCATATAAGACTAAATTCCGCCGCGAGATTTCATTACTGCGCGGATTTCTTTTTCGAGTTCGTCGGCTCGTTCTTCAAGCTCGGCGAGTTCACTTAGCATCTTATCGCCCAGGGACTTATCTTCGAGGGAGTTGATATTAATCCGCACGTTGTAACCGGCGGCGGTCAGGGCGGCGCGGGCCATAGCGAAACCAGACATCGAGTCGCTGATGGCGTTGAGGTTGGCGTCTTTGGCACATTTCAGAGCAAGCTCCATGACCTTGATCGAATCGCCAGCCACGTGCAATGGGACATGCGCCGCGTTCAACGTGGCTTGCGCGATGGCGGCGGAGCGCAAAAGTTTCTGCTCGTCGGTATCTTTCGGCATCTTGAATGTGACCATCAAGACTTCAAACGATGATGCGTCATCGTCCACGGCTTGTGTTAATTCCTTGCGTAAACTTTCAGCCATGACGCGAATGGCTTGCATTTCGGCTTCCACTTCGGCGTATTTCTTTTTGCCGATTGTCAGACCAGAAACCATTGCAACGAGACCTGCGCCCATCGCGCCCGCGTAGGCTCCGGCAGAACCGCCGCCAGGGGTTGGCGTGGGAGCGGCTAAATGTTCAATGAAAGAGAACCCGTTATCAGCGGAGTCTGATGCGGCTGCGGCGGGCGTAGAGAAAAGTCTGGATTCAAGAATCTGCTCTTTGTCAAATTGATCCAGTTGGGTGTACCAGACCGCAGCATCCACCAAAGCATCCTGTGGGATCAACCCAACAAGTTCGCTGTGATGAATTCCCACGCCGTAACGTTGAGCTTCGCGCCGAATAGATTCAACCACGCGGGCAATCGGCGTTTCGCGGAAGTTGGTAAGGTTCATCGAAACCTGTGCGCGGCCATCCACCAACAGACCGAGTCCCTTCACGTAACGCAGTCCGCCCGATGACTGGCGCACGGCCTTGGCGATCTTCTTGGCAATATCCACATCTTCGGTGGTGAGATAAACATTGAAGGCGATCAGCGGATTGCGCGCACCGATGACGGTTGCGCCAGCCGCGCCAAGTTTTGCGGGACCAAAATCAGGTTTGCGGTTTGGATCTTTTTCAACTTCGACTTTCAATCCTTCATACTGCCCCTTGCGGATATTTTCCAGATTGGCTCGTTCGGGGCGAGTGGCCGCCGCTTCATACAAGTAGACGGGGATGCTGAGCTCGCCTCCGATACGCATTCCCAACCTTTGGGCAATCGCAACACACTCTTCCATGCTGACATCACTCAGCGGCACAAAAGGGACAACATCCGTTGCGCCAATGCGCGGATGTGCGCCGGTGTGCTGGTTGAGGTCGATCAATTCGGATGCGGTCTTGATGGCACGGAAGGCGGCTTCTTCCACTCCGGCGGGCGTGCCTGCAAAGGTAAGCACGGTGCGGTTGTGATCGAGGTCAGAGGAGCGGTCGAGCATTTTTACTTCGCTGACCGATTCAATGGCAGCGACGATCTGATCTATCACTTCGGGTCGGCGCGCTTCGGAGAAGTTGGGGATGCATTCGATGAGTTGGGTCATTTGATTTCCGATTTTTGGATTTTTGATACTTCGACAGGCTCAGTACAAGTTTTGGATTTACGATTGACGATTTTTGGTTGGTACTGTCAAAGTATAATCCAATTCATTAGTTGGGCAATTTTCAAAACATCATTTCTAACAGGAAAATACATAATGAAAAATCTTGCAAACAAATTACATATTACGCCGCCGGTTGTTTTTTTATTTATTCTTATTCAAAACTTCTGGCTTACCTTATATGCTGTTTTTAGCAGAGAGACTCCGTCTGCCTTCACTTTCATGGATGGGATCATATTTATATGGTTAATAACCTGGTGGGTAAAGGAAGATAATAAAAATCACCTTCAGGGGCGGCGCGTCTGGGGGAGGATTGTTTTCCTTTGGTTTCTTGCCATTCCAATCTATTTGTTCAAGACAAGAAAAGCAGGCGCGTTGATCAGCTTCCTTAAATACCTTTTGATAAATCTTGTAACGCTCATTGCTGGCTTTGTTCTCGCAATCTTTATCAAAGGAATTTATTTAAGTCTATGAGTTATCCATTGATTGGGAAGCCGCGCCACTGCGCCGCAAAACCCCGGCCTTCCTTGCCCGGGGGCAAAGGCTCCCCCCCCCCGCCCCCCCCCCGGGGAAAAGAGTTCCGAAGGTCTAATGGGGAATTTCACCCAGGCGCAGACGCTTCGTGCGTGAAGTTTTTAACACATTAAAATTCGCAAAATTCGTTCATTCGATAAATTCGCGTTAAAGGTTTTCTGACCTTAAACCAACATGGGACTTTTGTCTTCCCTGCCGCGTTGCACATCAACTTATAATCACGCCACAGGAGACAGTCAAAATGAAACTCTATAAATTCTGGGCGTTCACAAGCAAAAAATTTCGATCCACGGAGAAATCGTGGAAACCCTCTGTTATGGAGGTTCCAATCTTTCACTCGAAGAGGCCGCGCAAAAGGCCGCTCAAAAGATGGGACTGATCGAGCGAAAGATCAACGGCGAGAGAAGTGTCTTTGAAGATTACGAAGTGGAGATCCGCGAAGAAATACTGGAAGAGATTCACAGCAGCGCGGTCATCACACGAAACCGGTACGGGGCCAGAGTTTTAAATGTTTCCAACTTATTAATTCTCGATATAGATAAACCCAAAGCCAGCTTTATCGGCCTGTTCAGCAAAAAAGACCCGCAGCAGGATAAAGCCAAAATATTTGAAATGGTCAGAAAACTTGCGTCCGGCTCCAAATACAGCGGACTGGGCTTTAGAGTGTACGAAACCTTTCAAGGCGCAAGAGTGATCGTCACCGGCAGGGACTTTGATCCGCGTGACTCTGACACGACAAAACTAATGAACGAATTCAACTGCGATTCTCTTTACACAACCCTCTGTGTAAAACAGGATTGTTTCAGAGCCAGATTAACACCCAAGCCCTCACGCATCAAGATGCGCAAACAAAAAGTAAACTTCCCGCGTGAGGCCGACCCGCAAGTGGAGCAATGGATCGAAGCCTACGAAAAAGAGAGTCACAACTTTAGCGTCTGTAAATTCATTGAGCAGATCGGAGCAAACACCACAGGCAGCGACCTGATCCGCTTGCATGATGAATTAACAAAGGCACATACCAATCTACGCCTTGCTTGATTTTGTTGCCATATCAAGAAATCCCAAATCTTTGCCGCGAACACTTGGACCGAGCGCCAGTGCGGTGTTGCGCTAATTCACACAGATTTTTAAAAATTCGCGCTCATCTGTGAAATCTGCGGCAAAAAAGAAGAGGGCAGGTCGTCTGGCTATACATGGCAAAGAGAAAATAGAAACCCAGAGGAAACCAACATGGAAATGAAAAACATCCCATTTGGAATAACAGACTGGTCAGAGATCACCCCCACCGAACACAAAGGCGAAACCGGAACCGCACTCTGGCACACCCAGCAATTTGACACCGTCCGCGTGCGCATGGTGGAATACAGCGCCGGATACCTGGCCGATCACTGGTGTTCAAAAGGTCACATCCTATTTTGCATTGAAGGCGAGTTACATACCGAGCTGGCCGATGGCAGAACCTTCACCCTCACGCCGGGCACAAGCTATCAAGTGGCCGATCATGCCGAAGCGCATCGTTCCTACACAAGCAGCGGTGCAAAGCTTTTCATCGTTGATTAAAAATAGGAGCAGGGAATTCATGTATAATCCCCGCTCCTATGAATACAAACCCATCCTACGACCTTGTCATTTTCGATTGCGACGGCGTCCTCGTCAACAGTGAACCGCTTGCCAATCAAGTCTATGTAGAAATGCTCGCAGAACACGGCTTCCAGGTCAACGCAGAAGAATATCTTCAGAAGTACTCCGGCGCTGCCATCCACAAAAGACTCGAAACCACTTCACAACAACTAAACTGGGTCCCGCCCGCAGATTTTTATCCGGTCTTTAATTCGCGGCTCGCGGTGCTCACCGAAAAAGAGCTCAAGCCCTTCCCCGATATTCACGCGCTGATCGAAAGCCTGTCCGTGCCGGTTTGCATCGCATCCAATGGCAGCCGCAGCGAAGTCATCCTGCGCCTGAAAATTGCCCGGCTCACTCAATACTTCGGCGAAGCCATCTTCAGCGGGCTGGAATTACCGCATCCCAAACCCGCCCCCGATGTCTTCCTCGCCGCCGCCCAATCCTTCAACATCCCACCAGCCCGCTGCATCGTGATCGAAGACAGCATCCTCGGCGTCACCGCAGGCGTCCGCGCCGGAATGCGAGTCTACGGTCACGCCGCATTTACACCCGTAGACTCCCTACGGGAGGCGGGCGCGATTCCCTTCGCAAACATGGCGGAATTAAAAACCCTCATCGCGCAGAACAGACTTAAGGACAGCCCATCATTCCCTAACTGTGACTCAGGCTGACAGACGCATAATTGGCTTTCTGATTTTCCCCACCCTGTGACTGTCAGGCTTAAAAAATATCCAAAAATCTCTATGCTATAATTTTCAAATTCAACGACAGGCCGCGCAGTTCACCCGCCGTATGGATCAGGTCAACTATTGATGAAAGATACCCCGATCACCAAATACGATTATATTGACGCACTAAGAGGGTTTGCGATTCTGGCTGTCGTCTTTTATCACTCCATGCAATGGGTCGTGCCTACATCAGGAGTACTGACCGCCATTGCAGAACAGGGTGCGCGAGGTGTGCAATTCTTTTACGTCGCCAGCGCATTGACCTTGTTCCTGTCACTCG
>JADKBB010000067.1 GCA_016715195.1 Candidatus Villigracilis proximus
AATCAAAATCGGTGTGCCTTCCTTGGCATACTCAAAATTCAAATACGCCTGACCTGTGATGAAGCGCTGACCATCAATGGCGCAGGAGGTGACGAAGCCAATGCGTTCGCCGTTGGCGTTCACCACGGGGTCGCCGTTGTGCGCCATGCGGACGCGCTGGTCATCGAAGGTGAAGCGGATGACGCCGCCCTTGCGTTCTTTCTCGCGCGCCACGTAGGCATCGCGCCCGATGAACCACGGCTTGTACGGTTTGACGTAGGAACCAAATCCGCCTTCCGCTACGCCCAAATCTCTGCCGTCAAATTTGCCAGAGCCAAGTCCCATTTCGTGACCGTACAACGGCAAGCCTGCTTCGGTTCTCAAAGAATCTCTTGCGCCCAAGCCGATGGCTTTCACGCCGAACTGCCTCGCCAGCCTTCAAGACCGCGTTCCAAAAATCCACGGCGCGTTCGGGGTGGACGAATAATTCAAAGGCCATCTTCTCGCCTGTGTAGCCCGTGCGAGAAACAATTAAGTCAAATCCGCCAACCACCGCGTCGCACAACTCAGTGCGCTTCAACTTCATAATGCGCGCGCGGGTCGCATCGTCCACGCCCATGGATAGCACACGTCGCGGCTCTTCGGCCCCTGCAACGCAATATCCACACGCATTTCATTGCCAGATTTCGGGTCGCGCAGGTTGCGGATGTCCGCTTGGTAGCCATACGTCCGCGCCCACGGTCGGCCGTTGTCAATTTTCACTGCGCCATCGCGCACGCTTTCGAGCCATGTGCGATCCTTGTCATCGTTCGACGCGTTCACGACCACGAGATAATTGTCCCAGCCGCGGCGATAGATGAGCGTGTCATCGATCACGTCCGCATCGGGGGTCAGGAAGTGCGAATACAAAGACTCGCCCGGCTGCAGTCCGCCGCAGTCATTGCCGCAGACCGTATCGAGGAACGAAGCCGCATCCGCGCCGCGCACATCGTACACGCCCATGTGCGAAACATCGAACAGCCCCGCCGCATTGCGTGTGGCAAGGTGCTCCTCAAAAATCCCCGTGTACTGCACAGGCATTTCCCAACCAGCAAATGGGACCATTCTGCCGCCCAAATCTCGATGGGCTTGATTCAACGCTGTTTTCTTTAACTCGCCTTCAGCTTCATTCCACTCGAAGGGCGGCAGCGCCTCTTTCTTTAACTGTGGGCTGGTCTCCGATGAACCAGGGTTTACTCACCATCGACGCCGGTTCCGTCACCTGAGCAACTTTGGCTTTTCTTCATTCACCACAAACGGCCCGGGCATTCGCTTCGCGCTGAAATCTTTCGTGCCATCCAAGTTGAACGATGTATATCCATCCGAAAGATCGCGCAGCCATGTCGCCACTGCCGAGGCTCTTTTGCAACAGGCACTTGCAATTAATACGTGCCGGTCCACGTTATTCAACACGCCCTTCACTGCACCCTTGGGAGTTGCAATCGATGTGACCTGTGTCTTGCCCTTCTTCAATGCACACAGATCAGAAGACACCGCAAAATCCAACACCTGACGAATGCGTTGTCCGCTCAATTCGTACACCGCATTTTGTCCCGCCCCTTTTGGGGAGGCTAGGATTTATCGTCGATGTAATAAAAATGAGGATAGCCGTTCTTGGTCGGCTTGAAGTCAATACCTGCCGAAGTCGCTAATTTGCGGATCTTCAACTTGGCTTCATTCAACACATTGAAGTCCAACTTTGCGCGGCGCTGTTTGCCTTTCTTGACCGTATCCACGGCGTGTGGCGCACATGCGATCAACACATCTGCCATGATGTCTGCCAGTTGGCGAGTCTTCTTCTCGTCAAATCCGCGCTGGGTGATCCACGGCGTGCCGAGGCGAATGCCTGATGGATCCATTGAATTCTTGTCACCCGGAATCGTGTTGCGATTGACCACCACACCGACAATGTCCAAAATGCGCGAGGCTTGGTCACCGCTCAGTTTGGTTCCGTCCTCACCGACAATGCTGGTGCAATCGACATTGACGAGGTGGGTATCCGTGCCGCCGAACGGGACACGCAGTCCGCGCTTGGTGAACTGGTCAGCCATGGCTTTTGCATTTTTCAAAGTCTGTGCCTGTAATTTTTTAAATTGCGCAGTCTGTGTTAATTTGAAGGTCAATGAAAGCGCCGCGAACACATTCACATGCGGGCCGCCTTGTTCACCAGGGAAGACGGCTTTGTCGATCTTCTTCGCAATGGCCGCATCCGTTGTCATCAACACCGCACCGCGCGGGCCGTCAATCGATTTATGCGTAGTGGACATGACCACATGCGCATGTCCGATGGGCGAAGGCACCACGCCCGCCGCCACAAGCCCACCGATGTGCGAAATGTCCGCGAGGAAATACGCGCCGACTTCGTCAGCGATCTCGCGGAACTTTTTCCAATCAGGCACAAATGAATACGATGAATAGCCGGCGATCATCAGCTTGGGTTTGTTTTCCAAAGCCAATGCGCGCACGGCGTCATAATCAATTTTCTCATTTGCGTCAATCGTGTAATGTACAGCCTTGAACCACTTGCCGCTTCTATTCACTGACGAACCATGCGAGAGATGTCCGCCGTGCAGGAGGTTGAGTCCCATCACGGTTTCGCCAAGATTAAGCAAAGCCTGATAGACCGCATTGTTGGCAGGTCCGCCGGATAAGGCTTGCACGTTGACAAAAATTTGGTCGGCAGTAATTCCATTCGCGGCGAAGGTCTGCGCCACACGTCGGCGGGCGAGCGCTTCTACTGTGTCGGCATATTCCACGCCCTTGTAATAGCGCGGGTCACTGTTGCGGCGGTAATTGCCGAGGCGTTCGGAATAATCCAAAATCTCTTCGTCATCCATCCAGCGCGTATCTTCATCGGGATAGCCTTCGGCGTAGATATTCTGGAACGCAGAAGACAACGCCTCACGCACAGCCATTGGAGCAGTTGATTCAGAAGCGATCAATATCAACTTGCGATACTGCCGCTCCGCTTCGAGCTGGGTTAATTTATAAACATCGGGGTCAAGTTTTCAAGCGAACCACGGAACAAATAATCGGGCATGGGAAATTCTCCTTTGAGAAATAGAATCAGGTTTGGAATTAAAGTGAGAAGCGTGTAATCAGTCAGATTGTAGGACTAGAGAGTGGAGGAAGGTCAAGTGAAAAATAGAGTTTTTCATCCACACAATTTCCATATAAGCTGGTCACATCCCGATTACACACCTCAAATATCATAAGGGAAGGTTGGAGGCGCTCCAGCCAAAAAATATAAAGAGGTGTAAAAATATGAAAAAGAAAATTTCAATCCTGATCGGCGGACTCCTGGCGGTTGCGATGTTATTCGGCGCGGTGAGCGTCACGACAGCCTATGCACAGGAAGGCACGCCGCCCGCAACGACCACAACCGGGCAGCCCGATAAAGGCCGCGGTCACGGCGGACCCGGCATGGGCGAAACCGAGTTGGCCGCAGCGGCATCCGTGCTCGGCATGACCACTGACGAACTCTCCACCGCACTGAAAGCAGGCAAGACTCTTGAAGAGTTGGCAACCACTGCCGGCGTGGACATTCAAGATGTGCAGGATGCGATCAGCGCCGCACATGCTGTTGAAATGCGCGCACGCATCGAAGCCGGTGTAGCTGATGGAAGCATCACTCAGGCCAAAGCCGACTGGCTTTTGGAAGGTCTCGACAAAGGTTATCTTGATGGCCCCGGCTTCGGTTTCGGCGGCCCGCACGGTGACCGCCCCGGCGATCAACCGGTTCCTCCTACACAAACCACCGCCCCATAAATAAATTCTCCATCTCAGCAAGGTAAGCAATCGACAGGTGAAAGACTCCCCCTTTCACCTGTCGATCTTTAAATATACCGGACTATTGGGGCTTGAATTCACTTATAAATCCCTGTACACTATCCCTATGAATACACCTTCAAAAACCGGACAACTGACAAATCTTGAGGGCCGCGAAAAACTTTTACTGCGACTGGTGGAGTTAAGCGTCACACTCAACTCCACGCTGGACCTCGATGCCTTGCTGCAACTCATCACCGCCACCGCCACAGAATTATTGGATTGTGAAGCCGCATCGATTTTGCTCTACGATGAAAAGAATCCACGCCTTTACTTTGCCGCCGCCACCGGCTCGGATCCCGCCCAACTGGCAGAGATTCCTGTTCCGATCGACAGCAGTCTCGCCGGGACAATCTTCCGCACCAACCAGCCGCTGATCCTCAACAACGCCGAACAGGACCCGCGTCACTTCTCCCCCGTTTCTGATCACATCAAATTTAAAATAGACACACTGCTCGGCGTGCCCATGCCGATCAAAGATAGAACGATGGGCGTGCTCGAAGCGGTCAACAAACGCGGAGGCAGTTTCACTGAGAGCGATGTGGCGATTCTTTCCGTCACCGCTGCGCATGCCGCGATCGCGATCAACAACGCGCGTTTATTACGAGCCACACAACAAGCGCTGGAAAAAGTTAAAGTCACCAATCAGATCAAAAGCAATTTCCTTTCTCTTGCTTCCCACGAGTTGCGAACACCGCTCGGCATCATCATCGGCTACGCAACCTTCCTGCAGGAAAGCGCGCGCGGAGAATCAACCGACCACGCCAATCAGGTGCTTGGTGCGGCATCACAAATGCGCTCCCTGCTCGATCAGATGAACAACCTGACCCTGCTCCAAACCGATGGCATGGAAATGCGGCAGATGAAGATCGCAGTGCAGGATATCTTAAACTTTGCATTGGATGAGATCAAATACACCGCCGCCCGGCGTGACCTGCAGCTGGTCCTCGCTTTTCAAGAGGATCCCATCTTTGTGAACGTCGATGCCGAAAAGACCACGCTTGCCATTGTCAACCTGCTAAATAATGCCATTCGCTTCTCCCCTGAAAAAAGCGGAATCGTGATCGGCGCAGTCGATCAGGGCAAACAAGTGATGATCTGGATCCAGGATCATGGCATTGGTATTCAAGTTGATAAACTGCAGAAAGTATTTGAAGAGTTCTACCAGATCGAACCGCCGAACACACGTCACTACGGCGGCCTTGGGATCGGTCTCACCATTTCAAAGGGACTGATCGAAGCGCAGAGCGGGAAGATCTGGGCCGAGTCTGAGGGTGAAGGACGAGGGACAACCTTCAAGGTCGTCTGCAAAGTTAACGTTAAATGCGCTTTTCGCGAAATTCGCTTAAAGGTTTTCTGCCTTGGAATAGCCCCTTTTTTACTCCGTTTTGCATTGACATTCCCAAACGCCTCAGGTAGAATACGCTTCGCCTTATCGAAAGGGCCTGTAGCGCAGTTGGGAGCGCGCCTCAATCGCACTGAGGAGGCCAGGGGTTCGAATCCCCTCAGGTCCACTGGGCAGCGAACAGTGAACGAAAATTTTTTTTCAATGTTCACTGCTAAAAAATTAGTTTACATATGGGCCCATAGCGCAGTTGGGAGCGCGTCTCAATGGCATTGAGAAGGTCGAGGGTTCGAATCCCTCTGGGTCCACCATAATGTAGGGGCAGGTAGAAATACCTGCCCTTTTTACAAAGTCATGGCAGGAGTAGTAGGTCACCCGTCAGCGAGTTGGGAAAGTGAGGTGGAAGCCCAGCACCAGTGTCAACGGGACACTTAAGACCGAACTCGCCTGTTCCTCGCAAGAGAGACTTCATCGGTGAAACGCGATAAATCCGCGGGTAGTCGATGACGGGAAAGCCCGTTACAGCAACAAAGTGACGTTAGTTATCTAACGTAATTTGGGTGGTACCGCGGAGCGCACAGCGTCCTTCGTCCCTATTTGTGGATGAAGGATTTTTTGTTTAAGTTGGTCAAGTCCGTGCGCTTTCATGACCCATTGTAAAAATTGAGAAGGAGGCCTATGATGAAAGCAATTATGAGCAAAATGATTTTTTGGAAGCAGGGACCTTTGCTTCTGTGCCTCCTTGGTATGGGGTAAGTCAAAGGTCGAAAGTTAAAAGTCTGTTGATAATGAAACTTAATTTGATGAGGTAAGAATGGCTACAACAAAGAAAACTGAAACCAAGAAAAAAGCGGCTCCAAAAAGAAATCAACTGTAAGTGCAAAGAAAGTAGTGAAAGCCATTGAGGCCATGAATACTGTGACCCACGCGGAAAGGGAAGCCAAGGCTGTCCCGCAAAGAAGGCACCGCAAGCGAAGAGCACTGCAAAGAAAGCCGTCGCAAAGAAGGTAGTTGCGAAAAAGGTTGCCGCAAAGAAAGTTGCGGGAAAGAAACCCGTTGCCGCGAAAACTTCTGTCAAGGCGAAGAAAGCTGCGCCAAAGAGCAAAGCGATTCAAGGTGGTTCCTGAAAAGATTGCAGCTGTGGTGGTTGGCCCAAACCCGCCAAAGCCGTTATCTCTGTGGAAGACAAACCAAAGGCGATCGTCTGCCAGTGAAAAGAGAACCTTTCTGCCAAAGAAGAAAAACCACGTCAGGACAAATCCTATTCTCCACAGACCATTGAAAAGAAGTGGCAGGATAAATGGGATGCAGATCAGTTGTACCGTTCGGTGATTGATCATAGCAAACCCAAACATTACGCGTTGACCATGCTGCCCTACCCCAGCGGTGACTTGCACATCGGTCACTGGTATGCGATGACTCCGTCTGATGCGCGCGCGCGTTACATGCGGATGAAGGGCTACAACGTGTTGTTCCCGATGGGCTTCGATGCGTTCGGTCTGCCCGCTGAGAATGCGGCGATCAAAGACGGCATCCACCCGATGAAGCGCACCTTCCAAAATATCGAGCGGATGCGCAAGCAGATGCGTTCGATGGGCGCGATGTTCGATTGGGAGCGTGAGGCGGTTTCTGCTTCCCCTGAATATTACAAGTGGACGGAGTGGTTCTTCATTCAGTTATATAAAGCCGGATTGGCCTATCGCAAAATGTCGGCCGTGGACTGGTGCCCGAAGTGCAATACCACTTTGGCCCGTGAACAGGTCTGGGGTGATGACCGTCATTGCGAACGCTGCGGCACGCCCGTCATCAAAAAGAATTTGGATCAGTGGTTCTTCAAAGCCACAAAATATGCCGATGAGTTGTTGAACTTCGACGGCATTGACTGGCCGCAAACGGTCAAGACTTTGCAAACAAATTGGATTGATCGCTCTGAAGGCGCGAAGTTCTTCCGGTGGGAATCGTTGAAAACGGGATTCAGGAAAGGCTTGAAGGCGATCATGATGTCGAGATATCGTCTTTACCACTCGTCCTGATACGTTGTGGGGCGCGACCTTCATGGTCTTCTCACCCGAACATCCATTGGTCGATAAGATCACCGCGCCTGATAACAAAGCCGCAGTCACAGAATATAAAGCGCAGGCTGCGCGTCAAACAGAGATTCAACGCGGCGCAGTGGATAAGGAAAAGACGGGCGTGTTCACGGGCGCGTACGCCATCAACCCTGTCAATCAGGAACGCATTCCAATTTGGATCGCGGATTATGTCATGATGTCTTACGGCACAGGCGCAATTATGGCGGTGCCCGCGCATGACGAACGCGATTTTGCATTTGCCAAAAAGTATGAACTGCCCATCGTACCGGTCATCCAGCCCGAGCGCGGCCCCGAAGCGATGGTGCAACCATGGAAGCCGCCTTATGTCGGTCCGGGCGTCATGGTCAACTCAGGTGCTTCTTGAACGGGACAAAAGTCAACACTGAAAAGGAAGAAAGAATCCATCCATCAGCGCGGTCATTGATTGGCTCGAACCGCAGGGCATTGGGAAAGAGTCTGTCAACTATCGTTATCGCGATTGGTTGATCTCGCGTCAGCGTTATTGGGGCGCGCCGATCCCGATGGTCAATTGTGAAATTCACGGCTGGAACCCTGTGCCCGATGACCAACTGCCCGTGGAACTGCCCGAGGATGTGGAGTGGCGCCCGACTGGTGAAAGCCCGTTGAAACTGCACCCGACCTGGAAGAACACCACCTGCCCGGTCTGCAACGGCCCCGCCACACGCGAGACCGACACGATGGATACCTTCATGTGCTCATCGTGGTATCACCTGCGTTATCTGTCACCCAAATATGACAAGGGTCCGTTTGACCCTGCCGAATACGATTACTGGATGCCCGTTGACACCTACACGGGCGGCATTGAACACGCCACCATGCATTTGCTGTACACACGTTTCTTCCACAAGGCGCTGCGTGACGCGGGCATTGTCAAAGGCAATGAGCCGATGATGCAATTGCGTAATCAAGGCATGGTGCTGGGCGAAGACGGCGATAAGATGTCGAAGAGTAAGGGCAACGTGATCGCGCCGGATGTGCTGGTGAACAAATACGGTGCGGACAGTGTGCGCGCTTACATCATGTTCTTTGCACGTTGGGAAATGGGCGCGCCCTGGGACTCGCAAGGCATTGAAGGAGCTGTGCGTTGGGTGAAGCGGGTCTGGACTTTGTTCACTGACTCAGCAGCGGATGGTGAAACGGATAAACTGCCTCGGACGAGGTGAAGAAGAATCTGCGCCGAAAGGTTCACCAGACTCTGCGCAAGGTGACTCGTGACTTCGAGAATTTTGAATTCAACACGATCATTTCATCCCTGATGGAATTGATGAACGAAATGTACAAGGCGCGTGAAGCGGGCGCTGCCGGCAGTGACGAGTGGAAGGAAGCACAGGAAATCTATTTGAAGATGATGGCTCCTGTCACACCGCACATTGCTGAGGAATTGTGGGCACATTTGGGCAAGCCGTATTCGGTCCACAACCAGCCTGGCCGGCCGTGGACGAAGCTGCCACAAGGAAGATTCCATCGAGCTGCCTGTTCAGATCAACGGCAAGGTGCGCGATAGAGTCGTTGTCCCAGCTGAAGCAACCGAAGACGAGATCAAATCTGCGGCGCTGGCGAGTGAGACCGTCCAGAAGTTTTTGGAAGGCAAGGAGCCACGCAAGGTGATCGTGGCGAACCGCAAGCTGGTTAGTATTGTGGTGTAAG